>CBDDIZ010000040.1:0-355805 GCA_965229305.1 Bryobacteraceae bacterium | reverse complement strand
GCCACGTTCGCGCATCGACATCGCGACATCCGCCGGCGTCTCCACCGGCTTTTCATTCACCCGCACGATCACGTCGCCCGCCCGCAGACCCGCCTTCTCGGCCGGCGTTCCTTTGCTGACAGACCGCACCAGCACACCCTGCTTCACGCCGAAGAAATCCGCCAGACCGCCCTTCAGCCCTTCGGCCTCCACGCCCAGCACCCCGCTCTTCCACGACGTATAGGTTCGCGGCATGTCCGGCATCGTCACCCGCGGCGCCGACGCCCCGCTCGGAGGCAGCGGCGGCAACGACGGCAGTACGATCGCCCGCTCGCCGTTAATCGTCCAGCTCTTGCGCGCGCCAATCTTCGCCCCCACCGCCTGGATGTCCCCGCCCCTGCTCACCATCAGCTTCACTTCGCGGCCCACCGGCGTTTCGCGCACCATGCGCACAAACTGTTCGGCGCCTTCCACCCGTTGCCCGCTCATTTCGAGCACCACGTCGCCCTTGCGCAGTCCGGCCCGCGCTGCCGGCGAATCTTCTTCCACCGCCGTGATCTCCACGCCCCGCTCTTCCTTCAGCTTCAGTTCCTTGGCCCGCGCCGAGTCGACGTCCTGCACGCCGATTCCCAGATAACTCCCGCCGCCCGGCGAAAACTGCACCACACGCGTGGGCGTGGGCGGATTCTGTTGCGCGTTCACCGGCAGACCGGCCAGCCCCAACACCGTGCCCCACAGGAGTAAGTTCGCCGCCGGCCGAGTAAGTTGACGTTGCATCGTAGAAGACCCTCAGTTAGTAAGTTGGACAGTTCCTGAGCTCGAGTTACTTGAGCTTGCGTAAGTGAATCGTGCCACCGACCGCCGCCAGTTCCAACACCGGCCCGCCGCCATTCAAACGGCCCTCAGCCCTCACGTAGCGCTGCCGGTCCCGCCGACCTTGAACCGCTTCAAACTCCGAAACAATTCGCCCCGCGCTCGTCCCGTTTGGCTCCGTCCGCGCCCTCACTGTCACTGCTAAATTCGACGGCAGGTACACGATAATGTCACCTTTGGTCGCCGACAGGAACGAA
Source organism: Bryobacteraceae bacterium (assembly GCA_965229305.1). Lineage (GTDB taxonomy): Bacteria > Acidobacteriota > Terriglobia > Bryobacterales > Bryobacteraceae > JALHNI01. The sequence goes on along the minus strand of CBDDIZ010000040.1, from coordinate 354,756 downwards.
TGATTCAACTGTACCCCGGCCGGAATCTCCGCCAGAATCATTCCGTCGGCCGTCGTCGCGCGCACCGCCCCCGAAACGCCCCGCAACCGGATCGTGCCCTGCCCGGACTCGCACTGCACATTCTGTCCCCCGCCCACTTCGATCGACCCGCCCGTCGTCGTCGCCGACACCGGCCCTCCTGCGCGCGCCACTTCAATCACGCCGCCGCCCGAGTTCGCCACCACCTCGCCGCCCGCTTTTTCCACGTGAATGCTGCCCCCCGCGGTCGACGCATGCAGCGTCCCGCGGACCTCGCGCACCCAGATCTCCCCGCCGCCGGTCGCAAATTCTGCCCGCCCGCCGATGCTGTCCACCCGAATTGTCCCCCCGCCGGTCGCGCAGTTCAACGACCCGCCAATCCGCCCCAGCCGCATCTCGCCGCCCGCCGTCCGTGCAATCGCATCCTGCCCAATGCCGTCCAGCCGCACCGAACCGCCGCCGCTCTCCACAAACACGGCGCCTTCGAGATCGGTCGCCTCCACGTCGCCCCAGCGCGTCTGAATCGCCGTCTGCCGCGTCGATTTGGGAATAGTAATTTCGAGAATCAGGTCGGGAGAGTCCAGCGGCAGGCCGCTCACTTCGAGCATCCCCACGCTGCCTTGGTTCTGCACCACCACGCCCACCGGATCGAAGCGGGCCTTGGCCGCCGTCGCGCTGGGCGCTTTCACGCGCTTGGTGAGGGTACCGGTGATGCGGTTCAAGCCGCGTTCGCCGCGCACGCGCACTTGGCCACGCGTCACCACGTGCAACCGGGTCACCCCTTCGCTGGCCGCCTGGAAGCCGGAAACCTGCTTCCACCAGCCCCCTTCGGCAATGATTCCTTCGGTGCCCGCGGCCAATCGGGTCGCCACCAAAAACGGGACCCACCAGCAGCCGCGCATCGTCTTTAGAAAATCTCCGCGGAAGCGTTCGCCATCCGCAGCGCCTTCTCACAACGCTGGCGGATATAGCCGTTCTCTTCGCGGCGCATCAACTGCTGCAGCGTTCCCACCGTTTGCTGATCGAGCATCCGTGGCGCGCTATCGGTCAACAGGTCGATCGCCTGCGTCCGCACGCCCGGATTTTCGTCCGCATTCAACACCCGCAACAGCGCCTGCCGGATCGCTTCGTTCCCCGCGTGCCGCCGCAAGCCTTCAATCGCCTTCAAACGGACCCCCGCGTTCGGATCGCTTTCGAGCGCCGTCACCAGCACCCGCCGCACATCATCCGCATCCGCGCCGTTCTGCAGCAACGCCACCGTCTCCGCCCGCAAACCCGGATCGTTCGCTTCGCGCGCCGCCGACAACAGCCACCGCTGCACGCTCGGATCGTCCGCGCGTCCAGACACCACTCGCGGCCGCGTCTCGTCCACCACAATCCGCACGTTCCCCGACGGATCGGCTTCCACATAACGCACGCGCGCGGTGCCGCCGGCCACCAGATTGGCCCCCGCCTCGCTCTGCCCGTTAAACAGCGGCGCCCGCGCCGCCAAGAAACCCACGGCCACCAAACCCATCGCCAGCGCCGGCTTCGCCACCATGCCCCAGTTCAAGCCGCTAAAGAAACGCGCGATCGGCCCCGGAGGCGGCGTCGAAGGCAGCGCCGCCCGCAATTCCTGACGGCACTTCACCAAAAGATCCGCCGGCGGCTCCACCGCGATCAGTTCTTCATGCCAATGCTGTTCGGACGCCAACGCCGCCTGGCATTCCGCACACTCGGCCAGGTGACTTTGCAGCGCTTCCTCTTCGGTGAACGACAATTCGCCGTACAACATCAGCGAGAGATTCTCTCGAACCTGTTCGCACTTCATACAAAGTCTCCCAGCGCAGCGCGCATCTTCTGTGTCACGCGGAATAGACAATTCTTCGCTGCTTCTTCCGAAGTGCCCAGCACCTCGCCGATCGCCCGCAGGCGCATTCCTTCAAAATGACGCATCTCGAAAACCATGCGCTCGCGCGGCGTTAAGTCGCCCAGCACGGCGTCAATCCTTTGCCGAAGTTGGCCGCTCACCAGAGCGCGCTGCGGATCCATGCTCGCCCGCGCGTCGCCCGTCAGTTCGGCCCGGTCCCGGGGTCCTTCCGCCGTCTCCACCACACTCGACTCTTCCTTGCGAACCTTGCGCTTGCGCAGCAGGTCCAGGCACAAATTCGTCACGATGCGATAGAGCCAGGTGTGGAAGCTGCAGTCGAAACGGAATTGATGGAGGTTCTTGTGAACCCGCAGAAACGCTTCCTGGTAAATGTCTTGCGCGTCATCGGCCGATCGAAGCAGGCTGTAAGCCAGTTTCAACACACTTTGGTCGTACCCTCGAACGAGCCGTTCGAAGGCGTCCTGATCGCCAGCCTGTGCCGCCCGGATGAGCGATGCTTCATCCATGTTCACGGCCAGCCGGGTTTGGCCGGTCAGCGCTACGCGGGTTTCTCCATTCAACACTTCTATTCGACGTTTGGTGTGAAAAAACGTCACGCCAAGGGTGTGCGCCTTTTCCCACATCTGGGACAAGTCCCATTTGCTCTTCCCGTCGAACGCCAATTCTGATCTTAACTCATCCTCGTTCAGACACTTACGAATTTCTCTTGACTTGTACAGAGTATGCGTACAATATACAACTAGTGCCCCCCGTCCTCACCATCGATCTCGCCTCTCCCACTCCCGCCTACCGCCAGATCGCCGACGGACTCCGCACCGCCCTCTGCGAAAACCGCCTCCAGCCCGGCGACTCGCTCCCCCCCGTCCGCCAACTCGCCACCGACCTCTGCGTCCACTTCAACACCGTCGCCGAAGCCTACCGTACCCTCGCCGCCGAAGGCTGGCTCGACCTCCGCCGTGGCCGCGGCGCTGTCGTCACCCCCCGCCACACCCCACCCGCTCCCGAACCTGCCGAACGCGATCGCCTCTTGCGTGGCCTCCGCGATTGGGTCAACAAACTCCGCGCCGCCGGTCTCGCCCCCGACGAGATCGCCCGCGAGCTCCACCGCTCGCTCGAGGTCTCCGGATGAACGCGAACCAGCTCTTCCTCCTCGCCACCACCCTCTTCATGGGCCTCGCGCTCTGGCTCACGCCGCGGCTCTCGCGCCGCGGCATCTTCTTCGGCTACACGGTTGACCCCGCCTTCCCCACCTCCGCCGCCGGTCGTCGCATCACCCGGCGCTATGCCCTGTTCATCGGCCCGGCCACCGCCCTCGCACTCCTCATCGGGGCGATCGAGCCCAAGCTCGGCGCTCTCGGCTTCCTGCTCATGCTCCTCGCCCAACTCACCGGTCTCTGGTGGGCCCGCGAGGAAGTGCGTCCGCATCATGTCGCGGCCTCGCCCGTCCGCTCCGCCGCGCTCACCACCCGTTCCACGCGCCTGCCCGGCGGCTGGCTCGTCTGGATTCTGCCGGCGGTTCTGCCGCTGATCTCCCTCTACCTTCTCCACGACCGCCTCCCTAGCCTCCCCGACCGCATCCCCATCCACTGGAGCATCGACGGCCAACCCGACCGCTGGACCCCGAAGTCCTTCCGCAGCGTCGCCGCCCTGCCGGTCCTCGGACTCCTGCTCACCGCTGCCCTCGTCCTGATGGGCACCGCCCTCGCCCGCGCCCGCCAGGTCAGCCCGGCCGGTGACTCCGCCGCCCACGAATCCCGCCGCCGCTACTTCTCGCTCCGCACCCTCCTCATCGTTCTCTACTTCGTCAACACCCTCTTCTTCCTGCTGACGCTCCAGTTGCTCGGGCTCACCGGCGGCCTGCCCATCCGCTTCATGCTCATCGGCCTCACCTTCGGCCTGTTCGTTCTCATCGGATTCAGTTGGCACTACGCCCAGCGCCGCCCCGACGACGAGCCACCCACGGACGGCACCCGCGACGAGTGCTGGTACCTCGGCATTCTCTACGCCAACCCCGCCGATCCCGCCATCATGGTCGAGCAACGTCTCGGCTTCGGTTACACCTTGAATCTAGCCCGGCCCGCGGCCTGGCTCATCCTCGCCTGTGCCCTCGCCCCAGCCTTCCTCGCCCCCTGGCTCCGTTAACTTTTGGCCACTTACTTGCTCATCTGCCGGTATGGCCAAGCCAGACATGCCAAATTTTCCGCTTCCCCTCCGCCTCATCTTCGGAGTGATTGCCATTTTCATGATTGCCGCCCTGCTTCGTTACACCGGCGTCATGTAGCCTCTGGGGACGTTACCCCTCTGTCCCCCGGCGCCTGTTTGCTATCACTTAGACCCGCGCTTCCCGTCAACCGACGCCGCGGGCGAGCTCACCCACGCGCCCCGCGTACCCCGCCCCTCCACTCTGACTAGCGCAAACCCTTTCGAATGCGCTACACTAAAAGGGTTCGCGGAGTCGTGTGTCTTGACCCTGAACCAGCGCGTTCATGGCGCGAACCCCAACCCAGGCTCTGGCCTTCCGGCCGGGCGGGAAAACCAGAGGATTCTGTTATGTACGCAGTGATTGAGACCGGCGGGAAGCAGTTCCGCGTCGAAGCCGGCCAGACTTTGAATGTAGAAACGGTTCCCGGCGACGCCGGCAGCCAGATCGAATTGGGACGCGTGCTCGCCATTGGCGACAACGGCGGCGTTCGCGCCGGCGATGAAGTGAAGGGTGCGAAGGTCACCGCCACGATCCAGGGCACCGGCCGCGCCGACAAAATCATCGTTTTCAAGTTCAAGCGCAAAAAGCAGTACAAGCGCACCATCGGCCACCGTCAAAACTTCACGACGGTGAAAGTCGACGCGATCGTCGGCTAACTAGAAGAGGATTCCACCATGGCAAGTAAAAAAGGCGCAGGTAGTTCTAGAAACGGACGCGACTCTCAGGGTCAGCGTCTCGGTGTGAAGCGGTTCAGTGGCCAGTTGGTCACCGGCGGCTCGATCCTCGTCCGGCAGCGCGGCACGAAGATCAAGGCCGGCGAAAACGTCGGTGTTGGTTCGGACGATACGCTCTACGCGCGCGTCGCCGGTGTCGTGGAATTCCGCGACCGCGGCCGCATGGGCAAGTTCGTCAGCATCGTTGTCCCCGCTTAAGTTTTTCTCGATATTTTTGCTCAGTCATTTCGTTTTCAGGGCCGCTGACCCCAGCGGCCCTTTTTCTTTATGTTCATTGATGAAGTCAAAATCTACGTGAAGGCCGGCGACGGCGGCAATGGCTGCATGGCGTTTCGCCGGGAAAAGTTCGTCCCCCGGGGCGGCCCCAGCGGCGGCGACGGCGGCCGCGGCGGTGACGTCGTCATGGTCGCCTCCCCCCACCACAACACCCTGCTCCACTTCCGCTTCAACCCGGAACACAAGGCGGAGCGCGGCGCCCACGGCGAAGGCTCCCAGCGGACCGGCAAAGAGGGCAAGTCCATCAAGCTGCCCGTGCCCGTCGGCACCGTCGTCTACGACTTCGAAACCGGCGAAACCCTCCACGACTTCAGCTTTCTCGGCGACACCTTCACCATCGCCAAAGGCGGACGCGGCGGACGCGGCAACCAGCACTTCGCCACCCCCACCCACCAGGCGCCCACCGAACACGAACAAGGCTTTGCCGGCGAAGAACGCCGCCTCCGCCTCGAACTCAAACTTCTCGCCGACGTCGGCCTCGTCGGCTTCCCGAACGCCGGTAAGTCCACGCTCATCTCGCGTTTGTCCGCCGCCCGCCCCAAGATCGCCGACTACCCCTTCACCACGCTCGAGCCCAACCTCGGCGTCGTCCGCCTCAATGAAGAGGACCCGCGCACGCTCGTCATCGCCGATATCCCCGGCATCATCGAAGGCGCCCACGAAGGCAAAGGCCTCGGCTTGCGCTTCCTCAAGCACATCGAGCGCACCAAGCTGCTCCTGCACCTGGTCGACGTCTCCGAAGGCAGCCACCGCGACCCCGTCGAAGACTTCCGCGCTATTCTCGCCGAACTCGCCACCTTCAGCGAGGACATGCTCACCAAGCCCATGATCGTCGTCGCCACCAAGCTCGACGCCGCCCAGGACTCCGAACGCCTCGAAAGTCTCCGTAAAGAAGCCGAAAGCCGGAACATGGAGTTCTTCACGATCTCCAGTGTTACCGGCCAGGGTCTGAATGAATTGAAGTACGCGTTGTTTGACCGCGTGAAGGCGCTCGAGCCTATTCCGAGCCCGGAATCCGCGCCAGCATTTCGGCCGTGGGAGTAAAGGGCACGATCGGCGCCCGCGAGAAGTACTTCGCCTTCGACAGATTGCGATAGACCTCGCCCGCCACCCCGGACGCCACCGGACCGTTAATCGGCCGGCCGCCAGTCAGCAAAACGACCACCACCAGCTTGCGGCCGTCCACTTCCTGGAACGAACCGAACCAGCCCAGGTGCGTCTGATTGTCGGAGTGCGTGCAAGTTCCCGTCTTGCCGAAGATCGGTTCGGACGGATCGTAGCCGGCGCGCCGCGCGGTACCATATTCCACCGCGCCCGCCAACCCCGGACGAATCTCGCTCAGCACCGGCTGCACATTGATCGTGCGCTTGATGCGCGGGCGCATCGAGTCCACTTCCACCTGCGACTTCGGATACTGCAACCAATAGAGCGTCCCACCGTTGGCAATCGCCGAAAGCGCGCCCGCCAACTGGAACGGCGTCAGGTTGATGCCCGAACCGAAGCTCGTCATCATCCCCAAACCTTCCGGCGGAATCGACACCGGCAGCGTGCCCGGATGCTCGTCTTCGAGACCGTAGACGGCCTTCTCGCCCAAGCCGAATAAGCGCGAGTAGTAGCTCACCTTCTCAAAGCCCAGTTCCGTGCCGAGCTTCGCGAAATAGGGATTGTTCGAACGCGCCAGCGCCGTCGTGAGGTTCAGATTGTACCGGCGCGAATCCTTGTCGACGTTGCCTTCCATCAGGCTGCCCATCGCCGCCACCACCTTGATGGTTGAGCAGGGCGTAAAGCCGTCCTTGTTCGCGAGCTTCTGATTCACCACCGTCAGCAGACGGCCCGTGTAGGGGTCAGCCACCACGATCGTGCCGTTATAGTTGCCGAGGGCATCCACGGCTGCCTGCCGCACAATCGGATCGTCGCCCGCTGCCTCGTCTCCTACCGTCGGTTCACCGAAGGTCGGAGCCGCCCACGTCTGCGTCCACACACGCCGATGAGCGCGCTTGGAGCCGGTGGTTCTGGCCAGGGGGGCTTTGCTCTTCGCATAAAGCGAAGTGCGAACGGTGCGAGTGGTTCTGGCTTTCGCCGTGGGACGGGTATAACGTGCGCCGAAGATCGGGAATACAAATACGAAAAGGACAAACGCCGCGATGGGGAGGTGCATCCTGAAGGTTTTCTCCTTGACCGTCAAGGTTCTAATCGGCCTGTGAGTCAGGGATCTACACGGCCGTTTTTCTATTCTACCCGGGATGGGCCTTAGGTCAAGGGCTAAACCTATGATTTTCCAAGTTTTGTGAATCTAATCGCCAAGTAGCCGTCCGTACACTTCAAGCCCGGAAACGTTATCGAAAACCGCCTTCATTCCCGCGGTAATCGGAATCGCCAACACCAGCCCGGCCCCGCCCCACAGCAGGCCCCAGAACATTAGCGCCACCGTCACCGCCAGCGGATTCAGATGCACCCGGCTCCCCACCATCTTGGGGTACAGCAGATTCAAACCCACCAGATGCAGGAAACCCACCGTCGACCCAATGATCAGATACGCCCCCAGGTTCGAGTACACCGGCAGCGCCGCCAGCACCGGTGGCAGCAGCGCCATCGGCAAACCCAGGTACGGCACGATACTCAAAAAGCCGCTCAGCGGCCCGATCAAAAACGGATACGGCAGCTGTACCAGGATGAAGAAAACCGTGCTGAACACCGCCAGCACCAGCCCCAACATGAAATTTCCGGCCATGTAAGCGCGCGCCATCCCGGCGATCGCATGCCAGCTCCGCGTCGCGACGTCTTTACTCTCGCCGTGGAACAGACCCAGAAACGCCCGCCGCATATGATCGCGCCAACTCAGCATGAAGTACACCAGGAACGGCACGAACGAAAACATCAGCAGCGGATTGTAATAACTCGAAAGCGAACTGTAGAGCACCAGCAGAATGTTCGGCCGCGGCTGATAGACGCGCACCTCCGGAATCGGCGGCACGGTCGGCGCCGGGTCCGTCGTACGTCGCCTGCGAGCATTCGCCGCCGCCTGCGGACTCGTCGGCGGCACCACCGCCGCATTCCCCGGCGTCCCCGCGATCGCTCCCGGCGCCGGACTGTTCGCGCTCGGCTCCTGCAATCGCCGCGGCATGATCTGCGCAATCGAGCGCTCCATGCTCTCCATCCGGTCGCTCACCCGATCCACGAGCTCATTCATCCGCCGGCTGTATTGCGGCAGATCCTCCACCAGTTGTGAGATCTGTGTGAACACCGCCAGCGCCAATAGATACACGCCCAGCAGCGCAATACTGCAAGCCAGAAAACTCGCAAAGCCGCGCCCGATGCGCAGCTTCATGATCAGGATCACAAACGGCTCGAGGATGAAGGCGATGATCACCGAACTGATCATCGTAATCAGGAACAATTGACCGTAGTAAAGCAGCGCAATCAGCATCGCCAGGGCGATGATGCGCAAGCTCACACTCCGCGTCCCCCCTTTGGGCTCCCGGATTACAGTCTCTATGGGGGTTAAGATCTCCAAATTGTTCCGCCGATTTGTTTCGACTCTAACACGCGGAACTCTATAATGTAATCAGTTTCCCTCGGAGTGGCATAACGCGTTGATGAACAGTCGGATTTTGGCCTTGGACCTCGGGAAACGCCGCATTGGCTGCGCCGTCAGTGACCCGTTGGGAATCACGGCACAAGGCCTTCCCACCTACACGCGCGGCAACATTCGCGAAGACCGCGCCTTCATGCAACAACTCGCCACCGAGTGGGAAGTAGGCCTCTTCCTCCTCGGCAATCCGCTCCACATGAGCGGCAACGAAGGCCGCGGCTCCCGTCACGCCCGCGAGTTCGGCGACCGCCTCACCGAGTGGACCGGCATCCCCGTCGAATACTGGGACGAGCGCTGGACCTCCAAAGTCGCTGGCCGCGTCCTGCGCGAAAGCGGCATGGGCATCGAAAAGCGGGCCGCTCAAGTCGACAAGCTCTCCGCCGTCCTGATTCTCGAAAGCTACTTGGACTCTCTCGCCTTCGCCAGCCAGGAACAAGAGCCCACCGCATGAAGCGTCTCTTCTTCGGCGTGCTCCTGCTCGCCGCCTGCGCCGGTGCCTTCCTCTGGCTCGAACTCAACGCCGTCATTGCCCCGCCCCCCGGCGCGCGGCTCGAGATTGCCCGCGGCACTTCCGCCCGCCAAATCGGCAACCAACTCCACGACGCCGGCGTCGTCCGCGATGCCAATCTCTTCCTCCTCGCCCGCTCGCTCAAGCAAGCCAAGCTGCAAGCCGGCGAGTACGTCTTCGAAAAGCCCGCCACCGTTTGGGAAGTCATCGACCGACTCCGCCGCGGCGACGTTTTCCAGATGGAAGCCACCATCCCCGAAGGCAGCAACCGCTACGACATCGCCCGCATTCTGGCCGCCGCCGGCGTCGTCGACGCCCAAAGCTTCATTGCCGAGTCCGGCGACCCCAAGCTCGTCGAAGACATCGCGCCCAAGGCGCCGACGCTCGAAGGCTTCCTCTTCCCCGCCACTTACCGCTTCGGTCGCCGCACCACTGCCAGGATGGTCTGCCAGGACATGGTCGCCAGCTTCCGCCGTGCCTGGAAGCAAGCCGGCGGCACCACCGACGCTCTCAAGTACGTCACCATGGCTTCGCTCGTCGAAAAAGAAACCGGCGTCGCCGACGAACGCCCCCTCGTCTCTTCCGTCTTCTGGAATCGCCTCCAAAAAGGCATGAAGCTCGATTGCGACCCCACCGTCGCCTACGCCGCCCTCATCGAAGGCCGTTGGCGCGGCACCATCCACCGCTCGGACCTCGACCGCGTCCACCCCTACAACACCTACCGCGTCCCCGGTCTGCCTCCCGGTCCCATCGCCAACCCGGGGCTCAAATCGCTCGAAGCCGCCCTTCGCCCCGCTCCCACCGATTACCTCTACTTCGTCGCCCGCGCCGACGGCAGCGGCGGCCATCAATTCTCCAGCAACATCGCCGCGCATCAAAAGGCGGTGGAGAGTTACCGTCGTGCGGTCAAAAAAAGCTCGGCTGAATGACTTACTCGCCGGCCTCACCCTGGTCGACGACGCCCAGTGGCGACGCCTGCTCAACGCCCTCGCCCCCATCTCGCCCACTTACCTCCGCCACCTGCTGCGCGCGAGCCACGTCCCGCTCACTCCTGAAGTCGAAGGCGTCCGTCAGGAGAACTTCGCCGAACTGGAACGCACCCTGCTCGCCGCCACCCGCGCCGCCGTCCTCGAAGCCCGTCGCCACGCCCAGTTCGCCCTCCGCTCACCGAATGTCGATCGGCCCGTCAAACAGGAAATGCTGGAGTGGATGCGGGTCTGGCTCGAAACGCCTGAAGCCTTTCCAGTATGGGTGAATTTGCGTCGAGCCACGCCGGCGTTCCGCGCTCTCCAAAGGCGTCTCGAACCCTAGTCCGAAAAAAGAATCAAAGAACGCATACGGAACTTCGCGCATCAAACCGATATTGATCCCAAGGCGGCAGGCGCCGGTTCGCAGGGCAGTTTCTTTGGTCGCAAAGTTGCCTCTTGCCGAAATCCGTCTCCGCTATTTATACTACGGTTTTTCAGAGCCTCGACGATGGCCATGACGCTTCAAGACGAATTTGACCCGCAAGCGCCGATGCGCGAAGCGGCCCTCTTCTACGGACTGTTCCTCCGCGGACAATCCGTCGACTCGATCCGTCGCGACATCGATATCCCCAAAGCCGTCGTCAAGAAGGTCTTGAAGACTCAGGCTTACGAGGAAAATCTCCGCAAAGCCATGCGCCGCACTTACGTCTACCGTCAGGAAGTCCTGCGCATTTTCAACGAACTCGTCCTCAACGAGAAGAACCGCAACCGCCTCCAATAGCTCCGCAAACCCCGATACACTAGGGCATGCGCCTCCCGATCTATCAGGTCGATGCCTTCACGTCCCAGTTATTCCGCGGTAACCCCGCCGCCGTATGCATCCTCGACGAATTTCTGCCCGACGCCACCCTCCAGGCGATCGCCGCCGAAAATAACCTCGCCGAAACCGCCTTCCTCGTCAAGATCGCCCCCGGCAACTACCGTCTCCGCTGGTTCACCCCCGCCGTCGAAGTTCCCCTCTGCGGCCACGCGACCCTCGCCTCGGCCTTCGCCCTCGCCCATCGCGTCGAACCCGCCGTCACCCATTTCCGTTTCCAGACCCTGAGCGGCGAGCTCACCGTCGCTCGCGCCGGCGACCTCTACACCCTCGACTTCCCCGTCCGCCTCCCGCAGCCGTCCCCTCCCCGCCCTGACCTCGCCGCCGCCCTCGGCGCCACGCCCCTCGAACACTACACCGGCGCCTTCGAGCTCGCCGTCTTCGCCTCCGAAGCCGACGTCCGCGCCCTCCAACCCGACTGCCGCGCGCTCGCCGCTATTCCGCACTTCGCTCTGCTCTGCACCGCCCCCGGCGACTCCGTCGATTTCGTCTCCCGCTTCTTCGCCCCCGGCGCCGGCATCGACGAGGACCCTGTCACCGGCAGCGCCCACTGCATGCTGACTCCCTACTGGGCCCAGCGCCTCGGCAAAAACCAACTCACCGCGCGCCAGATCAGCCCCCGCGTCGGCGACCTCTGGTGCGAAGCCAAAGGCGATCGCGTCCTGATCTCCGGCCATGGCGTGCTCTACCTCGAAGGCGCCATCGAGGTCCCGGCTTGATTCATGCCCGCGGCGGGCGCGTCCTCGAGCGCGAACTCCTGGACGACGCTCCCGATCGGGAGGCCCACGAGAATCTCCGCCAACTCGCCTGGCTGAATCGTTGGTTCGGCGGCCATCGCGTCATGCGGCAAAGTCTCGCCGAACTCTACACCCCACGCGACCCCTTCACCCTCCTCGATGTCGGCGCCGCCTCCGGCGACCAGGCCCGCGCCATTCGCCAAGCCTATCCCCACGCCCGCGTCACCTGCCTCGACTGGCAAGCCCGCAACCTCCGCCACGCCCCGCCGCCCCGCATCCAGGCCGATGCCTTTGCCCTGCCCTTCCGCCCCACCAGCTTCGACATCGTTCACTGCGCGCTCTTCCTGCACCACTTCACCGACGCCCAGATTGTCCACCTGCTCCGGAACATGGCCTTTTGCGCTCGTCGGGCCGTCATCGTTCAGGACCTCGAGCGCCATCCCCTCGCCTACTACTTCCTGCCCGCCACCCGCTGGCTCTTCGGCTGGAACCGTCTTATGGTCCACGACGGCGCCATTTCCGTCGAAGCCGCCTTCCGTCCCTCCGAACTCGCCGCCCTCGCCGTCCGCGCCGGCCTTACGGCCACGGTCCGCCGACACCGCCCCTGGTTCCGGCTCTCGTTAGTCGCGCCGTTGCGCTGAGAACACCCGCCCGATCCCCGCCAGGTCCGCCGTCACCTGCACGTTCGCCCACTCCGCGCCGCACATCCCCCGCACCGCCGCCTCGCTATCGTGCCCCAGCTCGAGCACCAGCCAGCCTCCCGGCCGCAACACCCGCTCCGCCTCGCGCACCAACCGCCGATAGACTTCGCTGCCGTCCTCGCCCCCGAACAACGCCAAGTGCGGCTCATACTCCCGCACCTCCCGCTGCAACGTCGGCTCGTCCCGCTGCGGAATGTACGGCGGATTCGACACCAACAGCCCCACCGACCGTCCTGCCAAACACTCCGTCAAATCCCCTTCCACCAACTCCACCCGCGCCCCCAACGACATCGCGTTCGCCCGCGCCACTTCCAGCGCCGCCCGCGACACATCCATCAGCACCACCGGCCGCCCCAGTTCCAGCGACAATGTCACGCCGATCGCCCCGAGCCCGTCCCCACATCCACCACCGCCCCCTCGCCCCCCAATCCCAACGCGCGCTCCACCACATGCTCCGTCTCCGGCCGCGGAATCAGCACCGCCGGGCTCACGCGAAACTCGCGCCCGTAGAATTCCTGTTTCTGCGTGATGTACTGCGTCGGCTGGCCCTGCAGCCGCTGATGCAGGTAGCGCCCGTAGTGAATCCAGGTGAGTTCAGTCAGCAGCTCTTCTGGATGCGCGAACAGATACACGCGCTCCCGGCCCAGCGCATGGCCCAACAGCACCTCGGCCGTCAGCCGTGGCGCCGTCACACCGGCTTCTTCCAGCATCCGGGCGCCGCTCGTAAGCGCGGCATCGATGCGGATGTGCGGCGTCAATTTAGTTCAGCTGTTGTTTCAGCTTCTCGGCGTTAAAGTATGCGTTCACGCCGTCAATCAGCGGACCCACTTCGCCCTGGATGATCTGGTCCAACTGATACAGCGTCAAACCCGGCACCCGGTGATCGGTCACGCGATTGTCCTTGAAGTTGTACGTCCGGATCTTCTCGCTACGATCGCCCGTCCCCACCATCGTCCGCCGTTCGGCGCCCGACGCGGCCAACTGCTTCTCGAGCTCGATCTCGTACAAGCGCGAACGCATCACGCGCATCGCCTTTTCGCGATTCTTGATCTGCGATTTTTCGTCCTGGCAGCTAACTACCACCCCCGTCGGCAGATGCGTCAAACGCACCGCCGAGTAAGTCGTGTTCACGCTCTGCCCACCCGGACCCGACGAACAGAACGTATCCACCCGCAGATCCTTCGCCTCGATATGGACTTCCACATCGTCCATTTCCGGCAGCACCGCCACCGTCACGGTCGAAGTATGCACGCGCCCCTGCGTCTCGGTCGCCGGCACGCGCTGCACGCGATGTACGCCGCCTTCGTACTTCAACTTCGCGAAGACTTTCTTACCGGAAATCAGCGCCATGATTTCCTTCATGCCGCCCGCGCCGGACTCGCTGGTGGACGTGATTTCCACCTTCCAGCCCTGCAATTCCGCATAGCGCGTATACATGCGGAACATCTCCGCCGCAAACAGCGACGCTTCGTCGCCGCCGGCGCCCGCGCGAATTTCGAGCACAATGTCTTTCTCATCGTTCGGATCCTTGGGCAGCATCAACAGCTTCAACTGCTCTTCGAACTGCGCCACCTGCGGCTCGAGCGAGGCGATCTCTTCGAGCGCCATATCGGCCAGGTCCGGATCGCTCACCATCTGCTTGGCTTCCAGCAGATTCTTGTGCGCGGTCTTCCATTCCCCGTACTTAGCCACGATTTCTTCTAAGTCGGAGCGCAGCTTACTCACCTTCCGGTACTCCACCGGGTCGCTGATCACCGCCGGATCAGCCATGCTCGTCTCGAGCGCCGCGTATTTCTTCTCGATATCGTCGAGTTTTTTGCGCGTACTGCATTAAGCGATCACCAACTCTCCACCCTGCTTCTTCTCGAGCGCCATCGCGCCATCGAGCGCATGAATCGCCACTGCCACCGCCTCGTCATCCGGCGGCTGCGTCGTAATGCGCTGCAGCCACAATCCGGGCGCGGTCAACAGCGCCAGCGCGCTCCCGCGACGCTTGGCCGCGAAGCGGATAATTTCATAACTCAGGCCCGCAATCGCCGGGATCAGCACGATCCGCGACAACAGCTTGGGCATAAAGCCGTCGAACGGCAGGAACATATAAACCACCATCGAGACGATCATCACCACCAGCAAAAAGCTGGTCCCGCAGCGCGGGTGCCACGTCACGAAGTTCTGCGCATTCTGCACCGTCACCGGCGTGCGCGCCTCGAAGTTGAACACCACTTTGTGCTCGGCTCCGTGGAACTGGAAAACGCGGTGAATGTCCTTGAACCGCGAAAGCACAAACAGAAAGCCCAGGAAGATGACGATCCGGATCACCCCGTCCACGCCGTTAAACAGAATGCGATTCTCGAGCACCGGATACTGCTGCTTCAGGAACTCCGTCAACTGCAGCGGCACGTACTTGTACATGAACGCGAAGAACAGGAACGAGAAGATCATCTGCAAGGTCATCGCCCAGCCCGAGATCTGCTGCTGCTCTTCCTTCGGCTTGCCCTCTTCCTCCAGCGACACGTTCGCCGAAAACTGCAGGGCCTTCACGCCCAGGCCCAACGCCTGCACCAGCGTCCCCACGCCGCGAAAAACCGGCAGCTTGAAGATCGGATACTTCTCGGACATCCGGTGCACGGGCGCTTCCTCAGTGACGATTTCGCCGTTCTTTTTGCGCACCGCCACGCAATAGGAATGCGGCGCGCGCATCATCACGCCTTCCATCACCGCCTGGCCGCCCACCAGGGTTTCCTCACCGCTCTCGAGGACGGGGAGCAGTTGGATATGCCCGAAAAGACGCAAAGATTCCCGCAAGTAGGCCAACATATATGCTTTCTCTTAATTATAGACGCGGGTCCGGCTCCGGCGGATTCATTCCACCCGCCTGCTTCACTCCGGCGATGGTACCGGCGAAGGCACCGCATTCCAACTGCGAATCACCCGCGTATCCCGCTCGTAGCCGAGCACGCTGATACTCCCCGTACTCAGCGCAAAGTACCGCGCCCCGCGCGGCTCCAGGCCCAACCAAGTCGCCGTTAAGACCCGCAGGATGTGCCCGTGCGCGAACAGCGCCACCCGGCCTTCCACAGACTCCGTCACCGCCTCGATCACCCGCGCCGCCCGCGCCGCCACTTCCTCAATCGTCTCGCCCCCGTCCGGACCGTCCCCCCAAATCGACCACCCCGGATGCTCCCGCTGAATGTCCTCGGACGTCAGCCCCTCGTACCGCCCGTAGTTCCACTCCCGCAAATCCGCCGTCAGCGTCGCCTCAGCCGCGAAACCCGCCAACTCGCACGTCCGCTGAGCCCGCCGCAACGGACTGGAGAACACGCGGTCGAAAGTTTGCCCCTTGAGCGCCGCGCCCAGCGCCCGCGCCTGCTGCTCGCCTTCCGGCGTCAGCGCGATGTCCGCGCCCCCGGTATGTTGGCCGGTGCGGCTCCACGCCGTTTCGCCGTGGCGCATCAACCAGATTTCGAGTTTTGGCATGCACTCTCCAGGTTAGTCATAATCGGAGAGTTTGACCAGCTTTTGTCACTTTCCGGCCTGGCCCGTGCCGTTCTCTCTCGAACTCCCCGTGGAGCCGGAAGTGCCCTGCCCTTACCTGCCCGATCAGTCCGCCCGCTATCGCGCCCTCGCCATGGACGCCATGCCCCCTGCCGCCTACCAGCGCTTCATGGACGCCGGCTTCCGCCGCTCCGGTCACGTCGTCTATCAGCCCGCCTGCCGCGCTTGCCGCGCCTGTCTGCCGCTGCGCGTTCCCGTCGCCGGCTTCGTCCCCCGCGATAGCCAACGCCGCGTCTGGCGTCGCAATTGCGACCTCCAGGTCACCGTCGGCCGTCCCGACGCGACCGATGAAAAACTCGCCCTCTACAATCGCTACAACACGGAATGGCATGGCGGCGAAGAACTCACGCTCACCGCTTTCGCCGAGACCTTTTACGCTTCCTGCGTGGAAACTCTCGAATTCACCTACCGCACCTCGGACGGCACCCTGATCGCCGCTGGCCTCTGCGATCTCACCCCCCAGGCTCTCAGCAGCGTCTACTTCTACTTCCACCCCGCCCTCGCCGCGCGCAGCCTTGGCACCTATGGCGCACTCTGCGAAATCGACTTCGCCCGGCGCAACCGCCTTCCCTTCTACTACCTCGGCTTCTGGATCGAGCGCTGCCCCTCGATGGTCTACAAGGCCAACTACGGCCCCCACGAACTCCTCGGCCTCGATGGCCAGTGGAAGCCCGCCGCTTCCTCAGCAGCGGGCTCGCCTCGGTCTACAGACCCAGCTTCGCCGCAATCGAACGCAACAGCGAACGATCCTCGGACGTAAAGCCCGTCTGCGTCGTCTCGTAGTACTGCTTATCGCGCACCACGATCGTTCCGCCAAAACGGAAATACAGCTCCTCGTAGTCGAGCAGTTCCCGCAGCGGCATCGGCACTTCCGGCTTGTCCGCATTCGGAATGTTGCCCGCCAAGGCCCCCTTCGGCGGAATGTTCACCGCCGCGGCGTCTTCTTTGGTCAACACCAGCATGTCGAGCTGGGGCGCATTCGTCTTCTCATCCCGCAGGATGGTCCCGTTTTCCGAGATCGCCAGAACGGTGTCATACACCACCAGCTTGCGCGGCGCGTCCGGCGCCTTCGGGTCGAACCAGTACTTGGGCGGCTTCGTCTCGTTCCACGGCGGGGCGGGACGGCCAGTCGCCTTCTCGTACTCTTCCCGAGTCGAGTAGTACGGAAACAGAAAGAGCGTGTCGAAAGGATAGAAGGGTTGTCTTTGAGTGGGCATAGTGCCTCCGATTTGAGGCTCGCAAGGCCGTCCAAGCCCCCAACCGCGCGTTGCCCGCAACTGCTTTCCTTTCAACAAGATAAAAAACAGAAAAAGCCGTGAACGTCCCGCCGGGGCACCGTTCACGGCTCATTCACAACTTCGTAATCCGCTGATTCAGAAAGGCTTAAGCCCCCAATTCCGCCAGCCGCTTTTCCGCCGCGTGCTAGGCTCGTAAGAGGTCATAAGGACCAAACGGTGCGCCCCGCCAAGTCCCTTTAGTCAATCAAATCAACAACTCCCGGGTTCGTTTCGTCACCTACCCGATCGCCGCGGCGAAGGCTTCCGCCAGCACCGCACAGCTCTCATCGATCGCTTCGGCCGTAATCACCAGCGGCGGACAGATCTTCACCGTCGCCCCGCCGAAGCCCACCGGGTTGAACATCAACACGCCCATCTCCCAGCAGCGCTTCACCACGTCCGAACGCCAAGTCCGCGTCCGGTTCGATGCCGCCCGGCTGGATGCAATGCACGCCCGCCACCAGACCTTTGCCGTTCACTTCGCCGATCCGCGTCGGGTACTTCGCCTTCAGCGCCAGCAGATGGCCGTGCAAACGGTCGCCCATCGCCCGCGAGTTCGCCACCAGGTTCTCGTTCAGGATGACGTCGATATTCGCAAGGCTGGCCGCGCAGCACACCGGATTGCCCGTATGCGTCGACGACATGCTGCCCGGCGCGAACATGTCGAGCAACTCGGCCGAGCCGGACACAAACGCGAGCGGCAGCGAACTGGTCACGCCCTTGCCCCAGGTGGCCAAGTCCGGCACGATGCCGTAGTGTTCGAAGCCCCACAGCGTACCGGTGCGGCCAAAGCCGGCCTGCACTTCGTCGCACACCAGCAGCGCTTTGTGCTGCGTGCACCATTCGCGCATCCGCTGCATGTAGGCCGGCGGAGCGAAGGCGCCGCTGCCGCCCTGATAAGTCTCGAGAATCACGCCGGCCACCTGCTCGGGCTTCACGCCGCGCTCGGCCAGCGCTTTCTCAAAACCTTCGAAGCTGGTGTCCGTCGTGCGGAACCCATCCGGAAACGGCACCTGCACGAAGCCGGGATCGAGGTTGCCGATCCATTCCTTCAGCACGGGGATGCCGCCCGCCTGCTGCGAACCGAGCGTCCGGCCGTGGAACGCTTTCTCGTAGGAGACGATCACGTTCTTCGCCTTGCCGCCTACCTTCGCGCCATGCGCGCGCGACAGCTTGATCGCGCATTCGACGGTCTCTGAACCCACCGTCAGCAGGAAGACTTTCTTCATCGGCGCGGGCAGCAGATCGCTCAGCCGCTTGGTGAGCTTCGCGCGCATCTCGGTCGGGAACGCGTAGTTCGTCAGCAAGCCGGACTGCGCCTGATCGACGATCGCCTTCACGATCGCCGGATGGCTGTGCCCTGCATTGGTCACCAGCACGCCGCTCGACCAATCGATCCACGTGTTGCCGAAACGGTCCGACACCTGGAAGCCCTGGGCGTGATCCCAGAGCGTCGGCGGCTGGCCGGTCATCGCGATCGGCTCGGTCTCGAGCAGCGATTGCAGCACCGGGATCGAGTCCGGCGCCGGCAGCGCCGTCTTGATCGAACGCAGAGAAGTCTGGACGTGGGGAACCACGCGGGGAGTCAAGGGAAATTCGCGGGCCATGAAACTTCTTATTCTACGGGAGGCGTCGGGCGTTCGGCGCCGGTCAGGCCCTGATCGGCTCGGGAGGCGTCAAATTGCGGGTTGCGTTTGGGCTCCACCGCGGCCACGCGGCGCCGCCATTTGTCGAGCAGCGCGCGCAGTTGCTTCACCTTCTTCGGCTCGCGCCGCGCGAGGTTGCGCGTCTCGCTCAGGTCTTCGCGCAGGTTGTAGAGCTCCACGCGATCGTCATCGTAGAAGTGAATCAGCTTGTCGTGGCCCAGGCGCACCGCCGAGCCCGGCGTACCGCCTTGGTTCGAGTAATGCGGATAGTGCCAGAACAGGGGCCGCGCGTTCAGCGCCTTGCCCGCCAGCAGCGGCCGCAAATCCACACCGTCGATGTTGGCCGGCAGTTTCACCCCCGCCGCGGCCGCCACCGTCGGCAGGATGTCCACCGAACTGATCGGCACGTCACTCACGCCGGCCTTGGTGACTCCCGGCCACGACACGACGAACGGCACCCGAATGCCGCCCTCGTACAGATGCCCCTTGCCCGCGCGCAAAGGCGCGTTCGAAGTCACCGGCGTCGGGCTCTTGCCTTCGAAGCGCAAGCCGCCGTTGTCGGCCAGGAAGATGAAGATGGTATCGCGCGTCAGCCCGCGATCGGCCAGCGCGGCGCGCAAGCGGCCGATGCTCGCGTCCATGGTCTCCACCATCGCGGCATAGCGCGGCTCGCCTTGCGGCTTCGCCTTGCGGCGATACTTCTCGATCAGGTCGGGCTTGCCCCCAAACGGCAGGTGCACCGAATAGTGCGGCAGGTAGAGAAAGAACGGGCGGCCCTTCGCCTCGTCGATGAAGCGGATGGCGCGCTCGGTGAGGTTTTCATCGAGGTATTCGTCCGGCTTGCTCGCCTCCACTCCCGGGATCTTGTAGGGCGGAAAGTACGAAGGCGGCGAGCCTTTCTCATTGCCGCCGTAGTTCAAGCCGAAGCCCTGCTGCGGCGGCAGAAAGCCGTCGCCGCCCAGGTGCCACTTGCCGACGCTGGCCGACACGTAACCGGCCGGCGCCAGCAGTTCGGCGAGCGTCTGCTCCGCGAGCGGCAGTTGCTGTTCGAAGCTCGGCGTCAGCGACGCCGCCGTCGGCCATTGCTGGCGCCCGGGGATCCAATCGGTGAGGTGCAGCCGCGCCGGGTACTTGCCGGTCAGGATGCTAGCCCGCGTCGGCGAGCAGACCGGGCAAGCGGCGTAAGCGTTGGTGAAGCGCACGCCCTCCCGGGCCAACGCGTCCAGGTTCGGCGTCTCGTAGTAACTGCTGCCATAGCAGCTCGAGTCCCGCCAGCCGTAATCGTCGATCAGCATCACGACGACATTCGGCTTGGGACGCAGTTGGAAAGCACTCAGCAACAGGTCGCGACGGCGCATGTTCAGTTCTCCAGAGAACGCAGGACGGGACGGTCCGCGGTGGGTAGTTCGGCGGGCAGCGGGAGAGTCACCTTGCCGGTGGCTACCCACTCGGCCGCCCGTGCCATCAGCGTTTGAAAGGCGACATCCTCGAAGTTCGGGTTTGGCTCGCCCAGCCAAGTATGGCCGAGCATGGTGACGTACACGCGGCCGCGGCCATAACGGCGCACCCAGTCCATGGGCTCGTTGCGGCGCGAGTCCTTGGAGTAGGCGAAGGTGAGCACCTTCAAGCCCTCTGCCGGGCCATGCTGGCCGTGCGTGAGCTGCTCGCTGGGATGCAACCACTTGTCAGGAAGGCCGCGCGTGATCGGGTGCTGCGGATCGAGCACCTCCATCACGAAGTCGTGCCGGGGCCCGTGGCCCGGCTTGGGCCCTTCGCCCGCCGGCACGGTCTCCACACGCCGCCGCGCGTTGACGATCAAGCCAGGACCAAATTTCGGGTCGCGCCACAGCAGACCCACGATCTCCTGGTACTCTGGCCATTGCAGGAACGCATTGTTCCCGGCATGAAACACGATCAGTCCACCGCCGCCGCGCAGGTACTTCACAAGCGCCGCTTCCACCGGAGCCGGCCAGCGCAGGCCATTTGCCAGATGGCCGCCGTTGAAGTTGTTGACGACGACGTCGTAGGCCGCAAAGTTCGGACGCCAGGCATCCCAGGCGGCCGGCGGCGCGTTCCGGTCCGGACTGGTGGAAACATCCACCGTGAACTTGCCACTGGCTTGCAAAATTTGGCGGAGGCCCCGAGTGCCGGCCTGCCAATCGTGATTGTTCACCCCGTCGATGATCAGGACCCGCAGCCGCGGAGTTTCGGCTGCCGCGGAGGTCGTGGCCAACGCCGCCAGCCACCAGCTGAGCGCCATGGTTACGGTACGCACAAGTCGATTGTATGCCTCCAGACGGCTCCGTCCGCGCTCGAGAGGGATACAATACTCATTCAAAGGGGAGTCGAGAGGTTTTCATGGATCGTCGCACGTTTCAACTGACTGGTATCTATGGTCTGTGGGCCCTGATGGGCGCCGCGATGGCCACTCCAGCGCTGATCTACCTGCTGTTCCCACCGAAGGCGCGCAAGAAAACGGACTTCGTGGAAGTGGTAGACCTGAAGCAGCTCACCGTCAACGCGCCCGAAGAGATTGTCTTTCGCCGGGACCGCGCGGATGGCTGGAAGGTCACCAGCGAAAAGACCAGCGCCTGGGTCGTCAAGACGGCCCCGAACCAGGCCATCGCTTTTGCCCCGAGTTGCACCCATCTCGGTTGCGCCTTTCATTGGGAAGAGAACAAGAAAGAGTTCGTTTGCCCCTGCCACACCTCCGGCTTCTCGATTGACGGCAAGGTGCTCTCCGGCCCCGCGCCCCGCGCGCTCGACCGTTATCACATCAAGCTGGAAGGCACCAAACTATTGGTCGGCGACGTGGTGAAAGGGTAAGCGATGATTCGACAAATTGTTGCTTGGCTCGAAGAGAGAACGGGCCTTGAAACGACCGTCAAAGAGTTTTTATACGAAGAAATCCCCGGCTCCAGCGGCTGGCATCAAGTATTCGGCAGCATCGCGGCGTTCCTGTTCATGCTGCAAGCTTTCACCGGCATCATGCTGGCGTTCAACTACGCGCCCACGCCGGGCGAAGCCTACAACAGCCTGAAGTACATCATGGCCGAGCTCACCGGCGGGTCGCTCATCCGCGGCCTGCATCATTGGGGCGCCAGCATGATGATCGTCATCGTGGTGCTGCACATGTGCCAGGTTTTTCTGTGGGGCGCTTATAAGAAGCCTCGCGAAGCCACCTGGATGCTGGGCGTGGTGCTATTGCTGATCACGCTCGCCTTCGGTTTGACGGGCTACCTGCTGCCCTGGGACAACCGGGCCTATTGGGGCACGGTGGTGACCACCAAGATCGCCGCCTCCGCTCCGGTGATGGGCCAGTACATGGAGCGCCTGATGGGCGCGGCCGACGGCTCCATCGGGGTGGTGACCTTTACGCGTTTCTACGCGGCGCACGTGCTGTTGCTGCCGCCGATCACCATCATCCTGATTGCCCTGCACGTGTACCTGGTGCGCAAGCACGGCGTGGCGCCGGCCGCGATCGAGACCTTGCCGCCGAAGAAGTTCTACCCCGGCCAGGTGTTCAAAGATACGGTGGCCATCTTTGCCTGCTTCGTCGCGTTGTTCGTGCTGGCCGCCGCCGCCAAGGTGCCGCTGGAGCGCCTGGCCGACCCCACCGACACCAGCTACGTGCCGAAGCCCGACTGGTACTTTCTGTTCCTCTACGAACTGCTGAAGTACTTCCCCGGTTCGATGGAGGTGGTGGGTTCGGTGATTCTGCCCGGCCTCGCCGTAGCCGGCCTGTTCCTGATTCCCTTCATCGATCGCGCGAAGCTCGTGCGCCTGCGGCAACGGACCTTCGCCATGGGCGTGCTGCTGCTCTCGGCCGTGCTGTGGACCGGCCTCACCGTGAAGGCCGTGGTGAACACGCCCAAGCACGAGGAGCTCAACACGGAACTGCTGGACGCGCCGCCGATGCCGTGGCAGGAACTGACGCCCGAAGAAGTGGCCGTGATCGGCACCTTCCGAAAGGACAATTGCAAGACGTGCCACGGCAAGGGCAAGCCCGGGCCGGACCTCTCGCGTCCGCCGTTCCGCCGCACTGCCAGTTGGATGGTGGAGCACTTCAAGGTGCCGCATGATTCCGTCCCCGGCACGACAGTGGAACCCACCAAGATGAACGAGGCGCAGTTGAACACGCTGGCCACCGTAATGGTGCGGATGAACTCGCAGACCTCGACGCTGCTCGAAGCGACGCCCGACTTCGCCGTCGATGGCGCCACCATCTATCAGCGCCAGCAATGCGGCGCCTGCCACGTGGTGAACGGAGCCGGCGAAAAAGTGGGCCCGGCGCTCAACGGCATTGCGTTGCGGCGCCCAAAGAAGTGGATCCAGGATCACTTCCTGGCCCCGGATAAGTTCTCGCCCGATACGTCGATGCCGCCCTATCGCTTCAAGCCAAAGGATATGGAAGCCATCACGTCGTATCTGTTGGCTCTGCCCAAGTCCACAAATTAATCGCTCCGACATCAGGCGCGCGAGGTCAGCGAGTTAAACTCAAACTCGATGTTCCTTTCGCGCCTTTTCGTTGCCGCCAGCCTGGTTCTGGCCCCAGCTCTGTTCGCCCAGTTTCCCAAACCCCGGGCGAAAGCCAAGAACGTGATCGTGTTCCTGGCGGACGCGGGCGGCATTCCCACGCTGAGCGCCGCTTCGCTGCACGGATATGGCGAACCGCAGAAGCTGTTCGTACAAAGCTGGCCCTACCTGGGGCTCTCCGACACGTCACCCGCAACCGCTTATGTGACGGACTCGGCCGCGGGGATGACGGCGATCGTGACGGGCAAGAAGACGCACAATGGCATCATCTCGATGGGTCCGGAGACGGTGCGTGGCCAGTCCGACGGCGGAGCGCTCAAGACGGTACTTGAATACGCCGAGGAGCATGGGCTTTCGACCGGCGTGGTGTCGAACGTCTCGATCGCCGACGCGACGCCGGCCGCCTGCTACGGGCACGCGAATGATCGCGCCAAGCAAGGCGACCTGTACCTGCAGATCTTCGAGCCCAAGTTCGGGGACGGTGTGGACGTGGTGATCGGCGGGGGCCGCAAGCGCATCTACGACGACGTGACGAAGGTCGGTAAGAACCTCGATACGGTCGCGGCGGACCATAAGCGGCCAATCTACAAGTCACTCGGCGAGGTGCCCGCGGACAACGCGCGTCCGCTGGTGCTACTCGACAACGCGTCGGACGTACCAACGATGACCAAGCTCGCGCTCGACCGGCTCTCGAAGAATCGCAAGGGTTACTTCCTGATGGTCGAATGGGACTCGCACACGGACAACCCCGAGCGCGGGCTGAGCAATCTGGTGAACTTCGACAAGCTGATCCGCGAACTCTCGAAACAGGTGGACCTACGCGAGACGCTGCTGGTGTTCACGGCGGATCATTCCTTCGAACTGCGCAACGTGGGCGGCAAGCGCGGCGAGCCGTTGCTGAAGGGCTTCGCGGAATGGCAGAAGTCGCATGACGCCAAGGAAGTGGTGACGATTCCGGCCTTGCGCGTGGGTCACTCGCACACGGGCGAAGAAGTGCTCGCCACGGCGGTCGGTCCCGGCGCCGAGAGGGTGAAGGGGTTCTTTCCGAACACCCACTTATTCGATGTGATCCTGGGCGCGTGGGGCTGGCCGAAGTAAGCCTTTTAAGACAAGCCCGTGAGGCGGCCGGTGCTGCTGCCGAAGGCTTCGGCTTCGAGCCCCAGGCGTTGGAGCATGGTGACGAAGAGGTTGCACAACGGCGCGTTCTGATCGCGGCGGAAGGTAAGGTGCTGACCGTGCCGGAAGCCACCCCCGGCGAGCAGGATGGGGAGATTGGTGTTGTCGTGTACGTTAGCGTCGCCTAAGTTACTGCCATAGAGGACCATGGTGCGGTCCAGGAGGCGGTCCCCTTCTTCCTTCTTTGCGGCCAGGCTGGCGAGTAACTTGCGGAGTAACTCCATCTGCTGACGGTCCGCTTCTTCGAGTTGCTTCACTTTTTCCGGATTCTGGCCGTGATGGCTGAGGTTGTGGTAGCCCTCGGTGGTGAGGCGCTGTTCATGAAGGCGGAAGACAGGGGTGACAAAGGCGTCGGCCATGAGGGTGACGATGCGCGTGGAGTCCGACTCGAAGGCGAGTTGCGCCATCGAGAGGAGCAGGTCGAGTTTCTCGAAGAAAAGCTTCTTGTCCTGGAGTTCGTCGGGCGGCGGCTGAGTGGCCGTGGGCTTGGGCCGCAGTTCCCATTCGCGCGCCGAGTGCAGGCGTTGTTCCACTTCCTGGACAGAGGTGAGGTACTGATCGAGGCGGGCTTTGTCGGCCGTGCCGAGGTGGCGGCTGAAGCGCTTGGTTTCGTCGAGCAGGCTATCGAGGATGCTGCCGCGGACTTCCAGTTTGTGTAACTGACGCTGGACGTCGGCGGGTTCACCTTGGACAAACATGCGCCGGTACAAGGCGGCGGCGCTGTCTTCAGCGGGCAGTAAGACGCCATCGCGCGTCCAGGAGAGGCTGCGGTTGGCCTTATCGATGTTGACGCCAAGGTTGATGGTGGGGAAGCGCGTGACTTGGCCGAGTTTGTCGGCGGCGAACTGGTCGAGTGAGATCTGGTTGCGGAAGCCGGCCTTGAAGCCGCCGCGCGCGGCGGTGAGGAAGCAGTTATCGGTGCTGTGGCCGCCGGTGACCCCGGGGTGCGAGAGTCCGCTGAAGACGGTGAAGTCCTGGCGGAAGTCGGTGAGGGTGGAGAGATAGGGCGAGAGTTCGTAGTCGCGGCCGGGGGTTTGCGGGAAGAAGAGCTTGGGGAGCACGCCGAGGTTGTTGGCGATGATCAGCATGCGCCGGGGCGGCAGGGATGTGGCGGCGCGAGCGGCCGTGGGGAGCATGCATTCGAGTGCCGGGAGGGCGAGCGTGACGCCGAGTCCGCGCAAGGCGGCACGCCGGGAGACGGGATTGCGAGGAATGAGTGGCATTAGCGAGTCGCTGCCGATCCTAAGAAGATTTTGCTCTGAACGAGGGCGACGAGCAGGTCGCGGGTGCGGTAGCCGGTGGGGGCGCAGGTATCGAGTAAGTGTTCGATCTCGACGCGGTCCGCAAAGCGGACGGGCGTGCCGGTGGCGTAGATGGTGAGTTGCTGAAGCAGATTGCGGGCGAGTTGGCGCGGGTTGGCCGCGAGCAGCGTCTTGAGGTCGCGCACGTCGCGGAAGGTGCGTCCATCCAGGAGGCGGCCGCTGGCATCGACAGACCCGGCGAGGGTGTAGGAATAGTCGTGGCCGGAGGGGTCGATGCCGGTGCGGCGTTCGCCTTGCTCGAGACCGCGATAGCGCGTGCGCCAGTGACCCATGATGTCGAAGTTCTCGAGCGCGAGGCCCACAGGGTCGAACTTGGCGTGGCAGGACGCGCAGGTCTGGGACTTGGTGTGCAGGGCGAGTTGCTCGCGAATGGTCTTGGCGCCGCGGATGTCGGGCTCGACGGCGGGGACGCCGGGAGGCGGAGGCGGGGGCGGTTCGCCGATGAGGCGGTCCATCACCCAGGCGCCGCGGAGAACGGGCGAGGTGGTGCTGCCGTTGGCGGTGACTTTGAGGATGGCGGCTTGAGTGAGCAGGCCACCCAGCGGACTGCCCGGCGGCACCGCGACGCGGCGCAGTGCCGAGCCGGTGAGCGGCGGCAGGCCGTAGTGCTCAGAGAGGCGATCGTTGACGAAGACGAAGTCAGCGTCGATCAGGGTGCGGATGGGCAGGTTGTCGCGCAGAAGCGTGGCGAAGAAGGTGCGCGTTTCGCGGTCCATGGAGTCGACCAAATACTCGTCGAGCCGGTATTCGGGGTAGAGGCGAAGGTCGGGATCGTCGCGGCGCAATTGCTTGAGGTTGAGCCAGGAGTCGGTGAAGGTGCGCAGGAAACGGTCGAAGCCGGGAGTGGCCATCAGGCGGAGGGTTTCCTGGCGCAAGGTGGCGGGGTCGCGCAGACGTTGCTGGCGGGCGAGCGTGGTGAGAGGTGCGTCTGGCCGCGAGTTGGTGAGGAAGTGCGAGAGGCGGGCGGCGATGGCGGTGTGGTCGGCGCCGGGCTCGGGAAGGTATAAGAACAGGTCCGAACAGAGGACGGCCTGATAGCCGGCGAGCATGGCTTCGGCGAAGGGTTCGTGTTGGTCGAGGCGGGCGAAGACAAGTCGCTCGAATTTTTGGGTGGCTTCTTCGGGGACGGGTCCGCGGGTGGCGAGGCCGATGAAGCGGCGCAGCAGGCGGCGGGCATCTTCGCGGGGATGGTCGCTGGAGGGGTGGGGGCCGAGCTGATCGAACAGGACGCGATGGGAGGCGGGAGGCCAGGCAGGCTCGACGACGGGCCCTTCGATCTCGATCCATTGGAACGCTACACCGGGCTGGCCGCCGGGCGGGAACGGCGGGTAGCGATAGCTGGCGGGGATGCTGGGGATGGCATCCACCTGAGGGGTGGGCAGGCCGAGCAGGCCATATTCGATGGTTTGGCCGGCGTAGAGCCAGACGGAGGTCTCATGCACGCGCGGCTGGGGCTCGATGTCGAGGATGCCGCCCACGGCGCGGACGTCTTCGGCGATGTCATGGTTGGTGGGCTTGCGGGCGCGGAAGGTCATGGGGACGGGTCGCTGGGCAGGCCGCAGCAGGGGTGTCTGATCCTGCAGGACGGCACGCGCCGAGAAGCGGACACGGTACTCGCCGGTGGTGGGCGCGGCGAAGCCCTGGGGGTAGGCCGCGTAGGGCCAACCGGCGGAACGGAAGAAGGCGAGTTCGAGCGTGGGGTCGTGCTGGCCGGACTTGCGAGCGGCGTCGAACTGCGCGCGGGTGACTTCGACGCGCTTGGAGTCGCGGGCAAAGAACATCGCTTCGCGAATGGCCAGCGAGTTCACGGTGGGGAAGAGTGCGGTGCCCACGGCGCGGAACCTGGTGACCGGCGGCGGCGTGGGGGCGGTGGCCATGGCGGTGCGCAGCGCGACTTCGGTGGCGTCGAGATAGGCGGCGAGTTGGACGCGCGACATGTCGAGCGTTTCGGAGGTTTTGGTGTAGTGGTGCGCTTCGCGGTCCTCGGGGAGCAGGTCGCGGAGGTCGAGGTGAGGCAGGTGGAGGACGTCGCGGAGGTTCTGTTCGTATTCGTCGCGGTTCAGGCGGCGGATGGGTCCGCGGCCGTGGGCGGCGATGTCGGCTTGGTCGGCGGCACGGAGCGCAGTGGCGAGCGGTTTGAGGAGAGCGATGCGAGAGGCGGCGGGCAGGTCGATGCCGGGCGGCGGCATCTCACGCTTGTCGACACGGTCGTGCAGGCGGATCCAGCGGTCGCGCGAGGGACGGTCGGCGAGGTCGAAGGAGAGGGAGGAGAGGTCGAGTCCGCCTTTGGCGGCGCGGCCGGTGTGGCAGCCGGCGCAATGGCGGTTGAGCAATGACGCAAGGTCAGCGGGAGGGCCGGGGGTGGCGGCGAACGCCGGGAGCAGGCCCATCAGAACGAGGATCGGGCAGCGGACTCGCACGCTGCAAGTTTACACCCGCCCGAAGATTCGTTTAGAGGCCGGAGACTTTGCTGAGCAGCTTCTGAGCGTCTTCGCGCGGACGATCGTCGGGGGTGAGCTTGGCCTTGAGGTAGCGCTCAAGGAGGCGTTTGGCTTCGGGCAGATTCTGACCTTGTTCGACGTAGGTCTCGGCGCGTTCGATCAGGAGCTTGGGGCTTTCGGGATTGATCTTGGCGGCACGGGCGAAGGCGGCTTCGCTTTCGGTCTGCTTGCCGCGGCGGGCGAAGAACTTGGCGAGGTCGATGAGGCGGCCGATTTGGTTGGGGGCGAGTTCGGCGGCGCGGCGGAGTTGGGTTTCGGCCTGATTCCAGTCCTTGCGCTCTTCGGCGAGGCGAGCTTCGGCGAAGTGGCGTTCGGCGGGGTCAAGAGCGGCGATCTTTTCGATGAGGGCCTGAGCCCGGTCGTGACCGCCGCCGAGGAAGCCGGGAGCCTGGAGGTAATACTCGAAGAGGTCGTTGAGGGCTTCCTGATTTTTCGGGTTGAGCTGGACGGCGCGCTCGAAGTTCTGGCGAGCTTTGGAGGCATAGCCGGGAGCGGTGAGGAAGCTGGAGGTCTCAGCGCGGCGGCCAAAGGCGCGACCGAGCCAAAGGTAATACTCGGAGTTGCCGGGCGAGGCGGCGATGGCTTGTTCGAAGAGGTCGCCGGCGCGCTTGAAGTCGTTCTTCATGAAGAAGTTACGACCGCGGAGAGCGAGCACGGCGGGAGTAGCCGGCTGCGCGGCGAGCGCCTTGAGGGAGTCGTCGTAGAGAGTCTGATCGTAGAGTAATTTAGCGCGGTCAAAGGCGGGATCAGCCGCCAAAGCCCCGAGGACCATGAGAGTCCCAACCCAAGCCCGTAACATCACGTTTGCTTATATGATGGCAGCAAAGCGGATTCGGTTGCGAACTTCTCGTAACGCGGAAGGGCCCGACTTTCGTCGAAAAGATTGAATCGGTGTAGTATCCTGAGAAAGTTTGCGTAGAGGTCCGTCTCCAGAGAGGTAAGACTCCATGTCTAGATTGATGCAAAGAATCACAGTGTTAGCGGGTATGCTCGCGGGGCTTGCCTTCGCGCAGACCGGTGCGATTGAAGGCGTGGTGAAGGGTCCGGACGGCAAGCCGCTGGTGGGCGCCTGGGTACGCATCGAGCGCACCGACATCAAGGGTGAGTATCTCTGCGATACGAAGAAAAAGGGCGACTTCTTCCACGCGGGTCTGCCGCTGGGCACCTATAACGTGTACCTGGTGACCAATGCGAAGAAGGTGAAGGGCAAGCTCGAAGGCGGCGAAGTGGTGGATCAGGTGCAGGGCGTGAAGACGCGCCTGGGCGATCCGATCCCGGTGAACTTCGACCTCGCCGAACGCGCCGCCAAGCAGCAAGCCGTACAGAAGGCGGCCGAAGCGGGCAAGGTGACCGAAGAAGTGGCGCGCGATATGTCGCCCGAGCAAAAGGCCGCGCTCGAAAAAGCCATGAAGGAACGCTCGGCGGCCATGGCGAAGAACAAGGAACTGAACGATGCCTTCAACGGCGGTATGGAAGCGCTGAAGGCGCTGAACTATCCGACGGCGGTGGAGCAGTTCTCCAAGGCTTCGACGCTCGATCCGAAGCAGCATGTGATCTGGGCGCAGTTGGCCGAGAGCTATAGCGGTTTGGCGAAGTCGCAGAAGGGTCCGGAGGCGGATGCTTCGATGGCGAAGACGTTTGAGAGCTTCCAGAAGGCGATCGAACTGAAGCCGGACGACGCTTCCTACATCAACAACTATGCGCTCGCGCTGGCGCGCGGCAAGAAGTTCAACGAAGCGCAGGCGGAACTGGAAAAGGCGGCGACGCTGGACCCGACCAACGGCGGCAAGTACTTCTACAATCTGGGCGCGCTGTTGACCAACGCGGGCCAGACGGATGCGGCGGGTGCGGCGTTCAAGCGCGCGATTGAGTCCGATCCGAACTACGCCGATGCGCAGTATCAGTACGGCATCTTCCTGACGGGCAAGGCGCAGACCAAGGCGGACGGTTCGCTGGTGTTTCCTCCCGGAACGGCGGAAGCGTTCCAGAAGTACATGGAACTGAAGCCGGAAGGTCCGTTCGCGGAATCGGCGAAGGGCATGTTGGCGGCGATGGGCCAGAAGGTCGATACGACGTATCAGAACCCGACGGCCAAGAAGGGCGCCGCGGCGCCCGCTAAGCCGCCGACGACCAAGAAGAAGTAGTTTCGTCGTTCGAATCTAAAGGCGCCCGGGGAAACGACCACGGGCGCCTTTCGTCTTTTGGGTAAGAGGGAGCCTGCTATGGTTCGCATGGTGATTCTGTTCCTGGGCGGGATTATTGCCGTAACGATCCTGCGCGCGGTGATGGGAATGATCGGCAAGGCGTTGGGCGATCTGGTGACGCAGCCGGCAGCGGGGAGTCCGAAGGCGGCGACGCGGGGGTCGCTGAAGAAGTGCGATGTGTGCGGGGTGCACGCGGTGCCGCATGTGAGCCGGGGCGAGAAGAATTATTGCTCACCGGAGTGCGCGGCGAAGGCTTAGAATAGCGGCGTGATGCAACGCCGCACGTTCCTTCCCCTGCTGACTCTGCCTGCCTGGTGTGCGAAGGGGCGGTTGCGCACCGCCATCTGCGCTTATTCGTTCCGCGACGCTCTGAAGTCCGGATCGTTGAAGTACGACGATCTGGTGACGATGGCGGTGGACAACGAAGTGGACGGGCTGGACCTGACGGTGTACTGGTTCCCGTCGACGGAGAATTCGTTCCTGTTGCCGCTGAAGCGGCTCGCCTATCGGCAAGGCGTGGAGATCTACTCGATCTCGGTGCGCACCAATATGTGCCAGCCGACCGCGGAACTGCGCGACAAGGAATTGGCCGAGGTGAAAAAATGGGTGGACGTGGCGGCGCGCCTGGGCGCGGGCCACATCCGGGTGTTCGGCGGCACGGTGCCCAAGACGTCGACCGAGGACGAAGCTGCCAAATGGGTGGCGGACGTGCTCTCGCGCGGCGCGGCTTACGCCGGTGAGCGCGGGGTGATTCTGGGGCTGGAGAATCACGGCGGGATCACGGCAAAGGCGTCGCGCATTGTCGAGATCGTGAAGCAGGTGAACTCGCCGTGGATGGCGGTGAATCTCGATACCGGCAACTTCGAGCGCGATGCGTACCGGCAGATCGCCGAGATTCTGCCCTATGCGGCGAACGTCCAGTTCAAGACAGAGATCCGGGATGAGAACGGGAAGAACGTGCCGTCGGACTGGGACCGGCTGACGGGGATGATCGCCAAGAGCGGCTATCGCGGGTATCTGGCGCTGGAGTACGAAAGCGACCAGGCGGCAGCGAACGTGCCGCCGCTGCTGAAGAAGCTGAACGCGGTGGCGCGCAAGTATTCCGCTTGAGCGGACGAGATGTCGATATAATCATCCATTCACATGAAATATCGGTACCGGGCTCTCGGTTTTCTTTTCCTGCTCTCGATCATCACTTACGTGGATCGGGTTTGCATCAACCTGCTGGGAAAGGATATGCAGAAGGACCTGGGAATCACGCCCGAATACTGGGGCTGGATTCTCGGCGCCTTTGCCCTTTCGTATGCGGTGTTCGAGATCCCGACCGGCGCGATGGCGGACAAGAGCGGACCGCGCAAGACGGCCGCGCGCATCGTGGTGTGGTGGTCGATCTTTACGAGCCTGACGGGGTTCGTGCAGAACTTCTGGCAGTTGATCACCTGCCGGTTCTTGTTCGGCGCGGGTGAGGCCGGGGCGTACCCGACGAGTTCGGCGGCGATTTCGCGCTGGTTTCCGATGAAGGAACGCGCGCGCGCGACGGGCATCGTGTGGATGGGCAGCCGCGTGGGCGGCGCACTCTCGCCGATTATCGTGCTGACGCTGGCTGAGAGCCTATCGTGGCGCGGAACGTTCGGCGTGTTTGCGGTGCTGGGCGTGGTGTGGGTGTCGGTTTGGTATTGGTGGTTCCGCGATACGCCGCGCCAGATGCCGCAGGTGAGCGCCGAGGAGTTGGCGGAGATTGGTCCGCCGCCCGAAGCGCAGCATCATGGGCTGCCGTGGGGAGTGGCGTTGCGCGACCGCAATTTCTGGACGCTGCTGGCGATGTATCACACCTATTGCTGGGGCTCGTTCTTTTACCTGAGCTGGCTGACGGATTATTTGCGCGAGAGCCGCGGCTATGACAATGCGGACTTGAAGGCGATTGCGTGGCTGCCGTTTGCGTGCGGCGCGTGCGGCAATCTGTTCGGCGGCTGGTTGAGCGACCGGTTGACGTCGAAGATCGGGTTGAAGTGGGCGCGGTGCGCGATCGGCGCGGGTGGTTTGGCACTGGCCGGATCGTTCATGATGGCCACGCACTTTGCGCCGGGCAAGCTTCTGCCGTTGGTGTTGCTGGCGCTGGGCTATGGATCGATGGACGCGATGCTGCCGGTGGCTTGGGCCGTGTGTTTGGACATCGGCCGGCGCTATGCCGGGTCCGTGAGCGGGACGATGAACATGGCCGGGCAGTTGGGCTCGTTCTTGTCGTCGGTGGCGTTCGGCTATATCGTACGCGGGCTGATGAACGCGGGCTGGAGCAAGCCGGATGCTTACAACTTCCCGCTGCTGCCTTTTTCGATCATGCTGCTGATCAGCGCGGCGCTGTTTTTACGCGTCGATCCGAATCGCCAGTTGATTCCCGAGCCGAAGCAGGAACCGGCCTTGAAGGCGGCTTAGGCGATTCGCGCAGGGCGAGCGCCAGGGGAATGAGCGCATGCGCGGTGTCCGGGTCCGGGGCGATGCCCTGGAAGGCGACGAAGTCGTCGCCGGTGAGCGGCACGCGCGTTTCCCAGCCGGACGGATGCTGTTCGCCTTTCGAGGACCAGTCGCGACCGTCCAGGCGCAAATGGACCCGGCCTAAGCCAAGCTTCTCGCTGGCCGTGTGCAGGTGCGTCCAATAGTCGTCGGCGTTCCGGGCTTCGGCGAGACGGCTCTTCATGTGGTCGACGATGATTTCGTCGCGCACGACTTGGCGGAGGCGATTGCCGAGCAGAGCGCGGCGAGCGGCGCGGAACTCCGTGAAGCCGAGTTGACTGACAGCCACCCAAACTAAAGCCGCAAAGGCCAGGACCAGGAAGAGGGCGAGCTGCGGGCCGGATTGGCTGGCCCAGAGCGAGATGACGCCGGCAATGCCGCAGACGAGATAGCCGATCAGGGCGACGTGGCGGGGGCGGAGTCCGCGAGCGAGCAGGCGATGGTGGATGTGGCCACGGTCAGCGCCGAAGATGGGTTGCATGCTGAGGAAGCGGCGGCCGATGGCGAGCGTGACATCGACAAACGGGAGCGTGAGGAGCATCATGGGCGCGACCATGCCAATGGTGGTGGCCGTTTTGTAGCTCCAGAGCGCGCCGAAGCAGCCAAGCAGGAAGCCAATGGTGAGGCTGCCGGAGTCGCCGAGATAGATCGAGGCGGGCTCAAAGTTGTAGCGCAAGAAGCCGAGCAGGCAGCCGGCCAGCGGAGCGGTGAGCATGGCGAGCAGGATGTTGCCGTGCAGCAGGGCGGCTACGAACATGGTGAGCGTGGCGAAGAGGCCGACTCCGGCGGCCAAGCCGTCGACGCCGTCAATGAGGTTGATGGCGTTGGTGGTGCCGACTAACCAGATGAGGGTGAGCGGCAGGCTCCACCATTCGTCGCCGCCGAGTTTGACGCCGGCGGTGTAGGCGGTGAGCGCGGCGGTGAGTTCGGCCACGATTTTGGTAACCGGGCGCAAGCCGCGCAGATCGTCGACCATGCCCATGAACAGAATCAGGGCAACAGCGGGCAGCAGTTTGAGGATCGCGTTCCATTGGTCACGGGTTTCGAGACTGACCGAGGTGGGCAGCAGGGCAAACAGGACCAGACTGAGAGCGTAAGCCAGCATGATCGCCACGCCGCCGAGGCGGGGAACGGGCTGGACATGCAGCTTACGATGGTCCGGCTGATCGAGCCAGCCACGGGCATGGCAGAGATGGCGGACGGCGGGCGTTAGAAGCCACGCCGCGACCGCCGACAGACTCATCAGAAACGCCAGTGAATACAAACGGAACTCCTTGAGCTAGGAAACGGTCTCAGGAATGGCAGGGATGGAAGCGGAGTCGACTTGTTGGACGAGCTTGCCGACGCGAGCTTCGAGCTTCACCAACATCGACTGCAATTCAGCCAGCGACTGGGTGGTGGAACTTTCCGGGGCGGGCGCGGAGCGGTCAGCCTGACGGAGCACCGCGCCGCGGGCAAAGTCAGAAATGCTGCGTGCCCCCTGGGCCACGCACTGCTCACGCAGATATACAAACTCTTCGTCGGTGAGACGGAAATTCACCAGACGATTTCTGGGCTTCAAAATACTCACTGCCAACCTCCCGCGGTCATACATTTTTCGTTTTCGACACGGCGAACTGCCGCCCGGTCCATCTCGGCCGAGACCGAGCGCTGCAACAACCCGACACTCACCACGACGCGGCATTCGCCCTTGACTTCGAGGAGACGCCCGCGCAAACCGCGCAGAGAGCCGGCCGTCACTTCGACCAAGTCTCCACGTTCGAGAAACTCGCAACTGGCGACGCCAGTGCCAAACTCCACCACGCGGCGGAGCGACTCGAGTTCGCCCTCATCGACGGCGGCGAGTTGACGGCCGAAGCCGATGATTTCGCGCACGCCGGGAGTGGTGATCACCGGCAGGCGGTGTTCCGGATGAAAGCGGCAGAAGACGTAGCCAGGAATGAGGGGCGCGTCGATGCGCTTGACGCGATCGCTCCAGCGCCGGGTGGTGCTGACGACCGGGAAGAAGGTCTCGTAGTTTTTCTGAGCGAGGCCCGCAGCAACCAGACGTTCAGCTTGGGGCTTGACGGCCAGGGCGTACCAGTTCATGACGAATCTCCTTTCGGTGCGACAACAGCTAACTCGCCGTGCCACACCAAACATCGGGCTGCAGGCGGAAGGGGTTGATTCGGCCAGTGCAGAATCAGGGGATAAACCCTCGCGACGGTGGGGAGTACTGGGCGTGCTACATTGCGGGAATTGGAGGACTAGCCTGTGTTGGTCGGAGTAGTATTCCTTTCTTTAGCGATGTCGCCGACGTTACCGGTTTGGTACGAGGCGTCGGGCAGCGGATATGTCAGCCGGCAGGGTGCGGCGGAGTTGCGGCTGGAGGCGGACCGGCTGCGCTGGACGCTGGGCGGAGCGCGACCGGTGGAGGCGACGTTTGCGGGGGCGGCTCGCGGGCGGCGTCCGGAAGCGGAGAGTCCGCTGGCGGCGCGGGCGAACTATCTGACGGCGGCGCGGCAGGAGAAGGGCGTGGTGCTGTATCAGCGGGCGCGGTATCGCGGGCTGTATCCGGGGGTCGATCTGGTGTTTCACGGCCAGGGGACGCGAGGCGAATTCGACTTCGAGCTGGCGCCAGGGGCGGACGTCAGCCAGATCCGGGTGGAGTTGCGGGGACATCGCGGGTTGAAACTGGAGGCCGATGGCACGTTGACCGTACGGGCCGCAGGCGGCGAGATGCACTGGCATCCGCCGGCTGTGCTTCAGGAAGGGAGGCGCGTGGCGGGGGCGTTCCGGTTGCAGGGCGAGTCGGCGGTGGGGTTCACGGTGGCGCGGTATGACCGGGCGAAGGCCCTGACGATTGATCCGGTGCTGAGTTACTCGACTTACTTCGGCGCAGCGGGTAATGACTCGGCACTATCGGTGGCGACCGATGCGGCGGGGAACGTGTATGTGGCAGGGCTGACGACGTCGCAGGAGTTGGCGGTGAGCCGGACCGCGGTGCAGCCGGCCTATGGCGGCCAGGCGAGCGGGCTGAATGGCGGAGATACGTTTGTGGCGAAGTTCACGCCGGCCGGCGCGTTGTCGTTTGTGACGTATCTGGGCGGCGCCGGCGATGATACGCCGGGTGGGATTGCGGTGGATGTTTCGGGCAATGTGTATGTGGCCGGCATGACGACGTCGCGCAATTTTCCGGTGAGTGCGAATGCACCGCAGCGAAACTATGGCGGCGCGGGCGCCGGGCAGTTGTTTCCGTCGGGCGATGCGTTTGTCGCGAAGTTGAACGCGACGGGCACGCAGATCCTGTATGCGACTTATCTGGGAGGGGCATCGGACGATGAGGCGAGTGCGATCGCGGTGGATACGCTGGGCAATGCCTATGTGACCGGGAGCACGTCGTCGGCGGCGTTTCCGACGACGGAGGGGGCGTTCCAGACAACTTACAAGGGCAATATCGGGCAGCCGACGCTGCCGCGTTTTGGGACGCCGTTTATCCGGCGAGGCGATGTGTTTGTGACGAAGATCAATGCGGCGGGGACGCAACTGAGCTACTCGACGCTGCTGGGAGGGCAACGGGAAGAGGCGCCGCGGGCGATGGCGATCGATGCGCAGGGGAATGCTTACGTGGCGGGCTACACGCTGTCGACGGACTTTCCGGTGACGGCGGGTGCGTATCAGCGGCAATCGAATGGGTCTGATTTGTCGAATGAGTTTTTCAACCTGGGCGATGGGTTTGTCGCGAAGGTGAACCCGTCGGGCGGCGGGCTGGTCTATGCGACTTACCTGGGCGGGCGCGGCGATGAGATGATCACGGGTCTGGCGCTGGACGCGGCGGGGAACGCCTATGTGACGGGGCCGACCAGCTCGACGAATTTTCCGGTGACGACGGGCGCTTACTCGGTGAGGAATCGGGGGCCGGTGGACGGGGCGTTCGAGTCGATTGACGATGATCAGTTGTGGGGCGATGCGTTCGTCGCGAAGTTGAGTGCGGATGGAAGCCGGGTGCTGAATGCGACTTACTTTGGCGGGTCGCTGGATGAGATTCCGATGGGCGTGGCGCTCGATCCAGCGGGGAATGTGGTGATTGGCGGAATGACGGTGTCGAGCAATCTGCCGGTGACCGGGGACGCGGCGCAGGCGCAGTTCGGCGGACGTGACCGGCCGTTTGTGGGTCAGTGGATTGGCGACGGGTTTGTCGCGCAGTTCAATGCGGAGCTCACTTCCCTGCTCTATGGGAGTTATCTGGGCGGGTCGCGGGAGGAAGGCGTGGGCGGAATGGCGATGGATCGCGCGGGCAATCTCTGGGTGGCCGGCGTGACGGCGTCGACGAACTTACCGGTGCGCGGAGCGGCCGCGCAGACGACGTTTGGCGGGTCAGCGGCGACGCAGTTCTTCCGGGGCGATGCGTTCGTGGCGAAGATCGAGGGGTTTGGGCAGGCCGGGTCGACGATGGCGATCCGGTCAGTGACCAATGCGGCGAGCTATGCGGCACGGATCGCGCCAGGGATGATCTTTGTGGCGTTTACGACAGCGGCGGGTCCGAAGGAGTTGGTGGGCGCGGCGTTGAATGCGAGCGGGTTGTACGATACGGTGCGGTCCGAGACGCGCTTTCTGTTTGACGGGGTGGCGGCGCCGCTGATCTATGTGCGGGAGGACCAATCGAGCGGCATTGTGCCGTATTCGGTGAATGGGAAGTCGAGCGTGCAGGTGGTGGTGGAGTATAAAGGCGTGCGGTCGGCGCCGGTAACGCTGCCGGTGAGCACGGCGGCGCCGGGATTGTTTGCGGCGAACCAGGCGGGGACGGGTCCGGGGGCGATTTATAACCAGGATGGGCGACCGAACACGGCGGCGAATCCGGCGGCGAAGGGCTCAATCGTGGTGCTGTTCGGGACGGGCGAAGGCCAGACGACGCCGGGCGGGGTGGACGGCAAAATCGCGGCGACGGAGTATCCGAAGCCGGTGCAGCCGGTGACGGTGACGGTGGGCGGGCGTCCGGCCACGGTGCTCTACGCGGGCGCGATTCCGGGGCAGGTGGCCGGCCTGTTCCAGGTGAACATTCAGCTACCGGCCGAGGTGCCCGCGGGCAATCAGCCGGTGGTGGTGACGGTGGGCGGGGTGGCGTCGCAGACGGGGCTGACGGTGGCCGTCCAGTAGAGGCTTAGATGACCTCGAAGTAGCGCTCGAGTTCCCAGTTGGTGACGGCTTTTTCGTACTGCCGCCATTCCCATTCGCGGGTGGCGGCGTAGTGGTCGACGAATTCGTTGCCGAAGGCTTTGCGGGCGAAGGCGCTCTCGCGGAAGAGCCAAGTGGCTTCGAGCAGGTTCGAGGGCAACGGGCGAGCGGTGGCGGCCTGATAGGCGTTGGTGGTGGGTTCGGGAGGCTGCAAGCGGCGGGTGATGCCGTCGAGCCCGGCGGCGAGCGAACCGGCCATCGCGAGGTAGGGGTTCAAGTCGGCACCGGTGACCCGCAGTTCGACGCGGCCGGACTTGACGCCGCCGGGGAGGGCGCGCACGGCGACGGTGCGATTATCGACGCCCCAGGTGGCGTTCACCGGAGCCCAGGTGCCGGGCACGGTGCGCTTGTAGGAATTGACGGTGGGGCAATAGAGGACCATCAGTTCGGGGAGGTGTTCGAGCAGGCCGGCGATGTACCAGCGCATGGGGTCCGCCATGGACCCATCGGGTTTGACGAAGACGTTCTGACGGGTGGAGGCGTCCCAGAGGCTTTGGTGGATGTGGCCGCCGGAGCCGGGCAACGAGGCATTCCACTTGGCCATGAAGCAGGCCATGAGGCCGTGACGCATGGCGATCTGTTTGGCGGCGGTTTTGAAGAGAGCGGCTTTGTCGGCGGCGGCGAGGGCGGTGTCGACGGCGATGGCGGCTTCGTAGACGCCGGGGCCGGTTTCGGTGTGGAGACCTTCGAGTTCGACGCGGAAGGCGGACATCTGATCGAGGAAGTCGTGCATGAGGGGGGCTTGGGAGGAGGCGCGGAGGACGCTGTAGCCGAACATGCCGGGGGTGAGGTTGCGGAGCTTGGTGTAGTTCTTTTCGACGATGGAGTGCGGGGTTTCTTCGAACAGCCAGAACTCGTATTCGCCGCTCATGCGGGCTTCGAAGCCGAGTTGGGCGGCGGCGTCGACGACACGGTGGAGGACGTTGCGGGGGGCGAGGGGGAGACGGTCACCTTGGGGGGTGAACAGGTCCATGAGGTAGAGTTCGGTGTCGTCTTCCCAGGGCACGGAGCGCTTGGTGGCGAGGTCGATGCGGGCATGGGCGTCGGGGTAGCCGGTGTGCCAGCCGGTGTAGCGGACGTTGTCGTAGAGCACGTCCTGAGCGTCCCAGCCGAAGATGACGTCGCAGAAGCCGAGTCCGGATTGGGCGGCCGATTCGAACTTTTCGCGGCTGACATACTTGCCGCGCAGGATTCCGTCGAGATCGAAAACGCCCAGTTTGATGTGAGAAGCCATGGAAATTACCTCGGTGGTTCGAGTTCACACACAGGCGTGAAGGGTTGGCCCTGACGAAAAGTCGGAAGTGCCTGAAAACACGACATCAACAGAAGGGCGATCGGCATGCCTGCGGAAGCTTCAAGGATAACAACGATGCCCGAAGTTCACAGCCCCAAATTTGTCCAAATCCTTCCCGGTTCGATACAATGGCGGCGTATGTCCCGAAAAATCCTGATGGCGCTTGCCGGCGCAGCGACGTTGATGCGCGCGGCCGATGTCATGACGGTGGAAGAGATCATTGCCAAGGTCAACGGCGATATTGTCACGCGCGGGGAACTCGAGCGGACCAAACGCCAGGTAGAAGAGATGTTGAAGGCGCGCAAGGTCACTGGGGCGGAGGCCGATCGCTTCCGGGAGGAAGCCGGCAAGAACGCGCTGCGCGACCGGATCGATTCGTTGCTGCTGGTGAATCGCGGCAAAGAGCTGAATATCAATGTGGACGGCGAAGTGAGCAAGTACGTCGCCGACCTGATGAAGCAGACCAAGGAAGTGGACCCGGATAAATTTGCGGCGATCGTGCGCCAGCAGACCGGGCAGGCATTCGAGGACTGGAAGAACGACACCAAGAACAACATGCTGACGCAGCGGGTGATCGGGCAGGAAGTAAACCGCAAGATCAATGTCAGCAAGCAGGAAGTGGAGAAGGTCTATAACGAGAACAAGGACAAGTTCATGCGCAAGGATCAAGTCTTCCTGCGCGAACTGTTCCTGACCACCGCGGGCAAGACGCCGGCGGAAGAAGCGGCTATCGAGAAGAAGGCCAAAGACCTGGTGGCGCGCGCGCGCAAGAACGAGCGGTTCGGCGATCTGGTGCGTGACAACTCCGAAGCGGAAAGTGCGCAGAGCGGCGGCGACATCGGCGGCTATGAGAAGGGTCAGTTGGATCCCGTACTCGAGGCGCTGGTGTGGGAGCAGGCCAAGGGTTATGTGACCGATCCGGTGAAGCGGCCGAACGGCTTTCTGATTCTGCGCGTGGAAGAGCGCTTCAAGGCCGGCCAGGCGACGCTCGAAGAAGTGGAAAGCGACATCCGCGAACGCCTGTACAGCGAACGGATGCAGCCGGAGATCCGGAAGTATTTGACCGAGTTGCGGCAGAACGCATTTCTCGAGATCCGCGAAGGCTGGATTGACTCGGCGGCGGCGCCGGGCAAGTCCACGGCGTGGAGCGAACCGGCGTCGTTGAAGCCGGAGACGGTGACCAAGAGCGAACTGGAAGCGCGCACGCGGCGCCGCAAGTTGCTGTGGGCGGTGCCGATTCCGGGCACGTCGACTTCGATGAAGAAGAAGACCGATGGTTCGTCGAGCCTGCCTTCGGCGGGCGCGGTGGAAGCCGGCGAGAGCAAGTCGAAAGCCGTCAAGCAGTAGTTTTGAAGACCCCTTACATCGCTGACCTGCAGCCGGACCAAACGGCCACGGGCATTTTTCTGGTGACGTCCAAGGACATTCGGCAGAAGAAGTCCGGGGATCCGTTTCTATCCCTGGTGCTGGCTGACAAATCGGGCGAAATCGACGCCAAAATGTGGGACAACGTGGCGGAGGTGATGGACACCTTCGAGCGCGACGCCTTTGTACGCGTGCGCGGACTCCCGCAGATTTTCCAGAACAAACTCCAACTGACGATCCACAAACTGCAGGCGTTGCCGGACAGCGAAGTGGACTTCAGCGACTTCTTCGCCTCGTCGAGCCGCAATCCCGATGAGATGTGGACCGAGTTGAACGGCTACATCGACGGGATGCAGAATCCGCATCTGCGCGGGTTGCTGCGGGCGCTGATGGACGATCCGGAAATCGCGCGGCGGTATCGCGTGGCGCCGGCGGCCAAGAGCATTCATCATGCGTGGCGCAGCGGCTTGATCGAGCACGTGCTGTCGCTGTGTACGCTGGCGGTGGCTACGGCAAAGCACTATCCGGGCATTGACCAGGATCTGCTGCTGACGGGCGTAATTCTGCATGACATCGGCAAGATCTATGAGCTGAGCTATGAGCGCTCGATCGGTTACTCGACCGAGGGGCAACTGCTGGGTCATATTCTGATCGCGATGCGGATGGTGGACGACAAGGCACGGCTGGTGCCGGGCTTTCCGCCGAAGCTGCTGACGCTGGTGCAGCATCTGATTGCGTCGCATCATGGGACGCTCGAGTTCGGGTCGCCGAAGGTGCCGAGCTTCCCCGAGGCGTTGCTGCTGCATCATCTGGACAATCTGGATTCGAAGATGGAAGCGATGCGGCATTGGGCCGAGAAGGACGCGCGGATCGAGGGTCATTGGACCGGGTATCATGCGGCGCTCGAGCGGCCGGTGTTGAAGAAGGATCGCTATTTGAGCGAGGAGCAGGTGGCCCCGGGGGCGGCCCCGGCAGCGGCGCCGAAGCCGGTGGCCAACACGACGCCCGGGTCGGGTGCGCCCCCGTCGCGGTCCGCTTCGCCCTTTGCGGACAAGTTGTCGCAAGCCCTGCAGCCCAAACCCAACGCCTGATCGGGTGGGGCATAATCGATAGATGCGTCACGAGGCAGGCGAGCGGTAAATGCGCCGGAAAGCTCCGCCCCGCCCCATTCCCCCGCCTCTGGAACTCGAGTGCCTGCGGGCCCTGTGGACGCTGGAAGCGGCCAATGTCAGTCAGGTGAGAGAGGCATTGCAAGGGCGGCATGCCTTGGCCTACACGACGGTGATGACGCTGCTGGACCGGCTGGTGCGCAAGGGTGCGGCCGAGCGAAAGAAGGTGGGACGCTATTTCGTCTACCGTCCGGCGGTGGATCGCGAGACGCTGCGGCGCGCGGCCTTGCTCGAGATGATCGACCACTACTTCGATGGCAGCGAAGAGCAACTGCGGCATTGGCTGGGAGGGACGCCGGTGAGCGAGCCGGCGCTGGCGACGGCCGAGCCGGACGACGATCTGGAGACGGTGTTGCTGTGAACCTGTCGCTCTTCGCGCCCGAAGAGCCGCCGCTCAAGCAGAAGCTGGCTCCGCGGTTGGCGAAGTTAGCGAAGGAGGGCGTGCTGATCGGGACCAGCAGTTGGAAGTATGAGGGGTGGCTGGGGTCAGTCTATACGCCGGAGCGTTATCTGACGCGCGGCAAGCACTCGCACAAGAAGTTCGACGAGACGTGCCTGGAGGAATACGGCGAAGTGTTCCCGGTGGTGTGCGGGGACTTTTCGTTCTACCAATTCCCGACGCCGGCGTTCTGGCAAAGGCTGTTCAGCATGGCGCCGCAGCCACTGCGGTTTGCGTTCAAGGTGCCGGAAGAGATCACGGTGCGGACGTGGCCGCTGCACGCACGCTATGGGGCGCGCGGCGGTTTGGGCAATGCGACTTACCTCGATCACGAGTTGTTCCGACTGTCGTTCACGGAGCCGTTGAAGCCGTACGCGGGGCGGGTGGAGTGCCTGATCTTCGAGTTCGGATCCGTGGCGCGGCCGGATCTGGATGAGTTTCTGACAAGCCTGGAGACGTTTCTGCAGGCGTTGCCTGCAGGGTTTCGCTATGCGGTGGAGATTCGGAATCCGGAGTATCTGGAGCCGGAGTATCTGGCGCTGCTGGCACGATACAAGGTGGCGCATGTGCTGAACTCCTGGACGCGCATGCCGGAGTTGGCGGCGCAGAAGAGTTTACCCGGCGTGTTTACCAGCGACTTCTTCGTGGTGCGGGCGCTGCTGCGGCCGGGGCGCGCGTACGAAGAGGCCGTGAAGATGTTTGCGCCCTATACGAAAGTGGGCGAAGTAAACAGCGCGGTGCGCAGTGCGCTGGGCGAGTTGATTCAGGATGCGCGGTGGAGCGGGCGGC
The DNA here is from genome assembly GCA_965229305.1 of Bryobacteraceae bacterium. Classification (GTDB taxonomy): domain Bacteria; phylum Acidobacteriota; class Terriglobia; order Bryobacterales; family Bryobacteraceae; genus JALHNI01. Next base: position 311,274 of record CBDDIZ010000040.1, on the reverse strand, counting down.
GCGGGCTGGTGTTGATTAACAATCGTCTGGAAGGATATGCGCCCGGAACGATTGAGGCGCTGCTCGACGATACCGCATAATGAAGGATTCATGGATAAGCGCCTGGTCGGTTGGGCCATCAACGCACCCTTCATCGCCGTGATGCTCTGGAGCATCGGGGAGAAGTTCGTGGAGACAAAGCTGATTGTGGAGGCTTTCCGGACTTGGAATCTGCGGCCCTACATGACGACGTTGGCGACGATTGAGCTGGCCTCGCTGGCGCTTTATCTGTTTCCCGGCACGCTGCGCATCGGCTTTTTTCTGCTGTGCAGCTTCCTAGGCGGGGCGATCGCGACGAAGTTGCAGCGGCAAGGCGACTGGTGGCTACCGGCGGTGCTTTTGGCATACCTGTGGTTTGCGGCGTGGTTCCGCAGCCGCGAGCTGTTCACGAATTCGCAAGCGCAGACCAACGAATTTCGCTACCTCAGTTAACGCGCGCCCAATCGGGCATACGATAGAACTGATGCGTGTTCTCGCTGTTTTTCTCGTGATTTCGGCGGCCGCCGGCGCTCAGCCGGTGGACTTTTCGCAGCAGATCCATCCGATCTTGACGGCGCGGTGCATGACCTGTCACAACGGCGAACGAGGCCAGGGCGGGCTCTCGGTGATGACGCGCGAAGCGCTGTTGAAGGGCGGGAAGGGCGGTCCGGCGCTGGTGCCGGGGCAACCGGCGAAGTCGCCGCTGGTGCTGCGGTTAAAGGGCGAGGGCGGGCAGCGGATGCCACTGGCGGGGCCGGCTTTGAGTGCGGCGGAGATCGCGCTGGTGGAGCGTTGGGTGGCCGAAGGCGCGGTGGTGAACGCCGGGAACACGGCGAAGCCGACGTTTTCCTTGAAGCTGCAACCGCCGGCCGCGGGCGGCATCGATGAGTTGATGAAGGCGTATGACCGGCAGCACCAGATTGCGCCGATCGTGCCCGTGGCCGATGCGGTGTTCATGCGGCGGGCGTATCTGGATCTGTGGGGACTGCCGCCGACCCCGGCCGAGTTGCAGGCCTTCGTGGCCGATCGGCGCAGCAACAAGCGCGGGATCCTGGTGGACGAGCTGCTGGCGAACCGGACGAACTTCGCCGAGCATTGGGTGAGCTTCTGGAACGATCTGCTGCACAACGACGAGGGCGTGACGTACATCGGCGAACGGGTGTCGATTACGCCTTGGCTGTTGAAGTCGCTGGCAGAGAACCAGCCGTATAACGAGTTTGTGCAGGCGCTGCTGAATCCGACCGGCAAGGACGATCCGGCGGGTTTTTTTGAAGGGTGTGAACTGGCGCGGGACGGTGAATGCGTCGCAGACGCCGGTGATGCAGGCGGCGCAGAACAGCGCGCAGGTCTTTCTGGGCATCAACCTGAAGTGCAATTCGTGCCATGACAGCTTTATTAGTCATTGGAAGTTGAAGGAGGCCTATGGACTCGCCAGCTTCTTTGCGAATGATTTGGTGAAGGAGCCGCTCGAGATCGCGCGCTGCGATGCGGGGACGGGGGAGAAAGCGAAGCCGCAGTTTCTGTTTCCCGAGTTGGGATCGGTGAGCGAGACGGCGTCGTTGAATGAACGGCGGGCCGCGGCGGCGCGACTGTTTACGGCGAAGGAGAACGGGCTATTCTCGCGCACGATCGTGAACCGGATCTGGAAGCGGCTTTATGGACGCGGGTTAGTGGAGCCGGCCGATGAGATGGAGGGCACGGCGTGGTATCCGGAGTTACTCGAGTGGCTGGCCGCGGACTTTGTGGCGCATGGGTATGACACGCGGTACTTACTGCGGACGATTCTAAAGTCCGAGAGTTACTCGCGCCCGGCGGTGAAGGCGGGTCAGTTGCGGGATGCGGCTTATGTGTTCCGGGGTCCGTGGCCGCGGCGGCTGACGGCGGAGCAGTTCTCGGATTCGATTTCGACGATCACGGGTGAGTGGCGCATCCGGGCGGACAATCGTCCGGTGGCGGGCATCTATGCGCGCGAGTGGCGCTTCAAGCCGAATGCCTTGACGCGGGCGCTCGGAAGACCGATGCGCGACGGGGCGATCACCGAGCGACTGACTGAGTCCTCGACCTTGCAGGCAATGGAGTTGGCGAACGGCGAAGTGCTGACGGCGCAGATTCGGGAAGGCGCCAAGCGGCTGCTGGATCAGGTGGATGCAGCGCCGACGAACCTGTTCGACAGCGGACGAATCGGCGCGCAGGCGCGGGTGAAGGTGGATATCGACATCAGCAATCGGAAACAGTTGCGGCTGCTGATGGTGGACGTGGACTCCTATGATCCGACGCGTGTGGAAGCGGGTTGGGGCAATGCGGAACTCGAAGGCCCGCAAGGCGTGGTGAAGCTGTCCTCGCTGCCGAGCCAGTCGAAGTTCCAGAAGACGACGTTTACGCTGTTCAAAGACAATCTGGAGTTACCGGTGCTGACGGCACCGATCCCGAACGAGATCGTCTACGATATTGCGGGCCGAGGCTTTACGCGTTTCCGCGCGCTGGTGGCGATGGATCAGCGGACGAATAACAGCGAGATCAGCGCGGCGATTCGGGCGTTTGTGTTTGACGAAGCGCCGAACGAGCGGAAGTTAGTGGCGGTGACCGGAGATACGCCGCTTCCCCGCCCCAAGCCGTGGCGCGGGTCGCCGCAGATTTTGGAACAGCTTTATCTGGCGGCGCTGGGCCGCACGCCAACGGCCGAGGAAGCGACGCTTGGGATGCAGTTACTCGGCGACATCCCAACGCGGCAGGGTCTTGAGGACCTGATGTGGACGGTGTTCATGTCACCGGAATTTCAGTTTGTGAGGTAGGCCATGAATCGTCGTGACTTTCTGCTGAGTAGTGCTTTAGGAACGCCCGCGTTGCTCGCGAGCCAAGCGGCGGCGTTGGCGCCGAAGGCCGATTGCATGATCCTGCTGTGGATGGCGGGCGGTATGGCGCAGACCGAGACGTTTGACCCGAAGAAGTTCACGGCGTTTGAGCCGGGCCTGGCATCGAGCGCGGTGTTGAGTACGTTCAAGTCGATTCCGTCGAAGGTGGATGGCATCCGGCTGACCGAAGGGCTGGAGCGGATCGCGCAAGTGATGGATCGCGGGACGCTGCTGAGGTCGCATCAGGTGGGCGACCTGGGCCATATTCTGCATACGAAGCATCAGTATCACTGGCACACGGGATACGCGCCGCCGCAGCCGGTGCCGCTGCCGCATCTGGGAGCGTGGATTGCGAAAGTGCGGGGGCCAAAGCATCCGGACGTGCCGCCCTTTATCAACATCGGGCAGAATCTCGAGTTGGGGGCCGAAGCCGACGCGCTGAAGGCGTTCCATACGGCGGGCTTTCTGGGCTCGGAATTCGGGCCTTTCAACATTCCGGACCCGAACGACGCGGTAGCCGCGGTGCGGCCGCCGAAGGAATTTACCGACTTACGCTTCCGTCGACGGCACGAGATTTATCAGGAGTTGGTGAAGCGGAACCCGGTGCTGCGCGACGCTTCGGACTATCAGCAGGACAGCCTGGTGGCGGCGCTGCAGAATGCGCATCGTTTTCTAGCGTCGCCGGCGGCCAAGGCGTTCGACCTATCGCTTGAACCGAAGGCGAGTTACGACACTTACAACACGGGGAAGTTCGGCCTGGGCTGCTTGCTGGCGCGGCGGTTGGCCGAGACCGGGGCGCGGTTCATCGAAGTTTCGAGCGAGTACATTCCGTTCCGTTTCTGGGATACGCATGAGAACGGCCATTCGCGCGTGGTGGGGATGAAGGAGGCGATCGACCGGCCGATTTCGCAGCTGATTCTCGATCTGGAGGAGCGCGGGTTATTGGACCGGACGCTGGTGGTGCTGGCGAGCGAATTCGGGCGCGACATGCTGACCGAGGGCAAGCCGGGGCTGGGCGTGCAGGATCAGGTGACGGTGCCGGAGAAGATGTCGCAGCCTAAGCACTACGGCATGCATCGGCACTTTACGGAAGCGACGTCGGTACTGCTGTTTGGAGGCGGGATCAAGAAGGGCTACTTACACGGCGTGACGGCCGAAGAGCGGCCGTGCAAGGTGATCAAGGATCCGGTGTCGATCGAGAACCTGCATGCGACGATTTACCGGTCGATGGGCATCGCCGCGGATCACGCTTATGTGGTGGAGAAGCGCCCCTTCTACGTCACCAAGGACGGCAAAGGCAAAGCAGTCGAGGCGCTGTTCAGTTAGCTACTGGCCGATGATGTCGTAGGTGGTGGTGCCGGCGACACGGACTTTTTCATAAGCCGCCGACCACTCCTTGTGATAGGGGTGAGCGGTGTACTGCTTGAGGGTTTCGGCGCCGCCATTGTCCATGGCGAAGCAAGCGCCGTACTGACGCACGGCGCGGGTGACGCTACCGTTGGCGGTGTTGTTTTCCGGCGTGAACTGCTTGCGGGTTTCGGCGTCGACGCTGAACTGGGTGAGCGGGGCGCGCAGTTTGCCGAACCACACGGACTTGATCATGGGCATCTTGCTGGGCAAAGCGTCCGTCGCCTTCTGGAAGGCCGTCCAATCCGCCGGGGTCGCGTCCGCCTTGGCGGTGAAGGCGAAACAATGCATCATCTGCTTCTCGCCGGCGGCCAAGGAGCCGCTCAGCAAAGTGAAGGTCGCGAGTAGCGCGACGGAGAATTTGTTCATGTTTGACAGTATAGAGAACCGCACGACGAGTTTAGGCGGGGCGGCGAAAGGGCAGTTCTGCAATGCGGGAGCCGGTGCAGGCGGCGAGGCGAACGGGGCCTGAGCCGAGGGCGGCGCCGAGGTCCGCGGGCCAGAAGCGGGCGACGTCGGAACCGGCAGCGAAGGGCGAGAAGGCGGGCAGAACGGTGGTGCGTTCGTTCCAGAGAAAGACGCGCATGCGGCGGCGGGCACCGGCCGAGTCGCGCGGGGCGAAGCTGGGGTGGAAGTGCCCGATGACGAGGTGCTCACCAGCAATGGGCGGCAGTCGATCGCCGTGGGTGGCGAGTAGTCCGGGGTGACGCCATTCGCGCAGGGGGGCGAAGCCGAGCGAGGCGAAGTCCTTCCAGAAGGCGCGGTCGTGGTTGCCGCGAACGACGATGACTTCGGCGTGGCGGGCGACGGCTTCAAGGGTGCGGGCGATTTCGGCAAACTCAGCGGGAGCGGGCCGGGGGGCGTGGACGAGGTCTCCGAGGAAGACGACGGAGGCGGCGGCGAGTTCGGTGGCGAGGTCGGTGAGTTGACGGTCGATGCCGCCGTCGACGAGAGGACCGAGTTCGCCGCGGCGGCGTTGCGCCCAGCCGTAGCCGAGGTGGGCGTCGGCAATCAGGAGTGTGCGGGGTTCGGGGAGCCAGAGGGCGCCGCTGGCGTGGGCGTAGCGGCCGGGGGCGAGTTCGAGAAGACGGGTCATGCGGTCCCCCGGTAGAGGGCTTCCACGATATCGTCGAGGGCTTGGTCCGGATCCTGGGCGAGGAGCACTTCGCGATTGAAGGTGGCAAACAGGGGAATGGCGAACGGCGAGGGCTGATCGTTGGCGAAGAACTCCCAGGGCTCGGCATGGATGCGCGCGGCCTCACGGGCAGCGGCGTCGACATCGAGTTCGTCCTCGAGTGCTTCGCGGACGGCTTCGCGCAGCAGCGGGTGCGAGGGCTCGTGCTCGAGGAAGGTCTGGTAGAGGAGGCTGCCGCTCCACGAAGCGGTGCGTTTGCCGATTTGGCCTTTGACGCTGCGACGGGCAAGCAACTGGCCGGTTTCGGCAATCTGGCGGAACTTACGGCCGAGCGTGGCGGTGGCGCTCAAGGCAGTGCGCAGGTCCTCGCGGAAGTTGTCGGGGGAGAAGGCGGCCCGGAGGGCGTCGTCAGTGGGGGCGCGGCGAGCGTCGAAGGAGAGCAGGAAGCTGTGGTCGTCAAAATTGGCGACGACGCTGCCGCCTTGCCGGGAGCCGAGACGCTGACCGGTGACCCAAGCGAGCGAACGATTGACGCCGCGGCCGGCGACGACGTGAAACAGCAGCAGGAGCGAGCGGCCCTGGCGGAGGCGCTCGACCTGGACGGGCGAGTCGACGGGCACATTGGTGAGGCGTTGCTGGCGAGCGACATAGTCGGCAAGGCGCTGGGCGAGGGTGGGGGGCACGCGCCATTCCCGGGCGAGATACGCGGCGACGTCGGGAGCCTGGCGGAGACCGCGGCGCAAGCGGAGCTCCTCGCAGGCGAGGCCCGCGGTAAGCGACATGCGGCCGCCCATCCAGCGGGGGGTGCGGACGCGTTCGCCTTCGGCGGGTTCGACGATGGCGGTGTTCTGGTGGAGACGCTTGACGCGGACGGAGCGTCCGCCGATGACGAAGGCTTCGCCGGGCAGGAGCGAGGTGAGGAAATCCTCCTCAACGCTACCGAGGCGGCGGTTGCCGCGGGCCATCACCTGGATGTGGAAGTCGTCGGAGATGGTGCCGATGTTCAGGTAGTAGCTTTGGGCGACTTTGCGGGAGGCGACGCGGAAGCGGCCGTCCTGGACGACGATTTTGCCGAAGGTGCCATAGGGGCCCAGGACTTTGCCGCCGCCAGCGAGGTATTCGATGACGGCGTCGAAGTCGGTGCGAGGGAGGTCGCGATAGGGACCGGCGCGACGAATGAGGTCGTAGGCTTCGTCGAGCGGATAGTCGCGTTCGAGGCTGAGTCCGAGGAGGGCTTGCGCGAGGACGTCGAGGGGCGCGCGAGGGGGACGGAGGGGTTCGAGGCGGCCTTGGCGGGCGGCTTCGCGGAGGGCGACGCATTGGAGGAGGTCGGGAAGGCTGAGCGGGACGAGCGAGCCTTGGGCCACGCCATCGACCCGGTGACCGGCGCGGCCGAGGCGCTGGATGGCGCGGGCGACGCCGCGGGGGGCGCCGATGAGCAGAACCTGGTCGACGGCGGCGAAGTCGACGCCGAGTTCGAGCGAGGAGGAGCAGACGACGGCTTTGAGGGTGCCTTCGCCGAGTCCGGATTCGACGGCAAGGCGGCGGTCACGGTCGACGGAGCCGTGATGGACTTCGATCTGTTCGTCGTGCTCGGGGAGGAGGACTTTGAGGGCGAGTCCGAGCCGCTCGGCGGCGGAGCGGGTGGAGGTGAAGATGAGTGAGCAGCGGGCAGCGGTGACGTGGTCGGCGACGACGGCGGCAATGCGATAGGGGTTGAAGCCGGCGGCGGGCAAGTGGAGGGCGGGGGGCAGTTCGGCCAGTTCGAGGCGGTGGGTTTTGGCGAGCGGGACGGCGGCAACCTGGCAGGGACGATCGCCGCAGAGAAGTTGGGCGACGGTGTCGACGGGGGCGGCGGTGGCGGAGAGGCCCAGCCGCTGGACGGGGTCCCCGGCGTGGTGCTCGAGGCGCTCGAGGGTGATGGCGAGCAGCGAGCCGCGTTTGGATTCGGCGAAGGCGTGAATCTCGTCGACGATGACGGCGAAGGGGCGGAGTCCGCCGTGCCAGCCCACTTGGCTGAGGATCGAGGTGAGGCTTTCGGGGGTGGTGATGAGCAGATGCGGACGGGTGCGCTGGAGCTTGGAGCGGGTTTGAGGGGTGCTGTCGCCGGTGCGGACGTCGAGGCGGATCTGACGGTCCGCCGGAAGGGTGGCGTTGATCGCCTCAAGCGGGGCGGTGAGGTTGCGTTCGATGTCGCGGCTGAGACTGCGGAGTGGCGAGACATAGACGGCGCGAACGGCGTTCGGCAAGCCGCGCTCGGCCTCTTCGGCGAGCCGGCTCAGGATCGACAGGAAGGCCGCGAGCGTTTTGCCGGAGCCGGTGGGAGCCAGGATCAGGGTGTGCCGGCCAGCCAGGGTGTGGGGCAAGGCTTCACGCTGGATGGCGGAGGGGCCGGAGGGGAAGCGCGCGCGGAACCAGGCGTGGAGATTAGGGTGCAGGTTCATCCGAGGGAAGCCGTGTAGAGCGCGCGGACGGTGTCCAGGGTGTCGACTTCGGCAGCGGTCTTGTCCTGGCGCCAGCGCAAGATTCGAGGGAAGCGGAGAGCGAAGCCACTCTTGTGGCGGGGCGATTTCTGGATGCCGTCGAAGGCAACCTCGAGGACCACTTCGGGGCGGACGAGCAGGACGCGGCCGTACTTTTCGCTGGCCAAGGATCGGAGCAAGCGGGTGAGTTGGCGGATCTCGTCGTCGGTGAGGCCAGAGTAGGCTTTTCCTACATTCAGGAAGCGGTCGCCCTCGCGGACGGCGAAGGTGTAGTCCGAGAGCATGACGGCACGGCGGCCGTGGCCTTGCTCGGCGGCGGTGACGACGACGTCGAGGGTGGCGTAAGCGCGCTTGACCTTGAGCCAGTTGCTGCTGCGTTTGCCGGGTTCGTAGAGGCTGCCGGTTTTCTTGAGGAGGAGTCCTTCGTTCCCTCGGGCCCGGGCGGCGGTGAATTCCTCGTCGAGGGAGTCGAGGCTGGCGAGAGGGTGCTGCGGAGAAAGCAGAACGCCGGGGGGCAGATGCAGGGCGAGCATGCGGCGGCGTTCCTCGAGGGGGAGGTGGGAGGTGGATTCGCCGGCCAGGTGGAGAAGGTCGTAGGCCATGAAGATGACCGGGATTTCGGCGACGAGTTCGGCGGGAACTTTCTTGCGTTGGAGGCGCTGCTGGAGGACGGTAAAGTTCAGGGCGCGGTGGTCGCGCCAAGCGAGGAGTTCGCCATCGAGGGCGATGGGGACCGGGTGGCCGGCGAAGGCGGCGGAGATTTCCGGGAACGCCGCAGTGACTTCTTCCATGCCGCGGGAGAAGATTTTGACGGCGCCATGCCCGGCGTGGACCTGGCTACGAATGCCGTCGTACTTATCCTCGACGAGCCAGGCGGAGGCGTCGGTGAGGTCGGGGACCTGCTCGATCGGCTTGGCCAGCATGAACTCCATGGGGTGGAAAATGCGGGCGGTGACGTCGTCGAGTTGACCGCGAAAAGCGGCGGCGGCGACGTCCGCCAGACGGCCGACTTTGTGGTTCGCTTCGCGCAGCCGTTCGGGTGGGTGCCCGGTGGCGGCGGCGACCGCTTCTTCCACCAGACGCTCCTGCAAACCGATGCGCAGATTGCCCGTAATTACCTTCACAAAGTACTTCATACTGAGCGGTCTATATTGAAGATATTTATGGGCTAAACGAGCAACCCGATCAACGGTCTTGCGAAGGGCAAAAACTTCAAGGTAATCCTGTTCTGCTTGAGCGAGATTGAGCGGAAGATTGAGCGTGGCGCCGTGCAGGAAAAGGCCGATCGCTTCGCCGGAATCGCCCACTTCGCGGTAGCAGAGGCGGACGGTTTCGAGGTCCCAACCGGTGGCTTCGATGAGCGCGTCGCGGAGGGCAGCGTGGCCGAGCGTGAGCTTGCGATCGCCGGGGAGCGGCTGGCCGGAGAGGAAGCGGACGGCGCGGACGAGGTCGGCTTCGTTGAGCTCGCGGAGATAGGCGGCGAGCAGGGCGATTTTGCGATTGCGGCTGGGGGTGGCGGCGACGCGCTCGCAGACGTCGGCCAGTTGGTCGAAGGTCATGCTTCGGCCTCGTCCTCGCGAGCGACCTGGGCGGTGGCAGCATGGGCGTGGTAGCCGCGATCGCGGAGGATGCGGGCGAAAGGTTCGGCGTAGCCGTGGACGACGTCGATGTGGGAGGGGGCGGCGCCGGCGATGAGGTCGAGAAGCTCGGAGAAGTCGGCGTGGTCGGAGTAGGGGATCAGTTCGTGCGCGTTGGCCCGGGTGCGCGCGGCGGCGACGGCGGCCCAACCGGAGACATAGGCGACCCTGACTTCGCCGCGGGCTTCGAGGTAGTCGCGCATGCCGGGGACGACCACCAGGGCGCGTTGACGTGTCGCTTTCGCACTGTAAGGTTCGACACCTGGAAAGTCATAGCCTTGGGCCTGATAGATGGGCAGGAACTTGAACATGGCGCCGTGGACCGACGTGGGGACACCGGCCGTGGAAAGTACGTGAGCAATTTCCTGGCCGCGCCCGAGCGGGTAGCCGAGGAAGACGGGCGTGGCACCTTCAGCGAGAGTTTCGGAGGCGAACTGGAGAATGCGGCGACGGGCCTCGGCCTGATCGAGGAAGTGGTAGATTGGGAGGCCGAAGGTGGACTCGATGATGAGGCGGTCGCAGGGCACGACGGTGGTGGGGAGGCCACAGATGGGCGGCTTGAGTTTGAGGTCACCGGTGTAAACGAGGCGGTAGCCGTCTTTCTCAACCAACAGCTGCGCGGCGCCGACGATGTGGCCAGCGGGCCAGGCGGTGAGGCGGGCGCCACGCCATTCGTAAGGTACGCCGAACTCGAGTGGAATGAGATGTTGCGCAATTTCAACGTCTTCCGGCCATCTTCGACGGTAAAGCTCGAGGGTTTGGGCGGTGGCCCAGACGGTTTGGGGGCGGCCGGAGGCGTGGTCCGAATGGGCGTGCGAGAACCAGGCGAATTGAGCGGGGCCGCGCGGGTCGAGCCAGAGGTCGAGCTCGGGGATCCACATGCCCTCAGAAGTAAAACGGACGGTGAGTGGGACGGCTGGGGTCATTTTTCAATGCCGGGAATTGAGTCGGAAGAGTAAAATAAGCATCAGAGAAGGTGAGTGAAAGCGAGCAACTGTCAGCCCCGGTGGATGCCCCTGGTACTTCGACTTGCCGCCTTCTATCATTTGGCTCTTTTCGCTGCCATCTGGGTGGCGCCTGAGAAGATCTCCCTCACTCGGTTAGACGCAGCGGCGATGCCGTTCGCGATAGATTTTTGGCGGGCGCATGCGATCGGCAGTTCGTTCGGGCTCGGGCTGGGCCTGCTGCTGGCATCGCTGAATCCGCTTCGACAATGGGCTGCGGTCGCCGCAGCCTTTTCCATTTGTGCCTGGATGGTGGCGGTGGCGGGAACGTCGTTGCCGTGGTGGCACGTACTGTTGGGGTATGCGCTGTGGCTGTTGCCGCTGGGGCTGATTCTGCATGAGTCGTGGGAGAATTTCCTGGGGCAGCAGCGGGTGGCGTGCCCGGATATTCAGCGGATGGCGATGCGGTCCCGGACGAGCCTCGGCGTTTCCCTGGACGAGCTTTCGCGGATGTCACCGGTGATGGTGGTGTTCCTGCGCCACCTGGGTTGTCCGTTCTGCCGGGAAGCGTTGGCCGACCTGGCGTCGCAACGAGCGCGGATCGAGCAGGAAGGGACACGGCTTTTGTTCGTGCACCTTTCGAGCGAGGACGAACTGTTGGATCTGCTGCCGACGAACCTGCTGGACGTGGCGCGGCTGGCGGATCCGAACCAGACGGTCTATCGGGCGTTCGGCCTCGGCCGGGGACGGCTAATGGACGTGTTCGGGCCAGCCGTGTGGAGCCGGTTCGTGCGGGTGCTGTTCCGTCGCGGGTGTGGGTTGATCAACCGGGACATTTTCCAGATGCCGGGCGTGTTTCTCGTCTATCATGGCCAAGTGATCCGTAGTTTCCGACATCAGAAGATCTCGGACCGTCCGGACTACCTGGCGATCGCCGACGATTCCTCGCAGCCTGAGTATCAGGGAAGTTAATGTTCCCGATCTTTGGCGTCCCGGTCCGTTTCCACTTCACATTTCTGCTGATTGCGGTTTTCCTGGCGTTTAATATCTTTGCCGAAGAAAAGGACTCGGTGAAGAGCAGTCTTTATGTCGCCGGCCTGTTCGGGTCGGTGTTGCTGCACGAGTTGGGGCACGCGCTGACGGCGCGGCGATTTGGCATTCCGACGGTGGAGATTGTGATGTACCCGATCGGCGGGGTGGCAAAGCTGGCCCGGTCGCCGGAACCGAAGGAAGAGATCTGGATTACGGCGGCGGGTCCGCTGGTGAATTTTTTGCTGGCGGCGATCGGGATCGGGGTGCTGGTGGCGCAAGGTCGCGCGCAGCTTTCGACGGAGAGCCTGGTGTTTCGGCTGGCGGCGGCGAACATGGGGCTGGGTCTGTTTAACCTGCTGCCGGCGTTCCCGATGGACGGGGGCCGCCTGCTGCGAGCGATTCTGGCGCTGCGGATGGACCGGGCGCGGGCGACGGCTTTTTCCAGCCGGGTGGGCAAGACGCTGGCGCTGATGATGGGGCTCTACGCCGTGTTTACTGGTTCGTATGGGCTGGTGTTCATCGCGATCTTCGTTTACCTGGGAGCGGCGCAGGAACAAATGGCGGTGCAGCAGCGGAGCCTGTTGCAGAATGTGCCGGCGCGGGCGGCGATGGTGACCGACTTCCAGACGCTGCCGCATGGCAGCACGCTAAAAGAGGCGGCGGACCTTTTGCTGGCCACCTCGCAAACCGAGTTTCCGGTGGTGACCGGCGAGACGGTGCTGGGACTGCTGTCGCGACAGGCGTTGCTGCAGGGGTTGGCGGCCGAAGGTCCGGAGACGTATGTGGCCGGAGTGATGCAGCGCGAATTTCGGCGTGTGCATCCGGAGCAGGACCTGGGACAATTGCTGGTGGCCGGCCAACTCACCAACGAGACCGCGTTGGTGATGGATGAGGACCGGCTGGTGGGTTTGCTGACGCCGGAGAATCTTGCCGAGTTTCTGCTGGTGCGGCAGCTCGACCATCACCGCTAAAAGGACCTTCGCCTTGCGCATCGCTATCGCCTCCATGCTCCAGGAGAGCAACACCTTCTCCCCTGTTCAAACGCACTATAACGACTTCTCGCCAGTATTCGGCGCGGCAGCCTACGAGCGCCACGCCGGCAAGCTGACCGAGATGGGCGGCTTTATTGACGTGCTGCGGACGACACATGCGGAGATCGTGCCGGTGTGCGCCGCTTGGGCGATCACGGCAAACCGGCTGGTGCGGGCGGACTTCGAGAAGCTGGCGGGGAAGATCGAAGCCGGGTTGCGTAAGGCGCAGCCCGAAGCTTTATTGCTGGCGATGCACGGCGCGCAAACTGCAGAGGGCGAAGACGACGTGGAAGGCGAGATCCTGCGGCGCGCCCGGGCGGTGTTGGGGCCGGAGGTGCCGATCGTGCTGACGCTGGATCTGCACGCGAACATCACGCGCCGGATGGTGGAAACGGCGAACGCCATCGTCGGCTATCACACGTATCCACATGTGGACATGTTCGAGATCGGGCAGAAGGCGGCGCGGCTGCTGCTGCGGATGCTGCAAGGCAAGGTGAAGCCGACGATGGCGCTCTGCAAGCTGCCGTTGATTCTGCCGGCGGAGACGTCGCAGACCCATCGCGGGCCGATGCACAAGATGATTCAGGCGGCGGAAGCGCTCGAGAAGAAGGGCGAAGCCGAGGCAGTGTCGATCTTTCCGGTGCAGCCGTGGATGGACATCGAGGAGATGGGCAGCGCCGTGGTGGTGGTGACCAACGGCGATGCGAAGCGGGCGCAGCAGACGGCCGATCGGCTGGGCAAGCGGTTGTGGGAGACGCGCCAGGAGTACGCGGTGCGTTTGGCGCCGGTGGAAGAGGCAATTGCGGCGGCGATGGCGGCGCCGGAAGGGCCGGTGGTGTTGGCGGAGTCCTCGGACAGCACGGGGTCCGGGTCGCCGGGCGACAGCACGGGGGTGCTGAAGCATCTGGTGAAGGCGCCTCTGGATGGACCGGCGGCGATCTTTCTGGTGGATCCGGCGTCGGTGGGGGCGGCGATTGCGGCGGGGATCGGCGCGAAGGTGACGCTGAAGGTGGGCGGGGTGTTCGATACGAAGCATTCGAAGCCGGTGAAGGTGACCGGCGTGGTGAAGTTGATTTCGGACGGCCGCTGGATTGCGCGGGCGCGCGGCTACAACACCGGGATCGAGACGTGCATGGGCCGGTCCGTGGTGCTGGAGGTGGGGCGGGTGCTGCTGCTGATGGCGGAGCGTTCAGCGATGACGGTGGATCCGGAACTCTTCCGCAGCCATGGGATTGAGCCGCAGTATTGCAAGATCGTGGTGGTGAAGTCGCCGAATGGGTTCCGCGCGGCGTACGGGCCGATCGCGAAGCAGATCTTTGTGGTGGATACGCCGGGGGTGAGCACGGCGAACCTGACGCGGCTGCCGTTTGCGCGAATTCCCCGCCCCATTTATCCCTTGGACTTGGAGACGACTTTCCGCCGCTGAACGGGACGGGCCGGCTTGGGTGCGGCGCGTTCGGCACAGGCCGGAATGGTGACCCACTTGCGCGGATTGACGGCGACGCCGCCGACGAACAGTCCCCAGTGCAGATGGGGGCCGGTGGCGAAGCCGGTGCTGCCGACGTAACCGACGACGTCGCCGGCTTTGACGCTGGCGCCTTCGGTGGCGGCGATTTTCGACAGGTGCAGATACATGGACGTGAAGCCTTGGCCATGGTCGATGCCAACGGTGCCGCCGGTGTAGTTCCACTGGTGGGCCAAGCGGACGACGCCGGCCGCGGTGGCTTTGACGGGGGTGCCCATGGGTGAGCGAAGGTCGAGGCCGCGATGGAAGTTGCCGCTGGGTTTGCCGTGGTAGTAACGCTGCACGCCGTAGGGCGAGTTCATGCATTGCGGAGTGGGCTGCTGCAACGGTTCGGCCCACAGGCGAGCGTCGCTGACGTGGTTCAGGAAGGCCTGGATACTTTCGGTTTCCCCGGGCGCGGGTTTGAGCGAACTCATGGTCTTGGTGGGCGCGATGTTCTGAATGGGGAACTTCGCGTCGCGCACGTCGACGGTTTGGGTGAGGATCACTTTCCCCTTGGCGTCGGTGATGGTGAGCGGGTGAGGACCGGGCGAGAGGATGGCCGGGACCGGCACGAGGCCGTCGGCAAACAGGCGCAGCTTTTTCTCGGCGAAAGTGACGTAGGTTTCGCCGGAAGGTTGACCGGCAATCCGCAGGGTGTCGCCCTGTTCAGCGGTGGCAGGGACGCGGAAGGAAGGTTCGGCAGCCAGGGCAAGCAGGATCGGGAGAAACACCCTTGAGTTTGCCATAATCATGGCGATGCTTCCTTTACTGTTGATCCTCGCCGCCGATGACTCGTTGCTGGAGGGCTTCCGCAAGACCACCGTGGCGAGCGTCGCCGACGCCGTGGACCAGATCACCGGCCAGCGGGGCTATCTCTCGCATGACATGCGCCCGCGCATTATCGGGCCAAATATTCCGGACCGTTTCGTGGGCCGCGCGACGACCGCCCTGCTGCGCGCGACAACCAAGGAGAAGGCCTCGGCGCAGTTGAGCGCGAAGCATTCGGTGGAGATGATCGACAATGCGCAACCGGGGTCGGTGGGGATCATCGTGGTGGAGGGCACGCTCGATGTGGCCGGGATGGGCGGCCTGATGGCGACCGCGGCGAGCGCCCGCGGCATGGCGGGCGTCATCATCGACGGCGGGTTGCGCGATCTGCCCGAGATTCGCGCGCTGGGGTTGCCCGTGTTCTCGCGCAGTGTGGTGCCGTCGTCGAGCGTCAGCCGGTGGGCGAGCGTCGGCCGCGACATGCCGGTGAACTGTGCGGGCGTGATCATCAAGCCGGGCGACATCATCGTGGCGGGCGAGGACGGCGTGGTGCGCGTCCCCGCCGCGCGCGCGGAGGAAGTGCTGAAGCGAGCTCAGGAGATCGATGTCCGCGAAGGCAGCATGGTACCGGACATCAAGAAGAACAAGTCGCTCGGCAAGACGGTGGAGCAGTACAAGCGAATTTAAGGCAGCGAATCGGCCACACGAATGCTGACGTCGCGCTGGGGGGAACTGACGGCGTAGAGGCGCTGGTGACTGGAGACAATCACGGTGACCTTGGGCCGTCGGCCGCTGTCATCGAACTCATGGATAACGATGGCCGGGCCTTGATGAAGGCGGAGTTCTTCGAGCGTGGCCAATTCGTCGGCCGGGATGTCAATGAGCCAGCCGGGGTGCGCCGCAAACTTCTCCCCCCACTGCCGGGCGGCACGCGCGTCGACGCCGAGAGTTTGGAGCGCGACGGCGGCGAAGTCGGCGAGCGGGAAGCCGGGCGGAATGCTGAGGCTCATGGTGGTCTGCAGCACTTCGACGTCACCCGGGTAATTCGCACCGACCATCGGCGCGATTTCGGTGCGCAGTTCGACGCCGTCCCAAGCGTCGGGGACGGCGACATCGCCGAGGCCGCGTTTGGCGAGCGCTTCGCGCAGCAGGCCGGTGCGGATCGTCTGTGAGACGGTCATGGGGCCGATCAAGACGATTTCGGGAGTTCCCGGGAGGATGCTGGCTGGCGGCAGGTGGGGTCGGAACCCGGCCTTTTGCGCGGCTTCCGCGAAGCCCGTAAGGGCGCCGACAGGGCCGTGCAGCCGCACATGGGACTCAATAGGCAGGTCCGAGAGGTCGAGCCGCAAGACTTCAACGCGTCCGAGGGTGATGCGCTGCCAGAGATCTTGAGCGACGGCGCGGGTCTGCGGCAGGGCGACCGCCAGCACCAAGACGGCGGCTGCGGTGACAGCGATCAGAACGGACCGGCGGCTGGAGGTCAAGGCCAACCGGGCGGCGAGCCGTTGCCGGGCGCGGGAGGGGTTGGGGATCCAGGTGGGTTCGAGCAAAGCCAGTTGTTCGAAGGTAGAACGGTCTTCAGGCAGGGGTGCCATATCGTGATTGATACTCCTTCCGGAACGCATCCTGAGCACGGCTGAGCAGGCTTCCCACAGAATTGGGATGGACCTGGAGGGCGGTGGCGATCTCGCGGTAGCTAAGGTCCTCGGTGCGCAGGATGAGCGCCGCGGCAGGTAGACGCTTCAGTCGGCCGAGCACCGCGCGAACGCGTTGCTGGTCGACGGTGGCGGCGTATTGATGCTCGGGCGTGGGAGGCGCGACCGGAAGGAAAGCCAGGAAGGGTTCGAGGCGCGCGCGGCGCGTCTGTCGACGCAGTTCATCGAGCGCTTCGCGGACGGCCGTTCGATACAGCCAACCTTCGGCGCTATCGCCGTGGGCTGACGGATTCCGCCACCACTTCAGAAAGACTTCGACTGCCAACTCCTCCGCGCGGGCCTGATGATGGATCACCCGACCAATGACGCGGGCCACGCGCTCGTAATGAGCGCCAAACAAGGCGTCGAGCCGTTCAAGTTGTTGCGAGGAGCGACTACTTTCGTCCCGAAGGACCATGCTCTCAACGTTCACACATCAGGAACGCTGGAGATGGCCGCTTTGTGGCAAGAAAAGTTACTGAACCGAGCGGGTGGCGACGAGCCATCGATTCTGGGCGCCGGGGCGATGCTCGGGGACGAAGAGACGCCACCAGGCTTGGGTGACGATGCGCGTCTGGTAGCCGGCGTCCTGGAAGATGCCGATCACTTCACGCTCGAGTTCGGCGGAATGGGTTTCGACAATCCAGCGGGCATCGGCGTGCGTGAGGAAATGGCGGGCGCCGGAGAGAATGTTGGACTCCTGGCCGTCGACGTCCATCTTGATCAGACAAGGGCCCCCGAGGCGAGGCAGGAGGGAATCCAGCGAGACATTGCGAGCGTCGTCGGTGGCGCTGATGAACTGGTTCGACAGCGATAAGCGGGCGTCGTGCTCGAGGCTGTTCAACGCCAGGTTTCGGCGCAGAGCGGGCCAGCAGGTTTCATCGGGTTCGAAGCCCAGCACCTGCTGCGCCGTGGTCCGGCTGAGGAAGTAGAGCAAGTATTCGCCTTGGGCGGAGCCAATGTCGATGGCCGTGTGGATGCCTCGCGAAAGCTCGGAGACCCAGGGGTGCACCTCGCGTTCGAACAGGCCCAGGTAGACCTGGGTTTGTCCGCGGAGATCCAGCTCCATTTTCAGTCCGCGAAACGGACCCGACCGAATCACCCGCGGAGCGATGCCGGCGGGAACAATTTTCTGTTTGACGCTGCTCAAAAGACGCATTCGTAACCTCGCTTGGTCCATCGGAATGGAGGGAGAGGGGCACGAGTCGGCCAGTTCACTTTGGGGGGATAGGGTCGGCGAAGCCGATGATATTGGGAGGCATCGGCTCGGGAGGACGCGCCAGCAGGATCTGCGCTTTCGCAGTCGGCACGGGATGCGCGCTGACCAGGACGTCGACGTGCGGGGCCATGGCGACGGCGGCTTCGGGCGAGGCGAGGGTTTCGCTGAAGAGAAGGGCGTGGGGATGGGTTTCGCGCAAAGCGAGCGCGACGGACTCGGCGAGGCGGGCGGCGGATTCGGCGAGAAACTCGCGGTCATCCGCGACGACGGCCGGGCGGGTGGCGTCGAGCTTGGCGAAGGGATCGGTGAGGAGGTCGGTGAACGAGGTGGATTCGAGGCCGTAAAGGTCGTTGACGCGTTCAATGGAGTAGGCGTATTTCTCTTTGAGGAAGCCGACGTATTGCTGTTTGCTGGCGGATTCGGAAGTGCGGCGAAGACGGGCGACGCGGGCGAGCGACCAGTCCGAGGGGGTCCAGGTATAGCCGATGAGCGCGGTGCGCCGGCGCCCGGTTTGCGCAGCTTTTTGCACGGCAGCGACGAGCTGTTCGTCGAAGGGGTCGCCGGAGACGTCGATTAATTGCAGAGCGCCGGGGTCATAGCGCCAGACCAGTGGCTGGCCGGCGGGGTCCAAAAGCGAGAGGCGGCCATTCTGCTGGCCGAGCCGGTAAAGGCTCGGGGCAGCGGCCGCCAGCAGGCTCGAGAACCAGCGAATGTCACACCTCGATGCGGACCGGGGCGATGAGCGGACGGCGTTGCGTCTCGCGCGAGAGGAAGCGCTTGAGGTCGGCGCGGATCTTCTCCTGCATGACACCCCAATCCTGACGCTCCTCCACCTTGGAGTCCTGGAAGGTCTTGATGACGATCTTGCGGGCTTCGGCCAGCAGCGGAGCGCCATCTTCCAGCGAAATGAAGCCGCGGCTGACGATTTCCGGCAAGCCTTCGAGTTGGCCGGTCGCTTTGTCGATGGCGATGATGGGAAGCACGAAGCCGTCTTCGGCGAGATGGCGGCGTTCGCGAATGACAATGTCTTCGACGACGTCGTCGAGCGAGCCAGAGTCAATGCAGATGCGGCGGAGATGAATGCTTTCGCCGCGACGCGCCCCTTGCTCGTCGATTTCGAGGACATCGCCATTGTCAAGGACGAAGGTCTTCTCGAGGCCGTGGTGAAGCAGGTTCTCGGCGAGCGCGGCGTGCTTGGAGAGCTGGCGGTATTCGCCGTGGACGGGCAGGAAGAAGCGCGGCCGCACCAGGTTGAGGATGAGCTTCAATTCTTCCTGGCTGGCGTGGCCGGAGACGTGCACGGGCGGCGTGGTGGAGCCGTAAATGGTTTCGGCACCGCGACGCGCGAAGTGGTCGAGCATGCGGAAGATCGGCTTCTCATTGCCCGGGATGATACGCGCGCTGAGGACGACGGTATCGCCCTTGCCCACACTGAGATGGCGGTGGTTGTCGACGGCCACGCGGGCGAGCGCCGACATCGGCTCGCCTTGCGTACCGGATACGAGGACGCAAACCTTCGACGGAGCGGACTCCATGATGTCCTGCGGCCGGAGCAGCAGGCCGTCGGGAATTTCGATCAGGCCGAGCGAATGGCAGATCTCGGTGGTGCTGGTCATGCTGCGGCCGAGAATGGCGACCTTGCGGCCGAATTCTTTGGCGAGTTCGAAGATCTGCTGGATGCGCGGGATGGAACTGGAGAAACAGGAAATAATGAGACGGCCGCGCGCGTTGCGGAAGATGGACTCGAGCTTGGGGCGGACGGCGCGTTCGCTCTCGGTATAGCCGGGTCGTTCGACGTTGGTGGAGTCCGAAAGCAGAAGCAGGACGCCGCGCTTGCCGTATTCGGCGAGCGTGTGGAGGTCGAAGGTTTCGTTGTCGATCGGGGACGGGTCGACCTTGAAGTCGCCGGTGTGGATGATCACGCCGAGCGGGGTGGTGATGGCGAGCGCCAGGCAACACGGCATGGAGTGCGTGGCGTTGAGGAACTCGATCTTGAAGGGGCCGAGTTCGATGATCTGGCGCGGTTTGACGGGCACCAGACGCGCTTTATCGGCCAGGTCGTGTTCCTCGAGCCGGCGATTGACCATCGCGAGCGTGAGGGCGGAGGAATAGACCGGAATATTGAGGTCAGCGAGAAGAAAGGGGACGGCACCGACATGGTCTTCGTGGCCATGGGTGAGGATGAGTCCCCGGACGTGTTTGCGATTTTCGAGAAGAAAATTGAAATCTGGAATCACGATGTCAACCCCGAGTAAGTCGGACTCGGGAAACATCATGCCGGCGTCGACCACAATGATGTCGTCGCCATAGCGGATGGCATGAGAGTTCATGCCAAAGTCACCCAACCCACCAAGGGGGATGACTTGCAGCTTCTTATCGGCCATGTTCTTGGAAATAGATACCTTTACCTTCAAGGTAGCATGAGCGACGCATCCCCCCGGGGGTGCGCGCGGAGTTTTCACGACTGTTGACGGTGCGGAACGGCCTTGTTAATTGGGGGCAGGCGGGGAAGGAGCAAGCGAGACTCTTTGCGGAGCGTTGGGGTACAGTGGGGGGAGAACATGATCAATCGTCTCAAGGTTAGTCTGGCGCTGTTGTGCTTCGCCGCCCCCGTAGTTGCTCAGGAGACGGTCCGTTTCAAGACGAATTTGGGCGACATCGATGTCCTGATGCTGCGAAGTTCCGCACCTTTACACGTGGAGAATTTTCTGGGCTATGTGCGCCGCGGCGACTATGCCAACACCATTTTTCACCGGTCGGCCAGTTCGACGGGCTCGCTGACGGTGCCGCCCTTCATCGTCCAGGGCGGTGGCTTCAACACCTCGCTGAATGCCATCAATTCCGGATCGAGCGTGCGCCTGGAGTATCGCGAGGCGAACGCCCGCGGCACGCTGGCGATGGCGCGCACGAACAGTATCAATAGCGCGACGAATCAGTGGTTCTTCAACGTCACGAACAATACGTCGACGCTCGGCGCCACGAACGGTGGCGGCTACACGGTGTTCGGCCGCATCACGAATGCGGCGGGCCTGGCCGTGATGGACAAGATCGCCGCGGTGCCGCGCTATAACTTCGGCGGCAACTTTGCGGAACTGCCGCTGCAGAACTATAGCTCGGGCAATCCGGCGGCGTCGAACATGGTGGTGGTGCAATCGATCACGATTGTGGAAGCGACACCGAATCTGCCGACGATTAACGACGGTGGCGCGATCACGGTGAGCGGCTTTGGCGGTTTCTCGACGGCGGCGCCGGGTTCGTGGATCGAGATTTATGGCTCGAACTTCGGCGATCAGACGCGGGAGTGGGCGGGCAGCGACTTTAATGGCAAGAACGCGCCGACGTCGCTGGCGGATGTGAGCGTCTCGATTGGCGGTCAGGCGGCGTTTGTGCGCTTCGTGAGCCCGGGTCAGTTGAACGTGCAGGTGCCGGCGAACGTGTCGACGGGTGGCGCGGTGCCGGTGGTGGTGACGGCGAAGGGGACGGCCAGCCAGCCGATGAATCTCGACATTCAGCCGATTGCGCCGGGCATCTACGCGCCCCCGATGTTCAAGTACAACAACGCACAGTTCGTGACGGCCGTGCGGCCCTCCACCGGGCAGTTGATCAATAGCGTGGTGCCGAACCTGCCATTCACGGATGCGATTCCGGGCGAGACGCTGCTGTTCTACGGAGTGGGCTTCGGCCGCGTGACGCCGGATCAGCCGGTGGCCGGACAGGTGATCGAAGGCACGCCGACAGTGAACGTACCGGTGAAGTTCAAGGTCGGCGGCGTGGATGCGACGGTGTCCTATGCGGGCCTGGTGGCGGGGTCGCTGGGCTTGTATCAGTTCAACGTCACGATTCCGGCGAGCTTGGGCCGTGGTGACCATAAGGTGGAGATTGAGGTGGATGGCCAGCAGTTGCGCCAGCCGACTCTGTATCTGCCGGTGGCGAGCCGCCCAGCGCAGTAGCTCCAAAAAGTTTGGCCGCAAGGGGATCGTTTGCCCGCTAGGAGGGCATGACGATCCAATGCCGGTTAGCCAAAGACGACACCCAACTCGACCTGGTCTACCGCCTGCGCTATGCGTGTTATCAGCGCGGCGGGGCGATCGCGGCGCGGCCCGATCTGCGTTTTCGCGATCGCTATGACGACCTGCCGAATCACTTCAGCTTTCTACTGACGACACCGGAGCAGACACAGGCCACCGTACGGATCAGTGTCGTTCGGCCGGACTTGGGCTGGATCGATTGTCCGGCGCGGACAGTCTTCGGCGACCATCCAGCGTTCGCGGAGTTGGCGAGCGGTTCGTTTGTCGAGGCGAATCGGCTTTGCTTCGGGCGGCAGGCGAGCCGCGATTGCTTCCATCGGCTGGTGGCGCATCTGGCGGCGATGGCCGACCACTACGGCGCGCCATGGGTGGTGGCGTGTCCGCGCGAGGAGCAGGCGAGTATCTATGAGCGGATGTTCGGGTTTCGGGCGTGCGCGGAGCCGCGGCCTTATTTCGGCGTGAACTTCCGGACGAGCCTGATGGCGATCCCGCTCAGCGACTTGAGGGACCGGGCCAACCGTTTTCGGACGATGCGGGAAGCGTGGCAGGAGGCGCTGAACTATCTGTCCGGGGGCGCGGTTTGAGGCCGCGATAGACTCAGGGTCCATGCAACCGTTCGAAGCCGGAAAACGGCGCATCCTGTGGTTCACGCGCGGACGCGGTCGCGGCCACGCCGTGCCGGACATGGCGTTGGCCGAGGAATTCGGCCAACTGCGGCCGGATTGCGAGATTCGCTTCGTGAGCTACGCGACCGGCGCGCGCACGTTCGCCGAACGCGGCATCCCGTGCATCGACCTCGAATTGCCCGAGGCCAATGGCATCGCAGATACGACCGTGCTGGCGGGGAGGCTGATCGGCGCCTTGCAGCCCGAGGTGATCGTGGCGCATGAGGAGTTCTCGGTGATGCCGGTGGCGAAGATCTTCGGCCTGCCGACGGTGATGATCACGGACTTCTTCAGCGACCCCAACCGTCTGTCGATGGATGCGCTGTGGTACGCGGACGTGGTGCTGTTTACCGGGGCGCGCGGCGTATTCGAAGAGCCGCCGTCGGTGCGCGGCAAGGTGCGGTATACGGGCGCCGTGCTGCGGCCGTTCGCTTATCAGCGGCCGGATCGGGCGCGGGCGCGCGAAGAACTGTGGCTGCCGAGCGAGGCGACCGTGATCACTGTGCTGCCGGGGAGTTGGCGCGAAGAGGAGACGCCCTTGGCCGGGCCGGCGCTCGCCGCCTTCGATGCCCTGCCCTCGCCGAAGTTCCTGGTGTGGGTGGGGGGCGTGGACGCCGGGTTAATCCGTGAGCAGGTGGGCGCGCGCGGCGAAGTACGTGTGGTGACCGCGGACTGGCAGATCGACCGGCTGATGGCCGCCAGCGACCTGGCCGTCACCAAGGCGAATCGCTGCACCGTGCATGAACTCGCGGCGCTGGGCATCCGGACGCTGTCAGTGAGCTATGGCCGCAATCCGCCCGATGAGCAGGCGATCGCGAAGCTCGCGAGCAATCAGACGGTCCCGGTAGAGCAGTTTCGCGGCTTCGCCGAGGCGCTAAGCCGGCCCGAGCCACGTCCGAAGCGGGTGCGGCCGAGTACGTGTGCGCGACGCTTGGCGAAATTGGTGCCCTAGTGGCAGCCCATGCAGGTGAAGCGGCGGCCATGACAACTGGCGCAGGTCGATTTTTCGACGGAGTTCTTGTTGGTGTGACGGTCAATGAAGCCGGGGGTGTGGTTGGCGGGAAGCAGGGTCTTGATCTCCTCGACGTGACACTTCTCGCAGGAGAAGGGCGGGTCGATCTTGGCGTGGCAGACCAGGCAATCCGACATGGAGGGGTAGTTGGCCTTGGCGAGCGCGCCGGTGACTTGGGCCATACCGCGATGGCAGGACTGACAGACGTTCTGGGTTTCGAGGGCCTGACGAAGTTCGGGCGTCGCCGTGCCCAGGTATTTCTTTTCGTCGATCGCTTTGATCAAGGCAGGCGAGACGCCGCCCGGCAGGGCGACGTGCACGGCGTGCGAGAACTTTACCCAGCGCACCGGACGGCCTTCGCGCTTCGAGACTTCGCGCGACTTGGGAATCGGGGCGTGGCAAGGCTGGCAGCCCTTCACGGTTCGCAGCGCTTCGGCGTGCGAGAAGGTCTGGGCCGCCAACGGGCCGGTGAACAGGACCAGAATTAGCCCTTGTACGAAATGCGCCAAATCTTATTTCCGCCGTCGTCGCTCACCAGGATGCTGCCGTCGGGCAACTGGAGCAGGCCCACGGGGCGTCCCCACACTTCCTGCTTGGTGGGCGAGAGCATCCAGCCGCCGAGGAACTCTTTGGGCGAACCGGCGGGCTTGCCGTCTTTGAAGGGGACGAACATCAGGTTGTAGCCGATGCGCTGGGAGCGGTTCCAGGAACCATGCTGGGCGATGAAGATGCCGTTGCGGTATTCGGCGGGGAACTGCTTGCCGGTGTAGGGCAGAAAGTCGAGGACAGCGACGTGCGCGTTGAGGACGATGTCGGGGGTGATGGTCTTTTTCACCAGGTCGGGGCGCTCGCTGCGGCGGGGGTCGGGATTCGGGCCGATGTAGGCGTAAGGCCAACCGTAGAAGCCGCCCTGCTTGATGGAGGTGAGGTAGTCGGGCACGAGGTCGTCGCCCAGGGCGTCGCGCTCCTGGACGTTGCTCCAGAGGATGTCAGTGCCTGGATAGAAGCGAATGCTGGTGGGGTTGCGCGTACCGGAGGCGAAGATTTCGCGTCCGGTGCCATCGGGATTCATGCGCGAGATGGCGGCACGGGCTTCGGGTTCGCCATGGTCGACGTTCGAAGCGGAGCCGATGCCGAGGTAGAGCTTGCCCTTGCTGTCGAAGGCGATGGTCCGGGTCCAATGACCGCGGCCGAACTCGGACAGGTTGACGATTTCCTGGCCTTTGCCGACGGTCATCGCTTTGGCGTCATAGGGATAGCGCTTGAGCGAAGTCGTTTCGGCGACGTAGAGATAGCCCTGGTGGAAGGCGAGGCCGTAGGGACGGTCGAGGCCGGTGAGGAGTTCGCGGCGGGAATCGGCGACGTTGTCCTTATTCTTGTCGAAGAGCAGGTAGACTTTGCCGCCTTCGACGGAGTCGCTGAGAAGGAGCTCGCCGGAGGGGCCGAGGATCATGTAGCGAGGGCGCTGGAAGTCGCTGGCGTACTCGGTGATCGAGAAGCCGGGGGGCAGGCGGAGTTGGGCGCCCTCGGGACGATCAATGACGCGGGCGCGGTTGGTGGAGGAGGGGGTGGCGTAAGGGGCGGGGAGTTTCACGGAAGCCACTTGCCAAGCCAAGCCGCAAGCGGTGACGAGAGAGGCGATCAGTAGCGTTTTCTTCATGGGTAAATTACCAACTTGATCTTAGCCGATCGCCGGGACGTCGTCCGGTGCCGGGCGGGTGTCGGCGCCACGGAAGGCCCAGGCCAGCAGGGGCGCGGCGAGAATCGTGGTGCCGACGGCCATCAGGACGGTGACAGCGTAGAGGCGGGGGGTGACGACACCGAGCGTGAGCCCGAGTTGGGCCACCACCATCCCGACTTCGCCGCGGGGGACCATGCCGGCACCGATCCGAAAGGCGTCGCGGAAGCCGTAGCGCCAGCCTCCCAAGCCGCAGCCGATGATCTTGGTGAGGACGGCGGCCAGCAGCAGCACGCCGCCGAGGGTGAGCGTGGCGGAGTCACCCAAGGTACTGAGGTTGAGGTTCAGGCCGATGCCGACCAGGAAGAAAGGGACGAGCAGTTCGGTGGCGCCCCGGGTGAAGTCTTCAGCGCGTTCGTCGAGTTGGCCAGCCAGGACGACGCCGGCCAGGAAGGCGCCGACAATGGCGGCGACTCCGGCGTAAAGGGCCAGCAGGGCGAGGGCGAACAGGACGGTGATGGCGATGGCGAAGTCCGCTTCTGAGCCCCGCATGGTGCGCCGGACGCGGGGGACGGCGCGGCCCATGGCCTGCGAGCCGAACTGGATGGCGAGAATAAAGAGGCCGATGGAGAAGGTCGCGGTGAGCCCGATATCCCAAAAGTCAAGTTTCCCCCGGGACATGCCGCTGACGACGGCGAGGACGATCAGCCCCAGAATGTCGTCGATGACGGCGGCCACGAGGATGATCCGGCTGGCGCGGAGGTGAAGCAAGCCGCCGGTTTGGAGGACCTGGGCGGTGATGCCGACGCTGGTGGCGACCAGGGCGGCGCCGGCAAAACAGGCTTCCGTCTGGCCCGCTCCGGAAAAGGTCAAGATTGCCCAACCGGCAAGAAAAGGAAGCACAACGCCGCCGAAGGCCACTAAGGTGGCGGGGCCGCCCACGCGCTTCAGTTCGGCGGCGCGGACCTCGAGACCGACGGAAAAGAGGAGAAACATCACGCCCAAGTCGGAAAGCGAGTGAAGAAAGGTGCTGGGCTGAATCCATCCCAGCACGGAAGGTCCGATGAGCACTCCGGCGATGATCTCGCCCACCAAACCGGGCAAACGGAGGCGGATGGCGACTTCGGCCAGGAGTTTGGCCGAGCCGAAGATCAGCAACATGGCGACGGGTAAATCGAAGTCGCGGGAGGTGCTGGCAGCCAGCGTATCGAGAAAAGACGGCATGATCGGGGAGCTTGGCTGCCCTCAGGTTAACACCGGGCTTTGGGGGGTCATAAGAATTATCGATTTCCCCCCTTGCTCAGGGGCAACTAGGATGGCCAATATGATTCGCCACGGTGCCCTCCTCACCACTCTGGCGGCCGCAGCTCTGGCGCAAACGCCACCTCCGACCGTCGAGTCCAAAATCGCCGCGCTCGAAACGGCAGTAAAAGCAGCTCAGACTTCCGGCGACAACGCCTGGGTTCTGGTGTCAGCAGCGTTAGTGCTGATGATGACCGGGCCGGGCTTGGCCCTCTTTTACGGAGGCTTGGTCCGGAAGAAGAACGTGCTGTCGGTGTTCATGCAATGCGTGATCCTGATGGGTCTGGTTTCCGTGATGTGGGCCATCTTCGGTTATTCGTTGGCCTTCGGTGAGGCTTCGCCGTTCATTGGCGATTTGCGTTATCTGTTCCTGAACGGGGTGGGCGCGGAGCCCAACGGTGACTATGCGGCCACGATTCCCCATCAGACCTTTGCGATCTTTCAGATGATGTTCGCCATCATCACGCCGGCCCTAATCTGCGGCGCGTTTGCGGAACGCATGAAGTTCTCGGCGATGCTGCTGTTCATGACGCTGTGGCTGTGCATCGTGTATTTGCCGATGGCGCACATGGTGTGGGGCAAGGGTGGCTTGTTGAACGCCTTCCTGGGCGGCTCGATTCCTTGTTACGACTTCGCAGGCGGCACCGTGGTGCACATCACCTCGGGCGTGTCGGCTTTGGTGTGCGCTCTCTACATGGGTAAACGCGTGGGCTACCCCAGCGAACCCATCAAGCCCCATAGTCTGACGCTGGCCACGGTGGGCGCCTGCCTCCTGTGGGTCGGCTGGTTCGGCTTCAACGCCGGTTCGGCGCTGGGCGCCGGTTCGCTGGCGAGCGCGGCGTTCATGACGACGCACCTGGCCGCGGCGGCCGCGACGTTGAGCTGGACGGTGGCGGAATGGTTCAAGCACGGCAAGCCGACGGTGCTGGGCGCGATCTCCGGTTGCGTAGCCGGCCTGGTGTGCATCACGCCGGCGGCGGGCTTCGTGACGCCGATGTCGGCGATCATCATGGGCCTGATTGTGGGTGTAGTCTGTTTTGTGATGGTGGCGATCGTGAAGAACATGCTCGGCTACGACGACGCCCTGGACGCCTTCGGCGTGCACGGCATCGGCGGAACGCTGGGTGCGATTCTCACGGGCGTGTTCGCGGACAAGACGATCAACAGCGGTCTGAATCTCGACAAGGGCAATATGGCCCAGACGATGAACCAGGCCATCGGCGTGGCGATCGCTTGGGGTTTGGCCATCGTCGGCACGATCATCATCCTGAAGATCGTCGACATCGCAGTTGGCGTTCGCGTCAGCCGCGAGGAAGAGATCGAAGGTCTCGATCTTTCGCAGCACGGTGAAGACGGGTATAGCTACGAATCGTAAGGCCACCGGAGAATCACAACCATGAAAAAGATCGAAGCCATTATTCAACCCTTCAAACTGGAAGAAGTGAAGGAAGCCCTCAAGGTCATCGGGGTGGACGGGATGACGATCACGGAAGTGCGCGGGCACGGCCGGCAGAAGGGTCATAAGGAGGTTTACCGCGGGCAGGAGTATCAGGTGGACCTGCTGCCCAAGGTGAAGCTGGAGATGGTGATCCCGGCGGCACGACTGGACGAGGTGACGGCGACGATTGTGAAAGCGGCACGGACCGGCAAAATCGGCGACGGCAAGATTTTCGTCTATGATGTCGTCGAGGCTATCCGAATCCGCAACGATGATCGCAGCGACACAGCGCTTTAACGAGCGTCTCGAAAAAGTAGAAGCCCTGGTTCAACGGGCTTACCAAGCAACCCTGAGCGCTCGCTTCGGCGAGCGCTTGGCGTTGATAGCGGTAGGTGGTTTCGGCCGCCGGGAGCTGTTTCCCTTCTCCGATATCGACATTCTGGTGTTGGTGGATCGGATTCCGGAGCTCTCCGACGAACGCGATGCGCTAGCCAACTTCCAGCGTCAACTGTGGGACGCGAATCTGCGGTTGAGCCAGGGACTTCGCACGCCGGAAGAATGCACGCGGCTCGACGAGCTCGACATCGAGCGCACGATCAGTCTGCTGGACCGTCGCTACCTGGCCGGCAGCGACGGATTGTGGCAGAAGCTGCAAGAGCGGCTGCCGAAGTTTCTCGAAAGCAAACGGGGCGTGCTGGACCGGCACATCTGCCGTTTGGCCAGTACGCGGCACGGCAAGTTTCAACACACGATCTATCACCTGGAGCCCGACCTGAAGGAAGGGCCAGGCGGCTTGCGCGATCTGAACCTGCTGCATTGGCTGCGCGAAGATACGCTGCTACTGGAGCCGGCCCGCGAGTTTCTCTACCAGACGCGCTTTGCCCTGCATGACGCCGCGCAGCGCGACTCAAACATCCTGACGTTCGACTTTCAGGAGCAACTGGCCGAGAACCCGGACGCGCTGATGCGCGCCTACTATCATCACGCCCGGCAAGTGTACCGGGCGGCACTGCGCTCCATTGAGCGGCACGAAGGACCCACCAGCGGCCTGCTCTCCGCGTTTCGTGACTTGCGCACGCGCGTCTCCAATGCCGACTTCACCGTGAGCCGCGATCGGGTGTTCTTCCGCGCGGCGCGCGGCGCTACCGACGTCGCGCTCGAGCTACGGCTCTTCGAATTTCTAGCCCGCCACGGCCTCACGCTCTCGCCCGAGGCGGAAGACCGCGTGGTGGCCAGCCGGATGGTGCTCGCCTCCCATCCGCCGAAGTGGAATTGGTGGCGCGATCTGCTGTCGCAGCCGCATGCGGCGTTCGCTTTGCGCACGATGCACGAGACCGGCGCACTGGCCGCGCTGATGCCCGAATGGGAGCATCTGGAAAGTCTGGTGACGCGCGACTTCTATCACCGCTACACGGTAGACGAACACACGCTGGTGACGCTGGAGACTTTGGAGAAGCTGCCGACGGCCAAGGAACCGGCGCTGCAGCGCTTTGCCGAACTGTGGGCGGAAGCGGAGGGCGTGCCATTGCTGCGCTTCGCCCTGCTGCTGCACGACATCGGCAAAGGGACCGGCAAGGAGCATTCGGCCGAATCGGAGCGCATTGCGCGGGAAGTGCTGGCGCGCTGGGATGCGCCGGCGCAGGACGCGGCGACGATCTTGTTCCTGATCGAGCATCACCTGGATTTGTCGGCCATCGTGAGTGGCCGCGACCTCTCGGACCCGGCGGTGATCGAGGAGGCGGCGCACCGCGTGGAGACGCTGGAACAGTTGAAACTGCTGACGCTGCTGACGTTCGCCGATATCTCGGCCGTGAATCCGACCACGATGACGCCGTGGCGCGCGGAGCAGTTGTGGCGCGCGTATCGGACGATTCGGCGGGAGTTGACGCGCGAGTTGGGCGCCGAACTGATTGAGTCCGCCCCGGCTCAGCGGCCCGAGATTGCCGCTTGGCTGGAAGGCTTCCCCACGCGCTATCTGCGGACGCATTCGCTGGCCGACATTGAGCGCCACTTCGCACTCGGGCAGTTGAGCGAGTCGATCGGCGTGGCGGTGGAGTTGCGTAAGCAGCAGGGCGCCTGGGAGTTGACGGTGGTGGGCCCGGACCGGCCTGGTGTGTTTGCCGCCCTGGCGGGCGCGCTGGCCAGCTTCGGGCTGAACATTCTGAAGGTGGAGGCGTTTGCGAACCGGCATGGCCGGCTGCTGGACGTGTTCCACTTCGCCGATCCGCATCGGACGCTCGATCTGAATCCGTCGGAGGTGGAGTCCGTCCGGAAGCGGGTGACACAAGCGGTGAAGGGC
This sequence comes from Bryobacteraceae bacterium, assembly GCA_965229305.1. Classification (GTDB taxonomy): domain Bacteria; phylum Acidobacteriota; class Terriglobia; order Bryobacterales; family Bryobacteraceae; genus JALHNI01. The sequence continues at coordinate 281,125 of CBDDIZ010000040.1, read as the reverse complement.
GAGATCGACGTCCAGAAGTTGCTGAAGTCGCGGCCGAAGCCGAAGACGCGTATGAAGCTGACGCCGGTGGTGGAAGTAACGACGCGCGAGAATGCGCGGTCGACGCTGGTGGAGATTGTGAGCGAGGACCGGCCGGGGCTGTTGTACGACCTGGCGTCGGCCATCAGCGACCAGGACTGCAGTATCGACGTAACGCTAATCGACACGGAAGCCACCAAGGCGCTCGACGTCTTTTACGTGACACGGAAAGGCGCGCCGCTGACGGCGGAAGAGGAGTTCAACCTGGCGACGGCGCTGGAAGCAGCCGTCCGGGCGCAGGCTTAGCGGGGGCGCGCTCAGGGCCTCTGATACAATCGCACGTTCATGATCGTCACCGTCCAGCAGCATATTGCTCAACAACAGGAAGCGCTTTATCCGGGTGCCAGGGGCACGTTCTCCTGGTTGCTGTCGGGGATTACGCTCGCGACAAAGATGATCCAGGCGCGCATTCGCCGGGCCGGCTTGCTCGATGTCGCAGGCGTGGCCGGCGGCACCAACGTGCAAGGCGAAGTGCAGCAGAAACTCGACGTCTATGCGAACGAGGCGCTGTTGCATTGCCTGGGCGTGCGGGACGCGGTGGCGGTGCTGGTGTCCGAAGAGAATGAAGAGCCCGTGACATTTGACCGCGCACCGGAGACGGGCAAATACGTGGTGATCTTCGATCCGCTGGATGGGTCGTCGAACATCGACGTGAATGTGAGCGTGGGGACAATTTTTTCGATCTTCCTGCGGCCGGAGAAGACCACCGGCACCACGGCGGCGCTGCAGCAGGGCTTGGAGCAGGTGGCGGCCGGATATGTGGTTTATGGCTCCTCGACGATGTTCGTCTATACGGCCGGCCGCGGCGTGTTCGGCTTCACGCTGGATCCGAATATCGGTGCCTTCGTGCTGAGCCACGACAATTTGCGGATGCCGGCGCAAGGCCAATACTATTCCGTCAACGAAGCGAATTCGCCAGACTTCCCGCCGGTGTATCAGCAGTATCTGGCGCAGCTGCGCAACGGTGAATTGGGGCGGACTTACAGTTCGCGGTATATCGGATCGCTGGTGGCGGACTTCCATCGCACGCTGCTGAAGGGCGGCGTCTTTCTGTACCCGCCGACAGCCAAGCACGCGACCGGCAAACTGCGGTTGTTGTATGAGGCGAATCCGTTGGCGTTTGTCGCGGAGCAGGCGGGGGGCCGGGCCACGGACGGCGTCCGGCGCATTCTGGAAATTGAGCCGGAAGGGATTCATCAGCGCACACCGCTGGTGATGGGCAGCCAAGTGGAGATGGACGTGTTTGAACGCACGATGGCCAGTTTTCGCTAAGGCGTCCGCGTGGTGAAACAATAGGGAAATGGCCACGCCGCCGAAGCTCAAGATCACTGCCCCGCCCGAGAGCGCCACCGGGATCACGTCGATTCAGAAGTCGTTGGAAGTGGCGTTTCGCGAAGCGGGACCAATGCGCACGCTGCGCCTGTTCACGACGGTGAATCAGAACGGCGGCTTCGATTGCCCGAGTTGCGCGTGGCCGGATCCGCCGAAAGAGCGGCACACCTTCGAGTTCTGCGAGAACGGGGTTAAAGCGTTCGCCGACGAGGCGACGCGGCACAGCATCGGGCGCGAATTCTTCGCCCAGCATTCGGTGGCGGAACTCGCCCAGCAATCGGATCACTGGCTGAATAGCCAAGGCCGGCTGGCCGAGCCAATGGTGCTGCGGCCTGGCGCGACGCACTACACGCCCATCGACTGGGACGAGGCGTTTGCGCTGGTGGGCGAGAAGCTGCGCGGCTTGGCGTCGCCGCATGAAGCCATCTTTTACACCAGCGGCCGGACCAGCAACGAAGCCGCCTTCCTGTACCAGCTGTTCGTACGGAGGTTCGGCACCAACAATCTGCCGGATTGCTCGAACATGTGCCATGAATCGAGCGGCGCGGGATTGACCGAGACGATCGGCGTGGGCAAGAGCACGGTAACGCTGGAGGATCTGGAACACGCCGACTGCATTCTGGTGATCGGACAGAATCCGGCAACGAATCATCCGCGAATGCTGTCGTCGCTTCAGACGGCGGTGCGCAACGGGGCGCGCATCATCAGCATCAATCCGCTGCCCGAAGTGGGGTTGATGCGGTTCCGGCATCCGCAGGAGTTCAGCGGACTGCTGGGGTCCGGAACGGCGCTGACGTCGGTGTTTCTGCAGGTTCGCGTAAACGGCGATGTGGCGCTGTTCAAGGCGCTGGCAAAGGTCATTCTGGAATCCGGCCAAGGCGTCGACCACAGCTTCATTGAGACTTACACGCAGGGCTTCCGCGAGTTCGTGGCCGATCTGCAACAGGAGACGCTGGCGGGGCTGGCCGCGGAGTGCGGGGTGAGCGAAGAGAAGATCCGCGAGGCGGCCAATTTGATCGGCGCGTCGTCGGGTGTGGTTTGCTGCTGGGCGATGGGCCTGACGCAGCATCAGAACGCCGTGGATAACATTCGCGGTCTGGTGAACCTGATGCTGCTGGGAGGCAACGTCGGGAAGCCGAAGGCCGGCTTCTTCTGCGTCCGCGGGCACAGCAACGTCCAGGGCGATCGGACGATGGGCATCAACGAGAAGCCGTCCGAGGTATTTCTGAATCGGCTGCAAGCCGAGTTTGGCTTTGATCCGCCACGGGAACATGGCTATGACACCGTGGCGGCGATCGAGGCGATGCACCGCGGGGAGGGCAAAGTCTTCTTCGCGCTGGGGGGGAATTTTCTCAGTGCGACGCCGGATACCGACTACACCACCGAGGCGCTGCGCCGCTGTGAGTTGACGGTCCAGGTATCGACGAAGCTGAATCGGAGCCATGTGGTGACGGGTCGTACGGCGCTCATTCTGCCCTGCCTCGGCCGGACCGATAAGGACGGCGAGCAGTTCGTGACGACGGAGAGTTCGTTGAGCTATGTGGCGAAGTCGCGGGGGGTGGTGGAGCCGGTCTCGAAGCAACTGAAGAGCGAGGTGGCGATCGTCTGCGGCTTGGCGAAGGCGGCACTGGGCGTCGACTGGTCGGCGTACGCGGCGGACTACGGACGGGTCCGCGAGCACATTGCGCGCGTCATTCCGGGGTGCGAGGGCTATTCGGAGCGGGTGGAAGCCCCCGGCGGCTTTTGCATGGATATTCCGCCAAAGCGGCGCGTGTTCCCCACGAAGTCCGGGAAAGCGCAGTTCACGGTGACGCCGGTGCGCCCCCTGGAACTGGCGCCGGGCGAGTTCGTCATGATGACCATCCGCACGCATGACCAGTTCAATACAACGGTTTATGGGCTTGACGACCGTTACCGCGGCGTCTTCCAAGGGCGGCGAGTGGTCCTGATGCACGCGGACGACATCGCCGCAGCCGGCTTTCGGGCGGGCGACCATGTCGACCTACGGAACGCCCATCGCGTCGCCGAAGACTTTGTCCTGGTGTCGTATGACATCCCGCGCGGGTCGGTGGCGACGTATTTCCCTGAGGCGAACGTGCTGATCCCGATCGACCGCTTTGCGGAGCGAAGCCGCACGCCGGCGTCGAAGTCAACGCCGGTTACGCTGCACCGTCGGGCTTAGGCCGCGACGGAACGGGGCGCTACGGAGTCGGAAGACGTCATCCCCAAAAAGGAATCGGCCCGGGCAGATGCCCGGGCCGTGAAATCCAAGGAGGAGGATGATTCTGAACTACTTCTTGGCGCGGCGACGGGCGAGCATGCCCAGAGCGACGCAGGCCGAGCCCATGAGGGCCAGCGAGCCGGGTTCCGGAACTTCGCCACCACCGCTGCTGGAGCTCGAGGAGCTGCTGCCGAACAGGCCAGCCAGCGTCGTGCTGAGACCGTTGGCGGTATCGGCGAAGACGTGGTTGACGATGAACGACTGCGAGGCGCCCGCGCCGAGAGAAGCGATCATGAAGGCGTAAGCGTAGGAGCGGTCAGCCGAGGTCCCGTTCACCAGCGAGAGGTCGCAGCCAGCCGAGCTCACACCCGTCAGGGCGTTGACGCAGGCAGCGGTCATGCTGGGGGTCGGGGTGAAGCCGATGCTGATGCCGGGCGAGTTGGAGGCCAGTACCGCGTACAGGTAGGGGTTCGCCGGGAAGACCGTGCTGAAAACCGCCTGAGCGTAGGTATAGCCGTTCGCGCCAGAGAGAATCGAGTTGGACGACACGGTGTTGGAAACGCCACCCGCATAGGTATCCGGATCGTAGGCGGCAAAACCCTGGAAGTTGGTGACAGAGGAGCCACTGTTGTTCTGAACCGTAAAGACTTCCTGCAGGACGTTGGCCGCAGTGAAGGTGTAGGTGCGAGTCCAGGACATGTTGAGGCCCGAACCGGTGAAGGTGCCGCTCGTGGTGATGATCGAGTTGGTGGGCGAGTTGGCGTAGCCACCGCTGGTGGTGTTATGGCCCGTCGTCGGGGTGTTGGCACCGGCGTTGCCGATATAGTCGGTGCCGAAGGTTCCCGTGTTGCCGTTGACCATATAGCCAAAGTCATGGACGGCGTCCATCACGTCGTAGATCTGGTAGCCAAAGGCCGTCACACTGTACAACTGGCCAGGGTTGGCCGCATTGCCGGTGGCGGCACCGTTGACACCATTGATGCGATTCTGATCGTTCACGATCGCCGTGGTGTTGCCACTCGAAATCGAGATACCGGTGGCTCCGGCCACGCTCGACAAGCCCAGCGCTAAGATGGCCAGTCGTAAATTAGAAACTTTCATGAGAGACCTGTTCCTCCTCAATCGGACCCAACGAACCAAGGTCCAGCCTGTATTTCGGCCGAACTCGATCTGATCTTTACAGTTGCAAACCCGAATTGTTGTGGAGTGCAGCGTCCCCACGTGTGTTCCGGCTTCTTCTTCCGAGAAACTCGGTTTGTACAACTTCTGCAGCCAAACGTACTACGACTCTCAATTGAGCCACGTTCACCTCTGCACTTTCGAAGTGTAACGGATCCCGAGGGGCGAAGCAAGAGGAAAGAACAAAAAAAGGTCCTCTAAAATCACTAGGTTAGAGGGGTTTGCCCTATGCCCAATGTGGGGTATCTCACTTACTCGCGAATGGGGGATATCCCTTTTTGCACCGTGGAGGGTACCAGTCGACCCATTTGCGGGTACCAACGGGACCGGCGCTACCGCCGGCCCCCGCCGCCGCGGTGACCACCGCCGTCGCCGCCGCGAGAACCACCCATATTCCCGCCACCTTGCATGGATCCGCCCCCGCCACGCATTCCGCCGCCCGTGCCGGCGCCCCGGTCACCACCACCCCCACGCATTCCCCCGAAAGAGCCACCACCACCCATCGAAGGTGCTGATCCTCCGTACCGCGGCGCGGACCGGTACTCGGACGGCCCCCCTCCGCGCATCCCGGCGCCCGTGTCAGGCATCCCTCCGCCGCGCGTGCCGCCGTTGCCGCGCTCCGAACGGTCCCGAAGGACCGGCGGGCTCACCCGAATGGAATCCGACCGGCTACCACCATCCGGCCGACCGCCGCCGCGGAACGATTCCGGCGCGGGTGCCGCGTCCATCCGCTGGCGATAGGCGCCGCCGCGGACGGCGTCCGGGGTGCCGGCGCTGGGGTCGGCGGGACCGCGACCATACTCGCGTCCCCCGCCCCGCACGCCTTCACTCTCGCGATAGCCGCGCGTCAGGCCCGAGTCGGAGGAAGGCTCGCCAAACCGGCGCCAGCCGTTACCGGACTGGCTCGACGGGGCGCCACCGCCGCGAACGGAGTTATCCAGTTCGCGGCCCGAGCCTCCGCCGCGCACCCCGCCATCGAGTTGGCGTGCCGTGTCCGGTTGCCGCGGCTCGCCAAACCGCCGCCAGCCATTCCCCTCGGCAGTCGATCGGCCACCGGCCGCATCGCCGCGCACACCGCCGGAATTCTCCCCCCCGCTGCCCCGCATTCCGCCGTCGGCGGGTTGCGCCGCACCGGGAGCGCGCTCGTTTAGACGACGCCAGCCGCCCGCATTCCCACCCTCGCCCCGGACGCCGCCGCCTCGCGGACCCTGGTCCGCCGCGATGGTGTTGTTCCCGCGCAGGCCAGGATCAAAGCCGCCGGCGCCACCGTTGGCCAAGCCAGCGCCGCGGCCACCGCGGACACCCGCATCGCCCGTAAACGCACGCGCACCTTGCTCCACTCCGCGCTGTTGCTCGGCGAACGGAATCCGCTCCTGGGCCACTACCGGTCGGCGATTGTAGAAATTCCCTTCATAGATCCCGCGCGAGCCGGTGTTACCCACCCGGCGGTCGTTAAAGGAGAGCGATTCGCGGCCAGGCGCAACCGGTAATTGGCCCTGCATCAAGCCGGCGGAGCGAAGGTTCGCTTCCCCGACGCGATCGTAACGGCCGCCGCTTTTCCCAAACTGCCCCGCCGCGATTCCTCGCGCGCCACCATCCACCCGCGCATTGCGGTAGTTGTTGATGATGTTGTAGTTGTTCACCACGCGGATGTTGTTGTAAATATTCACCCGGTTATTGCCATAGAAGCCGCGGCCATACCACGGCCGGAAGCGCTCGAAAGGCGCCAGGGGCACCCACCCCCAATTGCCGAAACCGACGCTGACTCCGACGTTGCCGAAGCCAAACCAAGCCACCATGGCCGGACGCCACCACGTGCGCCCGTGCCGGGGACCGGGATACCAGCACCAGCCGCTGGGCTGATGGAACCAAGTGCCGTAGTGGAAGGGAGCCCAACCGAAGGGGTCATAGCTCACCCAACTCCAGCCGTAGTAATCGGTCCAGGCCCAGCGGCCCTGGCTATACGGGGACCAGCCGGCAGCCACGCGCGGCTGCCAAACGCGGCCGTAAGGAGCGGAGTCGATCCACTGGCCATTGGCGTCGAGTTCTTCAGCACCGACGACGTCTTCCGGGAGGTATTGCCGGCTCGGAGAGCGGTCGAGTTCGCGATCACGCGCGACGTTGAAATAATCCCATTCGTCCTCGCGGACTTCGGCGACGGTCTGAAACTCGGGATCGGTACGATCGCCCCGGACCAGGGTGGTCTTGCCGCGGCGGACGCGTTCTACGCCGCGCGGCGAATAGATTTCGGCTTCACCGGTACGGGCGGTGACTTCCGTGGTGCCGTCGGCGTTGACGGTGATGCGATAGTCACCCGGCTTCACCGGACGGATGCTGACCGAAGGCGTGCTGATGTCGATGTCGGAAGCCGACGCATTGGCCACGTGCCAAGTGATCGTGCCGCGGGCGAGTTCGATGGTGTAGCGGCGATACTCCACTTCGGCAAGACGGAGTTCGGAATCGGCGGCGATGCGGAGGCGGTTCGAGCCGTCGAACTGCAGTTCAGCGCGGGATTCGGTCCCCGTCAAAAGACGGTCGGGCGCAAGTAAAGGCGCATTGATGGCGGCGGCGACGATATCGCCGGAGTCGCCGCGACGGACAGAGACGTCACCATTGATCAGGCTGATGCGAGCGACGCCACGGCCGGGAACGTCTTCGGCTTCAGCAGCATCGCCGGGCTGACCACCTGGGGAAGCCGGCCCGCCATAGGTTTGTTGCGGTCCGACAGGGGGCGGAGCGGGGTCGTATTGGGCCCGCAGCCCCGGTTGCGCCAACAGCATCGTTAACGAAACAAAGCCAACACGCAACGAGAGATTCATGATGGTCGTCCTTCCCCAAGCTACGTAGCAATTCGTCCGCCAAATGCTAACTAGAAGATTCGAAGAGGTTTGCGCTAAGATGAGCAAGCATGATCGTGGCTGAAAAGCACCAGGCTGGTTTGAAGCGCGCAGTAGCTCTGGGGCTGGGTCCGGCCATCCTGCTCCTCCTGACGACCGGCTTTTACTGGAAGCTGACCGCTACCGACCAATATACCTGGCTCGACTCGCCGGATCTGGCCTTTCAAGTTTTGCCCTGGTGGAACTATCAGGCGCGGGAGTGGCATGCGGGCCGTTTTCCGGCCTGGGAACCAAATGCCTGGGGCGGTCAGCCGCTGGTGGGGCAAGTGCAGCCGGGAGCGGCGTATCCGCTCAATTGGTTGCTGTTTGCCACCCCGCTGCGCGACGGCAAGCTGCGGATGGGCTTCCTGCACCTCTATTTTGTTTTCTACCACTGGTTGGCAGCACTGAACGCCTATCTGTTCTGCCGCTATCTTTGCCGTTCCCGCGGAGCGGCGATCCTCGGGGGCTGTATCTTCGCTTTCGGCGCCGCGGTCGGCAATATCGACTGGCCACAGATGGTGAATGGCGCCATCTGGATGCCGTTGGTTTTCTTGAACTTACTACGGGTGCACGACGATCCGGAACGGTCCAAACTGCATGCCGCCTGGGCGGGCGCCTGGCTGGGACTCGCCTGGCTGGCCGGCCATCATCAGATCCCGACTTTTGTGACCTATGGCGCGCTATTTACGTGGGCCTGGATCACTTGGGAACGTGGTTGGCGCATGGCGCTGCGGCCGTTTCTGCTGTTTGTGGCGATGCTGGGGCTGATTTCGGGCTTACAGACGGTGCCGGCGGCGGAGTATGCCCCGCTCGCCCGGCGGTGGGTGGGGATGGCGGAGGCCGTCGATTGGAAGACGAAGGTTTCCTACCACGTCCATGAGATGTATGCGCTGCTGCCGATGACCCTGTTGGGGACGTTCGTGGCGGGCATCAATCGCGCGTTCGCGCCGTTTGTGGGAGTGGTGGCGCTGACGTTCGCGGGGCTGGGTCTGGCGACCGGCTGGCGGCGCGAGGCGAGATTCCGCTGGCTCGGCGGCTTGGGGATCTTCGCGTTGCTAATCGCACTGGCGAAGTACAGCCTGCTGCACGGGATGCTCTATGCCTGGGCGCCGCTGGTGGAGAAGTCGCGATCGCCGGGAATGGCGGTGGCGTTGTTTGGCTTCGTCTGTGCCGCACTGGCAGCGGCGGGCGTAGACCGGTTGCGTCTGGCGGAGCGTTGGCTGGTGCCGGCGCGGCGCATTCTGCTGGGGCTGGCGACGTTGGTGATGGGCCTGTTTCTGGTGATGGCGCTGGTGCGCGGGCAGGACTCGATCGGTGACGAACGTCCGATGATGGCGGCCGTCGCCGCGCTGCTGGTGGCCGGCTTGCTCACTTGGCATCGCACCGGCGAACTGGCGCTCAAGCATTTGGCGATCGCCGCGGTGGCGCTCACGCTGCTCGAACAATCGAATTCGAGCGGCTTCGACTTCCCGAACGTCAACCGGCCGCGCGACGAGCGAATCCTCGTGCAAACCCGTGAGCACGACGACGTCGCGGCCTATTTGAAGAGTCTGACCGAACCGGTGCGCGTGGAAGTGGATGACCAGGTGGTGCAGTACAACTTCGGCGACTGGCACGGCATCTCGCATTTCGGCGGCTATCTGGCCAGCCTGACCTCGAATCTGTTGGCGGTGGATGCGCGCGGAGAAACCGGACGGGAGATCTTCGGCGTGACGCACTGGGTGGGCAAGGCGCCGCGCAACGGACAGGAGACCCTCGTGTTTCAGGGCCGGGCGGGTGTAAACGTCTATCGCCGGGCGGGGATACATCCGCGCGCCTGGACGGTGCACACGATTTTGCCGGTAGACCGGAACGGCTTACGTGCCGCGATCGACCTGACCAAGCCGCATCAGATACGGCAGGCCGTCACGCTGGTGGAACCGGTGAAGCCGCTGCCCTTCCCGAGCGCCGCCTGCGGCGAAGATGTGGTCCGGCTGCGGAACTACGAGCCGTCGCGCGTGGCGGTGAATGCCAAGATGACCTGCCCCGGCGTGCTGATCCTGGGCGACACGAACTACCCGGGCTGGCAGGTGCGCGTGGACGGCGTGGAGAAGCCGCTGTTGGTGCCCTTTGGCGTGGTGCGCGGCGTGACGCTGGAGGCCGGCGAGCACAATGTGGAGTTCCGCTACCGGCCAAAGTCGTTGTGGGTGGGCGCGGCGATGAGCTTGAGCGGGTTGCTGCTGCTGGCGGCGGTTACTTACGGCGCCAGACGTAGCGCAAAGTGACGCGCTCATTCACGGGATCGAAGCCCACGCGCTGAGCCACGAAACCCCGGCGTCGATAGAACTCGCGGGCCGGAAAGTTTTCCGCAGGCGTATCGAGGGCGAGTTCCTCAGGCGAACGAAACCGGGCCAGCGCCACGAGGGCGCGCCCGTAACCGCGGCCCTGATAATCGGGGCTGACGAACAATTGCTCGACCCACTTGGTCTCAGGAAACAGGATCAGGAAGCCAGCGACGCCTAAAGCGGCTGGCATCACCCAGGTTTCGGCTTGCGAGGCGTAGTCGGTGAGAAAGCGCTCGCGCCAGACGGCGGGCGGATCCGGATGGCGGCGGGGGGCGAAGGCGCGATGCCAAGTGGAGTGCCAGCACTCGATCAAAGGATCGAGGTCAGCAGGGGCAAAAGGACGCAGGGCCGGCAGCAAGCATTTCAGGATACGGCCCGACTGGGTGCCATGCAAAGCTCTGGAGGTACTGCTACGCCTGACAGGTGGCGCACTGGCCAAAGATCACGATGTCGTGGCCGGTCATTTGGAAGCCGGGCGGCACCAGGGACTTGACGTTCAGACAGCCGCTCAATTCGAAGACCTGCTCGCATTTCTGACAGCGGAAATGATGATGGTGCGCCTTGCCGGCGAGTTCGTAACGCGAGGATTCGCCGGGCAGATCCACCTTCACGAGGACGCCTTCCTCGTAGAGCGTGTTGATGGTCCGGTAGACGGTGGCGATGCCCACGCCTTCCACATCCTGCGCCACCACCTGCAAAACGTCTTGCGGCCCCAGCGGTCGATTCAGACGTTCAAAGACAGCGCGAATCGCCCGGCGCTGCCGCGTGCTGCGAGTCATCATGGGGGAAGAAATACTCCGTCTCCTCAGTTTCGCTTTTTCTGTTTGCGCGGCGCGGGGGGCAGCCCCTCGCTCGCGTGAGCCAGCGCGTTGGCAATCAGGTCGCCGATGTGCGCATCCGCCAGCCCGTAGAGAATATGCTGACCGTCGCGCCGGCGGCTCACCAGATCGGCCGACCGCAGCACCCGCAAGCGCTGCGAGACGGTGGAGAGGCCATCGTCATCCAGTTCGGCGATCTCAGAGACGCACAATTCCCCTTGGGCGAGCGTGGCGAGCAAGCGCAGGCGAGGCGGATCGCCGAGAGCGCGAAAGATGCGCACCGCACGTTCGAGAGCGGCTGGATTCACCGCCGTCGCTCGCCGCCGCCGATGTTCCCCCGGGCCGCAATCGGGATGTTCAGACTTTCTGCTGCCGGCGACAGTCTTCATTACTTCACTACTTGTTGAAGTATCACACGCCTCCCCACCTTCGTCAAACACAGCCCCCATGCTAAAATCGGGGCACGCGAGAAGCGCCGACTTCCCCATGGAACCTAGCCCCGCTATCGTCACTGAGCCCGTGATCGCCCTTGAGCGCGTACCGCTCGAGCGGCTGCGCGATCTCGAAGATGCCATTGGCGAAACCGTCCGCGGCAAAGACGAAGTGGTGCGCCTGTCGCTGGTGTGCCTGCTGGCCCGCGGCCACCTGCTGATCGAAGACGTCCCGGGCGTCGGCAAAACCACCCTGGCTTCAGCCTTGGCGCGCGGCGTGAAGTGCGGCTTCCATCGTCTGCAGTGCACCAGCGATATGTTGCCCAGCGACATCATCGGCGTGACGATCTATAGTCCGCAAGCCACCGAGTTCGAGTTCAAGCCGGGCCCGGTGTTTACCAATTTTCTGCTGGCCGACGAAATCAACCGCGCAACTCCGAAGACTCAATCGGCGCTGCTCGAGGCGATGAACGAGCACCAGGTGACGGTGGACGCGCGGACCTATCCGCTCGAAGAACCGTTCATGGTGATTGCGACGCAGAATCCGGCCGAGCATCACGGCACCTATCCGCTGCCCGAAAGCCAGCTCGACCGGTTCCTGATGAAGCTCGAAATCGGCTATCCGGACCGGGCCAGCGAACGGGCGATTCTGCGCGGTACCGCTCGTGCCGCTTCCGGCGGCCGGCAGGTGATCGAAGCCAGCGAGTTGCTGCGCTTGCAGCGCCAGGTAGAGAGCGTGGCCATCGACGATGCGCTCGCCGACTACATTCTGGCGATTGTCGAACGGACGCGGCACCATGAAGGGTTGTCGCTCGGGGTGAGTCCGCGGGGAGCTCAGGCTCTGTTCCGGGCCACGCAGGCGCTGGCGCTGGTGCAGGGCCGCGAATACGCTCTACCCGATGACGTGAAGAAGCTGGCGGTGCCCGTGTTTGCCCACCGCGTGACGGTGAACTCCCGGGGGACGCTGGGACGGGGTCCGGAAGCGGCGAAAAGAGTGATCCAGGAGATCCTCACCATGGTGGAAGTGCCGCTGTAAACAGGAGCTACAGATAACTTAACGCTGCTCCAGTACCGGCCAGGAAACCTTTCGGGAACCGAGCCGTCAGTCTTTCATAGAGTCCGTGATATTCTCGTGGCATATCCGGCGGCTGACAAGTGAGGCTAATGCGCTCTCGAATCTGGATCTTCTCGCTCGTGTTGGCCTTCGCGGTCATCTCGGTGACCTACGCCCAGCGGGGACGGCCCAGTTTCGATGACGACGACGGTCCGATCATCACGCCCCCCGATGCCAACGAAAAAACAGAATTTGTCTTCACCCGGCTGCGCTACCCGTCGTTTCGCGGAGGCAGCGGTTACTGGGGGGTCCGCGGCAGTTGGTCGACCGACTATCCCAAGGCCGATCGCCAGTTTGTGCAAGGCGTCCGCCGGCTGACGCGCATCCACGTCCGTTCGGTGGAGGACGTGGTCGATCTCGATACGGATGAAATCTTCAATCATCCCTGGATCTACGGCGTCGAAGTCGGCCATTGGGATCTGAACGACAAGCAGGCCGCCAAACTGCGAGAGTACTTATTGAAGGGCGGCTTTCTGATGGTGGACGATTTCCACGGCTCCATCGAATGGGAGATCTTCACGGCCTCCCTCTCCCGCGTCTTTCCGGACCGTCCGGTGGTTGACCTCGAAAACAAGGAGCCCGTCTATCACGTTCTCTACGACCTCAACGAGCGTTTTCAAATTCCAGGCATCGTGATGTTCTATTCCGGCCAGACCTGGGAACAGGACGGCGTGGATCCCAAGTGGCGCGGCGTCTTCGACGACAAAGGCCGCCTGATGGTCGGCATCTGCCACAACATGGACATCGGCGACGCGTGGGAACACGCCGACATGCCCCGCTACCCCGAGCACTACGCATCGCTCGCTTATCGCATCGGGATCAACTACATCATGTACGCGATGACTCACTAAGGATTCAAGAGGCCACTTGTTCGAGTTTCTGTTTAGCTATCCGGCCCGCGTTTACGAAAAGGGCCAATTCGTGCTTCTCGGCGGGTGGCCGGTGTGGATCCTTGGGCTACTGGCCGTGGGATGCGCGCTGGGCTTGGCTTGGCCGCACTTCCGCAGCCGTCATGACGGCGACGTACGGGTGAAGGGTTGGCGGGCGGGCGTGCTGTGGGCGTTGCAAGCCGCCATGGCGATTCTCTTGTTGAGCTTGCTGTGGCAGCCGGCGCTCCTGGTGGCAACGCTGAAGCCGCAACAGAATGTGGTGGCGGTGGTGGTGGACGACTCCAAAAGCATGTCGATCGCCGACGCCGGCGGCAAGACGCGCGCCAATGCCGCGCGCGACATTCTGAACGCGGGTCTGCTCGACGAATTGAAGAAGCAGTTTCAGGTGCGGCTGTATAAGGTCGGCCGGTCACTCGAGCGGCTCGACAAAGTAGAAGACATTCGAGCGGCTCAAACGGCGACGCGCCTTTCTGATTCGCTACGCGGCGTGGCGGCGGAATCGGCGAGTGTGCCGTTGGGGGCGATCGTGCTGTTGAGCGACGGCGGCGATAATGCCGGCGGCATTGACCTCGCAACGATCTCCGAAGTCCGCAGCCGCCGCATCCCCGTCCACACGGTGGGCTTGGGCCGTGAGAAGTACGACCACGACCTCGAGATCGTCGCCGCCGAAGTACCTGCGCGTGCCTTGGCCGATTCGCGCATCACGGCGCAAGTGACGATCCGGCAGAGCGGCTATACGAATAACAAAGTGGTGCTGACTTTGAAGGACGGAACGCGCGTTCTGGGTCAGCAGACGATGGTGCTGAAGGCCGATGGCGAGCCGCAGACCGAAAGCATCCTGTTCAATTCTGGTCCGGCGGGTCCGAAGGCGCTGCAGATCGGTGTGACGCCCTTTGGCGACGAAGAGAATCGCGCGAATAACTTCGTCACCCGGCTGGTGAACGTGGAAGCCACCAAGCCCCGCATCCTTTATATCGAGGGTGAGCCGAAGTGGGAGTACAAGTTCATTCGCCGGGCGCTCGAGGACGACAAGACCGTCTCGATCACGTCGATGCTGCGCACGACGCAAAACAAAATTTATCGTCAGGGCGTAGCCGATCCGAAGGAACTCGAGAACGGCTTCCCGGATAAGGCCGAGGACCTGTTTCAGTATCACGGGCTGATTGTGGGCGGCGTGGAGATTGGTTATTTCTCGGTGGCGCAGCAGGAGATGTTGCGGCAATTTGTTGATCGGCGGGGAGGTGGCTTGCTTTTCCTCGGTGGCCGCAATGCCCTTTCCGATGGCGGTTGGGGCCGGTCCGGCTTGCTGGACTTAGTACCGGTAACGATTAGCGACCGGCGGGATACGTTCAAGCGCGATCGCGCCAAGGTGGAGCTCGCGGTTAACGGCCGCGACAGCCTGATCACGCGGTTGATTGAGAATCCGGACGCCAACGCCGAACGCTGGAAGAAGTTGCCGGAGATCGAGAACTACCAGGAGACCGGTACGCCGAAACCGGGGGCGATGGTGCTGGCCGAGTTACTCGCGCCAGGCGGCAAGCGTTGGCCTTTACTCGCCACTCAGAATTATGGACGCGGCCGTTCGGCGATTCTCGCAAGCGCGGGCACTTGGCGTTGGCAGATGGTGCAGCCGCTCGAAGACCAGACCCACGAAGTCTTCTGGGCGCAGCTTTGCCGCTGGTTGGTGACTTCGTCGCCGCCGCGCGTGCTGGCTTCGACGCCCAAGCAGGTGTTGACGGACGAGACGAAGGTCCAGATTCGTGCCGAGGTTCGCGATAAGACCTTCCTGCCGGTATCGGACGCCAAGGTGGAAGCCCGCGTGATGCTGCCCGATGGCAACGCCGCGATGGTGGAAATGCGGCCGGAACCGATGTCCGCCGGCCAATACACGGCCACTTGGGACGCGGAGAAGCCGGGGGCTTATGTCGCCGAGATTGTCGCCAAGCGCGGCGACGAGGAACTAGGTACGGACTTATTCAACTTCCGCCGCGAAGATGGGATCGCGGAGAACTTCGGCTCCGAGCAGAATCGCGAGTTACTCGAAAAGCTTTCGTCGCAAACCGGTGGCGTCTATTACACAGCCGCAGATGCGGCGAAGCTGGCCAAAGATATTTCCTATTCGGAAGCCGGAATCACCGTCCGGGAAGCCAAGGATCTGTGGAACTTACCGTTCGTCTTCTTCGTGATTCTTCTGCTGCGCGCCAGCGAATGGATGTTGCGCCGAAAGTGGGGCGTGGTATGAAGCTCGCCTTGTTGCTGGCGTGTGCGGCGCCGCTTTACGCGACCACTTACTACGTGACAGTCGCCGGCCTGGGCGGGGAACCCGAGTACGCCACTCGCTTCGATGGCTTGGCCGCGGAGGCACACAAGCTGGTGGCCAGCACTCCGGAGGCGAAAGCGTTTCTGCATCTGGGGACCGTCTCCACGAAAGCCAAGATTCGCGAAACGCTGGGCCAGATCGCCGCCGAAGCGACGCCCGACGACAATCTGGTGATCTTCCTGATTGGGCACGGCACTTTCGATGGCGCGGACTACAAAATCAACCTGATGGGCCCCGACCTCTCCGCCGTGGAGCTCGCGGCGCTGATGGATCGCGTAAAAGCCAAGAAGCAGTTGATCGTCAATTCGACGTCGGCCAGCGGTGCGTCGGTCGCCGCCCTACAGAAACCGAATCGGGTGGTGGTGGCGGCGACGAAGTCCGGCACGGAACGCAACGCCACCGTCTTCGCCCGTTTCTGGGTAGAAGCCTTACGCGATCCCGGCGCCGACACGGACAAGAACGACACGGTGACGGCGATCGAAGCCTTCCGCTATGCCGACCAAAAGACGGCCCAATACTATGAGCGCGCCAAGCGCATCGCCACTGAACACGCCGTACTGGAAGATACCGGCACCGGCGAAGGCGTTCGCAATCCTAGCGCCGACAACGGTCATGGTTTGATCGCCACGCGGACGCCGGTGCTCCGCCTGGGCTCGGCCCAAAAGGCCGCGGCGGATCCGGCAAAGCAGAGTTTGCTCGCCAAGCGCGATGACGTGGAGCAGCGGATCGACCAGTTGAAATACAACAAAGCCTCTATGCCGGCCGCCGAGTATCGCAAGCAGTTACAGGTTCTCTTAGTGGAGTTAGCCAAGGTGCAGAAGGAGATTGACCAGTAAGTTATGCGCTGGGCCATCCTGACTGCCGCTACCCTGCCCTTTCTCGGCTGCGTTGCCTACCCGGCGGCGGAGCGGAACCAAGCCACCGCCGAGCAGGCCGATCGGTGCTGGAAGATGAAGCGGCGCGGGCAAGTGACCGAAGCGACCTCGTGCTTCGTCGCTCTTACCACCAGCAAGGACGCCTACCTGCGCGCCGAGGGCCAGTGGGGGCTGAAGAATTACACCGGCGCCAACGACCAGTTCAAAGACGCTATCAAGCAGCATCCCCAGGACCCGCATGTCCGCGTACGCTGGGGCCGCTTGTTCCTGGAACGCTTCAACAAGGAAGAAGCCGGCAATCTGTTCGGCGAAGCGCTCGAACTCGATAAGGACGACCCGGAAGCGTTACTGGGGCAAGCTTGGGTGGCCAGCGAAGGCTTCGACAAGATGGCCGTCGATCTGGCCGGCAAGGCGCTGAAGTTGCGCGAGAAGTATCCCGAGGCGCACGAACTGCTCGCGCGTTTGGCTCTCGAAGACGGGAACCCGAAGAAGGCACGCGAAGAGGCGGAGTTGGCGATCGCGCAGGACGGCGAGTCCTTGGACGCCATGGCGACGTTGCTGACTATCGACCTGCTGGAAGACAAAAAGGACAGTCCGTGGCGGGACCGCATCCTCAAGATCAACCCGCGCTATGGCCGCGCCTGGTCGATGGCCGGAGAAGCCTTCGTCCATAACCGCCGCTATGAGGAGGGCATCGCGCTGTATCGCGAAGCGATCAAACTCGACCCGGATTACCTCGAAGCCTATAGCGAGTTAGGCGTCAATCTGATGCGCCTCGCGCGAGAGAATGAAGCACGCGAAGTCCTCGAACATGCTTATCAGAATGGCTATAAGAACGCCGCCACGGTGAACTCGCTCACGCTCATCGATAGCTACAAGAACTTTGTCACCTTTAAGCACGACCGCTACACGCTGCGGCTGCACAAGAAAGAGGCCGACCTGCTTCGCCCCTACATGGAAGAGCAGATGGAGAAGATCTTCGCCAGCTACGACAAGAAGTACGGCTTCGTTCTGAGGGAACATGTGCAGGTAGAGGTTTATCCCGAGCACGAAGACTTTGCCGTGCGAGCGATCGGTATCCCTGGACTCGGCGCCTTGGGCGTCACCTTCGGCTCGATCATCGCGATGGACTCGCCCTCCGGCCGCAAGCCGGGCTCTTTCCATTGGGCCAGCACCCTGTGGCACGAAATGAGCCACGTCTATTCGCTCACCGCGACCAACCATCGCACGCCGCGCTGGTACACGGAAGGCATGGCGGTATACGAAGAGACCGCCGCTTCCCCCGACTGGGGTGACCGTGTCGACATGCTCGTGCTGCGGGCCATCAAGGACAAGAAACTCCTGCCGATCGCCGAGTTGGAGCGTGGCTTTGTGCGCCCCAGTTACAACGGCCAAGTCGTGGTGAGTTACTTCCAGGCCGGCCGGGTCTGCAATTACATCGAAGAGAACTGGGGCCACGACAAACTGCTGGCGTTGATGAAAGAATTCTCCACCGCCACGCCGACCGAGGCCGTGGTTCAGAAGGTGCTGGGGATTGACGCCGCCGAGTTCGATAAGCGTTTTCTGGCGTACATCGAGAAGGACTTCAAGCCGCTGGCGGACAGTCTGGAGGATTGGACCAAGAAGCTGCGGGCGCTCAACGTCGCCGCCCAGCGTAAGGATTGGGACACGGTGCTCGCCGACGGCCCCGCCTTGCGCGACCGCTATCCCGACTATGTCGAAACCGGAAGTCCTTACGAACTCCTGGCCGACGCTCATGAAGCCAAAGGCAACAAGACGGCGGCCATCGCCGAGTTGAGGAAGTACTCCGATACCGGCGGACGCATGCCGGAGACGCTGAAGAAACTTGCCGCCTGGCAAACCGCGGCCGGCTTAAAGAAAGACGCCGCGGTGACGCTGGACCGCATCAACTTAATCTCGCCCGTGTTGGACGAAGAGATGCACCTCCGGCTTGGCAACCTGCTCTACGATGAGCGCAACTTCAACGGCGCCATTCGGGAGTATCGGGCGGTGATCGCTTCCAAGCCCTCGGACCCGGCGCAGGCCCGCTACAACCTGGCCAAAGCGCTTGAATCCGTAGGCCGGATCGATGACGCCACCGACGAAGTGATGGCGGCTCTCGAAGCCGCTCCGGGCTTTAAGCCGGCCCAGAAGTTACTGTTAGAATTAACGGCTAAACAAGAGGCCAGTCCCGGTCGACCAGCCCCCCAGAAGAAGAACTGAAGGATCCACCAGCCTGAATGTCAACCACTACTCCACCGAGCATCGATGCCGAGGATCTGCGATCGCGCATTGCGCGTTTTCAGGAGGTCCGCGAGAAAATCGTCACGCAAGTCCGGCGCGTGATCGTCGGCCAGGACGAGGTGATCGAGCAGGTGCTCATCAGTCTCTTCGTGGGCGGCCACTGCCTGCTGACGGGTTTGCCCGGTACCGCGAAAACACTGCTGGTGCGCACGATGGCCGAAACGCTCGGCCTGGTGTTCAAGCGCATCCAGTTCACGCCTGACCTGATGCCGTCGGACATCACCGGCACCGACATCATCGAAGAGGACCAAACCACGGGCCGCCGCGCCTGGACATTCGTCGAAGGGCCGATCTTCGCCAATGTGCTGCTGGCGGACGAAGTGAATCGGACGCCGCCGAAGACGCAGTCGGCATTGCTCGAATCGATGCAGGAAAAGACGTGTACGGTGCGCGGCAACCATTACAAGCTGCCGGCGCCCTTCTTCGTGCTCGCCACGCAGAATCCGATTGAACTCGAAGGCACCTATCCGCTGCCTGAGGCGCAGCTCGATCGCTTCCTGTTCAATACGATCCTTGACTACCTAAGCGCCGACGACGAGTTGAAGGTGATCAGCCTCACCACCACCACCGCGCAGGCCGCGCCCGAGCCGGTGACCACCGCGGCCGAGATTCTCGAGTTTCAGAAGCTGGTCCGCATGGTGCCGATCGCCGAGCCGGTGGCACGCCACGCGGTGGAATTGATTCGCGCCACGCGCACCACCGACGAATCCGCGCCGGACTTTATCAAGAAGTATGTAAACTTCGGCTGCTCCGTCCGCGGCATCCAGAACCTAGTGCTGGCGGCCAAGGCGCGGGCTTTGATGCATGGTCGTCATCATGTCTCTTACGACGACATACGAGCATTGGCCGTGCCCATCATGCGCCATCGCATCCTGGTGAACTTCCAGGCGGAGAGCGATAAGTTAAGCTCCGACGACATCATCCGTAAGTTACTCGACGCCAAGCCTGTACCCAAGGCCTAATGCAGCAGCGCTATCTCGATCCCGCAACCTTAGCCGGCTTGTCCGGCTTGGACCTCGTGGCCAAAACCGTGGTGGAGGGCTTCGTCTCGGGCCTCCATCGGTCACCGGACTTTGGCTTTAGCCAGGAGTTCGCCGAGTATCGCATGTACACGCCAGGCGACGACCTGCGGCATGTCGATTGGAATGTCTACGCGCGGACCGAGCGCTGCTACCTGAAACGCTATCGCGGCGAAACCAATACCGCGCTCACCTTGCTCATCGACGCTAGCGCCTCGATGTCGTATTCCACGCTGCCCGTCAATAAACTCGATTACGCCAAGTTTCTCGCTTCGTCGCTCGCTTACCTCGCCAACCAGCAACGTGATTCGTCCGGCTTAATCGTCTTCGACGACGAAGTCCGGCAATTTGTCGCGCCCTCGGGCCGGCAGGGACATCTGCACCGGGTGTTGCATGCCATCGAAAAGGCGGTGCCGGGAAAGCGCACGGACTACGCCAAGCCGTTCTTCCACTTTCAGCAGTTCCTCACGCGGCGCGGCATCGTGGCCGTGATGTCCGACTTCTGGGAGGATCCGGAACTGGTCGCCAAGACCATCGCTCCGCTGCGATGGAAGGGCAACGAAGTGGTGCTGTTCCACTTACTCGATCCGGCCGAAGTGCGTCCGAAGTTGAACGCACCGGTGGTGATGATCGACATCGAAACCGACGATGAGCTGGAAGTAGCGCCGGAATACGCACATAAGGAATATCGCGAGAAGATCGACGCCCATATCGCGGCGATGAAGAGCGCGGCCCAAGGTGCGGGCCTCGACTATCTGATGGTGCAGACCGATCAGCCGCTCGATGCGGCTTTGCGCGAATATCTTTCGCGCCGCCAGGGGAGAATGTAAGTGGGCTTTCTTGCACCGTGGTTTCTGGCCGGTCTGGCAGCGTTGAGCCTGCCCGTCTGGCTGCACTTACTCAAGCAGCATCGCAACGAGCCGATCAAGTTCAGTTCCCTCAAGCTCTTTGAACGCCGGCCGCAAAGCTCGGTGAAGCATCGCCGGCTGAAGTATCTACTGCTGCTCGCGCTGCGTTTGGCCGTGCTGGCGCTGTTGGCGCTCGCGTTTGCGAATCCCTTCATCCGCCGGTCACCGGCGGCGATTGCGTCGGGTACCAAGTTGGTGATCGTGGCCGTGGACCGCTCCTTCTCGATGCGCGCGGGCGATGCCCTCGAGCGAGCCAAAAGCGGCGCGCGGACCGTGATCAACTCGCTGGGCGCGAGTGACCGCGGGCAAGTCATCGCCCTTTCCGGCCGCACGGAGTTACTCACGCAGGCGCTGCAGGAGAAGCCTGAGTTACTGGGCGCGATCGCCGCCATCGAACCTGGCGATGGCCGTGGTTCGCTAGGCGAACTTTCGCGCACGCTGCGCTCGCTGGCTGAAGCTGCCAAGCGGCCGGTGGAAGTGCATTTCTTCAGCGATCTGCAGAAGTCCGCTTTGCCGCCCGGCTTCAACGACTTGAAACTCGGCCCGCAAACGAATCTCGTCATCCATGAAATCGCGCCGTCGCGTACGGCGAACTGGGCCGTGGAAAGCGTGAAGTCGCCGCGTACGGTCGGCGACCCCAAACTGGCGCGCATTCTGGTGACCGTCAGCGGTTACGAAACAGCCTCCACCAAGAAGCCGGTTTCGCTCTGGCTGAACGGACGGCAACAGGCGGCGAAACTCGCTGATGTCGCCGCCAACGGGCGGGCGACGGTGGAGTTTGTCGGCCTCGAAGCTCCCTATGGCTGGTCGCGGGGCGAAGTGCGCATCGAAGGCGGCGACGCGCTGGCCGCCGATGACGTCTTCCGTTTTGCGATGGAGCGCGCCGATTCGCGCCGCATTCTGTTTGTTCGTGAGTCGCGCCAGGCTCGTAGTGCCCTTTACTTCAAGAGCGCCCTCGAGGCAACGGGCACGGCCAACTTCGCCGTCGACGAAGTGTCGCCCGATCAAACCGCTGGCGTTGACCCCAGCAAGTTCGCCTTCGTCGTCCTGAACGATCCGGCCTTTCTGCCGGAAGCGTTTGTCGACGCCCTGAAGCGCCATGTCACCGCCGGAGGCCGCGTGCTGATCACGGCGGGTCCGGGCATCGCGGGTCAGGAAAAGGTCCCGGTGCTCGAGGCGAAAGTCGAGCAGTCGAAATACGCCTCGCGGTCCGGCGAGCGTTTCCTCACCGTGGTGAAGCCGGATGCCACGCACCCGGCCATCGCGCGCGCGGATCGTTTGGAGGGTGTGAAGTTCTATCAGGCTGTCCGGATCGATCCCGCGAACTTGCGCCTGCTGGCTCGGTTGAATGAAGGAACACCGCTGTTCGCTGAGCGAACAATGGGCGAAGGGCGCATCCTTTATTTCGGCAGTAGCTTCGATAACATCGCCAACGATTTTCCCCTGAACCCTTCTTTCGTACCGTTCGTCGAACAAACATCCCTCTATCTAAGCAATGCGGACGAGCGGCCGTCTTCGGCCGTGGTCGATTCGTTTCTCGAGTTACGCGCGCCTGGCGAAACCAAGTCCGCCCGCCAAGTGAGCGTGGAAGTCTTGGATCCCAGTGGCAAGCGCGCGCTGACGCTGGAAGAGTCGGTGAAGGCCCAGACGTTAACTCTGGCGAGCGAAGGCTTTTGGGAAGTCGGCCGTCAGAGCGGCCGCGAATTGGTGGCCGTGAATGCCGATCGACGCGAGAGCGACCTGTCGGTGCTGCCCAAAGAGACGGTGGCCATTTGGCAAAAGATGGGCACCGACACCGGGACGGAAACGGCGGGTGGTTCGGAAGAATCCAAGCCTTGGAGCTTCTGGTGGTGGTTAGCCCTGTTGTTACTCGGGGTGACCGTGGCGGAAAGTTTGTTCGCGCACCAGTACTTAAAGACGGAACGGCCCGGCGCGTAAAAGAGTAAGCTGGTTAGATCAAGAGGAGGTCCGCATGCGGCCATTGGACGAACTGGAGCGATACCTAAGACGGATCGAACAACGGTTACTGGTCTCGGCCCTCGCGCGCGGCGCGGCGATTGCCGGCGTCTCCGCCCTGGTGGCCACGGTCGCCTTGGTGTGGATCGCGAACTCTTTCCAATTCGCGGCTCCCGCCCTCACCTGGTCGCGCTTTTTCCTCTTCCTCTCGATCGCCTTCGCCGTCACCTTCGGCGTGATCCTTCCGCTGATTGCCTTGAACCGGCGGCGGGCGGCGCAGCGCGTGGAGCAGAAGTTCCCCGAATTCCAGGAGAAGCTGATCACGTGCGTCGATCAGCGCGAGAGCGGTAATCCGTTCATCGACCTGGTGGCGTCCGACGCGATGAAGGTCGCCGAGCATGCCTCTCCGTCGGAAATCTCGCGCACGCCGTGGATCGCCGCGCTCGGCTCGGCCGGCGTAGCGGCGGTGGGCGTGCTGATGTGGTTGATCAGCGCCGGCCCGGGCTATCTCGGCTATGGCGCCGCCTTGCTGTGGGGCGCTACCCCGCGCGGCGATACGAAGCCGTTCTACGAAATCATTGTGACGCCGGGCGACCAGTTGGTGCGCCGCAAGTCGGACCAGACGGTGACCGCGCGTCTGCTGGGCTTTACGGCGAATGAAGTGAAGCTCCATGCCCGTTACAAAGGCTCCACCAAGTGGGAGTCCGCGCCGATGATCAATCAGGCGCAGATGGGCGGCTACGAGTTCCTCTTCGCTAATCTGCCCGAGTCGGTTGATTACTTTGTGGAAGCGTCGGGCATGCGCTCGAAGCAATTCAAGTTCACGGTGGTCGACCTACCCGCCGTCAAGAAGCTGCGCGTCGCCTATCGCTATCCCACCTGGACCGGCCTGCCTGCTTCGGTGGACGAGACCAGCGGCGACCTGCGCGCCGTCGCCGGCACGGAAGCCGAAGTGCAGGTGCAGACGGACAAGCCCCTTAAGAACGGCGTCCTGGTGATGCAGGATGGCAAGCGGCTGGACCTGGTGGATAACGGCAAGGGCTGGCTCTCCGCCAAGGTCACGATCGAACGCGAAGGCATGTACTATGTGGCGGCAATTGAGCAGGGCCAGGCCGTCCGCCTCACGGAAGACTACTTCATCGAGGCCAAAGCCGAACTGCCTCCCACCATTCGTTTAGTCCGGCCGGGGCGCGACGCGAAGGCAAATCCTCTAGAAGAAGTGCCGATCGAGCTCACCGCCGAAGATGACTTCGGCCTGCAGGCCGTGGAACTGCACTATGCCGTGAACGGTGGCGAAGAGAAGACCTTGAACCTGCTGAACGCCAAGGGCGCCAAGACGGTGGAAGGCAAGCATCTGATGACGCTGGAGGACTTCAAGCTCATCCCGGGCGATATCGTCTCGTTGTATGCGGTTGCCAAAGACGCCCGTTCGTCCGCGCAGACGGACATGTACTTCATCGAAGCCCAGCCGTTCGAGCGCAACTACACGCAGTCGCAGCAGGCGGGCGGCGGGGGCGGCGGCGAACAGGAGCAGGACGATGAGATCTCCCGCCGTCAGAAGGAAATTATCGCCGCGACCTGGAACGAAGTCCGCACCAAGGACAAGTCGTTGCAGGATGAGAACGCGAAGTTCCTCTCCGACATGCAGAGCAAACTGCAGGCTCAGGCCGCCAGCTTGGCTCGCCGCATGAAGAGCCGCGAACTCACCGGCGCCGGCGAAGCGTTCGCCGCCCTGGTGAAAGAGATGGAGTCGGCCGCTTCGGAAATGGGCTCGGCTTCGGACAAGTTGAAGGTGAAGGGCTTCAAGGATGCCCTGCCCCACGAGCAGAAGGCGCTCCAGTATCTGATGCGCGCCGAAGCGCGGCGCCGCGACATCCAGGTGTCGTTCGGACGGCAAGGTGGTGGCGGAGGCGGCGGCGGTAGCGGCCGTGACCTCGAGAACCTCTTCGACCTCGAACTCGACACCGAAAAGAATCAGTACGAGACCGGGCAGCAATCGGCGTCCGGCGGCCAGAAACAGAAGGCCGTCGACGAGGCGCTACAGCGCCTGGAACAGTTGGCTCGTCGCCAGCAGGAGTTGGCCCAGCAGGCGCAGCGCAACCAGTTGACGCCACAGCAGCGTTGGCAGCAGGAAATGCTGCGGCGCGAGGCGGAACAATTGCAGCGTCAGATGGAGCAACTCTCGCGCGGCCAGCAGCAGCAGAGCCAGTCGCAGCAGGGCCAGCAGGGTCAACAAGGACAGCAAGGTCAGCAGGGCCAACAGGGTCAAGCAGGCCAATCCGGCCAGTCCGGTCAGTCGGGTCAGCAGTCCGCACAGCAGCGCATGCAGCAGATGCAGCAACAGCAGCAGGCGCGGATGAACGGGCAGCGCGATCAGGTGGATCCGCGCGTCCGGCAGGCGCTCGACCGCCTCTCTCGGGCGACCGAGGACATGCGGCGTGGCGGCGAGTCCAGTGCGGACTCCCGGCGCGCGGCCGAACGCCTCGGCGAGGCGCGCGACATGCTGCGGGGCATGCGTCAGCAGGACGCCTCCTCACAACTTGACCAGCTCTCGCAGCGTTCGCAGGAACTCTCTGACCGCCAGCGTGACTTCGCCAATCGCATGAACCAGACCTACGGCATGCAGGGCCGTCAGGGAGCCAACGCCACTCGTTCCACGCCGATCGACGGCGAAAAGAACGAGCAGATGGCGCAAGAAAAGCTCAAGCTGATGGAAGAGTACAACCGGCTGGAGCGCGATCTGAAGGATGCCTCCCGCGAACTGGCGTCGACCAAGAAGGGCGCTTCGAACAAGCTGCGCCAGGCGCTCGGCGAACTCGACGCCGAGGATGTCTCGCTCAAGATGAAGTACATGAGCGAGTATCTGCGCCGCGGCTACGGCAATCAGCCGGGCACGCGCGAGCAGATGTGGCTGCGCGAGCAGCCTGTCACGCGGGCGCTCGAACAACTGCGTGACAAGGTGAAGGAAGCCGCCGCGGCCGGTGCCGGCAGCGATAAGGACGGCCAAGGTAAGGACGGCATCGAGAGCGCGCTGAACCGCCTGGAAGATGTCCGGACGCGCATGGAACAGATGGCGCGTCAAGGCCAGCAAGGGCAAGGTCAGCAGCCGGGCCAGCGTGGCCAGGGCCAGCAGCCCGGTCAGGGTCAGCAGGGTCAACAGGCCGGTCAGCGTGGACAGGGTCAGCAAGGGCAACAGGGCCAGCAAGGGCAACAGGGCCAGCAAGGACAACAGGGTCAGGGCCAGGCGCAGGGTCAGGGGCAAGGCCAGCAAGGTCAACAAGGCCAAGGCCAAGCTCAGGGCCAGGGTCAGCAGGGCCAGGGCGGACAAGGGCGTGGCGGTCAACAGATGGGCAGCCAGGGTGGCGGACTCGGCGGTCCGCGTGACTTCGGCGGTGGCGGCGGCGATCGTCGCGGCGAATTCGGCGCCATGAACAGCGGCGACCGGCAGGGCCAGTTGCCGAATGGCGCCCAAGGCCTCAATGGTCTCGAGCGCACCTACCGCGAAGGCGTGCGTGACTTGCAGCAGTTGCGCCAAGCGATCGGCCAGCAGGGTAACCAGGCAGGCAATCAGGAGCTCACCAAGGATGTGGAAGCGCTGATCCGCCAAATGCAGCAGATTGACCCGTCGAAGTTCCCCGGCAATCCGGAGCTCGTCGAACGGATCCGTTCGCAAGTGCTCCCGGCGATGGAGCAGCTCGAAACGCAACTGCGCCGTCAGGTGGAAGAGCAGAACACCGGTCAGGTAAAGACCGGCACCAGCGGCAAGATCCCGCAGGGCTATAGCGAAGCCGTGGCGGAATATTATCGCCGGCTCGGCAAAGTGAAGTAGTTAGAGCTTGAGCGCGGTTACGGTGATCGCACCGCCAAAACAACCCGCCACGTCCGTGCCCTCGAGTCGCGGACGCTCGTGGTAGTTGCCGCCGTAGCGATACGCGCCCTCTTCGCGGTGATAGCGCACCTGCATCGCCGACGGGTCGAGCGGGCAATCGAGGATTGGCACTTCGCCTTCCACATGCGGCAGGTTCACGTTCCAATAGCGGCCCGGATCGGGATGATTGGCCAGCAATCGGGCCAACACCGTTTCGGACCGAGCCTCCGCCAGCGCCCAATCGACGGGCTTGCCCCGCTTCACATAGTGCGACAGCGCCACGGCATTCCGGCCAAGTAAGGCTGCCTCGCGAGCCGCGGCCACGGTCCCGGACATGTAAACATCGGCGCCCAGATTGCCGCCCTGATTGATGCCCGAAAGCAGCCAGGTCGCCTCCGGCACCAACTCCACCAGGGCCAGCCGCGCGCAGTCGGCCGGAGTGCCATGCACCCGGTATCGCGTCCGCGTGATCTGCTCCACCGTGATCGGCGCCCCAACCGTCACCCGATGGCCGCCGGCGGAGTGCTCCTCGGCGGGCGCCACCACGTACACTTCCGCAAAACGCTCCGCCACCTCCAATAGCGAGGTCAGCCCGGGAGCATCGATCCCATCGTCGTTTGTCACGACTATCTTCATCCTTCTGAGGATGCCAGAATGAGAGGCGTGCGCGGGGTGATTTGTCAGCTCAATATCTCGAAAGGCGGCATGCCCAAGACGGCGATTCTGCAGGGCGAGGCGACCGCCGAAGGTCTGGCCGGCGACGTGCAACGCAATCGGCGCTATCATGGCGGGCCGGAGAGGGCGCTGCTGCTGGTCACCCAAGGTTCGCTCGACGAACTCGTCGCGCTCGGCTACCCTGTCTATCCCGGCGCGATGGGCGAGAACCTCACCGTCACGGGGCTGGATCGCCGCGAGTTGCGCGCCGGGCAGCGATTCCGCGCCGGGGACGCCGTCATCGAGCTCACCACGCTGCGCCAGCCGTGCCGTCATCTGGACGTCTACGGACCCGGCATCCAGCGCGCGGTGTATCAGAAAAGCGGGAGTCCTGGTACGGGACCGTGGGCGATGGCCGGCTTTTACTGCCGGGTTTCTCATCCGGGATTCATCAATACCGGCGATATAATTGAGTTAATTGACCACGCCGTCTAATTCCGCCGAGGCGTTGATCCTTGGCCACTCCACCACCGGAAGCTCGCCCTCGTTGCGTTTGCGGCAGGCGTTGCCGGCTTCCGTGTTTGAACGGCTGGATAGCTTCGTTCAGGCGTCGGCCAATCCTTCCATCGCGCTGCACAAGCTCGATCGCCTGCTGATGGAGCAGGAAGAGTCCTTCCATCGCCTGGCCCACACTCCCTTCGCCTTACAGACGCTGGTAACCCTGTTCACGCAGAGTAACTTCCTGGGCGACGAAGTGCTGCGCGCGCCCGTGATGCTCGAGCAGATGCTCACCGATGGCGACCTCGCCCGCGGCCGCACCACCGAAGACTTCGCGGATCGTCTCGAAGTGCTGCTCGCGTCGCAACCCGGCGTCCCCATCAGTCATCATTTGGCTAATTTCCGGCGCCGCGAGTTACTCCGAATTCTGCTGCGCGACGTGCAAGGCACAGCCACCCTGGGCGAGACCACTGGCGAAATCTCGGCCCTGGCCGATGCCATTCTCGATGTCGCCTACCGGCAGGTGAAAGCCGGACTCGTCATCCGGCACGGCATCCCGCGCGTCGCCGACGGCACGCCCGCCGGCTTCTCCGTGATGGCGCTCGGCAAGCTCGGGGGACGTGAGTTGAATTACTCGTCGGACATCGACCTCAGCTTCGTGCACTCCGGCACCGGCGAAACGGATGGCCCCGATAAGCTCAGCAACCAGGAATTCTTCGCCAAGCTGGCCCGCGACCTCACCCAATTACTTTCGGACTACACTCCGGCCGGCGTCTGCTACCGCGTGGACCTACGCTTGCGGCCGGAAGGCCGCCACGGTGAGGTAGTCATCTCGCTGGAAGGCGCGCAAGCCTATTACGGCCGTCGTGCGCGCGACTGGGAGCTGCAGATGCTGATCAAGGCGCGCATCGCCGCCGGGGAGCCCGACCCGGCCCGCGCGCTACTCGATTTCGTCGAGCCCATGATTTATCGCACCACGCTCGACTTCGCCAGCGTCGAAGCCGTGGCCGAATCGCGCGCCCGCATTGCGGAACGCAATCGCGCCCGTCAGCGCACCGGGCTCGATATCAAGCTCGAACGCGGCGGCATCCGCGACATCGAGTTTCTCGTCCAGTGTCTGCAGCGGCTGCATGGCGGCCGCGAACTCTGGGTCCGCCACGGCGGCACGCTGCTGGCGCTCTCGCGCCTGCGCGACAAGGAATTGATCTCCGTACCGGAGTACTCGGTGCTTTCGGGCGCCTATCAGTTTTTCCGCACGCTCGAACATCGCCTGCAATTCGCCGAAGACGCGCAGACGCACACGCTGCCGACCAATGAACGCGAACTCGACCTGCTTGCGCGCCGCATGCCGCCGCCGCAAGCCGGCACTGTCTTTACCGCCAAGCTACTGCTGCAGCGCGTGGAACAGCATCTTGCCGAAGTGCAGTCTCTTTACGACCGCATCATTCACGCGCAACGTCCGCGCGTCTTTTCGCAGTCCCCCGCGCCGCTCACCAAAGCGCAACCGGAGCCGTTGCCGCTTCCGCCGGAGGCGCCGCCTGTCTCGCCGAACCTGCTCCATCTGCTCGCTTCGGCGGCCCCCGACTTCGCCCGGACGCTGCGACAAGGCCGCCCTCGCCGAAACCTGCTCAGCTTCGAGATCTTTCTCGAAGCCGCCGTGGCGAATCCTGAATGGCTCGGCTGGCTCAACGCCGATCCGGTCTTCGTCAGCCACTTGCTGGACCTCTTCGAGAACTCGCCATTCCTCGGCGAGCACCTCACCCGCAACCCGGCCTGGCTCATCGACGTGCGCGACATCCGTTTTCTGGCGGCCCGTAAGCTCAACGAAGAGTATCGCGAAGCTGCCGCCGAACTGGCTACGCCCTCGGATCTCCGCCAATTCTTCCATCGCGAAATGTTCCGCCTCCAGGTGGCGAGCCTCACGCTGGCCGTCCCCGTCTTCAAGACGCTGGAACAGACCTCGCTGCTCGCGGACGCCGTGATCCGGTCGGCCTACCAGATGGCCATCTGGCAGGTGGCCGGGACGCATCCCCCGTCGGACCCTGCTTACATGCCGCTCGACCAGTTACTGGTCATCGCCCTGGGCCGTCTCGGCGTGAAAGAGTTTGACCTCGGCTCAGACGCCGACCTGGTCTTCGTCCTGCCCGACCTCGACGCCGGCGAAAGCATCTTCTGGACCCGCGTCGCCGAGCGTTTGATCGAACTGCTCGCGTCCTATACGGGCGGCGGCAAGGTGCTTTCCGTCGATACGCGCCTGCGTCCGGATGGCGAAAGCGGGCCGCTGGTGCAGTCGACTTCGGCGATCAAGGAGTATTTCGAGTACCGTTCGGAGGCCTGGGAAGGCATCGCCTACATGAAGGCGCGGGGCCGTCGCCGGCAATGCCGAGGACGCCATGATCTTCCTCAACGAAGTTCAGGAACTCGACTTCCGCCGCTATGGCCAAAGCGTCCGCTCCCGCGCGCTGCTCAAGCAGATGCGGCTGCGCATCGAGCGCGAGCAGGGCGGCGAGAATCCGCTCAAGGCCGGGCGCGGCGGCTACTACGACATTGACTTTTCGCTCATGTATCTCCGCCTCAAGGGTGCGGGAATTTTCTTCAAAACCTTGAATACGCCCGAACGAATCGATATCGTCGAAAAGATGGGCCACCTGGAACGCGCCGACGCCCGGTTCCTGCTCGACGCCGCGACCCTCTATCGCGCCGTCGACCATGGCCTGCGCCTGCTCGACGGTCAGGCGGCCGGCAGCCTTCCCACGGCGCCCATTGCGGGTCAACAACTCGCTATCATGGTTGCGCGCTGGACGCCGGATCATCTCCACGACCAGCCGTTGGCTGTGGAATTGACTCAAATCGAATCGCGGACTCGGGACTACTTTGACCGTCTTTTTGGTTAGCCTCTTTCTGTTGCTGACACTCCCGTTAGCCTGGAGCCAATCTCCGGCGCGGATCTCGGGCCCGCGCACCAATCCGATTGTTAAATCCGCTCTCAGCCGCATGTACAACGTCGACTTCGCCGGCGCCAATCGTATCCTCGACAGCTACGTCCACGAAAATCCCACTGACCCGATGGGCCACACCTTTCGCGCCTCCTCAGACCTCTTCTTCGAACTCGACCGCCTCAAAGTCCTCGAAGGCGAGTTCTTCGCCGACGACAAGCGCATCGCCGACAAGCGCGGGCTGAAGCCGGACCCCAACTTACGCAACTCCTTCTTCGGCGCCATGGATCGAGCCAAACAGGCCGCCAATCAGCGCCTCAAGCAGAACCCCACCGATTCGGACGCGCTCTTCGCCCTCGCCATCAATTCCGGCATGGCCATGGACTACACCGCCCTCATCGAGAAGCGCCAGATCTCGAGCCTCACCATGGCCAAGGAAGCGCAACGGCTGGCGCTGCAGGTCCTCAAAGTCGACCCCGGCTACACCGATGCTTACCTCACCACCGGTAGCACCGAGTACCTACTGGGCAGCTTGCCGTTCTTCGTGAAGTGGTTCGTCAAGTTCGACGATGCCCAGGGTGACAAACTGCTTGCCGTCAAGAAACTCGAGCGCGTCGTCGATGGCGGCCGTTACCTCGGCCCGTTTGCCAAAATTCTTTTGAGCCTCATTCATCTCCGCGAGAAGCGGCTGCCGCAAACCGTTCGCCTGCTCGATGAACTCAGCCGCGAGTTCCCCGAAAATCCTCTCTTCAAGAAAGAACTGGTGCGCGTCAAGCAACTCCACGCCGAAGGAAAGTAAACCGCAACCCCTCATGCTGTACCGTCTGTCTCCGGCTGCCGTTGCCCTGGCAACCGTCTTCGTCACCACTATGTCCGCTGCCTCGCCCGTCGATGCCGCCTTCGAGCGCATCTACAGTTTCGACTTCGCCGCCGCGCGCGAACTCGCCGAGACGTCCATTCACCAGGATCCCGACGATCCGCTGGCCCACACCGCGCTGGCCGGCACCGAACTGTTCGGTGAACTCGCCCGCCTCAAGCTGCTCAGCACCGAGATCGGCGGCGGCAAGATGCAAGGCCGCCCGGACCCCACCGTGTGGACTCGCCTTCAGGCCGCTTCGCAAAAGACTACCCGCCGCGCCCAGGCCCGCCTCGCGCGCGATCCGCACGATGGCCGCGCGCTGCTCTCGCTCATGATCATCCACGGCATGGAGCGCGACTATCTGGCCCTCGTGGAAAAAAGCTATCGCCAAAGTTGGACCTCCGCTAAGCTCTCCCAGCAGTACGCCCTCGAACTGACGCGCCGCCATCCCCAACTCGCCGACGCCTGGTTCACCATCGGCTTCAACGACTACCTGGTGTCGAGCGTGCCGTTCTTCCTCAAGCCCTTCATGCGCATGGAAGCGGCCGAAGGCAATCGCGACCTGGCCATCGCCAACCTGCGCAAGGCGGCCCTGGGCGGCAATTACCTGAAGGGGTTTGCGCAGTTGATTCTCACCCAGGTCTACCGGCAATCGCGGCGCTCCGCCGAATCGCAGGAAATGCTGCGCCGCCTGGCCGCGGACTATCCGGATAACCCGCTCTCGCAGCGACCGCCCGCCGAATAGTTCATTCGCCCGAGAGCGCCTCCAGGCGCCGAACCACAGTCATCGCCTGGCGGACCTCGCGCGCCCCGATCTCGCTTTCCACTTTCGTTTCGAGCGCGTTGAAGTGCTTGATGAGCCGCATCGCCACACGCCGGCCTTCGGGCCGAATCAGGATGCGCAGCACGCGCGCGTCCTCGGCATCCACCTGCCGCTTCACCAGTCCGCGCGCTTCGAGCGCACTCAGACTGTGGCTGATATTGCCGCGCGTGGTGGAGAAGCTCGCCGCCAGCTGCGACGGGCTTACCGGACCGTCAGCCTCAAAAAACACCGCCACCAGCAGCAGCCCCGGGAAGAAGCTCAGCCCCTCCTCGCGCAGAGCCCGGTTCAGGTTCGCCTCCATCTGCCGCGCCGCTTTCACCACGGCAAAAACCGGGCTTTCCGCCAGAAACTTATCGATTTTCATTGAGTCTTTCAATTATTTCATGTCGGACTAAAGTCTGGTTGCCGCCCCCGCACCCGCAATGGGACCATCGCCTGCAGATGGTCTCGCTGATCCTGCTCGCCCTCGCCCAGGAGGTCGTGGTGACGGGCAACTACGTCCCCCTCCCTTTGGAAGAAGCCGAGCGCAACGTCCGCGCGATTGCCGTGGAGCCCCTTCGCCTCACGTCGAACACGATCGCCGACCTCATCAAGCTCGACCCGTCGGTGGACCTGCGCCAGCGCGCCGGCAACGCCGTCCAAGGCGATCTCGCCATCCGCGGCGCCACCTTCGGCCAGTCGCTCGTGTTGTTGAACGGTCTGCGTCTGAACGACGCGCAAAGCGGCCACCACAACTTTGATCTGCCTTTGCCGCTTGAGTCTCTGGCCCAGGTCGAGGTGCTGAAAGGCTCGGGCTCCACCCTCTACGGCTCGGACGCCGTCGGCGGCGTCGTCAATTTCATTCCCGCCACGCCCGAAGCCACCGAGGTGCGCCTGCGTGCGGCCGCCGGCAACTTCGGCGTTAATCAGGAACGCGCGCTCATCAACCTGAGGCACGATCGCTTCTCGCAGCAGATCGCCGCCTCGCGCGACTTCTCCACCGGCTTCCAGCCCGGGCGCGACTATCGCAATCTCTCGCTCGCCAGCATCTCGCGGGTAGCCAGCACCACCATCACGCTCGCCCACAACGACCGTCCCTTCGGCGCGGACCAGTTCTACGGCAACGCCAATTCCTGGGAACGCACCAAAACCTGGTTCGCCGCCGCCCAGCAGAACTTTGGCGAGAACACCCAAGCGGCCTTCTCCTACCGCCGTCACACCGACCTGTTCGTCTTTCAGCGCTACCTCAGTCCGAATAGCGCCAATCGGCACGCCGTCGAGAGCTTCCAGGGCCTCATCCGCCATGCTGACAATCTCGCGCCCAACGTGCGTCTGCACTACGGCGGCGAAGGCTTCGGCGACACCATCGAAAGCAACAATCTTGGCCGTCATTCGCGCGCCCGCGCCGCGGGCTATGCCGCGCTCGACGTCCGCGCCTTGCGCCGCTTCTCCTTCACCGCTGGCATCCGCGATGAGCTCTGGGGCAGCGGCAATCATGAGTTCGTTCCCAGCATCGCGGGCGGCTACTGGCTCGCTGAGCGCCTTAAGCTGCGCGCCAGCGCCAGCCGTGCCTTTCGCCTACCCACCTACACCGAACTCTTCTACAGCGATCCCTTCACCCGCGGCACGCCTACGCTACGCCCAGAGCGCGCCTGGAGCTTTGAAGGCGGCCTCGATTGGATCCCGGCTGACGCCTGGCGCGCCGAGTTCACTGTGTTCCAGCGCCGCGAGCGTAACGGCATCGACTTCATTCGCCCCAATGCCACCGAGCCCTGGCGCGCTGCCAATCTGGCCCGTCTGGAGTTCACCGGCTTTGAAGCTCTGCTGCGCGCCAAAGTCCGCCGGCAGCACGAGCTCACGCTAGCCTACACGGGTTTGCACGGCGCGCGCGACGCTCTCGCCGGCTTCGAATCGCGCTATGTCTTCAACTATGCGCAGCATCAGGCCGTAGCCGGCTGGCAGACCTCCTGGAAGCAACTCGCGATTCGTACGCGTCTGGGAGCGCTCGAGCGCTTGGGCCGCGATCCGTACGCCGTCTGGGACGTCTACTTTGCGCGCACCGCCGGGCGCCTGCGTCCGTTCGCGCAATTCACCAACCTGACGTCGGCTCGCTATCAGGAGATCCCCGGCGTAAACATGCCGGGCCGCGCCGCCGTCGGCGGCCTCGAGTGGATCGTTTACCGATAAGTCGCGAGCGCGAGCGCGCCGATGACGCCAGCCCGGTCGCCCAGTTCCGGCGCCGTGATGGCCGGCAACGGCGCATACCCCGCATTCAGTTCGCGCATGCGCTTGGCAACTTTCGTCCGTAACTTCGGCGTCTTCATCACGCCCCCGCCCAGAATGATCCGCAGCGGCGAATACGAGTAACTCAACGCAAGCAAACCCATCGCCAGATACTCCGCAGCGTACTCCTGCTCGTTCGTCTTGCGCCGCGCCGCGATCGCCACCCCGCTGGCCATTCCTTCGAGACAATCCGCATGCGACGGACAAAGCCCCGGAAACGTATCGCCCGACGCGCGACGTAAGAGTAAGTGGCCCATCTCCGGATGCATCTTACCGTGCAGCAGGCGGCCATTCACCACCCCGCCGCCGCCGATGCCGGTCCCCACCGTCAGGTAAAGGAACGGATCAGGCGCACCACCGAATCGGTACTCGCCCCAGGCCGCTCCGTTCACATCCGTGTCGATCACCGCGGGAGCACCCAGGCCGTCTTCCACCGCCTGACGCAACGGAAACCCACGCCATTCCAGCTTCGGCGTCGTTCGGCGGATGCGACCCGCCTCCAGATCCACTGGCCCGAACGACGCAATCCCCACACCCTCGAGCCGATACGGCTTGAAAAATGCCAGCACTTCCTGCATTGTTTCGCGCGGCGTGGCGGTGCGGATCGGCCCACCCACCACTAGGTCATCCGGCCCCGTACCCACGGCACAAATAAACTTGGTGCCGCCGGCTTCAATCGCTCCGAACATTTACGGTTTCACACCAACCCGGCCCAACGTACGGCGGATGCTCGCGAGTAACATGTCTTCCATCTCCGGAGCGAACGGACCCGGCATGCCGTAGTAGATCATGCTCTCGGAAGCCTCATAGCCGCCTTCCTGCAGAATCCGGCGATTCGGGATATAGCACATCACATCGTTCGAGTAACCCGCGACCACGATACGCTCCTTGGGAAAGGCCGCCTTCGTCTTCAGCACATAGTCGACCACTAGCTCGCCGCCCAGCGGCACGTAAGTCACCGTCTTGCCCAAGCGGACTGCCTGCACCGGATAGGCCACTTTGCGCACCGGCGTGCCCCGGTCGTATGACTTCAGTACGTCGCGCGCGCGGCGCACCTTGTACTTATTCGGGTCGTTCAATTCCTTCTCGAAGTCCTCACGCGAATGCGGCACCAGCGGCAAGTCCACCATCTGGAACGCCACCCGCAGGTTGCCTTCCACCGGCACGCCCGGTTTCGCCATCGCGTCTTCGGTCGCTTTGAACAACGCCTGGCCGTGCTGCACCGCCAATTCGTTCTTCGAGCGCGGCATCGGGTTCTGATCGCCGCCACCCAGCATCAGGAACATGCCCACCGACCCCGGATGCGCCCGCTCGAACTCCGCCTGCGCGAAACCCGCATAGTCCCCGGCAATCTTGTAGAACTCGGCTGTCAGCGTCGTGTTGTGGCAGGAGTAGCCGAACATGGCGCCGATCAGCTTGCCGTTCAAGTCGGTCACCTTCAACACCGGCACGCTATGATCGATGGGCCCCGTCGGATTGTGGCCGATGGTCACGCCCTTGGGCGAAATCTGCCGGCGGTTCACGGCGAACGTCGCTTGGCCTTCGTGGTAAGTGATCTTCGCCGGAGCGAGCCGCCCAATCGACTTGCCGATGATGTTGACCATGGTCTCCACCACCTTCTGCCCGTAGCGATCGATTCGGGCCCATTCCTCGGCCGGCAGATCGTACATCGTCTCCAGGTTCGGACGCACCACCGGACCACTATGCGTATGCGACGAGTTGAACACGATCTGCGCGCGATCGAGGCCATAGTGCTTGGCCGCTTGCGCCGCCACCGCGTCGGTCATGCGCCGCGGAAAGCCGATCAGGTCGCTGGTGATGAACACCACCTGATGGCCTTTGGGATCTTCCAGCGCCAGCGCCTTCACCCAAATGTCCTGCAGCACTCCATCGGAAGGATGCGTGCGCGCCGCATAGCCTGACATCCAGATCGGCCCATCCGGTGTGATGTTGCCGGGCGCCATCCCGGCCTTCCACTCCGCCGCCGAGAGCGCGGAAACCAGCAGCAAGAAACCGAAGTACTTCATCGCACCACCAACGGCTTCACGCGGATATTGCGGTATTCCACGCGCGTGTTGTGACCCAGAAAGCCGATATAGCCGCTTTTGCGCGCCAGGCCCGGATGCTTCTTGAGCACCTCCGCTTCCTTCACGTTGTCGAGGTTCGCGTCCAGCGTCACCACGCCGTTCAGCGTGATCTTCACGCGCCGGCCTTCCACGTGAATCTCTTCCTCATTCCATTCGCCGGCCGGCTTCTGGAAGCCCGTGCGCGCGGGGAATACGTCGTAGATCGAGCCCGTATGCTGCTCCGGCCGGATCTTGCCCTTGTACTGCGCGTGCTGATCGTCCAGCACCTGGATCTCCATGCCCAAATAGGCCGCGTCGCCATTGAGCGGCGTGCGGATACCGATTCCGTTATTGCCGCCGGGCGAGACCTTGTACTCCAGGCGCAGGATGAAGTTGTCGTACTCGCGATCCGTCAGCAGATTGCCGCCACCGTCGGCGGGGCACACAATGCTTCCGCCTTCCACCACGTAGCCGGAGCCATGCCCGTTCACCAGTTGCCAACCCTTTAACGTCTTCCCGTCGAATAGCGGCGTAAAGCCTGTCTCGTCCGCCATCGCGAACAACAACGTGAGCATCGTCAACATGGGAGTATTGTAACCTCCACCCGGCAGCGTACACTGAAGTCTCGCCACTTTATGAACGATTGGCTCTCTACCGAATTCATCCTCGCCGCGCTCAACATCGTCTTCATCGATATTTTGCTCGCCGGGGACAACGCCGTGCTGATCGCCCTGGCCGTCCGCCAACTCACCCCGCGGGACCGCCGCATCGGCATCGTGTCCGGTGCGGCGGGCGCCGTTGTTCTCCGCGTCATCCTCACCTTCTTCGCCACCAAGATGCTCGCCATTCCGCTGCTCAAGCTGGGCGGCGGCGTGCTGATCCTCTGGATCGCCGTCAAGCTCCTGATTCAGGACTCCGAGCAGCATGGCGGCGGCAAGCCTGCCGCGTCCCTGCTGCAAGCCATGTGGATGATCCTCGTCGCCGACCTCACCATGTCGCTCGACAACATCCTCGCCATCGCCGGCGCCTCCAAAGGCCATCTCGAGCTCGTCGTCTTTGGCTTGGCGCTCTCCATCCCCTTCGTGGTCTTCGCCAGCAACTGGCTCTCCGGCCTGATGGAGCGCTACCCGGTCATCGTCCTGATCGGCGCGGCCATCCTCGGCAAAGTGGGCGCAGAGATGATTCTCACGGACCCTTGGCTTGCCGCCCAAGTCCACCTCGACCATTGGGTGGAATACGCCATTCAGGCCGCCACCGCCCTCGGCGTCGTGTTCGTCGGCAAGTGGCTGAGCCGCCGCCCGGCCTAATTGGCAGCGCGTCTAGAAGTCGTAGCGCAGCGAAAACTGCATCACGCGCGACGGCTGCAGCGTCCCCAGATAACGGCCAAACGTCGTCCGGTTGCCCAACGTGAGGTTGATATTGCGCGGATCGAAGCGCGTCGTATTGGTGACGTTGAAGACCTCCCAACGGAACTGCACCCGATGCTGCTCGTTGTAGGGCATCGCAAAATTCTTCGCCAGGCTCATATCCAGATTCGCCACGCCGTCCCCACGGACGTTGTTGCGATTGCCGATCCCGCCCGGCAACGTGAAGCCGAACGAATCAAGCGCCGCCGCTGGATTCTGGAAGACATTCGGCCCCGTCGATTGCCCGGCCACCGACGGCGGCGCATTCTTATTGGTCCCATCCGCGGCCGGCGCCACTTGCGTGGCCCAACCGGTGATGTTGTAGTTGGTCGGCCACGTCCGATTGTGGCCCACGCTCACGTTCAGGCCGGTGGTGATCCGCATCAACCCCGCCAATTGCCACCCGCCCAGGAATGCATCCACCAGCCGATTGCTATTGCCCAGGAAGTGCCGGCCCTTGCCGACCGGAAGGTTGTAGACGTAGTTCGCGTTCCAGTTGTGCCGCTGATCGAAGTCGGATGACGCTCGCATCTGCGCCCGGTTGTACGGACTGATGATGATGCCGCGATTCTCCGCCGAAGCGTCATTCTCCGTCACCGAGCCCATGTCGAACGAATGCGACCACGTCCAGTTGAAGTCCAACTGATCGCCGTTGCGGAAGCTCTTGCGCGCCCCGAGTTGCATCGAGTGATAGCTCGACGAGCCCACCGAACGCAGCGCCCGCAGATAGGAGAACTGCGGGCTGTAGAAGGCGTATTGCCCGAGTCTGCTCGTGGTCGGCGATTGCAGCCGGTCTGTCAGTTCGAGCACATAGGTCGAGTCCGGAAAGTTCTGTTCGAACAGGCGCAAGGCTCCTTGTGTCGCCGTCAGACCATTGCGCGCCAGGCCGGGGAACATATTCTCGAAAAACGGCACCGGGCGAATCCCGCTCAGTTCGGCAGCCGTCAAGTTGCGTTGGATCTCCTTCCGGCCATTGATGGCCATCTGATTGATCACCGCCGCCGCCCCCGTGTACCAGTCCTGGCCCGATTGCGGATCGCGAATGTTCAGCGGCGTCGCCAGATCCTCGCTGGTCAGCGTCCGACGGCCCTCGCTCGCCACGTACGCCAGGCTCATCGTCCAGCCGCCGCGAAACTCGCGCGAAGTCGACAGGTTCCAGCGCATCACATAGGGCGCCCGCAGACGATCGTCCAGCGAATTGGTGATGGCGAAGTTATTCGGCTGCAGCACCGGGAACGTCGCCGGCGGCGGATCCGTCACCAAACTCTGCGGCAAATCATTCAAGCCCGTGAAGCGCGGCGCCTCCGCCAGCGTCAAGCGGCCCGATGAGTTGTTCAAGCTGGTGGAGAGGCCCAACGCCGATGCGTCGAACGACCGCACCAAGCCCGCTCCGAACACGTCGTAGTACATGCCCCATCCGGCGCGAATTACGCTCTTCCCCGGCCCGCCGAAGAAAAACTTACTGAAGCCGCTGCTCCCCTGCGGCGAGTAAGCCACCGCTAAACGCGGCGACCAATTGTGCAGATTGTCGTACAGCGGACGTCCGCCCGAAGCGCTCGCCAGGTTATAGCCAATCGGCGCCATGCCCGTCTGGCCACCCAACCCCGCATTTGCATTCGCTACGCGCCGGTCAAACCATTCGCTCAACGGCATCGTCGGGCTGGTCTGCACGCCATTCACTTCATAAATCGCCGGCCAGTACATGTACCGGAGGCCGCCCGTGATCGTCAGCCCCCGCGACACCTTCCACGTGTCCTGCAAATAGATCTCAGACTCTTCGCCCCGGAACTTGCGCGGATTCGGCGCCCCCGGCGCCAGCGCCGTCACCTTGCCATCCTGCGGCAGGTAATTGTAATTCGAGGTCACCTGCGTCACCAGACCCAGCACCGCCGCCACCGCGTCATTGAACTGCGTCCGTCCCGCCGTGCTGATGCCGACCGCCGCATTGTCCGCGTCCAGAAAGGGCGCGCTCAAAATTCCGCCGCTCGCCGACATCCAGGACGAGTTCACCTGGCTCGCAAAGTAAGAGTTGGCGTAACTCAGCCGATCATTCGTGAAGCGCCGATAACTCCCGCCGAAAGCAACCGAATGCGAGCCTTTCGTCCAAGTAAAATCCTGCGTCAAATTGTAAGTCGGACTAATTCGCCGGAAGCTGCGCGTCAGGCCCACCGGATTGTCGAGCGTCCGAAACGTCACCAGCGCATACTGCCCGATCCCCGCATCTTCCAGCGACTGCCGCGTCAGGCCGAAGCGCGTCGTCGACACCAACGTCGGTCGCAGCACGGCATTCCAGCCCAGCGCCGCCCCCTTGCTGTTCGTCAGCGACTGCACGTTCGGAGCCGCCCCCGGAAATTGCGGCGTCCCGTTCTCCACATCGTCCTGCAGTTGGCCGCGCAGAAAGAACGTATGCTTGTCATTCAGCACATAGTCAAAGCGCGCGACAAACGTATCGAACTTATTCTTCACCGGCGCATTGAAGCGAAAGCCGGAGCTATTGATCCCGTCGCCGGCGGTGGTATCGTTCGGCACCGGATAGTACTTCGCGAACATCGCCAGTACGTTCTGATTCACGCCCGGCGCATAGCCCAGCCGGCTCGCCAACTCCGCCGGACTCACGCTCACCACGTTCCCGCCGCGCGCCACATAGCGGGTAATCCCCTGCCGCAGCGTCAGCGAAGGCACCGTCCGAATCACGCTTTGTTCCAGCGCATCGCGCCGTCCTTCGTAGTTGCCGAAGTAGAACAGCTTCTTCTTTGTGTTCGGAATCGCCCCGCCCAGGCTGCCGCCGAAGATATTGCGATTCAGCTTCGGCGTCGGCACGCCCGCCAGATTGTTGAAGAACGTATTCGCGTTCGTCGCCTTGTTCCGCAGATAGTGATACAGCGACCCGTGCATCTCGTTCGTCCCACTCTTGGTCACTAACGTCACCTGCGCTCCGGACCCGCGCGATGAATCCGCGTTCGCATTGCTCGTCGTCACCCGGAACTCCTGCACCGAGTCGAGCGTCATCCGTAGCACGCTCGAGAACGCGCCTCGCGTCTGCTGATCGTTGACGTCGATGCCATCGAGCGTGATGTTGCTCTGGTCACTACGTCCGCCGTTCACCACGCCGCCACGATCGGTCGCCGTATTCACGCCACCGTTCACGGAATCCGTATCGCCCACCCAGGACACACCGGCCTGCAGCGACAGTATTTTCGCCACATTTCGTCCTTCGAACGGCAGTTGCAGAATTGGCTTCGTTCCAAAAGACTTACCCAGCGTCGCGTCCACCGTATTCAGCAACACCGCGTCGGCCGCTACCTCTACCGTCGTGGCCACCGCGCCAACCGCTTCAAACGCCACGTTGATCGTTGCCGGCGTACTGACCAGGAGTCGAATGTCCTGGATCGACACGGTCGAGAAGCCGGTCTTCATCGCTTTGAGCTGATACGTGCCCGGCGTCAGCCCCGGAAACTGATATCGCCCCGCATCGTCCGAAGCCGCTTCTCGAGAAGCATTGGTCTCCTTGCTGGTCAAGGTCAGTGTCGCGCCAGGCACCGACGCGCCGGTCGGGTCGGTCACTAACCCCGTCAACGACGTGACCGACTGGGCCACCAGACATTGAAGAGACAAAACGGCCGTAACACCAAAGCAGAGCAATGTTCGCATGGCTTTCCCCAACAAATGACTTGGGCGGCTGTGGCCAGCCGCCCTGGATTTGTCTCAGTTCACCAAGTTTTAATGGAGGGGTCAAATCGACAAAAGTTATCGACCTCAATAACTTCTATCTATCGAGTGTTCAAACTTACAACAACCCGCCGCATTTCCGCCGCCGGATCTGCCGCCCGCGTAATCTGCCGCCCCATCACCAGATAGTCCGCCCCGTCGGCGATCGCCTGTTCCGGCGTCGCCACCCGTTTCTGATCACCCGCATCCGCCCCCGCCGACCGTACCCCCGGCGTCACCAGGATCGCCTCCGGTCCCGCAATCCCCCGCACCCGCGCCACCTCCAGCGGCGAGCACACAATCCCGTCCGCGCCGCACTCCCGCGCATTCGCCACACGCCGTGCCACCAGCTCAGCGACCGTGCCGCCGTGGCCATCCACCGCCAAGTCGGCCTCCGTCCAACTGGTCAGCACTGTCACCGCCAGGATCTGCAACGCCGACCCGCCCTTCCCTTCATGCGCCGCCCGCACCACCGACGGATGCGCATGCACCGTCAAAAAGCGAATTCCCTCCACCTTCGCGACCTGCGCCACCGCCCGCTTCACCGTTTCGCCAATGTCGTAGAACTTGAGGTCGAGAAACACCTGCTTCCCCGCCCCCAGCAGTTCGCGCACGAACTCCATGCCTGCGGCGGCATAGAGCTCCATCCCCACTTTGTAGAAGCCGGCTTCGTCGCCCAGCCCCTGCACCATCTCGCGCGCCTGCGCGGCCGTTTCCACGTCCAGCGCCACAATGATCGGATTTACTTCACGCAAATCGAATATTCTCCTCTGGGCAATACGCGCCCGATGCGCCGGCCGATCGGAAATCTCGCCGCATCTTTCTCCGGCATCGAAATCAGCAGCCCCCCACTTGTTTGTGGGTCATAAAGAAGATGGGCGATTTCCTCGGGCACATCTTCCGCCATGGTCACCGTACACTCGGCGAAGTCGCGATTGTTCTTGAGCCCGCCCGAGAGCGCCCCCGCCTTCGCATACTCGATCGCCCCCGGCAGAAACTCGAGCGCCCGCCATTCAATCTCGAGCGTCACGCCGCTCCCCTTCGCCATCTCCCGCCCGTGACCCATCAACCCGAACCCGGTCACGTCCGTGACCCCATGCGCATCCACCTGCTGCAGCGCTTCGGCCGCCGCCCGGTTCAACGTCAACATGCTGGCGATCGCGGCCTCGACATGCTCGTCCTTCGCGATGCCGCGCTTCAGCGCCGTCGTGATGACGCCCGTGCCCAGCGCCTTGGTAAAAACGAGCGCGTCGCCCGCCTGCGCCCCCGCATTGGCCTTCACCTTCGCCGGATGGATCGTCCCGGTGATCGCG
Source organism: Bryobacteraceae bacterium (assembly GCA_965229305.1). Classification (GTDB taxonomy): domain Bacteria; phylum Acidobacteriota; class Terriglobia; order Bryobacterales; family Bryobacteraceae; genus JALHNI01. The sequence goes on along the minus strand of CBDDIZ010000040.1, from coordinate 238,084 downwards.
TACCCGAACTTCACCTCTTCGTCGCGTACGCTATGCCCACCCAGCAGCACGCACCCCGCCTCCTGCAGTTTCTCCCCGCCCCCGCGCAGAATCCCCTCGAGGTCGTCGAGGCTGCCCTTCTCCGGATAAGCGAGAATCGAGAGCGCCGAAAGCGGCGTCCCCCCCATGGCCCAGACGTCCGACAGCGCATTCGCCGCCGCGATCGCCCCAAAGGTATAAGGGTCATCCACGATGGGAGTAAAGAAGTCCACCGTCTGCACCAACGCCAACTCTGGCGTCAGTTGGTATACCCCCGCGTCATCGGAGGTATCGAACCCCACCAGCACATTCTCATTGGCGAGCCGGGGAATGCGGCCCAGCACCTGGTTCAATACTCCCGGCGCGAGCTTGCTGGCACAGCCCCCAGCCTTGGCAAGCGAGGTCAGCTTCATGGTCTCCTCAAGTGTACGACGCAGGCCGCCGACCCGCGGTTCAATGCCTGATTTGATCGACTTAGCCTCCCCCGACTAAAGTCCCGGTCTGAGGCGACCGATTACCCCGTGTCGGTTCGTTCTACATCGGTTCCTGTCTACATGGCCCTGCTCGAAAACCGTTGGTTTGCCTATTTCGCCGGTGCGCTCTTCGTGTGCCTGGCGTTTATCCTGGCTGCCACCAAAGCCCCCTGGTGCGACGAGGGCTGGTTCGCCAATGCTGCCTATAACTTAGCCAATCACGGCCACATGGGCTCGAGCCTCCAGGAGCCGTCGGGCCACTACCTGAACGCCTACCTCCGCGGCATCCAGGAGCGAACCTATATCGTCCCGCCGGTCTACCTGGTCACCCTCGCCGGCTGGCTCAAAGTCTTTGGCAATAGCCTCGCCGCCATGCGTTCGTACGCCACCCTGTGGGGCCTTGTCGGACTGGCCGCCGGTGCCTGGCTGGTTCTCCAACTCACCCGCGACCGTCGCCTCACCTTCCTGTTTGCCGGCCTGATGGCCATCGACTTCACCTTCTTGTTTGCCTCCACCGACGTCCGCATGGAGACCATGGTGATCGCGCTGTCGCTCCTGAGTTGGACCGTCTACCTCGCGTGGCGCGAGCAGCATCTCGCCCGGGCCATTCTCGCCAGCCACACCCTGCTCGCCCTGGCTTGTTTCTGCCACCCCAATGCCGCCCTGATGGGCGTGGGCTGGATCTACCTCTTCTACCGGCTGGACCGGCATCGTTTCCGCTGGTCCTTGCTGGCCCTCTCCACCGTCCCCTATCTGATCCTCGCGGCGGCCTGGGGCGTCTACATCCAGGAAAGCCCGCTCGATTTCCGCGCTCAGTTCTTCGCTAACGCCGGCGACGCCAGTCGCTTCAAGTTCCTCTTTCAGCCCTGGATGAATCTCGGACTTGAACTAGGGCTGCGCTATTGGGGCCACTACGGCGGCTATCCGATTTGGGCCTATCCCATGCCCTTGTTCATGCTGCTGATCCCGGCCTTCTACTTTGCGGCGCTCCTCGGCTGCTTCCGCCATCGTCATCTTCGCCATCATTTGGGCGAGTTGTGGCCCCTCGCGCTTTCCGTGATCGGCCTACTCACCTTTGCCATGTCCTTTAAGGCCCAGAACTATCTGATCTACACGATCCCGTTCTGGAATCTGCTCCTCGCGGTGTGGCTGCTGTATGGCCTCGAGCGGCGCCGAGCCACGGTGTATCTCGCCGTCTTCGCCGCCTTGCAGTTGGGCGGAGTCGTCCACCGTGCGGTGCGGAATCCCCTGGGTCACGAGTACGCCCAAGCCGCCGAGGTCATGCGCCATCAGCTTCGCGAAGGGCACTCCGTCATCGCCCCGTCCTCAATGGCCTTTGCCGCCGGCTTCGCCGGCTTCATTGATGATGCCCGGCTCGGCCGCTGGAGCGGTCAACGCGCCGACGTCCTGGTTGTCGATCGCTGGTACCGGCTCTTCCACGAAGCCTACGGGAACCGCGAGCCGGCTTCCAGCCGCTACGTCAAGCATCTGCTCGGCGACGAGTACACCGAATTTAGCCGCTTCGGCGACTACACCATCTACACGCGCAAACATCTCAGCGCGCATCAGGAGACTCCATGACGATCGCTCAGCCGTTAACCCAGAAGCCCGTCACCGCCCCCGGCACCATGACCGTCACGGCCATCCTGCCCGTGGTCGACGAAGTCCAAATGTTGCATGAAACCATGCGCATCCTCCTCGCCGAGAATCAGCTCGACGAGATCCTGATCATCACCGGCAAGGTGACGTTGCCGGAGTCGCGCCGGGCGGTCGAAGAGATCGTGCGCGCCTACCCTGGTCTGGTCACTCATTACGAGCAGCAGCGCCCGTTCCTCGGCGGCGCCATGCAGGATGCCTTCGAATGGGCGCGCGGCACGCACGTGATCATGATGGCCTCGGACCTTGAAACCGACCCTCACTGTGTCAAAGACATGATTGCCAAAGCCCAGGAAGGCTGGGACATTGTCACCACCACCCGCTGGCATGACGCCCGCGATTGGGAAGGCTACAACCCCATCAAGTTCGTCTGCAACTGGCTCTTCCAGCGCACCATGTCGGCCCTGTTCGGCACCCACCTCACCGACATGACCTTCGGCTTCCGCATCTTCAAACGCGAATGGTGCACTCGGATCAAATGGGAAGAGCTTCGCCACCCCTTCCTGCTCGAAACCATGATCAAGCCTCTGCGGCTGGGCGCCCGGGCCTGCGAAATCCCCACCATCTGGAAAGCGCGCACCGAAGGCGTCTCGCACAATCCTTTCTGGCGTAACTTTTTGTATTTCCGCATCGCCTTGCGCGTGCGTTTTGGATCCACCTCGGCGCTCTTGCGTCAACCGGAGTAACTCATGAAGACGACGATCGTCACGACTACCATCAACGTCCCCGTCATGCTGGCCAAGTACGCGCGTAACGCACGCGACTATGGCCACACCGACGTCAATTTCATCGTCATCGGCGATCGCAAAACGCCCGCGGAAGCTCGCGACTGTTGCGACGATGTCACTCGTCAATACTTACCCTGCGAGTATCTCGACTTAGCCGAGCAGAAAAGCTATCTCGCTGAGTTACCCGAGCTTTGGGAGCACTTACCGGTCGATTCCATCCAACGCCGCAACGTCGGTCTGATCAAGGCCTGGGCCGATGGCGCCGACCTCATCATCACCATCGACGACGATAATTTCCTCTCGAACCAGGACTTCGTCGGCGCCCACGCCCTCGCCGGCACGCGCGCCACCTTGCCGCTGGTGGAATCCACCTCCGGCTGGTACAACGTGTGCGCCGGCTTAAACGAGCAGTCCGGCGCTCCCTTCTATCACCGTGGCTATCCGATGGAGCAGCGCTGGCGTGAGCACGAGGACTTCACCACCACGGCCGTCCGCGAAACTCGCGTCGCCGTCAACGCCGGCTTCTGGCTCGACGATCCCGATATCGACGCGCTCACGCGCATGTACCGTCAGCCGGTTGTCACCGGTCGCAAGCCCGGCTTCCCCAAGCGCTTCGGCCTGGAGCCCGGCACCTGGTCGCCCTTCAACTCGCAGAACACTGCTCTCGCCCGGGACGTGATGCCAGCCTACTTCCTGAGCCCCTACGTCGGCCGCTACGACGACATCTGGCCGTCCTACCTCGTTGTGCGCATCGCCGAACACCTTCACGAAGTCGTCGCTTACGGCGACCCCATCGTGCGGCAGAAGCGCAACGCGCACAACCTCTGGCGCGACCTCGACAACGAACGCTTCGGCATGCAGGAAACCACCAACCTCTGCCAGGCTCTGCGCAGCATCACGCTCACCGGCCACACCTATCACGAATGCTACGGCCAGCTCGCCGCGGCCCTCCCCGGCGCGTGGCAGGAAGGCCCAAAGTGGACGCCCGAGATGCGCGCCTCCCGCGAACGGTTCCTCGAAGGCCTGCGCATCTGGCACCTCAGCTTCGATCGTCTGGGCGTCTCCAGCGTCAACGCGCTCGCCCGGCAAACGCAGCCGTCCGTCGTCCCAGTGACGGACACTGTCCTCACGCGTTAGTCCCGTATTCATCACGGCCCGCTTGGCACATCGGTGCCGGCGGGCCGTTATGCGTCGATGAACATTGACAGTTTCTCGTCGGCGTTCTAGCATGTCCTAACGATTCTTCATGAGGTCTAACATGCGCCTACTTTTCCTGTGCACCACGTTGCTGTCTCTCGCCGCACAAGACTTCCGCTCCACCCTTACCGGCACCATCACTGACCCCGCCGGCGCTGCCATTGCCGGCGCCAAAGTAAAAGCCGTCAACACCCAAACCAACGCCGCCACCGAAGTCGCTTCGAACGAAAGTGGACGTTACTCCATCTCCTTTCTGATTCCCGGTAAGTACGTCGTCACCGTCGAAGCCACCGGCTTTAAGCAATACGTCCGTCAGGACGTTGAACTGCAAATTAGCAGCAGCGTCGGACTCGACATTCGTCTCGAACTCGGCAACCTCAGCGACAAAGTCACCGTCACCGGCCAGATGTCGCAATTAGAAACAGAAACGGCCTCCCGAGGCGGCATTGTCGACAACGAGCTCGTCGCTGGCGTACCAAATGCCGGTCGTAGCGTCTTTAATTTGGCTTTTGCGATGCCCGGTGTCCACAAGCCTTCCACCGCGCAGGCGACGGAGATCGGCCTCGACGGCCTCGCCAACTCCCGCACCGCCATCAATGGCGCCGCCAGCGGCGTCGCCGGCACGGACTCCAACACCGACATCCTCATCGATGGCACCAGCGCCACCAAAGGCGATCGCCAGGTCATCATGATCCCCGCGCTGGAATCCATCCAGGAGTTCCGCGTCCTCACCAACATCTTTGACGCCCAGTACGGCCGCACCGGCGGCGGCATCATCACCACCACCACCAAGTCCGGCACCAACTCCTTCCACGGCGCCGTCTTCGATCGCTACTTCGACCAGCGCCTCGGAGCCAACAGTTGGGCCAACAACCGCAACGGCATTGCCCGGCCCGACAACACCTATCACAACTACGGTTTCCAGGCCAACGGACCCATTTGGATCCCCAAGCTCTTCGATGGCCGCAACAAGTTCTTCTTCATGGTGAGCTACGACGCCAGCCCCACCAACAGCCTCTACACCACCCAATGGACCACGCCGCTCGCCGAAATGAAGACCGGCGACTTTTCCAACCTCCTCGCCGCCAACGGCCGGCGGGTCACCATCTACGACCCGCTCTCCACCCGCGCCGGCACCGGCGGCGCCTTCACCCGCACGCCCTTCCCCGGCAACCAGATCCCCGCCAACCAGATCAATCCCGTCGGCTCCAAGATCGTCAGCTATTACCCCAACCCCACCGGACCCGGCGACGGCCCCGGCCGCATCAACAACTTCCTTCTCGCCACCCCGAACAGCGGCCAACTCTGGCAGTGGACCGGCCGCCAGGACATCCGCCTCGGCAACAAAGACGCCTTCTTCGGCCGCTACGGCGAAACCAACATGACCCGCTGCTGTGACCAGCGCTACCCCACCAACAACCCCGCCGAGATCAGCACCATCCTGCCCCGTGGCCGCCGCGGTCGCACGCTCACCCTTGACTGGACCCGCACCGTCAACGCCTCCACCACCTTCAACGTCCGCGCCGGCTTCTCCCGGCTCGAGAACCTCGCCGGCAACGACCAGACCACCAGCTTTGACCCCACCTCACTCGGGCTGCCCGCCTCGCTCGTCTCGCAATTCGCGCGGCCGCAGTATCCCAACATCACCATGGGCACTTACCAGTCCCAAGGCGCGCAGCCCTTCGTCCAAGGCGACGACACCTACACGCTCGCCGGCCACATGGGCAAAGTCATTTCCAACCACGTCATGAAATTCGGCGGCGAAGCCCGCGACTTCCGCACCACCAACCTCGCCTTCGGCGCGGCCGGCGGCACCTTCGCCTTCACCAAGCTCTGGACCCAGGCCAACCCCAATCAAGCCGACGCTCTCTCCGGCAACGAAATCGCCAGCGCCCTGCTCGGCTACCCCACCACTGGCTCGCTCACTCTGCCGATCACGCCTGCCTACCGCGCCAAGTATTACTCGTTCTTCTTCCAGGACGATTGGAAGATCACCCGCAAGCTCACGCTCAACCTCGGCGTTCGCTGGGACTATGAGAGCCCCGTCTACGAGCGCTATAACCAGCTCACCCGCGGCTTCGCTTTCGGACAGCCGAGCCCGCTGGCCTCCCAGGTGTCCGGCAAGCCCGGCCTTGAGAATTGCCCCGCCTGCCGCAGCCTCACCGGCGGACTGCTGTTCGCCGGCGCCGAAGGCGATGCCCGTTACGCCTTCCAGCCCGATCGCAATAACTTCCAGCCCCGCATCGGCGCGGCGTACGCGCTCAATTCCAAGACGGTCCTCCGCGGCGGCTTCGGTACCTACACGCTCGGCCAATGGGCACTCGGCACGTCCACTGGCTTCAGCCGCACCACGCCGATGATCACCACCGTCGACAACCTCACGCCCACTGGCTCGCTCAGCAATCCCTTCCCCACCGGCATCCTCCGCCCGGTCGGCTCAAGCCTCGGCACCTCCACGGACCTCGGCCTCGGTATGGCCTTCGCCTACACCAACCGGCCCATCCCGCTCTCCAAGCAAGTCGCCGTCGGCTTCCAGCGCGAACTCCCCTGGGGCATCGTGCTCGACGCTTCCTACATCGGCAACTTCACCAACGGCCTGCCCATCAGCGGCAACCTGAACTCCATCCCGATCTCAGAGCTCGGCAAGGCGGCCAACTACTACACGGACCGCGTCACCAACCCCTTCGCCGGACTCCTGCCGAACAACTCGGCGCTCAACGGTGCCACCATCCCGCGCCAGTCCCTCCTGGTCGCCTTCCCCCAATACTCCGCGGTCAACGTCACCGACGTTCCCGCCGGCTCCACCAACTACAACTCTCTGCAAGTCACCGCGAAGAAGCGCTTCGCTCAAGGCCTCAACCTGCAGGTCAACTACTTCAAAGGCAAAACGCTCGAGCGGTTGCTCCCGCTCAATCCGCAGGACCTGAACGCCGCCGACATCTTGAATCCCGTCCTCGAAAAGCGCCTCACCATCTTCGACGTCTCGCAGAAACTCGCCGTCCTCGGCACCTACGAACTCCCCTTCGGCAAAGGCCGTTCGCTACTGAACCAGATGCACCCGATCGCCAACGCCTTCCTCGGCAACTGGCGTCTCGGTTGGAACGCCACGCTCCAGTCCGGCTTCCCCATTGACTTCCCGAACGCCGCGCCCCTTGAAGCGCGCAGCGCCAAGCTCTCTTCCGATCAGCGCTCGCTCACCCGCTGGTTCGATACTTCGCTCTTCCCGCGCACCGCCGGTCCGGCCCCGTTCACCTTGCGCAACTTCCCCACCCGCTTCCCCGATGTCCGCTTCATGGGCGTCGCCAACTACGACTTCTCTCTCTCGAAGGACTTCGTCATTAAGGAGCGCGTCAAGACCCAAGTCCGCGCGGACTTCATCAACGCCTTCAACCGCCCCTACTTCACCCAGTTGAATGGCGGCGCCCCGAACGTCACCAGCGCCAACTTCGGCCAGATCGCGCCCGCGCAGAACAACTCGCCGCGCGTCGTTTACCTCGAGTTCCGGCTCACGTTCTAAGCCAGCAGACGCCGGTTCTGCCCCCGCAGCGGAATCGGCGTCGCATTCACCACTGCGCAGGACTCGCGAATCACCAGGTGCGGCGTGAACACCTCATGCCGCGCCGCCATCGCCGGCCCCGCGTCAATCCGTTCGAACAGTAACTCTGCCGCCCGCCGGCCCATCTCCTGCTTCGGCTGGTCAATCGTCGTCAGCGGCACCGGCAGATACTGCACGAACCGCAGGTTATCGAACCCCACCACCGAAACATCTCCCGGCACCGCCAGCCCCAGCGCCCCCAGATACTTCGTCAGAATCTGCGCCACGTTGTCGTTACCCGCTAAGAACGCCGTCGGGCCTTCGGGCCGCTGCAACAGACTCGCCAACTCCGCCTCCGCCACCGCCGGCTCCACCTCCACCAGATTCACCACGCTCGCCGCCCCGCCCGAGCGCTGCATGAACTCCCGATAGTGGACCTCGCGCGGATGCGGACGCTCATCCGCCAACGGACGGCAAAACCCGATCTGCCGGTGCCCCAGCGACTGTAGATACCGCAGCGCCTGGTCCACCCCCTCGCGATCGTTCAGCTCCACGCTGTCGCACTCGGCCTCCTGCGGACTGCCGAACATCAGCACCGTCGGAATCGCCGCTTGCCGCAGCTTCGCAAAGGCCGCCGGAATCTCCTGGTTCGGATCATGCGCCACAATCACACCGTCCACCTTCCGCTCCACGAACTGGCGAATGTGGAACTCTTCCAGCCTCGGTTGATGCCGCGAATTGCAGAGCAGAATCTGATACCCGCGCTGGAGCGCCGCATACTCAATGGCCTCGGCCACTTCGCTGAAGAAGCGATTGGTGATGTCAGGCAGCAGCAGCGCGATGATCTTCCATCTCAGCTTGAGGCCGTCCTCCTCGGGCACCAGCGTTCCCCGACCCGCCTGCGCTTCCAGCACCCCCTCGTTCACCAGCGCTTCCACGGCCCGGCGCAACGTCGGCCGCGAAACGCCCAGCTCGGTCGCCATCACCCGCTCCGATGGCAACAGCGCCCCCCGCGGATAGGTGCCCGCGGCGATTAGGTCTTTAATCTTGCTCGCAATATGATCCTTTTTCACCGCGCTCCCGATTCTAGCAAAGTTTTACCAATGGTCAATATTCAAGTTGACAAGTGGTTCATGCCCGCATATGCTGAAACTCGATCTTCATCTTCAGGAGTGATCCATGCAGTATCTCTCACGCCTTGTTGCGACCCTTACCCAACTCACCGTCTTGGCCTCTCTCACCCTCGCCCAGACCTTCACCGGCACCATTCTCGGCACCGTCTCTGACTCCACCGGCGCCGTCGTGCCCAACGTCAAAGTCGTCGCCATTTCCGCGGAAACCAACGTCACCCGCACCACCAACACCAACGACCAGGGCTACTTCGAAATCGCTTCCCTGCCCCCGGGCCTTTACCGCCTGGAAGCCGAAATGACCGGCTTCAAGCGCTTCACCCGCTCCAACCTCAAGCTCGACACCGCGCAGAAAATGGAAGTCCCCGTCGCGCTCCAAGCGGGCGCCGTCACCGAATCCGTCGAAGTGAAGGCGGACTCGCCCCTCCTCCAAACGGCCACCTCCTCCGTCAGCCAGTTGATCGAGAACAAGCAGGTCGTCGACCTGCCTTCCTCTAACCGCAACCTCTTCCAGATCGCCACCCTCACCGCCGGCGTCAACGACTTCGGCGCCAGCGCCGCCCCCGCCACTTCCGGCTCCGTCGGCTTCGGCCGCTGGTCCTCCAACGGCGGCCAAACCAACACCAACGAATTCATGATCGACGGCGCCACCGCGCTCACCGCGAACATGGGCGCCGCCACGGTGATCCCCAGCATCGATGCCATCCAGGAATTCAAGATCGAAACCAACGCCCTCGCCGCCGAGTTCGGCCGCACCGGCGGCGCCGTCTTGAACGCCATCTATAAGTCCGGCACCAACGACTTCCACGGCACCGTCTACGACTTCTGGAAGAACCGCGTCCTCAACTCCAACTCCTGGATCAACAACCGCAACGGCCGTACCCGCGACTTCCTCAACGTCCACACCTTCGGCTACTCTGCCGGTGGCCCCGTCTGGATCCCCAAAATCTACAACGGCCGCAACAAGCTCTTCTTCTTCACCAACTACGAAGGCTACCGGGACGTCCTCCCCAGCCGTCTGCAACTCACCGTCCCCACCGCTCTCGAACGCACCGGCGACTTCTCCCAACGCCGCACCAACACCGGCGCCCTGGTTCAGGTCTACGACCCCTACTCCACCGTCCCCGTCCCCGGCGCCGCCAACACCTACACCCGCACGCCGTTCCCCAACAACGTCATCCCCGCCAGCCGGCTCGACCCCGTGTCCCGCAACATGGTGAACTACTACCCGGCCCCCAACACCACCCCCAGCGATCCGTTCACCAACTCCAATAACTACCTGGTCAACGCCAACGGGAAAAACAGCCAGAACACCTGGACCATCAAGACCGACTACGCCATCAAAGACGGCCAACGCCTTTTCGTTCGCTACACCGAAAGCTCGCAGGGCGGCGGCGCCGCCAACCTCTTCGGCAGCGATCCCTCCTGCGGTAGCTGCCTGATCACCAACAATCCGGCCGGCGCTTACTCGGCTCGCGGCGGCGGCTCGAACCTCTACGTCTACCCGAAGAACGCCGTCGTCGGCTACACCAACACCATCACGCCCACCTCCATCCTGGACCTGCGCTACTCGCTGAACCGCCAGTTGCTCAGCCGTCTCCCTCAATCGAGCGGCTTCGATCTCACCACGCTCGGCTTCCCCTCGTCGCTCGCCAGTTCCGTCTTCTATAAGACCTTCCCGCCGACTTCCATCGAAAACTACGAAGGCTTAGGCACTCGCTCCAACGGCGACCTCCTCCGCCGCGGCGACCTTTCGCATTCGCTCCAGGGCTCCATCACCAAAGTCACCGGCCGCCACACCATCAAATTCGGCGGTGACTTCCGCATGTACCGCTACGCCGACATCCAGGCCTCCGACGTCACCCCGTCGTTCTCCTTCAACCGCGTTTGGACCCAGCAGAATCCCTTCGCCACCAGTCCCACCGCCGGTTGGGGCTTGGCTTCCTTCCTCCTCGGCACCCCGGCCAGTGGCAACAACCGCATCCCCGGCTCCATCGCCGTGCAGTACTTCTACGGCGCCGGCTACATCCAGGACGATTGGCGCGTCAATAGCCGCCTCACCATCAACGCCGGCTTCCGTTACGACATCGAGACGCCGTTCACCGAACGCTACAACCGCAACACCAGCTTCGACCTCGACGTTACCCAAGCCGCCACCGCTCGCCTTGCTTCGGCCAAGGGCGGTCTGCAATACATGGCCAAGGACATCGCCTCGCGCTATCGCAATCCCATCGATAGCAATAACTTTGGCCCGCGCCTCGGCTTGGCTTACAAGATCTCGCAGCGCACCGTCTTCCGCGCCGCTTACGGCATCTTCTATCAGCCCTCGGTCAGCACCGGCTTCGGCGCCTCCACCTTCGGCGCGCTCGGCTACGACGGCGACACGCCGTTCCTCACCTCCACCGACGGCAACCTCACTCCCGCGCGCCGCATCAGCAACCCTTTCCCCGATGGCTTCAATCAGCCCACCGGCAACGCCCTCGGCGCCAACACCCTGATCGGCCAGTCGATCACCAATCAGTTGCGCAACGTCGTTGTGCCCTATACTCAGCAGTTCAACGCCGGCCTCCAGCATCAATTCGGTGGCTGGCTCGCTGATGTCAGCTACGTCGGCTCACGCGGCATCAACCAATACATCAACGTGCAGGGCAATCAGCTCGATCCGTCGCTCTATTCGCGCGGCGCGGCGCTGAACGCTCAAGTCCCCAACCCTTTCCTGGGCCTGGTGGAACGCGGCACCTTCGCCAACCCCACGCTGAGCGCCGGCCAGTTGCTCCGCCCCTTCCCGCAGTTCACGGACGTGCAGTACAACACCGTCTCCGCCGGGCAGATCTCCTATAACTCGCTCCAAACCAAATTGGAGCGCCGCTTCGCCAATGGCTTCTCCACGCTCGTCTCCTACACGTGGTCCAAGAACATCGGCAACGTCGGCGAGCGTTACTGGCGCAGCACCGGCATCCAGAATCAGTACAACTTGGCGATCGAACGCTCCATCTCCGTCATCGACATTCCGCATCGCCTCACCGTCGCCGGCCTCTATGACCTCCCCATCGGCAAAGGTCGCCGCTTCCTCAACTCGGCCCCCGGCTTCGTCAATCTCTTCGTCGGCGGCTGGCAGGCGAACGGCATCTTCACCCTCCAGAGCGGCCTCCCGCTTTCGATCACCGTGCCGGTCAACAACATCGGCTTCGGCGCCGGTCAGCGTCCCAACAACAATGGCCGTTCCGCCCTCCTGCCGGAAGATCAGCGCACCCCGCTGCGCTGGTTCGATACCAGCGTCTTCTCTCAGCCGGCTCCGTTCACCTTCGGCAACACCGGCCCGCAATCCCCGGACCTCCGCGGCCAGGGCGTCAACAACTGGACCGTTTCCTTCTTCAAGAACACGGTCATCCGCGAACGCTTCAACGTTCAGTTCCGCGCCGAGTTCTTCAACTTCCTGAACCACCCGCTCTGGGCCAGCCCCGGCACCACCGTGGACACGCCCACCTTCGGACAAGTCACCCAGAAGACCGGCAACCGCACGGGCCAGCTCGCCCTCAAATTCATCTTCTAAGGACCAGGCTGATGTATTTCCGACTCCTTCTCACCGCCCTCGCGGCGGCCGCGGTTTCCTGCGCCCAAATCAGGATTCTGAAAGTCGAACCCACCGTTCTCTTTCCCCGCGCCACGCCGTTGCGCCAAGTCTCCTTCGTCACCGTACTCAACGAAGGAGCTGCCACCGAAGCGAACTTCGTCGCCCAGGTGATCGGCGGTGAGTCGGGGCCGAGTTTGAAGGTCCCCCTCCCGGCCGGCCTCTCCAAACACCGCGTGCTGGTTCCGGACCTCGCCCGCGAAGCCACCGTCGAGATCACCCTCCAAGCCGGCCCCACCGTCACTTGGCGCGGCCCCTGGCAGCCCCAACGGAAGTGGAAAGTTCATATCATCAAGTCCTCCCACGAGGACCTGGGCTATGAAGGCTTCATCTTTCACAAGCAATACGACATCGCCAATTTCATCGATCTCGCTCGCGATCTCAGCCGCTCCCGTGAAAACGTCACCGACCTCGAACGCACCACCGACTCGCGCTTTCACTACACTCTCGAAACCCTGCTCTTCCAGCGCAATTACCTCGAGGAACGCGGCCCCCGAGCCTGGCGCGACATCGTCGACAAAGACCTCAAAACCGGCAACATGCACCTGATGGGCGCGCCCTCCGGTGTCCACTCCCATTGGATGGACTACGAAGAGCTCGCCCGCCACACCTACCCCGCCCGTCGCGAAACCCTCGACCGTTACGGTCTCGATCTCAAGACCTACATGATCGTCGACAACCCGAGCCTCTCCTGGGCCGGTTCCCAGGCTCTTGCCGAAGCCGGCTTCAAGTACGTCGCCCGCTGGGGCCAGAGTTGGCGCACTGAAGGCCGCAATAACTGGGCCTCCACCAAGCTCCCCGCCCTCTTCTGGTGGAAGTCGCCCAACGGCCGCGATCGCCTTCTCTATGGCTGGCGCTCGCACTACGGCGGCAGCTTCTGGTACGGCCAGACCGGCGGCGGCTATGGCAACCTCATCGATCTCGCCAGCGAGAACGTCTCCACCCAGCTCAAGCGCATCGAGAGCGGCACCGACCTTGGCCCGTATCCCTACGATGCCGTCATCAACCCCGAGTACATCGACCACGACACGCCCCGCTTCGACACCCGCGTCCTCCCCGTCTGGAACGAACGCTATGCCTATCCCGACATTCGCATCTCCAGCCCCACCCAGTTCTTCACTTACATCGAACGTCAATACGGCGCGCAACTCCCCGAACTTACCGGCGACCTCAATAACTACTCCGCCGACTACGCCACCATCGACCCGGAATCCCAAGGCTGGAAGCGCCGCGCGGCTCGCCTCCTTCCGGTCGCCGAAGGGCTCGCGGCTCTCGCCTCCTCCTTCAATCCCGCCTACTTACTCAAGCCCAGCTTCGTCAGCCGCACTTACACCCGTTTCTTTGACTATGACGAGCACAGTTGGCCCACCCAACCACTCGCCAGCGACGTCCAGTTGTTCAATGCCGCCTGGGTAAAGAAGAACGAAGCCCGGCGTGCCCTCGACGCCACCGAAGGCGCGTTCGCCGAAACCTCCGCCGCCTTCGGACAACACATCCGCACCGGCCCCGGACAGACCATCGCCGTCTTCAACCCTCTCGTCCATGCCCGCACTGGCGTTGTCAAAACCAAAGGCGACTTCCCTGCCGTGCTCGACCCCGCCGGTCGCCGCATCCCCTGCCAGCCCACCGCCGACGGCCAAGTCGAGTTCCTCGCCACTGACGTCCCGGCCTATGGCTACAAGCTCTATCGCCTTGATCGCACCAAAGCCGCGCCCCAAACCACCGGCCTCTCCAGCACCGCCACCTCCCTCTCGAACCAGCACTACACCGTACGCTTCGACGCCACCACCGGCTCGGTCGTCAGTATCCTTGAGAAGTCCAGTGGCCGCGAGTTACTCGATTCCCAGGCGCCCCATCGCGGCAACCAGATGGTCTACGTCCACAAGAACGCCCGCGAAAGTAAGGAAGGCTTCAACTATACGCCCGTCCGCGCTCGCAAGCTCGAAGCCACTCTCGGACCCGTCCGCGGCGAGTTCAACGTCTGGATCGACGACGAGAAAACTGGCGGCGCTATCCGTCAAACTGTCATCCTTTACGACCAGCTCAAACGCATCGACTTCGTCAACCACCTTGAGCACGTCAAAGCCCTCTACACCGATAAGTACGAAGAGCGTTACCGCGACAACATCTACTACTCGTTCCCCTTCAAAGTGGACCAGGGCCAGTTCCGTGCCGAAACCGCCGGGGCCGTCATCCGCCCCTACCTCGACCAACTCCGCTGGGGCACGCACGACTATATTCACGCCAACCGTTGGGTCGATATCTCAAACGCCCGCCACGGCATCACCGTTGCCCCGTGGAACGCCGCTACCTTCTCCTTCGGCGAGATCCGCTACAACCAGTTCTCCAACGACTATCAACCGAAAACGCCCTGGCTCTACGGCTACGCCTGGTCCAATCGCATGGCGGGCCTGCTCGTCCTGAGCCCCGAGGAAACCAACGCGACCATCGGCTACTCGCTCACCTCGCACGACGGCGATTGGAACTCCGGCCAAGCCACCGACTTTGGCTGGCAGGTCTCGAGCCCGCTGGAAGCCATTTCCCTGCCCGCCAATCCCACCGGTCGCCTGACGAATCCCTCCCAAAGCTTCCTCTCCATCAACGCCCCCAACGTCCACCTCTCTGTGCTCAAGAACTCCGAACAGCCCGGTCGCGGCTGGGTCGCGCGCTTCGTCGAAACCGAAGGCCGCGCCACCGACTTCACTCTCGACGCCTCGGCCTTCTCCCCCGCCCAGGCCTTCCTCTGCGACTTAGTCGAAAACGACCAATCATCGCTCTCCGTCGAGAACGGCAAAATCAAAGTTCATGTCCTGCCCTTCGCGCATGCCACCGTCCGCCTCGTCTCCGGCATCGAACCCGCCGCCCAGCCTGCCCTTCAGGCGGTCGCCATCGCTGACGACACCGTGCGTCTCACCTGGAATGGCACGGGCCATTTCAACCTTTACCGTTCCGAAGACCATCAGGATCCTGCGACGTCTGAAACACTTATCGCCCGCGTCTCCGGCTCCACTTACTCGGACCGCGGCCTCAAATATCAAACGCGTTATTACTACCGCCTGGCCGCCATCGGCGCCAACAACCGACAGGGACCGCTGTCCGCCCAGGTCAACGCCGAAACCACCGGCCGCAACCTCACTCCGCCTGCCCCCGTCGCCGAGTTCGGTGTCGTTCGCCGCTCCAAGAACAAACTCATGGTCTACTGGCGCAGTAACCAGGAGTCGGACATCGCCCGCTACCATCTCTACCGCGGCGATACGCCGGACTTCTCCACCGCCGGTCGTCAACCGCTGGCCGTCCTCGATCACGCTCATTACTTTCTGCAAATGCACATCGACGACGGCCTTGCCCCAGGCCGCCGCTATTACTACAAGGTTTTCGCCGAAGATCGCGCTGGCAACCGCCAAACGCAATCCAGTACTGCTTCTGCTGTCACTCCGAAATAACTTATGTCTCTACGAATCGCCTTCGCCGGCTGTGGCGGTGTTGTTCGCCGCTATCGTCGCACCTATCTCCATCTTCCCGGCGTCTCCGTCGTCGCCGCCGTGGACGCGAACTTAGCTGAGGCCCAACAAGCCGCGGCGGAGTTAGGCGCCTCCCGCTCCTCCACGGACTTCGCCGACGCTCTGCGCGATGACGTCGACGCCGTCGTCATCTCCACGCCGAACCACCTCCATCGCGACCATGCCGTCGCCGCGCTGGAGGCCGGCAAACATGTCCTCTTACAAAAGCCTATGGCTCGCACCACCGAAGAGTGCGACGTCATCCTCGCCGCCCGCGAGCGTTCCGGCGTCACGCTCGGCGTCTACATGAACCTGCTCGATCATCCCCTTTTCCGCGACTTACGCCGCATGGCGCAGGAAGGCTACCTGGGCAGGACGGTGCTCTATAGCGCTCGTCTCGCCCACCGTGGCGGTCTCGCCTGGGGCGGCGTCGATCAGAACTGGCGAGCCTCTCGCAACCGTACGGGCGGCGGCTCCTTCATTCAACTCGGCGTCCACTATCAACACCTCATGCGCTGGCTCACCGGCGAACGCGTCACCGGCGTTCAAGCCATGAATACCAACGTCGCCTGCCCCCAAATCGAAGGCGACGACCTCATGCTCGCTCAATACCGCCTCTCCGGTGGCGGCATGGGCGAGATCCAAACTTCCTGGTGCTGCCTCGAAGAGCATGTCTCCTTGCTGGGCACCAAGGGGTCCTTTCATTACCGCGACAACCTGCGCCTTGAGTTCACTGGCGACAACGGGCCCTTCCACGGCGAGTTACTCCACTTCAAAGGCGATGGCTCGCTCGAAACTGCGGAAAGCATTCCGCCCGATTGGGACGACGCGCAGAACCCCTACAATCAGCACCGCCGTTTCTGCGAAGCGCTGCTGGCCGGCACTCCCCCCGAAGTGAGCGGTGAAGAAGCCCGTGAGGACGTTCGCCTTGCCCAAGCCTGCTATCAAGCCGCGGAGAACGTAGCATGACCAAAGTCGCCATCATCACCGGCGCCGCCCGCGGCATCGGCAAAGCCACCGCCTTGCGCCTCGCGCAGGACGGCTACGCTCTCGTCCTCAACGGACGCTCCGCCGACGCTCTTCAGGAGCTAGTCTCGGCCCTGCCCCAAGCCACCGCGGTCGCCGCCGACGTCCGCGAGCCCGGCACTGCCGACTTACTCGTCCGCACTGCCCTCGAAACCTACGGCCGCCTTGATGCCTTAGTCAACTCTGCCGGCGTCGCTAAAATGGCGCCGCTCCTTGAGATCGACTTAGCCACGTGGCAAAGCTTCTTCGACTTACACGTCACCGGCACTTTCCTCTGCTGTCAAGCCGCCGCCAAGGCCATGCTCGCCGAAGGTGGCAGCATCGTCAACATCTCTTCCATCGCCGCCTCTATGGCGATGTACGGCACCGGCGCCTACGCTTCGGCCAAAGGCGCCGTCTCTTCCTTCACTCGCGTTCTCGCCGTCGAGCTGGCCTCACATCGCGTCCGCGTGAACGCCGTCGCGCCCGGCCCCGTCGCCACCGAACAGCTACGCAAGGTCTACGCCGGACCCATGTACGCCGAGCGCAGCCGCAGCATTCCCATGAACCGCTTAGCCGAGCCCGCCGAAGTCGCCGAGATGATTGCCTTCCTCGTCTCGCCCGCTTCCGCCTATCTCACCGGGCAGATTTTGACCGTCGATGGCGGCGCCTCCGCCGTCGGCTGCTATAGTTACGAAACTTACAAACGCCAGGAGCCCCAATGAACTTACCCATCGCGATCGAACGCGAGTGCGACGTCCTGGTTTGCGGCGGCGGCACCGCGGGAGTCACCGCCGCCATCGCCGCCGCCCGCAACGGCGCTCGCACCATTCTTCTCGAACGAGACGGCTTCTGCGGTGGTATCTGTGTCGGCGCGCTCGTCCACACCCTCGACGGACTTCGCAGTTGCCAGGACTACGACCGCTTCGTCGTCGGCGGCGTCGGCCGCGAGTTAGTCGACCGCATGTTCGCCACCGGCGGTCAGGCCACCGCCGACAATCCCCCCGAATGCACGAACTTCAACCCTGAAGGCTTCAAGCTCACCGCGGACCTCATGCTCGAAGAGGCCGGCGTCGAGATCCTCTATCACTTACCCGCCGCCGCCATTGAACGCGATGGCGCCCGCTTGATCTCGGTCGTGGCCGCCGGCAAAGAGGGTCTCTGGCGCATCCGTGCCAAGCAGTACGTCGATTGCTCCGGAGACGGCGACCTGGCCGCGTTCGCCGGTGCTCCCTACGAAAAGCACTCCCTGCTGCAAACCATGTCGATGCACTTCCGCCTCGGCGGCGTGAAGAAGGGCGTCAACTGGCACGAACTCGAAGAGTCCGCCCGCCGCGCCATGACGGCCGCGCATCAAGCCGGACGCGCCCCGAAGTACGGTGGCCCGTGGGTAATCCGCATTCACGACAACGAAGCCACGCTCAACTGCACGCGGCTCTATGGAGACGGCACTAAAACCGAAACCCTCTCGCTCGCTGAACGTCAAGGCCGCCGCGATATGATGTCCATCCTGATGCTCCTCAAAGAGGCTGCGCCCGAGTACGCCGATGCCTATTTGCTCGCGGCCGCCTCCCAGATCGGCGTCCGCGAAACCCGCCGCATTCTCGGCGACTATCAGATCACCGCTCACGACGTCCTCACCTGCCAACCCTGTGACGACTCCATCGCGCTCGGCTCCTGGCCCATCGACATTCACCCGGCAGACGGCCGCGTCGGCGTGCATCCGCACAAAGATGATCCGCCCGCGCCCTACCCGATTCCCGCGCGCTGCCTCACCGTACAAGGACTCGACAACCTCGTCACCGCCGGCCGCTGCATCTCCGCCACCCACGAAGCCCACGGTTCCACGCGAGTCAGTGGCACGGCGATGGCTCTGGGCCAGGCCGCCGGCACCATGGCAGCGCTTTCCCTCGAAGCCGCGGGCGTCCCTCGCGCGCTTCCCATGGCCACGCTCCAGGACCGCCTCACCCAGCAAGGCGCGCTCTTGCACCCATGACCTACTCGCGCGTCCGTTGGCTGATCGTCGCGCTCTTGGCTGCCGCCACCACCGTCAACTACATTGACCGACAGACCCTGTCGATCCTCAGCCCTCAGTTACGCGCCGAGTTACATCTCACCGAACACGATTACGCCAACATCGTTACCGCGTTCCTGATCCCCTACACCATCATGTACGCCGTCGGCGGACGCCTCATGGACTTACTCGGCGTCCGCCTCGGCCTCACCCTCAGTCTCGCCTGGTGGTCGGTCGCCACCATGCTCACCGGCTTCGCCCGCGGCGCGGTCTCGCTCGGTGTCTTCCGCGCCTTGCTCGGCATTGGCGAACCCTGCGTATATCCCGCGGGCGTCAAAGTCTGCGGCGAATGGTTCCCGCCCACCCTGCGCGGCGTCGCCACCGGCATCTTCTCCTCCGGTAGCGCGCTCGGCGCCATCCTCGCCCCGCCCGTCGTCGCCTGGCTTACGCTCCGGTTCGACTGGCGTTACGCCTTCATCGTCCCCGGCGCGCTCGGTCTCGTCTGGCTGCCTCTCTGGTGGTGGCTCTACCGGCCCCTCTCCGAACATCCCGCCGTCACCCCTGCCGAACGTCTCCAGATCCTGCAAGCCGAGCCGCCCCCCGCCCCGGTCAACTGGCGCGAACTCGCCACCAACCCCGTTG
Source organism: Bryobacteraceae bacterium (assembly GCA_965229305.1). GTDB lineage: Bacteria > Acidobacteriota > Terriglobia > Bryobacterales > Bryobacteraceae > JALHNI01. The sequence goes on along the minus strand of CBDDIZ010000040.1, from coordinate 218,555 downwards.
TCTGGGGACTTTGCCTCCCCCGTTTCTTCAGCGATCCTGTCTGGTACTTCTACTTATTCTGGCTGCCCGGCTACTTACAAACGGAGCGCGGACTCAGCCTCAAGGAAGTTGGCCTCTATGGCTGGATCCCCTTCCTCTTCGCCGACCTCGGCAACATCGGTGGTGGCGCCATCTCAGACACCATGATCCGCCGTGGCGTCGCCCCCACGCGCGCCCGCATTTACACCCTGCTCGGCGTCGGATGCCTTGCCCCCCTTGGCGCCCTCGCCGGCATCGCGCCGTCCATCGTCACCGTCATCGCGATCACCTGTCTGGTCGCCTTCCTCACGCAATGCTGGTCCACCAACACCGCCGCCCTCGCCTCCGACATTCTCCCCAATCGCCTCACGGGGACCGTCTTTGGCCTGATGGGCATGTGTGGCAGCCTCGCCGGCGCCTTCTTCGCCCAGATCCTCGCCGTCGTCATCAGCCAGTTCGGCTATAGCGCGGCCTTCGCCCTCGCTGCCCTGATGCATCCTTGCGCCGCCGCCATCCTCTACTTCTCTCTGCGCAAAGTCACCGCCAAAGCTCTATGACTCCTTACGTCCAAACCCTCCAGGAAGCTCGCGAGCTTTTCGCCACCCTGGACAACCTCGAACCGCAACTGAAAGCTGCGACCGAGCTCTGTCTCACTGCTCTCCGCCACGGCCACAAGTTACTCGTCTGCGGCAACGGCGGCAGCGCCTGCGAAGCTCAGCACTTAGTCGGCGAGTTAGTCGGCCGTTACAAGAAGAACCGTCGCGCCCTTCCGGCCATCGCCCTGACCGCCGATGGCGCCACGCTCAGTTGCATCGGCAACGACTATCGCTTCGAAGAAGTCTTCTCCCGCCAGATCGAAGCACTCGGTCAACCCGGCGACGTCCTCATCGTTTTCAGTAGCAGCGGACAATCGCCCAACCTCGTCGAGGCCCTAAAGAGAGCCCAGCAACTCGGCTTGCCCTCCGTGGCGTTCCTCGGTAAAGATGGCGGACCCGCCCTCCCTCTCGCCGACTGCGTGTGTCTGGTGCCGCATTCCGCCACGGCCCGTGTGCAGGAAGCCCATCAGTTTCTCCTGCACACCCTGATGGACGCCATCGAAAGCGGACTCGGGCTCGGGTGATAGCATTCGGCTATGGCTATCTCCCGCCGCCGCTTTGTCGCCGCCGGCGCCGCCGCGCCGTTTGAATCGGCCCGCCGCCCCAACATTCTCTTCCTCATGCCGGACCAGCACCGCTATCACGCCGTGCGCTGCCTCGGCAATCCTGATGTCCACACGCCCCACCTCGACCAACTCGCCGCCGAAGGCATGATCCTCGATCATGTCTTCGCCAACACGCCCGTCTGCTGCCCCGCCCGCTCCATTCTGCTCACCGGTCAATACTGCCACCGCAACGGCATGATCGCCAATGACCTTCGCCTCCGCGAGGGCTCCGTGAGCGTCGCGCAAAGCTTCAAGGATGCCGGCTACCGTACCGGCTTCGTCGGCAAGTGGCACCTCGATGGCGGCCCCCGCGAACCTGGTTTCGTTCCTCCCGGCCCCCGTCGGCACGGTTACGACTTCTGGGCCGCCCACCAGTGCAGCCATCGCCACTTCGACAATCACTACTTCCGCGACACCAACCAGCCCACCAAGCTCGGTAAGTTCGAAGCCGAAGGCTGGGCTGACTTAGGCCTCGAGTTTCTCGAGCAATCCCGTACGGACCACCGGCCCTTCTATCTCACCATCCAGTGGGGTCCGCCCCATGACCCGTACAAAGCTCCCGCCACTTACACCAGCCGCTATAATCCCACGCAACTCACCATGCGCGCCAATTACTCCGCTCCCGCCAACCAACCCAAGCGCCAGGACATCGCCGAGTACTACGGCATGGTCACCGCTCTCGATGACCAAGTCGGCCGCATCATGGCCAAGCTCGACGAACTCGGCCTCCGCGAAAACACCATCGTCCTTTACTCCAGCGACCACGGCGACATGCTCGGCTCCCAGGGCCAACGCCTCAAGCGCAAACCTTGGGAAGAGTCCATCCGCGTTCCCGGCATCCTCCGCTGGCCCGGCCACGTCAAGCCCGGCACCCGCAGCGACGTCTTCTTCACCCACGTCGACTTCGCACCCACCTTTCTGGGCCTGGCCGGCCTCCCGCCTCCCAAGACGATGCAAGGCCGCGACCTCTCCGGTCCCCTCGTTGCCGGCAGGGGTCGCGCGCCGGACTCCGCCTTCTTCCAGATCTTCGGACCCTTCGCCGGCGATGGCACACCCGCCGGCTGGCGCGGCGTCCGCACCGCCACCCACATGTACGCCCGCTACCAGGACCGTCCCTGGGTCCTCTACGACTTGCAAAAAGACCCGAACCAGCTCCACAACCTCGTCGGCGATCCCGGCTCCGCCGCGCTCCAAGCCAAGCTCGACAAACGCCTCACCCGCTGGATGCGCGAAACCGGCGACTCCTGGACCTACAACTGGACCCACCCCGTCGAAGACGCCGGCCGCCTCTACAAACACCGCACCTTCTACACCATCTCCGAGTACCTGGAATGGGCCCGCCAGCACCCGGAACTCGATTCTGCCGGGTGATAAAATCGGGGCGATGCCTTCCCGTCGCTCGCTCCTTCAGTCTGCTTTGGCTTCGCCCCTCGCGCTGGCGGCCACCCCGGCCGACACCCCGCGCGGCGCCCCCGAATTGAAGCTCGGCATCGCCAGCTATTCCTTCCGCGAGTTCCAACGCGGCGCCATGATTCGTGGCGTCAAGCAACTCGGCGTCAAGTATCTCAGCGTGAAAGAGATGCACCTGCCCTTCAAGAGCACCTCCGAAGAGCGCGAGAAAGCCAGCCAGCAATTCAAAGCTGCGGGCCTTGAAGTCACCAGCGGCGGCGTGATTTACCTCTTGAAGGAAGACGAAGCCGACATTCGCTTCCACTTTCAGTACGCCAAGGAAGCGGGCATGCCGATGATCATCATCGGCCCCTCCATGAAGACCCTCCCCCTCATCGAGCGCTTCGTGAAGGAGTACAACATCAAGGCCGCCATCCACAATCACGGCCCTGAAGACAAGCATTTCCCCAGTTGCCGCGATGCCCTCAAGGCCATCAAGGACATGGACCCTCGCCTCGGCGTCTGCATCGACATCGGCCACGAAGTCCGCACCGGCCATGACCTCGTCGAGTCCGTCGCCCTCTCCGGCTCGCGTCTCCTGGACTTCCACATCAAGGACCTCAAAGTCGCCAACGATCGCAACAGTCAATGCGCCGTCGGTGACGGCATCCTCCCCATCGCCGGCATGCTCCGCCAGATGAAGAAGATGAACTACCAGGGCAACGTCATGCTCGAATACGAGATCAACGCCGATAACCCGCTACCCGGCATGCACCAATCGCTCGCCTTCCTCCGCGGCGTCCTGGCAGGATTGAACGCATGATCGCGGCCCTGCTCCTGCTGACTTCCGTTGCTCAGGATGACGCCGCCGCTGCTGCCCGCGTCCTCCAGAAGAATTGCACCGGCTGTCACGGCCAGTCCGCGATGTCCGGCCTCGACCTTCGCAGCCGCGAGGCTGCGCTCAAAGGCGGCCGTCGCGGTGCGGCACTTGTCCCCGGTCAAAGCACCCAAAGTCTCCTCTACGGCGTGATCTCCGGCGCGCAGAAGCCGCTCATGCCTCCCTCCGGCAATCTCAGTCCCGAAGACGTCGCCGCCGTCAAGCGCTGGATCGATGCCGGTGCCCCGGACCTCGCGCTCGCCAAACAGCCCGCTCCCAAATACTGGGCCTTCGTTCCGCCCGTTCACAAAAACTATGGCGGCAACGCCATCGATGTCTTCTTCGCTGCGAAGAAACCCGCCGACAAACGCACCCTCGTGCGCCGTGCCTATCTCGACTTACTCGGCCTGCCTCCCACGCCGGCCCAGGTCGAGAGCTTCGTCAACGACGCGCGCCCCGACGCCTGGCCCAAACTCATCGATCAGTTACTCGCCTCGCCCCACTACGGCGAACGTTGGGCTCGCCACTGGCTCGACTTAGTCCGCTACGCCGATTCGGCCGGCTACGAGTTCGACCGCGACCGTCCCACCGCTTGGCGTTTCCGCGACTACGTCGTCAAATCCTTGAACGACGACAAGCCGTACACCCAATTCATTCGCGAGCAACTCGCCGGCGACGAGTTCCCTCAGCCCACCGCTGACCAGTTGATCGCCACCGGTTACTTGCGCCACGGCGTCGAAGCCAACATCCGCACGGAGCAAACCCGGCTGGATGAGCTCGACGACCTCATCTCCACCACGGGCGGCGCCTTCCTCGGCCTCACCGTCGGCTGTGCTCGCTGCCACGATCACAAGTTCGATCCCATCCCGCAGAAGGACTATCTGCAGTTGCAAGCCGTCTTCTACAACACCGAGTACGCCAACCATCCGCTCGCTGACGCCGACACCATCGCGAAGAACGTCGCCGAGAATAAGCGTCTCGATGAGCTCCAGAAGCCGCTCAAGCAAGCCGTGCTGGACTTCCTGAAGCCCACGCGTGATCGCCTCACCGAGGAGAAGCGCCGCAGTCTTCCGGAGTACATGCAACTCGCCCTGCGCACGCCCCCCGAACAGCGCACCGAAGGCCAGATCCTCAGCGCCAAGCAGGTCGAAGTCACCTTGAAGATCTCCGACGAGGACGTCCTCAAGCAGCTCTCGCCTGCCGAGAAAGCAAAGCACAAAGAGTTAGTCGCTGCCGTAGAAGCCGTCGATAAACAGCGTCCGCCGGACTACGCCGCGGCCCTCGGCATCAAGAACGGCAAGAAGTACTCGCCCAACTATCAGCCCGGCGTCATTGGCGTGGCCGCGCTCAAGCCGGTCTCCTTCGATAAAGCCAACCTCCGCACCACGCTCGCCGATTGGATCGCTTCCCCGGAGAACCCGCTCACCGCGCGCGTCTTCGTCAATCGCATCTTCCTCCAGCACTTCGGCGAAGCCTTCGTCGACACGCCGAGTAACTTCGGCAAGAGTGGCAGCGGCGTCAAGAAACAGGAGTTACTCGATTGGCTCGCCACCGAGTTCATGCAGAACGGCTGGAGCCTCAAGAACCTCCACCGCACCATCATGACCTCGCGTTACTATCAGAGCGAGTTGCGTCCCCGTCGCCTCGAAGCCGAAATCGTCCGCGACTCGATCCTCGCCACCGCCGGCACGCTCGACGCCAAGCTAGGTGGCCCAGGCATGCACCCTTACATTGACCCCGCCCTCTGGCAAGGCAGTTCCGGCCGCAAGTGGCCCGGTAAGCCGGACGATGATCCGTCCACGTGGCGTCGAGGCATTTACGTCTTCACCAAGCGCACCATCCCCGTTCCCATGCTTGACGTCTACGACAAGCCCGATACCGTCGCCTCTTGCTCGCGCCGCAATCGCTCCACCACCTCCATCCAGGCCCTCATTATGATGAATGGCTCCTTCATGGACGTCCAGTCGCGAAAGTTTGCCGAGCGGCTCGAACGCGAAGCGGGCTCGGACCCCGCCGCGCAAGTCCAGCGCGCCTTCCAACTCGCGCTCGGCCGCAACCCCTCACCCAAAGAAGCCGACACCGCTCTCAGCTTCATGCGGAACAATCCCACTGGTCTGGTGGATTTCTGCCAAACCGTCTTCAACCTCAACGAATTCGCTTACATCCCCTAACTTATGGCACGCTACTGGTCACGTCGCGAACTCTTCCACCGCTGCGGCGGTGGCATCGGGTCATTGGCCCTCGCCAACTTACTCCAGGCGGAGAACAACCCGCTCGCCCTGCGCCAACCTCACTTCCCCGCCAAGATCAAAAGCATCATCTCGATCTTTTGCTATGGCGGCGTCAGCCACATCGACACCTTCGACCCCAAGCCGCTCCTGCAGCAGCGCCAGGGTGAGGCGCTCCCGGACAAAGAGTTGAAGCCCTCGCAGGGCACGCCCGGCGCCATCATGGGCTCGCCGTGGACCTTCAAGAAGTACGGGCAAAGCGGCATGGACGTCTCCACGCTTTTCCCGAACGTCGCCCAGCACGTCGATAGCCTCGCCTTCATCCGTTCGATGTACACCACCTCGAACGATCACGCCCCCGCGCTGTTCCAGATGAACACCGGCTCCATCTTACTCGGTCACCCGTCCATGGGCTCCTGGCTCACTTACGGCCTCGGGACCGAAAACCAAAATCTCCCCGCCTTCATCGTCTTCACGGACCATCGCGGCGGCCCCATCGGCGGCGCTCCCAACTGGAACAACGGCTACATGCCCGCCGCCTATCAAGGCACCCAGTTCCGCTCCACCGGCGACCCGATCGTGGACCTCAAGCCCCGCGGCGACACCTCTCGCGAACGTCAGCGCCGTTGGCTCGACTTACTCGGCAAACTCAATCAGGAACATCTCTCGCATTATCCCGAAGAGAACGAGCTCTCCGCCCGCATCAACACTTACGAACTCGCCTATCGCATGCAGGTCAGCGCCCCGGAAGCCGTCGACCTCGGCAGCGAATCCGCCGCCACGCGCAAGCTCTACGGCGTCGACGACCACCCCACGCAGTACTTCGGCCGCCAGTGCCTCATGGCCCGCCGTCTGGTCGAGCGTGGCGTTCGCTTCGTCCAGCTCTATTCCGGCGGCGGCAATTTCCAGGAAAGCTGGGATGCCCATTGGGACATCAAAGCCAACCACGAAATGCACTGCGGCGAAACAGACCTGCCCATCGCCGGCCTTATCTCCGACCTCAAATCGCGCGGTCTTTGGGACTCCACCCTCGTCATCTGGCACGGTGAGTTCGGCCGCCTGCCGATTTCGCAGCGCCTCGATGGTCGCGACCATAACCCCTACGGCTTCACCCTCTGGCTCGGCGGCGGAGGCATCAAGGGCGGCACCACCATCGGCGCCACCGACGAGTTCGGTCTGCGGGCGATCGAAAATCGCAAGTCGATTAACGACCTGCACGCCACCATCCTTCACCTGTGCGGCCTCGATCACACCAAGCTCACTTACTACTACAACGGCCGCAACATGCGTCTCACCGACGTCTCTGGCGAAGTAATTCGCGAGATTCTCGCTTAGCGCTTGCCCACCTGGACGGCTTCGCTGCCCAGCGGATCCTCCGGCCACGAGTGCCGCGGATACCGCCGCGACAACTCGCGCCGGATCTCCGGATAGTGCCGCACCCAAAAGCCCGCTAAGTCCTGCGTCACTTGCACCGGCCGCTGATTCGGTGCGAGTAAGTGCACCACTAAGTTCGTCGTCCCCACCCGCGGCGTCTCCCGCAAGCCGAAAAAGTCCTGCAAGCGCGACGCCACCCACGGCGTCTGGCCAGCCACATAACGGATCTTCGCCTGGCGTCCGGTCGGCAGTGTCACCCGCGTGGGCGCCGCCCGCTCCAGCCGACCGGCATCCGCCACCAGCGCCCTCACCAGACCACCGTCTCGCGTCATCGCCTCCAGTTCGCCAAAGCTCACCAACCCTTGCGCCAATTCGGCGATCGCCTCTTCCACCGGGCGCGCCTCCATCCCCGCAAAAGCTAACCGCGCCTGTAACTCCGCTAAGTCCTCCGGATCGATGAAGCGATGTAACTGCTCCTTCGCCTTCGCCGCGAGTAACTTCGCCGCGGCTTCTCCATCCGCCGGCCGCCCGCGCGTCTCATCGATCACCAGTGGCCCATACCGCAGTTGCGTCACCGCCTCGATGCGCCCCGCCTCCCGCTGCCACAACAGCTCACTGCGCTCCTCGATCTCCGGCAAATCCAGCAACCAATCGGGCTCCAGATGCACGAATTCCCGCACTATCGGCAAGCCCTGCTCCCGCCGCTCCTCAATGTCGACGCACACCATCCACTTCGGAATCTGCTTGCCTCGCGCCACGCGTGCGGACCCGCCGCCCACCAACTTCACTTCCTCATCCCGATGATGCTTGGCCACTCGATCCGGAAACGCCGCCAGGATCGCCTTATCCAAGCCATCCTCATCCCGCGGACCATTCTTGGCCCTCAGCGCCCGGTCAATCTGCCGGCTCACCTGACGTGCCAACCCGACATCTCGCCGCTCTCACCCACTGAGAGCTGTGCCGCCCGATCGCAAGCCTCCCGCCGCACGCCGCGTGCCGCGCCCTCCAGCACCATCCGTGCCAATCGCGGATGCAGCGGTAAAGCCGCCATCTCCTTCGCCCGATCGCCCGTCGCCCCCAGCCGATGCAGTAACGTTCTTGCCGCCGTCACCGCCGCCGCCGGGGGAGCGTCGAGCCACGGTAAGTCGGCGGGGTCCTCAATCCCCATCGCCACTAGGTCCAGCACTAACTGACTGAGTTCTCGCCTTAGTAACTCCGGCGCATCCTGACCGGGCCGCCGATGGAAGTCATCGGGCGGATACAGCCGCACCACCACCCCCGGACCCGTCCTCGCTGCCCGCCCCGCGCGTTGCACCGCCGACGCCTGGCTCACCCGCCTCACCGTCAACGACGGCAACCCCGTCCACGGCGAATCCTCCGCCACGCGCGCCAGCCCTGAGTCCACCACGACGCGCACGCCCTCAATCGTCACCGAACTCTCGGCGATATTCGTCGAAAAGATCACCTTCGGCTTGGGCCCCGGTGACACCGCCCGGTCTTGCTCCTCAGGACTCAAGTCTCCAAACAGCGGCAACGCGACGATCCCGCGCGCCTCCAGCCACCCCCCGCAAGTCTCCATCGCCCGCCGAATCTCCCGCGCCCCCGGCAGAAACACTAGCACATCGCCCGGCAGACCTTCACTGACTAACTTCTGCAACGCCTGAGACACTTGCTGCTCTAACAGCGCATTCGAAGGCGGCGAATAACGTAAGTCCGTCTCAAATAACTTACCCGGAGAACGCACGATCGGACATCCACCCAAATGCTCCGCGATCGCCCCCGCGTCAAGCGTCGCCGACATCACCAATAGCTTCAGATCCGGCCGCACCAGGCGCTGCAACCGTAACAACAAAGCCAGCGCCAAATCCCCATCCAGATGCCGCTCATGAAACTCATCGAGCACCACCGTGCTTACCCCGCGCAACGCCGGATCCGACAGTAGACGCCGCGTCAAAATCCCTTCCGTCACAAAGCGCAGTCGTGTCCTCTCGCTCGCCGTCTCGTCGAAACGAACCTGGTAGCCCACCGTTTCGCCGATCCGCTCACCCAACTCCTGTGCCACCCGCCGCGCCGCTAGCCTGGCGGCCAAACGTCGCGGCTCCAGCACCAGCACCTCGCCGAACTCGAGCAGCGCCGGAGGCACGCGCGTCGTCTTACCCGCTCCCGGTGGCGCTTCCAGCACCAATGAATTGTGCGCCCTCATCAGGCGCACAATTTCGGGAACTACTTCATCGACCGGAAGCCGCACTAATCCTCGAGCAGCTTCATGTCCTTCAAAGCGGTCGGCGGCAGTAAGCCGGCCTTCGAATAGACAAATAACTTACTCCGCGAATCGGCGATGTCCAGATTCCGCATCGTCAACTGACCAATACGATCCAGCGGCCCAAACGCGCCTTCGCCCTTCTCCATCGTCAGCCGCTCCGGATGATACGTCAGGTTCGGACTCGTCGTGTCCAGCAACGAATAGTCATTGCCCCGCCGCAACTCCACCGTCACTTCGCCCGTAATCGCCTTCGCCACCCAACGTTGCAGCGTCTCGCGCAGCATCAGCGCCTGCGGATCGAACCAGCGTCCTTCATACAGCAAGCGGCCGAGCCGCCGGCCCATGTCCCGATACTGCTCAATCGTGCCTTCGTTATGAATGCCTGTCACCAGGCGCTCATAGCCGATATACAGCAGCGCCATCGCCGGGCCCTCGTAAATGCCACGGCTCTTCGCCTCGATGATGCGATTCTCGATCTGGTCGGACATGCCCAAGCCATGCCGCCCGCCGATGCGGTTCGCCTCCATCACCAACTCCACCGGGTCCGCGTAGTTCGTCCCGTTGATCGCCACCGGCAACCCGCGATCAAACGTCAGCGTCACCGTCTCCGGCTCGATCTCCACATCCTTCTTCCAGAACGCCACGCCCATGATCGGCTCCACGATCTTGATGCCCGTGTTTAGTTGCTCGAGATCCTTCGCCTCGTGTGTCGCGCCCCAGATGTTCGAATCGGTCGAGTACGCCTTCTCCTTCGGCATGCGGAACGGCAGATCGGCGCCCTCCAACAGCTCGGACATCTCCTTGCGCCCGCCAAGTTCCTTGATGAATTGCTCATCGAGCCACGGCTTGTAGATCTTCAGGTCCGGGTTCACCATCAACCCATAGCGATAGAACCGCTCGATGTCGTTGCCCTTATAGGTGCTGCCGTCGCCCCAAATGTCCACGCCGTCTTCGCGCATCGCCGCCACCAGCTTCGTGCCGGTTACCGCGCGGCCCAGCGGCGTCGTGTTGAAGTACGGCACCCCCGCCGTCGTGATGTGGAACGCGCCGCACTGCAGCGCATTCAAACCTTCGCGCACCAGCTCCTCACGGCAATCGATCAGCCGCGCCTTCTCGGACCCGTACATCAGCGCCCGCTTCGGAATGTCGTCATAATCCGGCTCGTCCGGCTGCCCCAGGTGCGCCGTGTAGCAGTACGGAATCGCGCCCTTCTGCCGCATCCAATAAATGGCCGCGCTCGTATCGAGCCCGCCGGAAAAAGCAATGCCGACCCGCTGGCCGACCGGAAGTGAGGTGAGGATGTTGCCCATTTGCTGAATCTTCAGTTTAGCGTTTGCGCGTGTTAATGTTGATCCGTCGATGAACTCCTTCCTTCGCCATACCGTCGCCACCCTCGCCTTCCGCTTCCGCAAAGCCATTCTCGACGCCCCGCCCGGCTTCGCTGACACCCGCGCCACCCCGGACTCGCGCTCCGCCCTCGAGACCCTCGCCCACATGGGCGACCTCTTCGATTGGGCACTCAAGCACGCCGACGGCGTCCACGAATGGCATGACTCCGCGCCCCTCCCCTGGGACGCCGAAGTCGAGCGCTTCCTCGGCCTCCTCGCCCGCTTCGACGAGCGGCTCCAATCGCAGATCCTCTGCTCCGCCGAGCGACTCTTTCAAGGCCCCGTCGCCGACGCCCTCACCCACGTCGGCCAACTCGGCACCCTGCGCCGCGTCGCCGGCTCTCCCGCCAAACCCCGCAACTACTTCAAAGCCGACATCGCCGCCGGCATCCTTTAACGCCTCACCGCCTCGCGCCGCCGGTATTCGCGCGGCGTAAATCCCGTCAGCTTCTTGAAGTCCTTGCTGAAAAAGAAGCGGTCGTGATACCCCACCTCCTGCGCAATCCATTGGATCGCGTCCTGCGTCTCCACCAGCCGCCGCTTCGCCTGGCTGATCCTCTCGCGCCGCAGCCAATCAATCGGACTCGTCCCGAACGTCGCCTTGAACACTCGCGCAAAATGGGACGCACTCATCCCTACCAGCGCCGCCAACTCTCCCACCGTCTGCGACTCAAAGTAGAACAGCCGCATCCGCTCCACCGCCTTCCGCAACGGCGCCGGCACCGCCGCCTCCGCCGGACTCCCCTGCCGCGCACAGCACGCCACCGCCAACAGCCGCGCCGCCGCCGCATGAATCAGCGGCGCCGATTCCGGCGCATCGCTGCTCATCTGGGCGAAGATTTCGCGAAATACCGGCTCCACTTCCGTCCGCCCCACCCCGCTCAACACTGGCCACGCCTGTACCGAGAGCATTGTACACATTTGCTCCAACCGCGGACCCTCCATCCGCACCCAGTACACTTCCCACGGATCCTCCGCCACCGCCCCATGCTCATGCGGATGGTGGCAGTTGATCCACACCAACTCCCCCGCCCCCACCCGATGCGTCACCCCCGCCACGCGCACATAACCCTGTCCGGATAGGCAGTAAATCAGCTCGTGACCCGGAAAGTGCTCCCGCTTCACCCGATGATCCGCCCCACCCACCATATGCCCGGCGCGCGGCACCGTATAGAACACCTCCTGGTGCGCCGGATTCGCCGTCGCATACAGCGAAACCGGAAAATGCGTGCGCGCCGCCATGATTGCATCCTACAACTTCTAGAGTCTCTTCACCCATTGCGAGCGGCGGACAAATCGAGCACCCTGAAGGAAGATGGCGTATTCCCGCTACCTTTGCGCGCTCGTTCTCTCGCTGCCCGCCTGGGCCGCCGCCCCGGTCAACTTCAGCCGGGAGATTCTCCCGCTGCTCTCCGACAAATGCTTCAGTTGCCACGGGCAGGACCCCAGCGGCCGCATGGCTGGCCTCCGGCTCGACCTTCGTGAAGAAGCCACCGCCGTCAAGCGCGGCCGCGCCGCCATCGTCCCCGGTGACCCGGCGCAAAGCCGGATGATGGCCCGCATCGCGCCCGCCAATCCCCGGCAGGTCATGCCGCCCCCCACCTCGCACAAGGCGCCGCTGACTCCCGCCGAAGTGGCCACCGTCAAAGCCTGGATCGAACAAGGCGCGCCTTGGGGCAAGCACTGGTCCTTTGAAAAACCCGTACGTCCCACCGGCGGCAACATCGATTCATTCATTGACGCCAAACTCGCCCAAGCCGGCGTGAAGGCCAACTCCGAAGCCGCGCGGCACACCCTTGTCCGCCGCCTCTCCTTCGATCTGACGGGCCTGCCGCCCACTCCCGAAACCGTCGCGGCCTTCGTCAACGATCGTTCTCCCGACGCCTACGCCCGCCTCGTGGACCGTCTCCTCGCCAGCAATCACTTCGGCGAACGCCTGGCCATGTGGTGGCTCGATGGAGCCCGCTACGCCGACACCGACGGCTTTCAGGCCGACGAGACCCGCACCAACTGGCCCTGGCGCGATTGGGTTGTCCAGGCCTTCAACCGCAATCAGCCCTTCGATCGATTCACCATCGAGCAGTTCGCCGGCGACTTACTCCCCAACGCCACACTCGAGCAGAAGATCGCCACCGCCTTCCACCGCAACCACATGACCAACGGCGAAGGCGGTCGCGACAAAGAAGAGTCGCGCATCGATTACGTCCTTGATCGCGTCAACACCACCGGCACGGTTTGGCTGGGCCTTACGCTCGGTTGCACCCAGTGCCATTCGCATAAGTTCGATCCCATCGCCCACCGCGATTACTACTCGCTCTCCGCCTTCTTCAACAGCATTGATGAAGACGGCGCGGCCGGCCGCAAAGCCAAGCCGTACGCCACTTACCAATCCGCCTACGCTGAACGCGCCATCACCGAAGCCCAAGCCTTGGTCGACGCTCGCCTTCCGCGTGAAACGCAAGCCCGCCGCGATGCCGAAGCCCCCTTCGCCCAATGGCTCACGGCCCGCACCGCGGAAGTCAAAGGTGGCTTCCAGGCCTGGCAACCGCTCACCGCCACGTCGCTCAGCGCCGTCGAAGGCACGGTCCTCCGGCAGGATGCCTCGCGCACGATCGAAGCCACCGGCCCCAATCCGCGCCAGGACGATTACCGGATCGGCTCTCGCCCGCGGCTCAAGCGCCTCACCGGCCTCAAGCTGGAAGTCTTCTTGAATTCGCGCGGGCGACTCTCGCGCGGTCAGTCCGGTGACTTCCTGCTCACGGACGTCAAGTTACAAGTTCGCCAGGAAGGCAACACCCAGTTACGCGACATTGTCGTGCGCACCGCCATCGCCGATTACTCGGCGGATAAGAAGAAGAACGATAACTATGGCGAGATCAAGGACACGCTCGACGATGACCCGCGCAACGGCTGGACCACCAAAGACTTCGACGGCTGGAAGCCCCATACCGCCATCTTTGAATTAGCTGAGCCGCTCACCTTGGCGCCCGACGAAGAGCTCATCTTCGAGCTGCGCCATCGTTCCACCCTCGGCGACGCGAACCTCGAACGCTTCCGCCTTTCTGCCACCGATCAGCGCGGCCCCGCGGTTCAGTCGCTCGAACCGGCGCCGCTCGAACAACTCGCCACCAGCGGTCTGACGCCTGCTCTCCGCGAGCGCCTCTTCGCTCAGTTCCTCACCGACCACGAACCCTATCTGCTCGCCAAGTCCGCGCTGGACCGCGCGCAGCGCCAACTCGAAGAAGTTCAAAAGGCGCGCTCGGTTGACGTCATGGTCCTCGCCGAACGTCCCCAGCCGCGCGAAACGCACATCCTGTTGCGCGGCGTTTGGGACAAGAAAGGCGACGTCGTCACGCCGGAGGTGCTGCCGGCCATCGCGCCGCTCAAACCCGGTGAACCCAAGAATCGCCTCGGGCTCGCCCGCTGGTTGGTGTCCAAGGACAACCCCCTCACCGCCCGCGTCGTCGTCAATCAACTCTGGCAACTCATGTTCGGCTCGGGCTTAGTGCGCACCCCGGAAGACTTTGGCTTACAAGGCGAACAACCCACGCACCCCGAGTTACTCGATTGGCTCGCCGTCGAGTTTATGGAGAGTAACTGGGACGTGAAGCACGTCCTCCGCCTGATGGCGAACAGCGCCGTCTATCGTCGTGACTCTTCCGTCTCGCCGGACTTACTTACGCGCGATCCGCAGAATCGCCTCCTCGCCCGCGGCTCCCGCTTTCGCCTCCCCAGTTGGATGCTGCGCGACGCCGCTCTCGGCTATGCCCAACTCTTGAACCCCGCTCTCGGTGGCCCGCCCGTCCGGCCTTATCAACCCGATGGCGTCTGGGAAGAGCTCTTCATGGGCCGCTTCAAGTACGAGCCCAGTGAAGGCGCCGCGCAATATCGGCGCACCCTTTATGCCTTCTGGCGGCGCACCATCGCCCCCACCTTCCTCTTCGACACCGCTCAGCGCCGCTCCTGCGAAGTACGCACCTCCCGCACCAACACGCCGCTCCAAGCACTGACCTTGTTGAACGACGAGACCTATCTCGAAGCCTCCCGCACCCTGGCGAATAGCGCTCTCGGCCAACCATCGGTGATCTTCGCGCGCGTGCTTTCGCGGCAGCCGGATGCCACCGAAGCCGCCGTCCTCAATCGCGAGTTTCGCCAGGCACTCACTCACTATCGCCAGCGCCCGCAGGATGCCGCCAAGTTCGCCGGTGCCGCCAAGCCCGAACTCGCCGCCACCATGTTCGTCGCCAGCCTGATCCTGAATCTCGACGAGGCCATCACCCATGAGTAACCTCTCCCGCCGCGCCCTGCTGGGCTCGCTCTCCTTCGGCAGCGTCGCGTTGCAGTCACTCCTGCAAGGCGCCGAAACCCAACCCGGCCTCCCGCATTTCGCACCGCGCGCCAAGCGTGTCATCTTTCTCACCCAATCCGGCGGCCCCTCGCAACTCGAACTCTTTGACCACAAGCCGGACTTACTCAAGTGGGCCGGCAAAGAACTGCCGGACTCCGTCCGCCAAGGCCAGCGCGTCACCACCATGACCGCCAACCAGAAGCAGCTCGTGATGCCCGGCGTCACCAAGTTCACTCGCCACGGCCAAAGCGGCACCGCTCTCGGCGAGTGGCTCCCCCACCTCGGCAAAATCACCGATGAGATCTGCCTGATCAAGTCCATGCACACGGACCAGATCAACCATGCCCCGGCGATGACGCAGTTTCTCACCGGCAATCAGTTACCTGGCCGCCCCAGCATGGGCTCCTGGTTCAGTTACGGCTTGGGCAGCACCAATCGGAACTTACCCGACTACTTAGTCATGCTCTCGAAGATGCAGCGCCCCAGCGATCAGCCCCTCTACGATCATTATTGGGGTAGCGGGTTTCTGCCTTCCCGTTATCAGGGCGTGAAGTTACGCAACGCCAAGGATCCCGTGCTGTATCTGCGCGACCCCGACGGACTTCCCCGCCCGCTTCGTCGCACCATGCTCGATGGTCTGGCCGAACTCAATCAGCGCCGGCTCAATCAGACCGGCGACCCCGAAATCACCACGCGCATTCGCCAGTACGAAATGGCCTATCGCATGCAGTCGAGCGTCCCCGAGTTAACGGACTTCCGCGATGAGCCCGAAGAGGTCTTTGAACTCTACGGGCCGGATTCGCGCCGTCCTGGCAGCTACGCCGCCAACTGCATCATGGCCCGTCGCCTGGCCGAACGCGGCGTCCGCTTCATTCAGCTTTTCCACCCCGATTGGGACCATCACAGCCGCCTGCCCTCCTGGTGCACCGCGCGCTGCCGCGATACCGACCAAGCCAGCGCCGCCCTCGTCATCGACCTCAAGCGACGCGGTCTCCTCGATGACACCCTCGTCATCTGGGGCGGCGAGTTCGGGCGCAGTGTAGCCGGCCAAGGCCAGTGGGACAGCATCGAAGCCGGCCGCGACCATCACCCGCGTTGCTTCTCCCTCTGGATGGCCGGCGCCGGCGTCAAGCCGGGCATCAGCTACGGCGCCACCGACGACTTCAGCTTCAATGTCGCCGAGAACCCGGTCCACGTGCGCGACTTACACGCTACCGTCATGCACCTGATGGGCATCGATCATTCTCGCTTCACTTACCGCTTCCAAGGCCTCGACTTCCGGCTCACCGGCGTCGAACCCGCACACGTCGTCAAAGACATCCTGGTCTAACTGACAAAGCGCAGCGAGTAAACATCGGCGTCTTTCATCGCCAACTGCAGCCGTACGGCTTGCCCCGCGGGTAACTTACCCTTCCAGGCCACCGTGCGGGCGATGCGGTCCCCGATTAACTCCGGCGCATCCGACAAGGCGCAGCCCGCCACCGGCGCTCCCTCGGCTGTTTGCAACTCCGCCCGTACATAGCCCGCCGCCGAGGTCGCATAGTTCAATTCCAGCCGTTCCCCCACCAAGCGGAACGGCTTGGTGACCATCTCTCCGCCCTGGTAGCCGGCGTGCAGCGACGCGAAACCATCCAAACGCAAGCTGAAGCGCGCCAGGTAAGCCGAGGGCTGCCCGTAGCGCCGGTTCACATAGAACGACATCTCGCTTGGCCCGCTCTGCACCACGTTCAGCGCCGGATAGTTATCGCGCGACACCCAATGCTCGATGCCGACGCCGGGCCGCAGAAAGCCCTCCATAAAAGTGCGGTCATAGCGCAAGCCGCCGCGCGTGGTCAGCAGCACCCCATCCGCGCAGTCGTTGAAGTACTGCGGGTGCACGCCGATCTCTTTCGCCTCTTCCGCCGTAATCGCCTGCCTCCCCGGCATAAAGCGGGCGGCAATCGAAACCGCCAGGTGTGGGGCGCGGAAGTAAGGGCTCGTCTGGTTCGTGTAAATGTGCTCAGGCGGCGCGTCCCCGAAGTTCATCTCCTCGCCCGGCGTCCAGTTGAGAAAGTCCTTACTGGTCGCTCGCGACACCCAACGCACCTTGTTCTTAAAGGTGCGGTAGTAGCACAGGTACTGCTGTTCCGCCTCGCTCCAGAACGCCAGGTTCTGCGAATCATAGACCGAGGCGGTCTTCGAGGCCGGCAACAACGGTTCCTCACGCAGCTTGCGCCAATGCACGCCGTCACCGCTCGCAAAGCCCGCCAGCCCGACCTCGCGCGTCCCCGCAATGGCCTTGAAGCGCTCGTTCGCCGGGACGCCCGGCCGCCGGTCCAGGAACGGGCAGAAGTTATGCGAGTAAGGTGCCATGCCCGCCAGGATCACGTTGTTCTGCTTGGTGCCGTAGACTTCGTGCAGCGCCAGATCCGGGCGGGTGAAGCGGCGTCCGTCGGTCGATTGCGCGTAGCAGGTCGTTTCGCTCGGCTGGCCGTCGCGGCCCGCCGACGGACTCCCGCGGTAGTACAGATGATAGTTCGCCCCATCCTGCAGCACCGTGAAATAGCCTGAAAAAGACCCTTCCCACGGACGGTCCAGCGTCAGCACGGTCTCGCGCTCTTGCGGCGTCTGCAACCGCAGTTCGGTGCCCGTCATCCGGTCAATCAGCCAACGGTCGACGAACAACTCACGCCGGCTGCCGACGTCGAGCGCCGGCGCCTGTCCCCAACTGCTCATCGCGAGCCCGCTGCCCGCCAGAAAAATTCGCCTCTGCATTGCTTCAATCCTAACTACAATTAAGCCTTGCAGCCGAAGTGGATCATCGTCGCCGTACTGTTCCTCGTCAACGCCATCAACTACGCGGACCGCACCAGCATCACCGCCGTCTACGCGCTGCTCAAAGTCGACCTCGGGCTTTCCGATGTCGCGCTCGGCGCCATGGGCTCGCTCTTCCTCTGGAGCTATGCGTTCGCTTCTCCGCTCGGCGGCTATTGCGGCGACCGTTTCTCGCGGGGGCGCATCATCGTCTGGAGCCTCGCCGGCTGGAGCCTGGTGACGCTGCTCTGCGGACTCGCCGTCAACACTCCTCAACTGCTCACGCTACGCGTCCTGCTGGGCCTGGTGGAAGCGCTGTACCTGCCCGCCGCCTTCGCCCTGGTAGCCGAGTATCACGAACCCGACACCCGCGGGACGGCCATCAGTATTCTCACCCTCGGCAACCTCGCCGGCATGGTGGGCGGCGGCGCGTTGGCCGGCTATCTCGGACAGCAGTACGGCTGGCAGTCGCCGCTGCTGGTGCTGGGCGCCTTCGGCTTGCTGCTCGCCGGGGTGTGCCGGGTGACGCTGCCACAATCGGCGCCGACTCCGGCCGCCGCCGAGGCGCAGGCGCCGTTCTTCGAGACGGTCCGTGCCCTGAGCCGCGTGCCTACGGTGCTCATCCTGACGGCGGCCGGGTTGCTCGCCTCCATCGGCAGTTGGATCTTCATCAACTGGCTGCCGCTCTACTTTCATGAGGCCTTCGCCATGTCGGTGGCGCGCGCCGGGCTGATCGGCTCCTCGGTGCAGAACGTGGCCGGGTCAGCGGCGCTCGCGGTGGGCGGCTTTCTCTCGGACCGGATGGCGGCCGGCGGCCGGCATCGCCGCATGTGGATGCACGCGGTGCTGATCACCTGCGCGGCTCCGGTGCCACTGGTCTTTCTGGTGACCAAGGAACTGAATGCAGTGCTCGTGTCGCTGGTGGTTTACGCGATCCTGCGTACCGCCGCGGATCTGAACATCATCCCGGTGCTCTGCGATCTGGTGCAGCCGCATCAGCGCTCCACGGTGATAGGACTCACCAACATGCTCAACACCATGGCGGGCGGGGCGGGGATTTTCGTGGCGGGAACGCTCAAGGCAAACGTCGGGCTGGCGGGCATCTTCGCCAGTCTCTCGGGGATCCTGGCGTTGGACGCAGCCTTGTTGTTCCTCGGCTGCGTCCTCTATCTCAAACGCGATCTGGCCGCGGCTAGGACTTGATCTCGAAGATCGCTTCCACTTCCACGGCCGCGCCCACCGGGAGCGAGGCAAAGCCCAGAGCGCTGCGCGCATGGAAGCCGTCCTCGCCTTCGAACACCTTGTGGAGGAGGTCCGAGGCGCCGTTGATCACCAGGTGCTGCTCGATGAACTCGGGAGCCGAGTTCACACAACCGAGCACCTTCAGCACGCGCAGGCCATCGAGCGTGCCGTGGGCGTTCCACACGGAATTCAAAATTTTCTCCAGGCAGTTGCGCGCCGCGGCGTAGCCTTCTTCAGTGGTGACGCCGGCGCCGAGCTTGCCTTTCAGGTCGCTCACGTGGCCGGAGGTGATCAACTGATTGCCGGACCGGATGCACAGGTTCAAATAACCGCGGGTCTGCTTCTCGAACTTGACGCCGAGTTGCGTCGCTATCTCTTGGGGAGTCATCTTTTCTATCCTAACTAAATGCTCCACTCGCTCTGTCTCGGTCTCACGCTCGCCGCCGACCCGGCCGTCTTCGACTCCCGCTTCACCAAGGCGGAGCCGACGCTCGAGGCCAAGGCCTGGAAGAAGGCGCCCCTGGTAGTGGCGGCACAGGACCGTTTCGGCAAGCCGCTGCCGGAGCACCGGACCGAGATCCGCAGCCTGTGGACGCCGACGCATCTCTACTTCCTGTTCACATCGAACTACAAGTCGATGTACCTGCGGCCGACGCCGCAGCTCGACAAAGAGACGCATGGCCTGTGGGACTACGACGTGGTGGAGGTCTTCATCGGGCACGACCTCGAGAAGATCAACCTCTACAAGGAATTCGAAGTCTCGCCGCGGGGCGAATGGGTGGACCTCGACATCGACCATGGCGCGCCCAACCGCGACGCCTGGCTGTGGAACTCAAACTTCGAGTTCAAGACGAAGATCGATGAGCCCGCCAAGGTGTGGCGCTGCCTGATGAAGATCCCGTGGAAGTCCATCGCGCCGGCCACCCCCCAGGCGGGCCAACAGTTTCGCTTGAACCTGTATCGCATCGAGGGCGGCCCGGACCCACGGACCTACATCACGTGGCAGGACATCCAGTCGCCATCGTTCCATACGCCCGAGAAGTTCGGGCGCTTACGACTCACGCGTTAGCTTGCCGGGCTTCACCGGGACGAGCGTCGCGCGGACGATGAAGCGCTGGGGCGCGGAACCGACAAAGTCAAAGGGATAGCAGGTGACCAGGGTCACCGTATCGCGCAGAGTGGGCGCGAGGACATCGGTCTGCGAAGGATCGACGATGCGGGTGCCTTCGACGCGGAAGGTGCGCTCACCGGCGGTGGTGAGCAACGTGATTTCATCGCCAATACGGATGTCCTGCAGTTCGCGGAAGAACGTATCGCGATGAGCGGCAATGCCGACGTTGCCGGAACGGCCGGGTAAGGCGGTGCCGGGAATCCAGCCCGCGCCTTCGGCAAGCGTGGCGTGGTTCGCGCCAGGACGAATGAGGACTTCAACCCCTAAACGTTTGATGCGGAGCACGCCCAAGGCGACGGGTGGCTCGGGCTTCTCGAAAGCCGAGACGGGCGGAGCGGGAGCCGAGAGTTGCCGCACAAACTCCAGGCGGTCTTCGCGTTCGCGGTAGTTGCCCCAGAGCCATTGGGTGCTCGCCGCGGCGAGCAGGGCCACGCCGGCTCCGGCCAACAGCACGGACGGCGAGAATCTAAAACGGAGGCGCATGATCATTTTCCAGTAGCCGCTATATAGAAAGATTCGCGAGTGCGGACGCGTAAGTGACGTCCGTTGGGACCGGTGGCGAAAACGCGCACGCGGCGGGTTTCACCGTTGTCGCCGGCCGGCTCCGAGGTGCGGAAACCGAGGACGTAGCGGGCGCGCAGTTCGGTGAGGATGCGATCGAACTCGACGCCGAGGTTCTCGAGGCGGGGTTCAAAGATCGCCCGGCCACCAGTGAGCTCGGCAAAGCCGGAGAGGGTGCCGGAGTCCGTATCGAGTTCCCCCGGCTTGAAGAGGCCAACAGCGTAGAAGAGGACATTGGATTCCACGAGGGCGCGGGCCGCCGCTTCTCGCTTCATTTGACTGGCCGTATCTTTGCCATCGCTCAGCACCACCATGGCGCGGCGCTCGTGGACGCTGGACTTGAGGCCATCGGCGCCTTGCACGACAGCGTCGAAGAGAGCGGTTTGGCCATCGGGCTTTTCACGATAAAGCAAGGGGGCCCAGGCCGTATTCACCACGCCCATTTTGGCGGGCTCAATCACACGCCGAACCTTTTCGTTGAAGGCCAGCACAAAGGCTTCATCCTCAGGGGCCAGGCGTCGCCGGAACTGTTCGACGGCTTGCACGACGCGGGCCTGCGCGTGGATCATGCTGCGGCTGTAATCGAGCACCACGGCGAGGCTGAGGTTGGTGACGCCGGTGGTGATCCGGTCCACCGCCACAAACTTATTTTTTTCTTTGATCCGGAAGTTCTCCTGGAGTAAGCCAGGGACGGGAGCGCCCGACTCGTCAGTTACTAAGACATCAAGCAGGACTAAGTTGACCGAGGAACGAAAAGAAGGAGCCTGAGCCGCGCGAAGCGGACTCAGGCTCGAAGTGATCCAACCGCAGCCGCTAGTGGCGAGCAAATGGCGGCGGGAAATCATGAGTGTAACCTCCTTCTTAGTTTTGTTACTTACGAACGAACCGTACGGTTGCGGAGCAAAGCCGCGACACCCAGGAGCACGGCACCCGTAAGACCCATCAGGGGCAGGGGGCTGGCGGTCTGGGGAAGCTGGTCAGCGGGCATCGGAGCCGGGTCAGCCGCGGGGGCGGGTTCCGGAGTGCGATTCTGCGCAGTTACGACCGGCTGCGGAGCAGGCTCGGGAGCGACCGGAGCAGGAGCCGGCGCGGGCGCGGGTTCCGGCTGGGCGGCAGCTTGGGTTACCGGTTCAGGAGCGGGCGTGGGAGCGGGGGCCGGAGCCGGGGTGTTGGCGGCAACCTCGGGAGCGTTGTGCACTTCGGTGGACTTAAAGTTATCGGCCGTCGTGGTCTGACCGGCGCCTTCGTAGTACATCACCTTCGCATTGTTATTCATGCGCGAGATTTCATCGGCCATGTTCTTCGGATAGGCAAACTCCTGACCGAAGTTATCGCCAGGATAGAACCAGGCGCGGAGAGCGGGCGGCACACCGGCCGGCGTTTCCCAATATTGCAGAGTGGTGTCACCGGTGGGTTGCAGCCGGGAGTTGGGAATCGCCAGGATCGTGGCTTCAAGCTTGGACTGGTCTTCGTTGTAGATCATCACGATGTGACGATTCGACTGCGAGTCCATCAGTTTCATGACGTACTTACCGGGGGGTAACTGCTTACCCGGAATGAGGATCGTTTCCTTCACGTCTAACTTCGTGAGCTTATCCCATTGTCCGGCGGACAGCGGGGCAGCGACGGCCAAGCTGAGCGCGGCCGTGAGTTGAAGCAGATTTTTTCGCACTTGTTTCTTCTCCTTTTCAAGATCGCGTTAGCGTCTCGTCTGGTTTCTTGCATTGCAAGAGTCGTGCCAAACCCGCAAGTAGCTTAGAATCAAGGATCTTCACTGGACACTCAGCAAGAACTGCAGTGGGGACGCGCAGAAAACGACATGTAGAGCCGTTCAGGTACCCGGAAATGCGTTCAGTGAACTGAAGCGGCAGGGATGGGGAGGGAATCGCTCCGGAGCGTGGCGGCCGCTGGCGGAAGGGGGGTGACGAAAGGGGGGGATGGTGAGCGCGGAAGGAATCGAACCTTCAACCTACTGATTAAGAGTCAGTTGCTCTGCCAATTGAGCTACGCGCCCCGCTCGAACCCAGCCAGGAGCAGGGCTTCGTCAACCGGTAGGATAGCATGGAGAGTCCACTGGAGGAAACATGCTCAGTCGACGTTCTTTGTTCTGCGCGGCAGCGGCCGGGATCGGACAGGCGCAAGGTCCGGGAGAGGCGGTGGAGGCGCACCTGCATCTGTTCGAGCCGGCGAAGTTCCCTTATCACCCGAGTGCGACGTACAAGCCGCCGGCCGAGCCTTTGGGGGCATATTTGGATTTCGCGGAGGCGCATCGCATCCGGCACGCGGTGATCGTGCATCCGGAGCCGTATCAGGACGATCACCGGTATCTGGAGCATTGCTTCGCGAATGAGCGTCCGGCGGGGCTCTTCAAGGGCACGTGCCTGTTCGACCCCATTGACCCGGCGACGCCGGGGCGGATCAAGGAACTGCTGAAGCGCTGGCCGAAGCGGATTGTGGCGTTGCGCGTTCATGCGGTGAACGGGCCGAAGGAAGCGTTCCTCAAGAGCGGGCCGATCAAGAATCGGGATCTGGCCGATCCGCAGATGAAGAAGACGTGGGCGGCTTGCGCGGATTTGGGGATCGCGATTCAGATGCACTTTGTGCCGCATCACGCGCCGGCGATCGCGGCGCTGGCCAAGCAGGTGCCAGTGCGGGTGATTCTGGACCACCTGGGGCGCGGCGGCGTGGAACCGGGCGGTTGGGAGCAGATTGAGCGGTTGGCGGAAGTGCCGCGGGCGACGCTGAAATTTTCGGGGCTGGGGTATTCGTCGAAGCAGAAATCGCCGCATCGGGACTTGATGGAACCGCTGGGGCGGCTGGTGAAGGCGTTTGGGCCGTCACGAATGGTGCAGGGCGGACAGGGACCGTCGGAACAGCTGTATCGGGAAGCGATGGAGCAACTCGAGCTGTTTGTGCCGGAGCGGGATCGGGCAGCGGTGCGCTATGGGAATGCGATGAAGCTGTACGGGTGGGGGTGAGTTCGGGGCCTGACGAAACGAAGCCAATTTCGGGCTGGAGGAGCTTGGCGCGTTCGAGGGAGCGGAGAGCGCGGTGGAAGTCGTTTTCGACGAGGGTGCGGTAGCGGAAGAAGTTTTTGTGCAGGAGATCCTGGGGGTCCTGAGGGCGGACGTTGAGCATGCAGAGGGCGAGGCCCTGGGCGGGGTCCGGTTGGGCTTTGGGGCGCGCGGCACCGTGGGTGCCTTCGGCGAGCTGGTTTTCGTACAGGATCTGCAGCAGGCCGCGTTCGGCGCGGGCGACGCGGAGCGAGAGCCAATGTTTATGGACGAAGCGCTCGACGAGGATTTGCTGCGTGGTGGAGCGAGGCTGAAGGTCCTGGAGGACGTCGTCGCGCAGGGTTTCGAAGTCAGCGGCGGATTCGAAGGGGAGCACGACGGTTTGGGCGGTGAGGCCGTGTTTGAGGGGGTTGAGCCGGGCGCGGGCTTTGCCGGCGGCCGTGCGGGGGCCGGTGGATTTTTGCGCGTTGCGGCGATTGGCGTCGATTTGTCGTTGGGTAGCCATGGGTCCTCTGTATTTAGGGTGACAGGCGGGAGGAAATTTTCAGGGGCGACGGACGGCGGGCAAGGGGCGGAGGTGGTTGAGGGTAAGGGGGTTAGGGAATTTTCGATTTCGGTGTCACTGGGGGCGGTAAAGACGGACGAAAGGGCGGCGGCGGGAGGTCTGGAGGAGAAGGTGGTGGGGTGGGGGTTCGGGTTGGGGGTCGCCGAGGACGAGGACGTAGTCGATTTTGACGGGGAGGGAGGTCGCGAAGGTGGCGAGGTTGGCGTAGCCGGAGTCCTCGGCGGTTTCGAAGCCCCAGAGCTGGCTTTGTTGCTGGTCGCTGAACTGGGGGCGGTAGATGACGGGGAAGATTCGGTTGGGGGCCTGATAGTCCGAGAGGTTGACGCAGCGGCAGCGGGCGGCGATGTAGGAATCGACGTGGTAGAGCGGCTCGCGGCCGATGCCGAAGAAGCCGTATTGGGAGGCGAGGTCAGGAGTGGGGAACTTGAGACGGACGAAGGTGGAGCCGGGTGGGATGGCCGAGGCGACGGCGAGATAGTCCTCGACGGCGTCGCTGTAGTGGCGGACGGCGGTGAAAGTCACGGCGAGGTTGGCGAGAAGGCCGGCGAAGAAGAAGAGGGCGACGGGCAGGCGGAGCGTGTCTGGCGTGGGGAGGGCGGCGAGAAGCAAGGAGCCGATGAGGAAGACGCCCCAGGCGAGGCGGGACTTGGCGTCCGAGCCGCCCCAGCCGGCATCGGGCGCGGCGAAATAGAGGGCGAAGGCCAGAAGTGTAGAGACGGCAAGAGCGCCGGGGAGGCGACGCCAGGCATCGCGTGAGAGATTGGCGATGGCAAAGACCAGGAGGCCGAGGGCGGCGAGCCAGAGGAGCTTTTGAGAGCCTAAGAGGCCGTCGGCGGTGATGAAGACTTTTTTGGGGAAGTCGCCGAAGCCAGCGCCGGCGGCGGCGTCGAAGTGGACGGGGTCGAGCGAGGAGCGGGCGAAGCGGCGAATCAACAGGAGGGTGGGGACGGTGGCGGCGAGGACCAAGGCGACGGGGCGCCAAGCGCGACGGGTCCAAAAGGCGAGAACCGGCAGGAGCAGCAAGGCGAGCGCGGTGGGGACGAGGTGAGTGAAGTAGAGCGCGGCGAGGGCGAGGGAGAGGACCGCGGCCCGGGCGGGCGTGAAAGCGTCGCGGTGCCGGAGGAAATAGCCCAGGACCAGCATCAGGGCGACCATGCCGAGGTAGAAGCTGTGATAGCCGAGCCAGAGGAAGAGCGTTTGAAGGAGGAAGTTGGCGAGGGGGTGATAGGGGCTGGCCGTGGGGTTGACGGCGCGGAAGGCGTAGGCGAGAGCAAAGAAGCCGAAGAGATAGGCGAGGCTGACGAGGAGCTTTTCCGCGTGAGTCGGTCCGACCGCGGCGGTGGCGGCGACGAAGGCGAGGGTGCCGCCCCAGTTGGGGACGGGGCGCGGGTTGAGGCGGTAGAGGGAGGCGTAGGCGGAGTCCGGCTCGGTGAGGACGGCGCGGGTGACTTGGGCGGTGTAGAGATGCGAGGGACCGTCCTGGGTGACGAAGTGCGGGACGGTCCAGGGGAGGGCGACCTGGAGCGCCAGGAGAACGAAGGCGAGGATGGCGGGCAGTTGGCGGGGGGCGTTCAAAGGGGAGGCAATGACTAGCGCGTGAGCTTCAGGTCATTATCCTTTCGCACGACGAGTTCGTAGGCGCGGCCGCGCTGGGCGCACCAGCCGCTGACCTTGAGTGGCCGGCCGGCGGTGAGGGCTTCGAGCTTGATGAAGTTGGGGAGGTAGACGGTGGCTTCAGCGGAGCCGTCGCGCAGGGTGAAACGGAAGCCGCCGGTGTCAGGGACGGGCGGGGCGGCGATTTCACCCGTGAGTTGGACGATGCGGCCTTCGGTGGATTCGTTCAGTTCGGTGAGCTTGATGGGCTCCGGGCGGACGAGGCTGCGCCCTTTGGCGAGACGGATTTCGCGGGCGCGAAGAACAAGCAAGCCTTGATGATCGGCGAGAACGCCGCGGACTTCGAGGGCGGTGCCGAGCGAGTGATAGCTTTTCTTGTCGGTGGCGACGTAGAGGCCGGTGGCAGCGTTGCCGAGGACGAAGCCGTTGTCGCCGAGGACGTCGTTGTAGACGCCGGACTGGACGGTGACGTAGCCTTCCACGGTGACGGTGGAACCGAGTTCGCGGCTGCGCGCGGTGTGCGGCGACATGGCGAGCAGCAGGAGGGCGGTGAGGGTAAGCATTAGTCGATGAAGGCGAATTCGTTCGAGCCGAGCAAGACCTGGGCATAGGCCGGCCAAGAGGACGTCTTGAGAAAGCTATTGGCGAGTGTGAGTTCGTCGGCGGCGGGTTCGCGCTGGTAGAGCAAGCGATAGGCGTAGGCGACGCGGCCATCGGGGGGCGATTCGGCTTCGACGCGTTGGGCGAGCGCGGCGGATTGCTTGAGGATGAAGCCGCTGTTTAAGAAGAAGAGCCGCTGGAGCGGGACGTTGGTGACGGCGCGCTGTTCCGAGGTGACGCTGGAACTGGGGAAGTCAAAGAGCGAGAGGGTTTCGTCCTGACGGAAGCGGCCGACGCGAGCGTAGACGGTGCGGCGGCAGTGAGCGTCGTCGAGAGGGGCGGACTCGCCGCCAAGGCGGTCCTCGAGTTTAGCGGAGACGGCGAGGATGGAGTCGCGAAGACCTTCGGCGTCGAGGCGGCGACGATTGGCGCGCCAGAAGAGGCGGTTGTCGGGATCGATTTTGGCGTTGGTGTCGATCGGGAGGCTCGAAGCCTGATAGGCGTTCGAAAGGACGATTTCGCGGATGAGCTTCTTCATCGACCAGCCGTTCTGCTTGAAGCTGACGGCGAGGTAATCGAGGAGAGCGGGGTTGGCGGGACGTTCGCCCATGACGCCGAAGTTCGAAGGCGTGCGGACGACGCCCGCGCCGAAGAGGTGCTGCCAAAGTCGATTGGCCATGACCCGCGCGGCGAGGGGATGGCCGAGGATGGCTTCGGCGAGTTCGAGGCGGCCGCTGCCGGTGCGGAGCGGCTGGCCGCCGAGGATTTCGGGGAAACGGCGGGGGACGAGGTCGCCCAAGTCTTCGGGATTACCGCGGACGTTGAGGTTGAGGTCGAGGGGCTGCTCGTGTTCGGCGAGGCCGTGGTGGTAGGGGTAGGCGGGAGGGCTGTCTTTCTTGAGGCCGGCGAGTTTGGCGCGGAGGCGATCGAGGTGGCTTTTCCACTCGCCGGAGAGGAAGCGTTCGATTTCATCGCCTTCCATGACGAGGTGGGCTTTGCCCATTTTGAAGAGGCCGTGCCAGAGGACGTAGCGGTCGCGGGGGAGCGAGTCCGAGGCGAGGTCGGCGCCGGGGTTGAAGTCGGCTTCGGAGTCGTAGTTGAAGGGGAGGATGACTTTGCGAACGGGAAGATGGGCGCGAGCGGCTTTGGCTTGCGCGACAGCGGCGGCGTTCTTCGTGTCCATCGCCTTCTTCTCGTCGATGACTTGGAAGACGAGGGCCTGGTATTCGTCGGCGAGGCGGCGGAGTTCGGGTTCGGGAGCGTTGTTCTTAATTGCTTCGTGCCAGGACTTGAGGAAGGGGTGGTTCTCTTCGGGCTTGGCGAGATAGGCGGTCCAGTGTTCGTAGAGCTTGGTGTCGAAGCCGGAGGGATCTTTGCGGGCGACGGCCATCAGGAGGTCGGCGAGGCGGCCGGCGAAGATGAGGGCGAGTTGTTCGCGCTGAGAATCGAGGAAGGCGTTGATGTCGGTTTCAACGGCTTTAATCTGCTTTTGGTGGGCTTGATAACGGGAGACGGTGGCGGCGTCAGTGAGCGGATACTCCTGGTATTTGGCGCTGGCGAAGACGCCGGCGAGGGCGTAATAGTCTTTGGCTTTGATGGGGTCGTATTTATGGTCGTGGCAGCGGGCGCAGGCGACAGTGAGGCCGAGGAAGCCGCGGCCGATCATATCGACGCGGTCGTGACGCTCGTCGGCGCGGGCTTGGGGAGGCTGGGAGATGCCGTAATACCAGGGGCCGAGTCCGAAGAGGCCGAGTCCGCCGAGGAGCTTTTCGTTGTGGGGGAGGAGGTCGGCGGCGATTTGGGCTTTGACGAACTGGTCGTAGGGGAGGTCGCGGTTGAAGGCTTCGATGACCCAATCGCGGAAGCGCCAGGCATTGGGGTAGGGCTTGGGTTCGGTGCCGGTGTAATCGTCTTCGCCGTAACGGGCGACGTCGAGCCAGTGGCGGGCCCAGCGTTCGCCGAAGTGGGGTGAGGCGAGGAGGCGATCGACGAGGGCTTCGGTGGTGAGGCGTCCGGCGACGAAGTCAGCGACGTCGGCGGGAGTGGGCGGGAGGCCGGCGAGGTCAAAAGAGAGGCGGCGGATGAGGGTGCGGCGATCGGCGGCGGGGCTGGGGACGAGTCCTTTGGCTTGGAGTCCGCGGGCGACGGCGTCGTCGATGGAGGTGGCGGTGGAGGAGAGGGGTTGGAGCGACCAGAGAGACTGTCCGCGGGCGGCGGCGGGGGGCGCGGGGAAGACGGCGCCATCGCGGACCCAGCGTTCAAGAATGGCGACTTCGGCAGCGGCGAGCGGGGCGCCGGGAGGCATGGCGGTGACGCCGGCGGTGCGGCGGACGGCGCGGATGAGGAGGCTCGAGTCGGGGTCGCGCGGGGTGACGGCGGGGCCGTGCTGGCCGCCTTTGGCGAAGGTGTCGGGACGATCGAGGCGGAGTCCGCCGGAGGCGGTTTGGGCGTGGCAGGAATAACAGCGGGAGGCCAGGAGCGGGCGAACCTGGTTCTCGAAGAAGTCGTCAGCGGCGAGGGGGAGGGCGACGAGGAAGAGGAGGCGGGTCACGCGGCCTTTTTCCTTTTCTTCGCGACGCGAAGGTTGAGCATTTCGACAAAGACGGAGAAAGCCATCGCGAAATAAACATACCCCTTCGGGATGTGGAAATGCCAGCCCTCGGCCATGAGGTTGACGCCGATGAGGATGAGGAAGGCGAGGGCGAGCATTTTGACGGTGGGATGGCGTTGGACGAAGTCGCCGACGGGGCCGGCGGCGAACATCATGATGGCGACCGAGACGATAACGGCGGCGATCATGACACCGACGTCGTCGGCCATGCCGACAGCGGTGATGACCGAGTCGAGGGAGAAGACGATGTCGAGGAGCATGATCTGGAGGATGACGCTGGAGAAGCTGACGGCGGCGGCGGGGGTGTCGTGGTCGTCTTCGTCGCCTTCGACTTTCTCGTGGATTTCGCGGGTGGCTTTCCAGACAAGGAACATGCCGCCGATCAGGAGAATGAGGTCGCGGCCGCTCAAGGCATTGCCGAGGACGGTGAACAGCGGCTCGGTGAGGCCCATGATCCAACTGATGGAGAGGAGCAAGAGGATGCGGGTGAGCATGGCAGCACCGAGGCCGAGACGCCGGGCGCGTTGCTGCTGCGCGGGGGGCAGTTTGCCAGCGAGGATCGTGATGAAGACGATGTTGTCGATGCCGAGGACGATTTCCAGGGCGGTGAGGGTGAGCAGGGCGATCCAGGCGTGAGGGTCAGTAATCCAGTGCATGCAGCTAGCTTCATTTTGTAGCAAGCGCGCCCCAGTATGATGAAAGGCAACCGGGAAATGTTTTTCCGGCGATAAGGGATTGATGAGCTGAGCTTCCGGTTTCTGCAACCGGGACGAGTGGTACGCGTCCAAAGGTTTGAGGCTTATCGGTCGATGGTAACCATGGCTGTGCAAACAATCGAGACTCTATCGGCGGCTCCCAACTGGGTGAGCCTGCGTGTTCCGTGCCAGCTCGGCAATGTGGACACAGTGCTGGCGATGCTGGAGCGGCGCGACTCGCAACTGGATGCGAAGAAGCACGAAGAGATGTGCATGGCGGTGCGCGAGATCCTCATGAATGCGATTGAGCACGGGGGGAAGGGTGACCCGACGCGAACGGTGGACGTGACGTGCATCAAGACTCACGATGCGGTGATGGTTTTGATTCGGGACCCCGGGCCGGGATTCCGGGCATCGGAGATGAAGCACGCGGCGATCGGCAATCCGCCGGACGGGACGAATTTGGAGCACGCGGAGGTCCGCGAGGCGGCGGGGATGCGTCCGGGCGGGTTTGGGATTTTTATGGCGCGGGAGATGGTGGACGATTTGGTTTATAACGAAGCCGGCAATGAGGTGTTGCTGGTGAAGTCGGTGAGGTAGGGACAGCCGTGCCGCGAACCCGCGCGTTGCTGTTCTTCGTGGTGTTCGCGGCCGCCGGCCAGACGGAGACCACCTGTCGCCTCCAGGAAGCGATTCCGGTTTATCCAGCGTCAGCCTTAGAACTGCGCATCCAAGGCACGGTATCCACGAAGTTCACACTAGGCGACGATGAGGTGCCCACTGCATTTTCGTCTCGGCGGGACAGCGAGTTGGATGAGGGCTCACCGATCGCGGGATATAACGTCGGCCCTCTCAGCTATGAGGTGGTCTCGCCAGTGAAGCCGGTGACAATCGTGATCGCCTGCCCATCGGTAGAAGGCGGAAGGTTGTCGCTTTGGCGTCGATCGACGGCGTGGCTGGCGAAGCTGCGTTTCTAGCTCTCCGCCTAATCGGAGTACCCACGAAAGATGGCTTTGCAATGAGCGAGGAGCCGCGAAAGCAGCGAGGGCGGTGAGACGTCGAAGTTGGGAGCGAAGCCTGGGCCAATGATGAAGCTTTGCGGCAATACGGGCATTGGCCGGTCGGAGGCTTGTGGCTCGACACCATCGCAATAGTATTGTCCGAGACGGGCGATGATGGCGGGGTCGTCACCAGCGTAGCGGTAGCAAGCGACTTCGGAGGCGTCGAAAGCCGCGAACGCCTGCGCGAGTTCCTCGGGCGTCTCCGGTTGCTTCTTCCAAATGCAATGGAGTTGTGAGGCATCACTCCAACCGATTAGATCAGGAGCGACGGCGTGGGGCGCTCCGCAAGCAACGCACTCATTGTGGATCACGTAAAAATCGCCGGGTGCGGATTGAGGATGGGCTTGAAACCGTCGCTTCGTGGCCATGGGTGTGCTTGCGCTCAGGGTAGCAGGGCGGCCCTACCGAGCGGTGACGATGAGGGTGGCTCCGGCGATCATGATGAGGCAGGCGAGGAGGCGGCGGGGAAGGTCGCGTTCGGTGAAGTAGCGGTAGCCGAGGAAGACGCTGACGAGGGAGGAGAGTTGGAAGAGGGCGAGGGTGTTGCCGACGGGGAGGCGTCCGAGAGCGTAGATGGTGGTGAGTTGCATGAGGCCGGTGGAGAGAGTGAGCCAGAGGAGGGGCCGAGGGTGCCTCGGAGGATTGAGGGGGAGACGGAGGAGACGGAGCGCGGCGAGGGCGAAGGGGAGTCCGAGGACGGACCACCAGAGGAAGACCTGGGCGGGAGTGCCGGCGAGGAGCGAGCGTTTGAGGACGGCGGCTTCGGTGGCCGAGAGCAGGAGCGCGGCGAAACGGAGTTGAATGCCGCGTTGACGCCAGAGCGTCTGGCGGCGGCCGGTAAGGATGGTGCTGCCGCCCACGATGAGGGCGATGCCGGCGGCGGCGGGAAGCGTGGGAATTTCGCCCAGGAGAAGCGCGCCGGCGGCGACGCCGATGACGGCTTTGTAGGCGTTGAGGGGCGCGATGAGCGAGAGGTCGCTTTCGCGAAGGGCATAGACGAGCAGGACGTTGCTGGCAACGGCGAGGGCGGCGCAGAGAGCGAGGCTGAACCAGAAGTCGGGACGGGTGGGGAGCCCGAGCCAGAGCGCGACCGGCAGGCAGAGGAGCGTAAGACCGGCATGGGTGAAGGCGATGATCGGCAGCGGGGCGAGACCGCGGTGGGTGAGTTGTTTCTGGAAGAGGTTCGAGAGCGGGTTGGCGAGGATGCGCGCCAGGACGAGCGCGGACGTGAACATCTACCGTGGCAACTCGCGCGGGGCGAGGTAGCGGAGGGAACGCCAGATGCCGAGGGCCCAATCGGTGTCGGTGGCGGAGGGGAAGGTGATGGTGAGGGTGGCGAATTGGCCGAGGACGGAGGTGAGGCCGTGGAGGTGGAAGGGGTCGCCTTCGGCTTCGGGCTCGCGGAGGTAGGCGCGGGAGGAGAGTTCGGGGGACTCTTCGCGGTAGGTCCAGGGGAGGTCCGAGCCTTCGAAGGCGAAGGACTGGTTGGCGGGCTCGCCGTCGTCGTCGGTGCAGCGGAATAAGGAGACGTGAACGGCGCGATGACCGTCTTCGGCGCGCCAGGCGTCGTCATCGGAACGGACGAGGAACTCTCCGGGGAGGCGGATGGACCAACCGGCGAGGAGGCGATGGACGATGTCGTGCCGGCGGTAGCCAAGGAGGGGGCGGGTGCCGGGGATTTGCTGGGCTTCGGCGGCGATGTGGGCATCGAGGTGGTTGTGGATGCCGGCGAAGGTGCGGAGTTCCTGCCATTCGCGCCAGGGCCATTCAAGGGACGGGTCGAGGGTGAAGGCACGCTCGAGGGCCTGATCAATGCGGGAGAAGAGATGGCGTTCGCGGTCGCCGGCGGCGGGGCGCCAGACGGCCTGGGTCCAGATGAGGACGAGGGCGCGGCGATACCAATAGTCGGCGTCGTTGCCTTCGCGGGGCCAGGGGAAGAAAGCGGAGGCGAGGCGGGAGTCGCCTTCGAGGACTTCGGTGGCGACTTGGCGAATCCAGTCGCGGGAGCGGGGGCCGACGGGGGTGTTGGCGAAGTCGAGTTGGGTGAAGCCCATCTGGAGGGGCATGCCGAGGGAGAAGGAGCGGTCGCCGTCGTCGGCGCGTTCGAGGATGAGCTGGGCGATGGTGGCAAGCCAGCGGTCCATGTGGAGGTAGACTTCGCCGGCTGAGGCACCGAAGAAGAAGCCGGTGTCGTCGTAGCTGGCGTCGGCGTTCTCGTCGTCGGAGGGGGGCAGCCAGTCGATGCGGTGTTCCTGACCGAGCTTCTTGAGGAGGCGGGTGACGTAGAAGTGGTAGCCGGGGCCGGCGGGAGTGGTGCGAGCGGAGACTTCGAGTTCGCCATCGGGGAGGGCGACAATCTCGACGCTTTCGGCGGCGGGATGGAGCCAGACGAGGAGGCGGGGTTCGCCGTCTTCACCGTCGAGGGAGGGCTTGGTGTCCTGGTCGAGGGCTTCGATTTCGTCGGCGCATTCGCGGCGCAGCCAGTCGGCGAGGGACGAGAGATCGATCCGTCCGCGACTCACCCAGCCGGGACGGGAGCGGCCACGCAACATCAGGTCGATGCCCATCTATTGCTCCCGATTGTATGCGAGACGGTAGGGCTTAGTTGGACCACGGCGGGCGGACGCCGCAGAGGCGCGAGTAGGTGATGAGTTGGCCCAGGTGCTCGGCGGCGTGAGCGTCCAAGTGAGCGAGAACGGTGCGCTGGTTGACGGCTTGTCCGAAGAAGGCGACGTCGCGGGCCAGGGTGCCGGGGCGGGCGGCTTCGAGTTCTTTTCTTACGTTGGCGAAGCTGGCGACGAGTCTGGCGCGCAGGGCAGCTTTGTCCGCGGGGGACTTTTCCAGCGCGGCATTCGCGGCGATCTGCTTTTGCAAGGCGTCGCCGGTGAGCGCGCCGGTGGAGATGGCGAGCAGCAGTTCGTTGCCATTGGCAAGGTGGACGAGAGTTTCGGCGAAAGAACGGACATCGGGCGTGGGCCGAAAGGTGAGTTGGGCGGCGGGGAGGGCGTCGAGGAGGGCCAGGACTTTTCGCTCGGCGTCGTTGAGGGGCGCGAGGAGGTCGGCGGCGGGAAGGACGTCGGGCACGTTGCGGACGGCGAGGAGCTCGACGTCGAAGATGAGCTCGGCTTGGGGAGGGATGGGTCCCCTGCCCTTCTCGCCGTAAGCCATCTGATAAGGGACGAAGAGACGGCGTTTGCCGCCGACGCGCATGCCTTCGAAGCCGGCTTCCCAGCCGGCGATCACGAGACGGCGGCCTTGGACGAACTTGAAGGGCTCGCGGCGGTCGACGGAGGAATCGAACTTTTTGCCGTCGGTGAGCCAGCCGGTGTAGTGGACGGTGTATTCCTGGGCGGGCGCAGCGGCGGGTCCGGTGCCGGGCTGGATTTCGAGGAGGCGCAGGCGGAACTGGTCGGTGGGAGTGCCGGGGACGGGAGGGATTTGGGCGACGAGGGGGAGCACGGAAAGCCAGAGCAGAAATCGGGCGGGCATTACGAAAGTATAAGCGCGGCGGATGAACCGTCCCGCTACACTAGGCTTATGTCCCAGGCCACGAACGCGTTCGTCGAGCAGCATCGCGAACGGCTGTTAAACGAACTGAAAGACTTCATCCGGATTCCGAGCGTATCGACGTTGCCGGAGCATCAGGGTGACGTGGCGCGGTGCGCGCAGTTTGTGGCGGAGGCGCTGACCAAGGCCGGACTGGAGAACGTGGAAGTGATCCCGACGGCGGGGCATCCGCTGGTGTATGCCGATTGGCTGCATGCGGAGGGAGCGCCAACGGTGCTGTGCTACGGGCACTACGACGTGCAGCCGCCGGATCCGCTGGAGCTCTGGGAGACGCCGCCGTTTGAGCCGACCGAGCGCAACGGCAATCTTTACGCGCGCGGGGCGGTGGATGACAAAGGGCAGATGTACATGCACGTCAAGGCCATTGAGGCTTTGTTCGCGGTGCATGGCAAGCTGCCGTTGAATGTGAAGTTCCTGATCGAAGGCGAGGAAGAGATCGGGGGCAAGTCGATTGCGAAGTATGTGGCGGAGAACGGCGCGAAGCTGAAGGCGGACGTGGCGTTGGTGTCCGATACGGCGCTCTACGCATCTGGGATTCCGACGTTGTGCATCGGGCTGCGGGGTCTGGTTTACGCGGAGATCGAAGCGAAGGGTCCGGCGCGGGATCTGCATTCGGGGTTGTATGGCGGGGCGGCGCCGAACGCGGTGTTCGGGCTGGTGGAGTTGCTGGCGAAATTGAAGAACGCCGACGGCGTGATTCAGGTGCCGGGTTTGTATGACGACGTCGCAGCGCCGGCCGATGCCGAGCGCGCGAGTTGGCTGCAGTTGCCTTTCTCCGAGAGCGAGATGCTGGAGAAGGAAGTGGGTTCGACGGCGTTGACGGGCGAGCCGGGGTTTTCGGTATTGGAGCGGGTGTGGGCGCGACCGACGCTCGAGGTGCATGGCATCGCGGGCGGGTTTACGGGCGCGGGCGCGAAGACGGTGATTCCAGCGACGGCGACAGCGAAGGTGAGTTTGCGGCTGGTGCCGAATCAGGAGCCGGAGAAGGTGGTGGCAGCGTTCCGGGACGCGGTGGCGGCGGCGACGCCGAAGGGCATCACGACGCAGGTGAAGGTGCTGAGCCAGGGTCCGGGGCTGTTGGTGAATCCGGATCATCCGGCGATTCGAGTGGCGGCGCAGGCGTTCGAGTCGGTGATGGGGCGCGAGACGGTGTTCACGCGTTCGGGCGGGTCGATTCCGATTGTGGGCGACTTCCATCAGCATTTGGGTATTCCGACGATCCTGATGGGCTTCGGCTTGCCGGATGACGGGTTGCATTCGCCGAACGAGAAGTTTTCGATCGCCAACTATTACCTGGGCATCCAGACGGTGGCGTTGTTTCTTGAGCAATATGGGGCGGGCACCAGTTGAAGCCTGTGACTGAAGCGGAGGTGCCGGCGGGCGCTAAGACGGGTCCGCAGGCGGCGGAGAGCATGTTTCGCTCCGCGGGCGTGACGTCATTTGCCGTGTTTTTGAGCCGGATCACCGGCTTGGTGCGCGAGATTCTGATGGCGCGGCTGTTCGGCGCGTCGATGGCGTATGACGCATTCACGCTGGGCTTCCGGATTCCCAACCTGACGCGCGATCTGTTTGCCGAGGGGGCGCTTTCGAGCGCGTTCGTGCCGGTATTTACGCAGCGGCTGGAGCAGGATACGCGCGAGAGCGCGATGCGGCTGGTGAATCTGGTGGCGACGACGCTGGCGCTGGTGGTGGGCGGGTTGTGTCTGCTGGGGATTCTGCTGGCGTCGCCGATGGTGGATGCGCTGGCGGACGGGTTCCGCACGGTGGAAGGCAAGCATGAGTTGGCCGTGAGGCTGACGCGGATCATGTTTCCTTTTCTGCTGGTGGTGGCACTGGCGGCGCAGGCGATGGGCGTGCTGAATGCGCTGGGTCAGTTTGCGGTGCCGGCGCTGTCGTCGACGTTGTTCAACCTGGGGTCGGTGGCGGCGGGCGTTTTGTTGGGCGTGGTGTTCGGCGATGCATTGGGAATCTCGCGCATTGAGGGGATGGCGTGGGGCGTGGTGTTCGGGGGAATTCTGCAACTGGCGTGGCAGATGCCGAGTTTGTATCGGGCGGGCTATCGGTTTCGGCCGGAGCTCGATTTCACGGATCCGGGAGTGCAGCGGATCATGCGGCTGATGGGTCCGGCGATTCTGGGCAATGCCGCGGTGCAGATCAACGTGATGGTGAATACGCATTTCGCCTCGTCGATTCTGGATCCGGTGCGCGGGGCCGATGGTCCGGTGAGTTGGTTGAGCTATGCGTTCCGGTTCATGCAACTGCCGCTCGGGCTGTTCGGCGTGGCGATTGCATCGGCGACGCTACCGACGATCAGCCGGCACGCGATTGCGACGGATTTCGACGATTTGCGACGGACGCTGTCGCGGTCGGTGGGCATGGTTTTCCTTTTGACGATTCCGTCGTCGGTGGGCTTGTCGTTGTTGGGCGAAAGCATGATCGGGACGATTTATCAGGGCGGCCGGTTCAATGCTTACGATACACAGCAGGCGGGTCTGGCGCTCTCGTATTTTTCGATTGGCCTGGCGGGCTATTCAGCTCTGAAGATTCTGACGCCGGCGTTCTACGCGTTGGGCGATTCGCGGACACCGATGATCGTGAGCTTGCTGAGCATCGCGATTAACTTTGGCGTGGTGTCGATGCTGGTGCGGCAGCCGGGGTTCGGCCATGCGGCGTTGGCGATGTCGACGTCGGTGGTGGCGCTGTTCGGATTTCTGGTGCAGTTTTTCGTGTTGCGGCGGCGGATGGGCGGAATTTACGGGCGGAAGTTGTTGACGAGTACGCTGCGGATTCTGACGGCGTCGATGATGATGGGCGGGGTGGTGGCGGCGAGCAGTCATCTGGTGGGGAGTTGGCTTGGACAGTCGAAGCTGGGGTATCTGACCGATCTGGCGGTGTCGATTCCGCTGGGGGCGGTGACGTTCTATGGGGCGTGCCGGATGCTGCGGATTGATGAATTGGAACTGGCGATGGCAGCGATGGCGGGTCCGCTGAAGAGACGGTTGGGGCGGCGGGGTTAGGCGCGGCGGATCAGCCGATCAGAGGTCACCTTCGCGCAACGCAAGGGCTCGGCATTCGCGATTGATGCGGACTGACCCGTAAGGATCGATGCTTGAAGCTCGGTCCGGAGAAAGTCGCCAGGACCACCGGGGGCGAAATCGGTAGCCATCTGGCGATCCCAAGCGTCCTGTTCAAGGTCGCTCAACCAATCCAGGAGTTGACGGCGCTCGGCCTCAGGGAGATCGACAATTGCGTTTTTGATGGAGTCAACTGTCATGTTTTCAATATATCGCGAGGAAGCGGCAGGCGCGAAACGGGGATGAAGCTCAAGGGGTTGCCACAAAGCTATGTCCTTGTGGTACCATCTGAGGGACGATAAAGTGAGATTAAGGATAGACGAGAGGTTCCTGTTTTCGCATGGCTTTGGCGACTGACGTTAAGAAATCGACGATCACGAAGTACCGGATCAACAAGACTGACACCGGCTCGCCAGAGGTGCAGGTGGCTCTGCTCAGTGGGCGGATTCTCCAGTTGACGGAACACTTCAAGACACATAAGAAGGACCACGGGTCCCGCCGCGGGCTGCTGACGTTGGTGTCACAGCGCCGCAAGCTTCTTTCGTACCTGAAAGAGCATAGTCCCGAACGCTACAAGAAGCTCATCTCGAGCCTCGGTTTGCGCCACTAACCCACCTTCGCATTGGTCGCGAGGCAGGTCTTGCTTTCTCCGGGTGTTCCGGAGAAAGATCAGGACGGCTCGCCCCTTCCCATCATCTCCTTCATCGATCGCGGACTGCCCCGTTGGGCAGTCTGATTCGATTGCCGTGCGAGGACGTACTCGGACGGCCAAGGAGGCTAGTTTGAGTATTCATACCGTATCGGTCGATCTATTCGGCCGCACCATTACCTTCGAAACCGGTAAGCTGGCGAAACAGGCCAATGGTTCGGTGGTAGTTCGCATGGGCGATCTGTTCGTCCTGAACACTGCCTGCGGCACCACGAAGCCGCGAGAGGGTGCGGACTTTTTCCCCCTCACCGTCGATTATCGCGAGTACACGTACTCCGCGGGACGTTATCCGGGAGGCTTCATCAAGCGTGAAGGCCGTCCGTCGGAAAAGGAAGTCATCAACTGCCGGTTGACCGACCGTCCGATCCGCCCGTTGTTCCCGGAAGGTTATAAGAACGAAGTTCAGATTGCCGGACTGGTGATGTCGGCCGATGCCGAGAACGATCCGGGTCCGCTGGCGATCATGGGCGCCGCGGCGGCGCTGGCGATTTCCGATATTCCTTTCCATCATGTTCTGCAAGGACTGCGCGTAGCGCTGGTGGATGGCGAACTGGTGGCCCTGCCGACCTACGCGCAGATCAAGAAGGCGGCGTTCCACATTGTGGTGGCGGCGACCAAAGACGGCGTGGTGATGGTGGAAGCGGGCGGCAAGGGCGCGGTGGAAGCCGATGTACTGAAGTGCATCGAATTCGGCCACGAGTGCTGCAAGAAGCTGATTGCGGGCGTGGAAGAGTTGGTGAAACTGGCCGGCAAGAAGAAGTGGGAGTTCACTTCCCCGACGCCGAACGCCGCGATCGCCAAGAAGATTGCCGATACGCTGACCGAAGAGCTGACCGACGCGCTGAACACTGAGAAGTACAGCAAGCTGGACAGCTACGCCCGCGTGGATGCGGCGAAGAAGAAGGCCAAGGAACTCTTCACGGAGCCCGACGAACAGAAGGAAGCCGGCGAACAGTTCGGCGCTCTGAAGGAGCGGATCTTCCGCGACGAAATGCTGCTGAAGCGGCGCCGTCCGGATGGCCGCGCGTTCGACCAGATCCGCAAGATCGACATCGAAGTGGGCCTGCTGCCCCGCGTGCATGGTTCGGCGCTGTTCACCCGCGGTGAAACGCAGGCGATGGTGAGCACGACACTGGGCACCAAGGACGACGAACAGCGGATCGAACTGCTGGATCGCGAAGTGGTTTCCAAGCGCTTCATGCTGCACTACAACTTCCCGCCGTTCTCGGTGGGCGAAGTGGGCCGCATGGGCTCGCCGGGCCGCCGCGAAATCGGCCACGGTTTGTTGGCGGAACGCGCGCTTTCGGCGGTGCTGCCGGATGCGGCTTCGTTCCCCTACACGGTGCGCATTGTGAGCGACACGCTCGAGAGCAACGGTTCGAGCTCGATGGCGGCGATCTGCGGCGGTTGTCTGTCGATGATGGATGCCGGCGTGAAGATCGAAGCTCCGGTGGCGGGTATCGCGATGGGTTTGGTGACCGAAGGCGAGAAGTACGCCATCCTCACCGACATCGCCGGCGCCGAAGATCACTACGGCGACATGGACTTCAAGGTGGCCGGCACGCGCAAGCACGTGACGGCGCTGCAGATGGACTTGAAGGTGGTGGGCGTTTCGACGAGCATCCTGACCGAAGCTCTGGCGCAGGCCCGCAAGGCGCGCCTCGAGATTCTGGACAAGATGGAAGCCGTGCTGGCGACGCCGCGCGCGGAACTGTCGCAGCATGCACCGCGCATCTTCTCGATGACCGTGCCGGTGGACAAGATCCGCGAGGTGATTGGGCCGGGCGGCAAGGTGATCCGCGGCATTACCGAAGCCACGGGCACCAAGATCGACATCAACGACGACGGCCAGATCAACATCTTCGCGACCGACGGCGTGTCGGCGCAGAAGGCGTTGCAGATGATCGGCGATATCTGTGCGGTGGCCGAGGTGGGCAAGACCTACCTGGGTACGGTTTCGCGCATTGCCGATTTCGGCGCGTTCGTGGAGATCTTCCCGGGCACCGATGGCTTGCTGCACATCAGCGAGATTTCGGAGAGCCGCGTGAAGTCGGTCCGCGACGAGTTGAACGAGGGCGACCAGATCCTGGTGAAGGTGCTGGCGCTCGAAGGCAACAAGATCAAGCTCTCTCGCAAGGCGATCCTGCAGGAGCAGCGCAACAAACTGAAGGGCGGCGAATAAGCCGTTCGATCGTTCGAGAAGAAGCCCCGTCCCACGCGGACGGGGCTTTTTGCTTTTATTGGTGCCATTCGTCGGCACTGGGGCCATAAAGCGCCGGGACTTTGGCTTCATTGAGGCGCAGGTATACAGTGAGTTGACCGCGGTGATGGGCAAGGTGGCCGAAGGTGCCGTCGGCGATGTTGATGTAGCGGGGGCCCTCGGTGAGGGTGCGGCCATTCATGACGAGCTTCCAGGGGCGCTGGAGATGCTCTTCGGTGGTGTGGGCAAGCGCGGCGCGGGACTTGGCCAGACCTTCGTCGAGGAGGCGGAGGAGTTCGGCGCGGGACTCGACGACAGGAGTGCGGAAGGTGCGGCCGACGGGACCGTCAAGATCGACTTCGTCGAAGTCGATCATCATGGCGACCCAGCCGGGCATGGTGGCGACCAGGGCGGCGAGTTCGCCCAGGGCCATCGAACGCTCGTGCGGCTTCCAGGCGTTCTGGCCTTCGGGGACGCGTTCGATGGCCTTGCGGGTGGCGGCCGTTTCGCGTTCGAGTTGTTCCATAAAGTGCGTTTTGAGATCCATGGAGAGAGGGTACGGCGGCATATATGACATCTGCTGTCATATTCTGAGAAAGATACTCGAAACATGAAAGCCGACCGGTTATTGACGGAATTGCTGCTGCTGCAGGCGCACGGGCAGCTCTCGGCGCGGCAAATCGCTGAGCGGCTGGAGATTTCGCCGCGGACGGCGCAGCGGGACATGGAGGCATTGTGCATGGCGGGGGTGCCGTTGGTAGCGTTGCGCGGGGCCGAAGGCGGTTGGAAGCTCGATCCGAACTGGCGGACGCAAGTGCCGGCCATGGACGAGGACGAGTTGCGAGCGATGCTGATG
This sequence comes from Bryobacteraceae bacterium, assembly GCA_965229305.1. Lineage (GTDB taxonomy): Bacteria > Acidobacteriota > Terriglobia > Bryobacterales > Bryobacteraceae > JALHNI01. Next base: position 177,136 of record CBDDIZ010000040.1, on the reverse strand, counting down.
GCGCAGCCGAGCGCGCTGGGCGATCCGCAACTGGCGGCGGCCTCGGAACGGGCGTTTGGTAAGTTGATGGCGGCGATGCCGGTGCCGCTGCAGGCGCAGGCGCAGAGTCTGCGGGCACGGCTGCACATCGACCCAACGGGGTGGCGACCGTTCACCGAAGATTTGCGGATGCTGCCGGTGGTGCAAGAGGCGGTGCAGCAGGATCGGAAGCTGGCGTTCCAATATCCGAAGGCGACGGGGCCGGAGATGCGAACGGTGGATCCGCTGGGGCTGGTGTCGAAGCAAGGCGTGTGGTACCTGGTGGCGCGGACGCCGAACGGGATGCGGACGTACCGGGTGTCGCGGATGACGGAGGCGCAGGTGCTGCCGATGGCGGCGCAGCGTCCGGCTGAGTTCGATTTGGCGGAGTATTGGCGAGAGGCAGCGGCGCGGTTCGGGCGGGAGCGGGAGCCATTTACAGCGTCGCTGGAGTTGTCGGAGGGGGCGGTGAAATCGGTGGGCGGATGGTGCCCGCTCCGGCGGTTACGAGAGGGTGTGTTCGAGCTGGAGTTCGAGAGCCGGGGTCATGCGCGGTTTGTGGTGTTGGGTTTGGGGAGCGAGGCGCGGGTGGTGGGTCCGGGAGATTTTGCGCGGGAGGTGGCGGCGGAGGTGGGTCGGATGGCAGGGATGGACAGAATGGTGTAATTTTATCAATAGTGGTAGAATTTAGTCATGGCTCTGAATCTCAAAAACGCCGAAGTCGAAGCCCTAGCTGCTGAGTTAGCGGCAAAGACTGGCGAGACTAAGACCGAAGCGATCCGCCGGGCGCTATTGGAGCGTCGCGAGCGCTTGCTGCAAGCAGACCCTCCCGACGGACTGCGCGCGTTTCTGGAACGTCATTGGGCAACGCTCCCGCCCGGTCTGACTCGGCCAACACGCGAAGAGGAAGACGAGATTCTTGGCTATGGCCCCAATGGCTACTGAACCCTGCGTTCTCGATACGTCGGCGATTGTAGAGGTGGCCCTAAAGCAAGATCAGGCAGAGCGGGTGGTGGGCGTCATTCAGCGCAGCAGTCACAGGGCGGTGGGCGCTCCGAGCCTAGTGGAGGCGGTCCTGGTGCTTCAACAGCGAATGGGATATGATCCCCGCCCCTGGCTCGACGCATTTCTGCGGAACGCCCGGATCGAGGTCATTCCTTTCGGTTTTCAGCATTATCATCTGGCGACCGAGGCGTTTCTGCTTTACGGCAAAGGGCGCCATCCAGCCGCCTTGAACTTTGGGGATTGCCTGGCCTATGCGGGAGCCGTAGAGAGAGGCTGGCCGCTCCTCTATATTGGGAACGACTTTACGAAAACCGATGTTCGAGCCGCGCTGCTAGCGCCATCGAGGGCCTAAGGCGCGAGGACAGTGAGGGTGAGGGCGGCGACGGGGCGGCGGAAGAAGTTCCAATCGCCCTGGTAGATGGGGCCGATCATGGTGGCGGTGTGAGCCTCCTGGGTGAGGCCGTCGGCGCCGCGACCGAGGAGGCGCAGGGGATGGACGCCCGGGGTGACGGGGGCGGGAATTGCGAGGGTAAGTTCGGGGATCAGCATGTCGGCGCCGTCGGCGCCGGGCTCGAAGAGCTGGTCCGCGCGGAAGCGGCCTTTAACGCTTGTGCCTTCCACCCAGATGTCGACTTCGCCGGCAAAGCCGTGCTCACGGACGAGGTGGACTTTGAGGGTGGCCGTGCCGCCGGGACGGGCGGTGGGATTTTCGGGCGTAGTGAAGAGCTGAAAGCCGGGGCGGCGGTGATCGGATTTGAGGCGGTAGGCGAAGCCGGGTCCGCCGCGGTCGAGACGGTCACGGACTTCGAGGGTGAGGGTGGCATCGGCGGGGGGCGTGTAGAAGAGGCTGCTATCGGGGTTGCCGAGGAGGCCGCCGTAGCCGGCGACGACGTCATCGTTTTCAGCGAGTTTCCGGCCGGCGGCGTCGCGGAGGGTGAGGACGGTGTCGAGCGAGGAGCCGAGCTGGGCGCTCAGGGTCCAGAAGTGGAGGGGCTGCCCGGCGTGGGCTTGAACGGGGTAGCGGTGGCGTTGACGGGGTTGGAGGAGGACGGCATCGCGGGTGGTGGAGGCGGGGTCCAGTTCGAGGTTCGGGCCCGGGGTCCAACCGGCGGGGGTGCCAAGCCAGAGACGCCACAGTCCGGGGGCGGCGGTGGCGGGGAGATCGAAGGCAAGCGTGGCGGTATCGGGCCCGGCGGTGACGCGGGCGGTGATCTTCGGGGGTTGGGGGACATCGGGACGGAAGTGGATCGGCATGGTGTAGGGATAGGTCATGCGCGAGTATTCGGCGAGGCGGACGGGAGTGAGGTAGGCACGGTCCAGCCGCTGGAGCGCGGTGCCGGTGACGGTGAAGGCGGCGCGGGTGCCAGGGCGGGCGCCGAGCGGGGCGACGGAACGCAGGCGAGGCAGAGACGAAATGCGGAGGATGTAGGCGTTGTTTTTGCCGAAGGTGAAGCCGCGCGGGCCGCGGTATTGGTCGAGCTTGACGGAGTAGAGGCCGGCGGTGGCGAAGGTGTGTTCGAGGAGCGGGTTCTCGTCGTAGTAGTCGCGGTCGTCGTTAAAGGCGACGCGTTCGCCGCGCTGATTGAAGAGGGCGAGACGGGCTTCGACGGCGGAGCCGTGTTCCATGGCCTGGAGGTCGAAGAGCCAGCGCTCGCCGGCTTGGACGATGAACCAGTATTGGTCGAGGTCGGGCGCGCCGTCGAGACGGCCATAGATTTCGACGGGCAATTGGGGGATGGTGCGCTGTTCGCCTTCAACGAAGGACGGGAACTGGCCGACGTTGAAGAGGAGGCCGGTGGAGGGTCCGGCGGCAGTTTGCACACGGAGAAGATGCGCGCCGAGCGGAGCACCGGGGGCAACAGTGACGACGCCTTTGACTCGTCCGGGCTCACGCAGGGTGGTGTGTTGCCAGGTGAGCGACGGGTGATCGAAGTGAACGCCCGTAGCTGTCTCCAACTGCGAGCCGAGGATCTCGACTTCGACGGAGGTACCGGCCCGGGCGCCGAGCGGATGGAGGCGAACGAGTTCCGGACCGGCGGCGAGCAGAAGCAGCAGCGGCAACATTACGCGAAGAGTTCGCGCACCACCGCGCCGTCCTTATTGATGCGAATGGGGCGGCCATTGGCGTGGTACTCGTGGCGGGAATCGATGCCGAGGGCGTGATAGACGGTGGCGCCGAGGTCCTCGATGGTGACGGGGCGATCGGTGGGTTCGGCAGCGTGCGGGTCGGTACGGCCGAGGACAAGCCCACCTTGGATGCCGGCCCCGGCGAGGGCGACGGAAAAGGCGCGGGGCCAATGGTCGCGGCCACCGGAGAAGTTGAGGCGCGGGGTGCGGCCGAAGTCGCCAATGACGAGAACGAGGGTGGAGGCGAGCAGGCCGCGCTGGTGGAGGTCTTCGAGGAGCGTGGGAAAGGCCTGATCAAAGTCCTGCGCGAGGCGCTTGGCGCCTTTCTCGTGCTCGCGGTGCGTATCGTAGCCGCCGTGGAAGACGGTGGCGAGGCGGGTGCCGGATTCGATCAGGCGGCGAGCGAGGAGACAGCCTTGGCCGACGCCGGTGCGGCCGTAGGCGTCGCGAAGTTTGTCCGGCTCAGCGTGGATGTCAAAGGCCTGGCGGGCGGCGGGTGAGGTGATGAGATCGAGGGCTTTCTGGGAGAAGGCGTCGAGGTCACCGACGAGAGGCGAGTCGATGGTCTTTTCGAACTCACGATCGAGGCGGGCGAGGAGGGCACGGCGGGCCTGGCTTTCGGCTTCGGTGACGCCGGTGGGCAGGGTAAGGTCGCGCACGGCGAAGCCACGGGCGTTGGGGTCACCGGTGACGAAGGGATCGTGCGAAGGGCCGAGGAAGCCGGCTTCGGCGCAGAGGTCTTTGTCGGGGATGGCGACGAAGGGGGGCAAGCCCTGGCGAGCGCCGCGTTCCTTGGACATGACGGCGCCGAAGCTGGGATGAAGCAAGTCGTTGCGAGGTTTGGTGCCGCTGAAGATGTATTGACGGGCGCGCTCATGAATGGCTTCGTCCGAGTGCATGGAGCGAATGACGGCGAAGGATTTGAGAGCTTGCGCGGTGCGCGGCAACAGACCGGAAAAATGGATGCCGGGGACGGCGGTGGGGACCGAGCCGAAGCTGCCGCGGATGTCGGTGGGCGCGTCGGGCTTGGGGTCAAAAGTGTCGAGCTGACTGGCGCCGCCGTTTTGAAAGATGACGATGCAGGAGCGCTCCTGGCCGGCGGCCAGGAGTTGCGGCAGAGTGACGCCGCCCAAGAGGGAGAGGCCACCGAAGTTCAGGGTGTCGCGACGGGTCATATCAGTGGTTGAGTTGGAACTCCTTGGAGACGAGCGTGGCCCAGAGCAAGCCTTCCAGCGCTTTGCGGCGCGAGGCGGGATTCTGCGCGAGGAAGTCCGCGACGAGGGCTTGCTCGGCGGGAGTCGGCGGACGGGCGTAGGCGCGCTCGTAGAGAGCGCGGGCGACGGCGTCGTTCGAAAGGGGCGCCCAAGTGGCCAGGATGTTGTCGGGGGCTTCGATCTTGGCCTGGATGGTTTTGCCGTTCATGAGATGCAGCGCCTGGCTGAGAGTGGGCGTAGCAGCGCGTTCGCACAGGATGTCGCGGCGGGGCAGGCCGAAGGTGGTGAGGAAGTAATCGGGGAGGTCCGTCATGTAGACGTCCATGGCGCGGGTGCCGGCGGGGTAGCCGCCGAAGGGATGAGGGACGCCGGTGACTTGGGCCAAGGCGTCGAGCAAGGCTTCCGCAGGGAGTTTGCGGGGCTGGTAGCGGGCAAACAAAAGTCGCTCTAAATGTTCGGGAGCGGTGGAGCCCGGGGCGCGGCGCGAGGAGAGCTGGTAGGTACGTGAGTTCAGAATGGCGCGGTGAAGGGCTTTGAGGCGATAGCCGCTATCGGCGAAGTGGCGCGCGAGACGGTCCAGGAGTTCGGGGTTGGTGGGTGGGTTACTGGCGCGGAGATCGTCAAAGGGCTCGACGATGCCGGTTTGAAAATACTCGTGCCAGATGCGGTTGACGGTGGCGCGGGCGAAGTAAGGATTGGCGGGGGCGGTGATCCATTGGGCGAGGGAGTGGCGGCGGTCCTCGTCGCGGCCTACGCGGGGCGCTTCGGCGCCGAGTAACTTCGGCGCGACGGGTTGCTTCGTGATGGGGTGGAGCAACTCGCCTTCGTCATCGAGGTACCAGGTGCGACGGTATTCGCCGTAGCCGTGCTTGACGCGAAGGCGGGCGAAGAAGGCGGAGACACCGTAGAAGTCGTCCTGGGTGAAGTTCTCAAGCGGATGGTTGTGACACTCGGCGCATTCGAGGCGGACGCCAAGGAAGAGGCGGGTGACGGTGGGGGTGGCTTTGGTGGTTTCGAACTTCTTGAGCATGAAGTCCGTGGCGGGTCCCCAGAAAGCGGTGGCAGGGGTGAGGATGTTGTCGCCGGTGCTGGTGAGGATTTCACGGACGAGGGCGTCGTAGGGGCGATCGGCGGCAAGGTTATCGCGAAGCCATTCTTTGAAGGTGCCCATGCCGCGGCCTTGGGAGTTGATTTGGTTGTTGCGGAACCAGTCTTCGAATTTGACGGTCCAGTAGGCGGCGTAGTCGGGTTGGGCGAGGAGGGAGTCGATGAGCGCGGGGCGGTCCGGGTGGAGGGCGAAGGCGCGGGTTTCGTCGGGCAGGGGCAGGCGTCCGAGGGTGTCGAGATAAACGCGGCGGAGGAACTCGGCGTCGCTGGCGAGCGCGGCAGGCTGGACGTTGAGCGCGCGCTGACGGGCATTGACGAGTTCGTCGATGAAGTTGTTGACGGCGGCCGGCGGATCGGCGGAGGCGCGGTCGCGCACGCCGACGCGGAGGGCAGCAACTTGGCCCATGCCACGGGCAAGAATCGTGGCGAGGCCGCGAGAGCCGGCACGGACGGTGCCTGAATCCAGTCGGGCGATGGCATCGTCGCTCGAGGAGAAACGCACTTCGCGCGTCATGTCGCGCGTGGTGCCATCGGAAAGGCGGCCAACGACGGCGACGGGCGCGGACTCGGTTTGAGTGAGAAGGACTTCGCGAGGGTAGATGTCGAGACTGACGAGGCGAGGTCCGCTGGAGGCGAGCTTGGCGCCTTGCTGAATCCAGAGGAGCAAGGTCTTGTACTCTTCGGAATCACGCGTCATCAGGCGGCCGCCGCCGTGAGGGGCATCGAACAGAGGCTTGCGGAGGAGGAGGCTTTGTTCGGGATGCTGCAGGTCGATGCGCTTGTTGAGCAGCATGGCGTGGTCGGCGTTGAGGTCGTAGCCGAAGAGCGAAAGCTTGAAGCCGCTTTGCCCGGCGGGGGAGCCATGGCAGCCGGAGCCGTTGCAGCCTTTGATGGTGAGAATGGTGACGATGTCCGGCGAGAAACGCGGCTCCATGGAGCGAGCGGGCTGATTCCGGACTTCGACTTGAACGCGCGCGTTTTCGCCCGGACATTGCGCTTGCACTTCGGCGAGGCCAGGCTGGCGGGCAACGATCTTGCTGGCATCGATCGCAACGACGGTGGGAGGATGCACGGTGAAGCGGCAGGCCGCAGGGGCGGCGAGTTGTTGCGAGGCGCCGGGGCCGGCGAGGACCAAACGGTCCGGCGCGAAGGAGGCGGCATGGGCCGCAGCCGTCAGCAACAAGAGGCGCACAAGATGGCAAGCCGACTTAGGCATGAACGCTAACAATGATATCGCCGGAGCGAGTTAGCGCGGGTAAGAGCCGTTGTTCACGTCGAGCGTGGTGCCGTTGACATACTCGGGCGAGGCGCTGCCCAACCAAAGGATTGAAGCAGCGACTTCGGCGGGCGAGCAGACGCGGCCGGTATAGACGGAGCGGAGCACGGCGTCCTTGCGAGACTGGGGCAACTGCTCATACATGTCGGTCGCAGTGGGACCGGGCGCGACGGCGTTGACGAGACCACCGTGCGGGCCGAGTTCGCGCGCCCAGGATTTGGTGAGGTTCAGCAGGCCCGCCTTGCTGACGCCGTACCAGAGGTCGGGATGGCCGGTGAAGGCGGAGACCGAGGCGACGTTCACGATGCGGCCCGAGCCACGCGCTTTGATCTGGGGGGCGAGAGCGGCGATGAGGGCGGACGGGGCTTCGAGGTTGACGGTGAGAATTTCGCGGCGATGCTCGTCGGGTATGTCGAGGTAGGGCTCGCAGTAGAGGACGGCCGCGTTGTTGACGAGGGTGTCGAGCGGACCGAGTGAGGCGATCAGCGAAGGGATGTCAGCGAGGGAGCGGAGATCAAAGTCGAGACGGCGGCCGATGACGTCGCTGGGGAAATGACGGTCCAGCGAGAGGACGTCGAAGCCGGCTGCAGCAAAAGCGAAGGCCGTGGCATAACCGATGCCACGGCCCGCGCCGGTGATTAAAACTGTGGGCAAGTGAGGCGGCTAACGACGACGGCGGAGGAGCAGGAGGCCGGCCAAGCCGGAGCCGAGCAGCACCATGGCGGAGGGTTCGGGAACATCGACGAGGTCAAAGCCCGGGTCGAAGCCGCCGATTTCCTGGGTCCGGAGGTTGGTGAAGATGCGAAAGCCACTGAGGTCGTATTTAGTGACATCGACGGTCTGTACCCAGTCAAAGAGGGCCTGAGCAGCGGGGACGAGGGGGCCGGAGCCATCAATGATGCGGCGGCTGGCACGGACGGCGTCCACCGCGGAGCCGGGGTTAGCGAGAGCGTAGAGATCAAGGATGGCAACCTGCTGATACTTCTTGAGCGCGTTGGGATCGCCTTGCAGTTGGAGCACGGTGCCGGTGAGATCGGCGAGGGTGGCAACATTGGCCTCATAGGGCAAGGTGGTCGCGTTAGGGAGAAATTGGTGACAGAACAGATTCCAATATTCGCCATCGACGCTGAAGATGAAGACGCCCGACCCCGCATCGTCGGAGATGAATTGCATCTGAGCAATGGTGCCAGCAAAGCTGGGGAACGCCAGACAGGCGCTCAAAAGCATGAAGCGTAGCAGTTTCATGGTGTAGCGATCCTCCACAGGTGCCGAAACATTTCTATATTGAAGCGTTTTTCGGCAATTTTCCGCTCTCGCTAGTGTAGTACTAACGCCGGGCGGACTCAAGGAGGGGTACCGGACCGGGGCGGCTACAATAGAAGGAGATGGCCGCCAGTAGCATTCCCTCCCAAAAGGCGATCGCGCGGCCGGATGGAGCGATCTTCAGTGTGCTGGGAGCGATCAGCTTCTGCCACCTGTTGAATGATCTCGTACAGTCGTTGATCCCCGCGTTGTATCCGGTCTTGAAAGACGCATTTCGCCTGGACTTCGGTCAATTAGGCCTGATTTCGTTTACTTATCAGGTCACGGCGTCTCTTCTCCAGCCCGTGGTGGGTCTGTACACGGACCGCCGGCCGATGCCCTTTTCCCTGCCCGTCGGCATGACCTTTACTTTGGCCGGCTTACTGCTGCTTTCGACGGCGCAGACTTACGCAGTGTTGTTAGTTGCCGCAGGACTGGTAGGACTCGGTTCGGCGGTATTTCATCCGGAGTCGTCGCGCGTGGCGCGGATGGCTTCGGGCGGCCAACATGGTTTGGCGCAATCGCTGTTTCAAGTGGGGGGGAATGCAGGTTCCGCGCTGGGTCCGTTGATGGCGGCCTTTGTGGTGGTGCCGCGCGGCCAAGGGAGCATCGCCTGGTTTTCGGGCGTGGCGTTGTTGGGGATCGGGATCCTGAGTTGGGTGGGCGGATGGTATCGACGGCACTTAGCGGAGCGAGCGCAGCGTGCGGTGACCGTGCGTCCGCAGAGTCAGTTCTCGCGGGGCAAAGTGCTGAGCGCGCTGGCGATTCTGATTCTGCTGATCTTCTCGAAGTACTTCTACATGGCGAGTATCAGCAGTTACTACACGTTCTATCTGATGCATAAGTTCGGAGTCTCCGTGCAGAGCGCGCAGTTGCATCTGTTCGGTTTTCTGGGCGCCGTGGCGGCGGGGACGATCATTGGGGGGCCAGTGGGCGATCGGATCGGGCGCAAGGCCGTGATCTGGGGTTCGATTCTGGGAGTGCTGCCGTTTACGCTGGCGCTGCCTTACGCGAATTTGTTTTGGACCGGGGTACTGGTAATCCCAATCGGACTCATTCTCGCGTCGGCCTTTTCCGCCATCCTGGTTTACGCGCAGGAGCTGGTACCAGGACGCGTGGGTTTGATTTCCGGACTGTTTTTCGGCTTTGCGTTCGGGCTGGGCGGCGTGGGAGCGGCGCTACTGGGCCAGTTGGCGGACCGGACGAGCATTGAGCAGGTTTATCTGCTGTGCTCGTATCTGCCGGCGATCGGGATGCTGGCTTATTTTCTGCCGACGGTGGATAAGGCCAAGCGGAGTTAGTCAGCCACGCAGGCCGGTCAGCCAATGGCGCAGGGTACGGAGCGGGTGACGGAGGATGGCGGCGAGATGGTCCGCGCGCTGGCGTTCCGCGTCGCGTTCCTGTTCGAGTTGCTGGGCCCAGCGGGTTCGTTCGTTCAGTTCGACATCGAGGCTTTGGGCCCATGCGGTGCGCGCGGCGAGGTCGGCTTCGGCTTGCGCGAGGGCGGCGCGATAGCGGTCGCGCTCGGCTAGCAGGTCCTGAGCCCAGGCGGTGCGGGAGTCGAGTTCGGCTTCGAGAGAGAGGGCCCAGGCAGTGCGCTCGCGTAAGTCCGCTGCGAGGGCTCGGCCGCGTTCGGCTTCGGCGGCGGCTTCTTGCTGCCAGATGACGGTTTGACCAGTGCGCTCCTGGAGTTCGTCCTGGAGACGGAGAGCCCAGAGGGTGCGTTCGCGGAGCAGGTCGGTTTGATCGGCGGCCGCGAGATACTGACAGACACGGCGGAGCTCATCATCAGCGGCGTGCGGCCAGGCGCCCCATTCGTAGGGGACAGGGGGCGGACTGGAGTCGGTGGGCGGGGCGGAGGGCCGGCGAATACAGCGGCGGACGGTCTGGGGGGCGACCGCGTGGGGGGCGGGTTCTTTCGTCAGGATGGCGAGGAGATGGGTGGGGGTGAGACGACCGGCGGCGAGCTCGGCCTCGTCGCGGGCGTGGACGCGGTCAAGAAAGGCGCGGTCCCAGGCGGAGGCAACGTCGAAGTGGCCACCGAAGGTGCGGTCGACGAAAGGGTCAATCAGGTTGCCGAAGGGCAAAAACATTTTGAAGTGGAAATGTTCGAGGAGGAGGGGCAGGATGTCCTGCGAGCGGATGCCCTCAAAGCCTTCGCCGGAGCAATCCCAATTGACGAAGCGTTCTTCATAGACAAGACGGCGCAGGTTGAAGCGATAGGACGGCGGCAGGCCGGTCCAGAATTCCTGCACGATGGCGAGAGCTTCAGGCCAACGCTGATGACCATTGCGACCGATCATGTCGGAGACGGCGAGTTCGCCAGTGTCGACTAACGCTCGGCGAAGTTCGCTGAGCAAGCCTTCGAGGTTGACGACGTGATGGAGGGATTGATTGGCGAGGACGGCGTGATAGCGGTGGGTGGCTCGCCAGTGGTTGAAGTCAGCCTGAACGAAGGCGAGGTATTTACCAAGTCCGGCGGCGTCGGCCGCGGCACGGCCGCGAGCGAGCATCTGGGGGTTCAGGTCCAAACACTCGAGGACGAAATTGTCGTGACGTTCGGCGCGGAGTTGCGCGGCGAGGGCGAGTTCGAGATCGCCGTTCCCTGCCCCGACGCTGAGGAAGCGTACGGGAGCGTCCTGCGTACATTGCCGGCGAAGAACGTCGAGGAATAAGTCCTGGGGCGACTCGAAGCCATGGGCCTGGAGTTGGGGACGGAGGTAGCGATTCGACCAGTAGTGGAAGGATGGGGGAAGATCGTGAACCTCGGTGCAGTTCGCGTAGATCTTCTGCTCAGCAGCGAGGGCAGCAGCGTAGTCGCCTGGCGCATCCACACGGGACTGATTCACGTTGGCCACTTAGTCATCGTAGCGGGCGGGAGCAAGCTCCCGCCCGCCGAAGCGATGGGCGAACTAGCTGCGCTGGAGGCGGATCACAACCGAAGCGAGCACGTTGGCAGCGCTGGCGGTTTTGCCGTTCGACACATCGACGAGGTAGAAGGTGGTGCCTTCCTGAACCCAGGAGCCGGTCATCATGGAGCCGGATTTACCTTGCATGGCGAAGAGCTGGCCGGTGGGGCTGCCCACGCGGATTTCCACAACCGAGGCGTTGGGCGCATTCCACGAGATGGTGGTTTGGCCGAGGTTGCCACCCTGCACGGGAATCGGGTTGGGGCTGGCGGTGATTGAGTTACCGGACGGCGACGGACCGGAGCCCGAAGCGGCCTTGATGTTGCCGTTGACGCCAGTGGGGAAGAAGCCGCCCGAAGTGGCGTTGGCGGCGCCGCCATAGGCGAGACGGAGCACTTCGCCCGGCGAGCGCACTTCGGAAAGGGCATTGCTGTTGGTGTTGAAGAACAACGTGCCGGAAGGCGGAGGAATGTGGTCCACCGCATCGAGCGCGGTGGTGGTGAGGTTCAAGCGAGCGACCTGCGTCCGGATCGCGCCGGCATGAAAGGCTTCAACGGCGAGGATTTGAGCCGCGTAGCCAAGGATCGTCTTGTCCTGAATGAGCGGAGCAGCGCCGCCATAGGCAGTGACGCCAATATCTTCGAGCGCCCGCGCGACCACGAGGAATTCGGCCTGGCTATTGAAGCCGACGCCGAGCGCGTTGAGATTGATGGCCGGCTTGGCGACGGGCGTGCCGCCGAGCGAAGTGATGGTGTCGCGCAGCAGCTTGACGTGGACTTGCTCGTTCGAAGCAAGTTCCTGCGCCATCTGACTGATGGCGGCGTCGGCAAAGGTGACCCGGGAGCCGCCGGTGGTGTTGCCGGCAGTGCCGGAGCCCGTGATGCCGATGCCGACCTGGCTGATGGTTTGGCCGGTGGTGGCGGCGGTATAGAATTCGGCCTCGAGATACTCGAGATTCAACGCGAACTGCACGATGTCGAGGTCCGTGATGGCGGACTGGGCGTACGCGCGCGGGTTAGTGACCGTCACGGCGGCACTGGCCATCGCGCCAGCCAAGCCGAGCTTTTTGACAAAGCTGCGGCGGTCCGGCGAAGCGGCGATCATGTCTCGGATTAATTTATTCTCAGTCAATTTCTTCGTTCTCCTTGAAGAGCCCCGAAGGTTGCGGCAGGCCGCGAGGCATTGCTAGCAAACCGCTTCCGATGGGAGATACGAAGTAAACTGACCGCTGGATTGAGAATTATTTGAGGGCGGCGAGAATGTGGCGCGTGATGGCGGCCGTGCCTTTGATGGCGGTGTAGTCGACTTGGCTGACCGCGGCTTCGATGCGGCGGGCGGCTTGCCGAGTAGCGTCGGTGGCGAACCAATCGAGCATCATGGCGGCGGAGAGAATCATGGCGACGGGGTTCGCGAGGCCCTGACCGGCGATATCAGGCGCAGTGCCGTGCGAGGGCTGGAAGACGGCCCAGCGATCGCCGATGTCGGCGGAGGGAGCGTAGCCCATGCCACCGATGAGGCCGGCGGCAAGGTCGCTGAGGATGTCGCCAAACATGTTTTCGGTGACGACGACGTCATAAGTCTGCGGGCGGGTGACCAGGTATAAGGCCATGGCGTCGACATAGACGCAGTCCGTTTGGACGTCCGGATACTGTGCGGCTACTTCCTGGAAGATGCGGCGAAAGTAAGCCATCGACGGCAAGACATTCGCTTTGTCGACTAAGGTGACGTGGTGGCGGCGGAGGCGGGCGTGCTCGAAGGCGCGATGGAAGAGGCGCTCGCTGCGAGGGCGCGAGATGTGCATCGTGTCTTCGACGAAGGGTGGGTTGTCTTTTTGCGCGGCGCCGCGCGAGAAGAAGAGACCTTCAGTATTCTCGCGGATCAGCAGGAAGTCGATTTCGCCAGCGGCATAACCTTTAAGCGGCGAAAGGGATTCGTGAATGAGGCGGATGGGACGAAGGCCGAGATAGAGGTCGAGCTTTTCGCGGATGTCGATCTGAGGCGTCATCTCGGTGCCGTTGGGCCAGCGGACGTGCGGGAGGCCCATGGCGCCGAGCAGGATCGCGTCGTAAGTCTGGGCTCGTTCGAGGGTGGCCGGAGGGAGGGGGTCGCCATTAGCGAGATACTCGTTGGCGCCGACGCTCATCTCGGCGAATTCCAAGGTAAAGCCGTCCGCGGCAGCTTCGAGAACGCGGCAGGCCTCGGCCATCACTTCCACTCCGATGCCGTCGCCCGGCAACACGGCGATGCGATAGTTCATGCGATCCCGAGTGTAACAAACGCTGTTACCCTAACGATCATGCGAGTGCTTCTTCCTTTCCTGCTGGTGATGACGGCGTGGGGGCAGCCGGCCGGCGCGCCGAAGCCATTGACCGAGATGAAGCCGGTGACGCGCGATCAGGAACTGATGGTGCGGGGCAAGGCGCTGAAGTACCGGTCGACGACGGGGATGATGCCGCTGAAGAACGAGCAGGGCGAGATTGAGGCGCAGCTTTTCTATGTGGCCTATACGGTAGAGGGGGCGAACCGGCCGTTGACGGTGTGCTTTAACGGCGGTCCGGGAGCGGGATCGTTGTGGCTGCATCTGGGGGCGATCGGTCCGCAGAGGGCGGCGATGAATGACGATGGGTCGCTGCCGCCGGCGCCTTACAAGATGGTGCCGAACGAGTCGACGTGGCTGGAGAAGAGCGATCTGGTGTTTGTGGATCCGGTGGGGACGGGGTTTTCACGGGCGCGGAATCAGGACACGGCGCGGCGCTATTTTGGCGTGCGGGGCGACATCGAGTCGATTGGGACGTTTGTCCGGAATTATCTGAATCAAACCAAGCGTTGGAACTCTCCGTTGTACGTGGCCGGGGAAAGCTACGGGACGACGCGGGCTGCGGGGCTGTCGCAATGGCTGGTGGACCATGGGATTGCGCTGAACGGCGTGATGCTGGTCTCGACCGTGATGAACTTTCAGACCTTGCGCTTCCAGCGAGGCAACGATCTGACTTATGCGACGCACTTGCCGACTTACACGGCGATCGCGTGGTATCACAAGAAACTCGGGCCGGAGTTACAGAAGGATTTGCGGAAGGCGGTGGAGGAGAGCCGTAAGTTTGCGTCCGGCGATTATCAGGCACTGCTCTTCAAGGGCGATACGCTGACGGCGGAGGAGCGCAAGCGGGGGCTCGATCAACTGGTGAGACTGACGGGGCTCTCGCGCGAGTTTCTGGATCGCAGCGACTTGCGGATTGAGATTCAGCGATTCACCAAGGAGTTGTTGCGGGATCGCGGGCTGACGGTGGGAAGGTTGGATGGACGATTGACGGGGAGCGAGGGCTCGCCGACGGCCGAGACGCCGAGCTTCGATCCGTCGCTGACGGCGATCCGACCGCCTTATACGGCGGTGATGAACCAGTACGCGCGGGAGCAATTGGGCTGGGAAGAAGAGAAGGAATACTATGCGCTGGGCGGCGGCATCACGTCGGCGTGGGATTGGGGCATCTCACAAAACGGGGGCCAGGGCTACGCCGATACGGCGGAGAACTTACGCGCGGCGCTCGAGCGGAATCCGCATATGAAGGTGTGGATCGCTTACGGCTACTACGACCTGGCAACGCCATTCCATGCGGTGGAGTATACGGTTTCGCACATGGGCCTGACGCCGGCGCTGAGGAAGAATATTAAGTGGACGGATTACGAGGGCGGGCACATGATGTATATCCATGTGCCCTCGCTGAAGAAACTGAAGACGGACGTGGACCAGTTTTACGATGAGACGAAGAAGTAACTACTGGTTGTCTTTCCACTCGTCGTACCAAGCCATTTGAATGGCTTCGAGCTTGGCTTCGGTGGACTTGAGCGGATCGTCGGCGAAATCCGGAAGTTCGGTGATCCATTTGTGGAGGTCGGTGAAACGGACGGTGAGCGGGTCCGTGTCGGGGTGGGCCTCGTAGAGGGAGAGGCCGAGGTCGTCGATGTGGTTCCAGGAAAGACCGGTCATATTTTGGTTCCCTTCAGCGCGCCTTGAACGGCGGTGTTCATCATGGTTTCGGCGAGGGGCAGCGTCGCCTGATTCAGTTCTTCGATCTTGTTCAGGATCAGTTCGTGGTTGTCACCGTGATAAGCCAGCAGTAACTGATTGATGGCGAGATTGACGGTGCCGCGCTGATCGTCGCTCAGGGCGTCCCAAGCGGCGTTGGCCTTGGCTTTGTCGATGGCGGCGAGAATCTGGTCGGCTTCGACGCGCGCTTCGCGGACCTGACGCTCGCGGAAGTCCTCTTCGGCGTTTTCAATGGACGCGAGGATCATGGCTTCCACCTGCTCGTCGGTGAGGCCGTAGCTGGGGATGACTTCCATCGAGTGCTGCTGGCCGGAGCGGAGCTCTTTGGCCGAGACGTTCAAGATGCCGTTCGCGTCGATCAGGAAGCGGACTTCGATCTTGGGCAGGCCAGCCGGCATGGCGGGAATGTCTTTGAGGTCGAAACGGGCGAGCGAGCGACAATCCTTGACGAGTTCGCGTTCGCCTTGGACAACGTGGATGAGGACATTGCGCTGACCGTCGACGGCAGTGGTGAAGGTCTCAGAGGCGGAGGCGGGGATGGTGCTGTTGCGATGAATGAGCTTCGAGACGACGCCGCCCATGGTTTCAAGGCCCAGCGAGAGCGGGGTGACGTCAAGCAAGAGGGTGTCCTGCACGTCGCCGGCGAGAATGCCGGCCTGCACGGCGGCGCCCAAGGCGACCACTTCGTCCGGGTTGAGTTCAGTGTGCGGTCGGGCGCGGAAGAGGTTCTCGACCGCGGTACGGACCAGCGGGATGCGCGTGGAGCCGCCGACCAGCACGACTTCGTCAATCTGATCGACGGTTATGCCGGCATCGGCGAGGCAGCGGCGGCAAGGGCCGAGCGTGCGGTCGACGATGGGGGCGATGAGTTGGTCAAAGACTGCGCGCGTGAGCTCGCGCCGATATTCCTTACCGAGCCAAGCGAACTCGAGGGTGACAGCGGGCGCCGTGGAGAGGGCGTGCTTCGCCTCGATGACGGCTTGGCGCAAAGACTGATAAGCGGCCGCATCGTCGTGGAGCGAGGCGCCCCATTCGCTGGCGATGTCCTCGAGCGCGACGCGCAGCAAGAGCGCGTCGATGTCGTCGCCGCCGAGGTGGGTGTCGCCGTTGGTGGCGAGGACCTCGAAGATGCCGTCCTGCAGTTTGAGGATGGAGATGTCGAAGGTGCCGCCGCCGAGGTCATAGACGGCGATGATGCCCTGCTTGCGCTTGTCGAGACCGTAGGCGAGCGCGGCGGCGGTGGGTTCGTTGACGAGGCGCAGGACTTCGAGGCCCGCGATGCGGCCGGCGTCTTTGGTGGCCTGACGTTGAGCGTCGTTGAAGTAGGCCGGCACGGTGATGACGGCCTGGGTGACGGTTTCGCCCAGATGCGCTTCGGCGTTCTGTTTGAGTTGGCGAAGAACGGCGGCGCCGACTTCGGGCGGCGTAACGCCGACGGCGAGGTGGATGACGTGGGCTGACTTGGCTTCGTCGAAGGCGTAGGTGAAGCGTTCGCCCCGGACGTCTTCGAGGGCGCGGCCCATGAGGCGCTTGGCGGAGTAGATGGTGCGGGCGGGGTCCGACTTCAGGAAGTCGTTGGCGGCATAACCGACGACGGGCGCACCGGAGGCGGGGTAATGAACGACGCTGGGGACCAGGGGGCGACCGTCGGCGCCGGGAACGATGCGCGGGGCGCCGGCGGGGTCAAGGTAAGCAGCGAGCGAGTTGGTGGTCCCGAGGTCGATGCCGATGATGCGGGTTTTGGGGGCGGCTTGGCCGAAGTCGATTTGAAAGGTGCCCATGGTGATTTAGTGGCGAATGCCTTCGCCGGAGGCGGTAGAGATGAGATTGGAGATGTAGCGGCGGCGGTTCAGTAAGCCGCGGAGTTGTTCGAGCAGATCGCGGCTGGGGCCAGCGTCGTGGGCGACAGCCAGTTGCCGCAGTTGCTGATCGATGTCGTCGCGCATGGCGAGGAAGCGTTCCTTGGCGGCGGCGATTTCGTCCTCGTGACCAGCCTCTTCAAGGGCCATGTTGAGTTCGAAGACTTCCTCGAGCAGGTCCGCCGGGACGTCTTTGTTGCCTTGCTCACCGAGGTTGAGGCCGGCGGCCTTGAGCGCATATTCGTAACGTTTGAGGGGATCGCGGAGGGTGCGATAGGCGTCGTTCAGGACGGAGGAAGCGTCGAGGGCGGCTTGCTGCTCGGCGGCGGAAGCCCGAGCGAAGCGGTCCGGGTGGAGTTGACGGCTTTTGGCATGGAAACGCTTTTCGAGGTCAGCCGGGTCCAGATGGAGTTGGAGCGGAGGCAGGTCGAGCGAAGCGTAATAGTCGGGATGCATGGAGGGAGGAAGGACGGGCCGCGAAAGCCCGTCCCGAGGAAATCAGGCGGTGAAGGAAGTGCCGCAGCCGCAGCTCTTCTTGGCGTTGGGATTCTCGAAGACAAAGCCGGAATGCATGAGCGAGTCTTTCCAGTCGAGCGTCATGCCGTCGAGGAAGATCATGCTCTTGGGATCGACGAAGACCTGGACGTCTTCGAAGTTCAGTACATTGTCATTCGAGCGCGGCTGGGGGTCGAACTTGAACTGATAGCTCAAGCCGGAGCAGCCGCCGCCCAGCACGCCGAGCCGCAAACCGCCTTGAACGCCTTCGCGGGCGAAGGCTTCGCGGATCTTACCGACGGCTTTGGGAGTGACGCTAACCATCGAGCCTCCTTTTAGACAGTGGCCTGTTCGGCGACCGGCACGGCCTTGGCCTTATAGTCGTCGATGGCGGCCTTGATCGCATCTTCAGCAAGCACGGAGCAGTGAATCTTGACGGGCGGGAGCGCCAGTTCGGTGACGATGTCCGTGTTCTTGATGGCGAGCGCTTCGTCAACGCTCTTGCCCTTGAGCCACTCGGTGGCCAAGGACGAAGAGGCGATGGCAGAGCCGCAGCCGAAGGTCTTGAACTTGGCATCTTCGATGACGCCCGTGGTGGGATTGACCTTGATCTGGAGCTTCATGACGTCGCCGCACTCGGGGGCGCCGACCATGCCGGTCCCCACGTTGGGGTCCTTCTTATCGAGGCTGCCCACGTTGCGCGGGTGATTGTAGTGGTCGAGAACTTTATCGGAGTAAGCCATGTGATTGTCCCTCTCTAAATTTCGTGGTGGTTGCGCGGCTTAGTGGGCGACCCACTCGACCTTGCTGAGGTCGACGCCATCTTTGAACATCTCCCACAGGGGCGACAGTTCGCGCAGTTTGTTGACGACGTCGATCATCTTGTCGGCGACGTAATCGATTTCTTCTTCGGTGGTGAAACGGCCAATGCCGAACCGGATGGAAGTATGGGCGAGGTCGTCACCGAGACCCAGGGCTTTGAGCACGTAGCTGGGTTCCAGGGTGGCCGAAGTGCAGGCGGAGCCCGAACTGACGGCGATGTCGTTGATGCCCATCAGCAGGCTTTCGCCTTCGACGTAGGCGAAGCTCATGTTGAGATTGTGAGGCAAGCGGCGGTCCATGCCGCCGTTGACGTAAGACTCTTCGATGGTGGCGAGCTTGGCGTGCAGCCGGTCGCGCAGGGCGCGCAGGCGCGCCGACTCCGCGGGCATCTCTTTCTGCGCCAGCGCACAGGCCTCGCCGAGACCAACGATGCCGGGGACGTTGAGCGTGCCGGAACGCATGCCGCGTTCGTGACCGCCGCCGTCCATCTGGGCGGTGAGTTGAACGCGCGGACCCTTGCGGCGCACGTAGAGGGCGCCCACGCCTTTGGGGCCATAGAGCTTGTGGGCCGTGATCGACATCAGGTCGATGTTGTCGGCGATCACGTTGACGGGGATCTTACCGACGGCCTGGACGCCATCGGTGTGGAAGAGCACGCCCTTCTCTTTGCAGAGCTTGCCGATTTCGGCCACCGGCTGGATGTAGCCGATTTCGTTGTTGGCGTACATGATGCTGACGAGGATCGTCTTATCGGTGATCGCTTCGCGCAGCATGTCGAGGTCGACGGCGCCATCGCCCTTCACGGGCAGATAGGTGACGCGGTAGCCGTCCTTTTCAAGGTGCTTGCAGGTGTCGAGAACCGCCTTGTGTTCAGTGGCCGCGGTGATGATGTGGTTGCCCTTTTCGGCATACATCTGCGCGACGCCCTTGATGGCGAGATTGTTGGATTCGGTGGCGCCCGAAGTGAAGATGATTTCCTTCGAGTTGGCGCCGATGAGGTCGGCGATTTGTTTGCGAGCTTTTTCGACAGCTTCTTCCGCCTGCCAGCCAAAGGCATGGTTGCGGCTGGCCGCGTTGCCGAAGATTTCGGTGAAGTAGGGCAGCATCGCCTGCACGACCCGAGGGTCAGTGGGCGTGGTGGCGTGATTATCGAGATAGATGGGGAACTTCATCAAATCGTCCTTCAGAGATCAGCGCGAAGCCGCTGGGAGTAAACTGCTGAGCTCAACCAGCGAGCCTTCGTTGGGGTCAGGAACTTCTTCGTCTACCAAGTCAGCAATAGAGATGCTATCGAGCAGCCGCAAGATGCTTTCGTGAACGCGCCGGAGGGGCTCTTTCACGATGCAGGTACCGCTTTGGTCGCACGGCCGTTCGGAAGTGAAGCAGGAAGTGAGAATGATGGGGCCGTCAATGGAGCGCACCACTTCCAGCACGGTCATGCTGGCGGCGGGGCGAGAGAGACGGTAGCCACCATTGGTGCCCTGCTCCGAGGTCAGAAAGCCGCTCTTCCCGAGCTTTTGCAGGACTTTAGCCAGCAAAGGCAGGGGGATGTGATAGGTTTCGGCAATCTCCTTCGCACTGGCGCTCTCGCGATTGGGCCGGGGCATCGCGAGATGCTTGAGGGCGATCAAGCCGTAATCCGCTTTTTTGGTGAGCTTGAGCATTCTCGGACTAAAAATATCCTATTTCGATGATACTCAAACAGACAGCGAAGGTCAACGTCGCGAGGCGTAAATCTCGGCGGCCAGGGAGAGGGCTGCGTCGGAGGACTGGAGGCGACCGTCGAGCTGGGCGGTCTCGATCTCTTCCAGGATGCGGCTGAAGATGGGGCCGGGTTGCATGCCATGGGCGATGAGGTCGCGGCCGGTGAGGAGGGGGGCGGGCCGGAGATCCTGGGGCTGGAGGGTGTCGAGTTCGTGGCGGACGAAGTCGTAGTGGTCGAGCTTACCGTGGCTGGCGAGGCAATCGAGGCGGTGAAGCTCGAGGTGCTCGTCGAAGGCGGGGAGACGGAGGAAGCGACGAAGGGTGCTGGGGCGCATCTGGCGGACGTGGAGCCAGTCCATGTGATGGGCGACCAGGGCGGTGACCTGATCCGTTTCTTCCTGTGAGCAGCGCAGACGTCCGAGGATGGCTTCGGCCAGGCGGGCGCCGACGGCGGCGTGGCCGTCGAAACGGATGCGGTCGGTGAGGCGGAAGGTGGGGGGCTTGCCGACGTCGTGCAGGAGGGCGCCCCAGGCGAGAGAGGGCGAAGGGTCGCGCAGACCGGCGAGCAGGAGAAGGGTATGGGTCCAGACGTCGCCTTCCGGGTGGTACTCCGGCGGCTGGGCGACGCCGCGTAGGGCGGCAACTTCGGGCAATACGTGGAGGAGCAGGCCGGTTTCCTCCAGAAGGCGGAAGCCGTCCTCGGCGTGGCCTTGGGTGAGGAGGCGGGTGAGTTCGTCGCGGACACGTTCGGCGGCGACGCGGTGAATCGAGGCAGCCTCGGCGGTGATGGCGGCGCGGGTATCCGGGTGGAGGGCGAAACCGAAGCGAGCCGCAAAACGAACGGCGCGGAGAAGGCGGAGATGGTCTTCGCGAAAGCGCAGGGCGGGGTCGCCGATGGCGCGGATAAGGCCGTGGGCAAGGTCGTCACGGCCGCCGACGAAGTCGAGGATTTCGCCGGTGAGCGGATCGAGGAAGAGGCCGTTGATGGTGAAGTCGCGGCGGGAGGCGTCGGCGGCGGGAGAGGTTTCGAAGGTGACGCGATCGGGCCGGCGACCGTCGGTATAGGAGTCTTCACTGCGATAGGTAGCCACTTCGACGCCGTCGACGAGCATCACACCGAAGTGGGCGCCCACGCGCAGGGCGTGGGGGAAAAGGGTCTGCACCTGTTGCGGCGGGGCACTGGTGGCGATGTCGTAGTCGGTGGGCTCGCGGTGCAGCAGGAGGTCGCGGACGCAGCCGCCGACCCAGTACGCGGTGTGTCCGGCAGAACGCAGGCGCTCCACAATGTGGCGGGGCGTCATCCTCTGTAGAATACAGGTAGGCGGTCTTGGATCGCCAAGTATGACTATCCACCATGGCAAATGACGCCCGGCCCGGTGCGCACGTAGCTGCGAACACGGCTAAGGTCGTCGTCGCCACCACAGTTGCCCTTTCCTTCATTAGTTTTTGGCGCGGCGCTTCGATCGTCCTGAGCGATCTGGCGTCGACGATGTTCTATATCGGCGGGATCGTCGAGACGTCCGTAGGACCGTCGGCGCCGTGGTTCATCTTTGGCGTGCTGCTGTTCGGCTTCGCGCTGCGCAGCGTGTACATGGAAAGCTGCTCGATGTTCGTGCGCGGTGGCGCCTACGTCGTGGTGCGGGACAGCATGGGGCCGGCGATGGCCAAGTTCTCCGTGTCGGCGCTGGTGGTGGACTACATGCTCACCGGGCCGATCAGTTCAGTGAGCGCCGGACAATACCTGGCGGGCCTGATCAACGAAGTAGGCGAAAAGCTGGGGCAGCATGCGCTGCACGTGAATCCGAACTATTTCGCGATGGTGTTCGGCCTGGCGGTGACCGCCTATTTCTGGCGGAGCAACATTCGTGGCGTGCGCGAATCGAGCGGCCATGCGCTGCACATCATGCAGATCACTACCGTGATGGTCGTGCTGCTGTTGTTGTGGTGCATCGTGACGATGATCGCCAAGGCGGGCAGTATTTCCCTGCCCCCGGCGCCGATCCCGCAGAACCTGCGGCTGACGGAAGAGACGTTCGGGTGGCTGCATGGGTTCGAGGCGCTGACGAGTCTGTCGGTGGTGGCGGTGGTGGTGGCGTTCGGGCACAGTTTGCTGGCGATGTCGGGCTTTGAAACGCTGGCGCAGGTGTATCGCGAGATCGCCTATCCGAAGCTGAAGAACCTGAAGATCACGGCGAACATCATCTGCGTTTATGCCTTTGTCGCGACCGGTTTTCTGACGCTGTTTACGTTCATGCTGATTCCAGACACGGTGCGGCAGACGTACCGGGACAATCTGCTGGGCGGGCTGACGAATTATCTGGTGGGGCCGCCGATCCTGACCTTTGCGCTGCATGTATTTGTCGTGGTGGTGGGCACGCTGATTCTGTCCGGGGCGGTGAACAGCTCGATTATCGGCGCCAATGGCGTCTTTAGCCGCGTGGCCGAAGACGGCATTCTGCTCGAGTGGTTCCGCAAGCCGCACAAGCAGTTCGGTACGGCATACAACATCATCAACCTGATTGTGATTCTGCAGATGATCACGATCGTTTCGAGCCAGGGCGACGTCATCACCCTGGGCGAAGCGTACGCCTTCGGCGTGACTTGGAGCTTTTTCCTGAAGGCGCTGGGCGTGTTTGCGCTGCGCTTCCAGCGGCAGGACCAGGAGTATAAGTTCCCGCTAAACGTGAAGATCGGCGGGCGGGAGATTCCGGTGGGCCTGGCGTTGACGGTGGTGGCGCTGTTCCTGGTGGCGTTTGCCAACCTGATGACGAAGAAGCTCGCCACGACCTACGGCTTGAGCTGCACGCTGATCCTGCTGGGGCTGTTCACGATCTCCGAGCGGGTGAACCTGCGGCGGCGGGGCGAAGGCCAGGGGCTCGAACAGTTCAACCTCGAGCACGAGACGCAGATCCAGCAGGAGACGGTGAACGTGCGTCCCGGCTGCGTGTTGGTCGCGGTGCGCGGCTACGGGCAGATGGAGCATCTGAAGCGCGTGCTGCAAAAGACGAATCTGCGCCGGCACGACATCGTGGTGATGAGCGTGAGGCCGATCGCCGGTTCAGGCGAGCATGAACTTTCGCAGGAACAGATCTTCACGAATTATGAGCAGGAGCTGTTCAGCCACGTGGTGTCGATGGCGGAGCGCGAAGGCAAGCACGTGGAGTTGTTGGTGGTGCCGGGGCTCGATCCGTTCGACGCGATGGTCCAGACAGCCGCCAAGCTGCAGTGCTCGCGGCTGGTGACCGGCGTTTCCGCGACGATGGTGTCCGATGAACTGGCACGGCGCATCGGGCAGGCGTGGGAGAAGCTCCCCGACCCGAAGCATCCGTTTTCGCTCGAGATTATCCGACCGGACCGGCCGTCGAAGTTCGTTAACCTGGGGCCGCATCCGCCGCGGTTGTGGCCGGAAGACGTCGACCGGGTGCATGAGATCTGGCTCGAGCTGACGGAGAAACTGGGGATGGGGTCCAAGCTGCATCACCGCGACATCGTCGGGGTGGCGCTGCGGCGGATGGAAGCCGATTTGCGAGGCGAGGACCGGCAGGCGATCGTCGAGGAAATGCGGCGGGAAATGGGGAAAGGCTAAGCTACTTAGCCTTCTTCTTAAGCGTCTCTTCCACTTCGTCCGGCGCGAGTTCGCCGGCTTCGAGCGCCTCTTTGAGCAACTGCGCCGTCTTCAATTCCTTCTTGGTGGGGGGCGCTTGTTCGTGGCGAAAGTCGTGGTCGTTGTAGCAGGAGCGGCAACGCACCTTGGCCGGTTTGTCCTCGATTAACGAGACGATCGTGTGATTCGTGAGACGTTTACACTTGATGCAAAAGTCATCCAGGTCGTCTCCGAGGCGAAGCTCGAACATACGTCGCTGAAGTATATCGGATTTGTGGACGAATAGCGAGAGCGGTGGGCGAACCTTTTGGAATCAGAAGGTTAAATGCGCCACCGGACGGTGAGGCGGTAAAGGGCCGAGCCGCGCGAGGGGTCGTCGATCTCGAAGCGGCCGGGGGACGACTGCCGAATTTTGCCACGTCCTTCACGTTTGTCGAACTCGTAGGTGGCGCCCTCGGCCGGAGCGACGTCGCAGTTGAGACGGCGGGCTTCGGCGGGGGCGCCGGACAACGTTTCCACTTTGGGAGTGCCGGGAAGAATGACGGCGGCGAGGCCATCGACGACGACTTCGACTTCGCAGGTGCCGGAGGTCGCGACCGGGGCGGCGGGCGGAGTGACGGACGTGGCGGCCTCGACCGGGAGCGATTCAAAGCCGAGGTAGGGGTTGTAGGTGTAGTTGAGCGAGACGGGCAGGCTGGCCGGAAAGGTGAGATTGCGGGTGACGGCGTAGGCCGGGTCCGCAGCCCATTGACCGGTGGCCAGAATCTTGCGGCGCTGGGTGGCCATGTCGTGCCAGCCCCAGAAGGGCTTGGCTTTGTCGGCGCCGAACTTGATGCCTAAGAAGGATCCACCCACCTGCGGGAACTTCATGGCCGGACGACCGCCGAAGGGCGTGTATTGGTAGTAGGCGCTGAACATACGTGCGCCCTTCTCGCGGTCGGTAGCCTTGAGCCACCAATGGTCGTAGATGGGGAGCAGGTCGTAGCTGACGTCGCGATCCATGCCGTAGCGGGGGCGCGCGGCTTGGCCGCGGTAGACGTAGGTAATGCCGGTGCCAGTGGTCCACTTCATCAGCTTGCCGTCGAAGTAGCTCTTGCGATCGCCGCCGCCTAAGGCGCCATGTCCGCCGGCTTCCAAGAAGACAACCGGGTGGGAACCTTCGTAGAAGACAATGTCGGCTTCGATGTTGTGGGCGCCGTTGCGAATCGCGCGGTTCGCGGTGTAGGAGTAGACGTTGTTGTGAGCGAGCGACTCGAGGACTTCCAACTGGCCGAACTCAGTGTCGTTCTTCCGCACGGTGAGGACGATGCCTTCGTTGTCATTTTCATGGCAGGTGCCGACGACGCAATTGTCGGAATAGTCGCGGGCGTGGAAGAAGTTGTAGATCAGGAACCAGTGGCTGGCGGTTTCGATGGCGGCGTAATAGACGTAGGCTTGCGAGGAGCCCGTCTCGAGATTGTCCCAGTTGTTGCCGCCGTCCCAGTCGTTGTCGTAGTCGAAGCGGCGCAGGGCGTCGGCGCGCCAGTCGAACCAGGTTTCCTGCGCGACGTAGGGCGACCAATGCTCGGCGAGTTTGCGGTAACGGTCCTGGCTAGGCGGCTCGGCCGGAAAGGTGACGGTTTCTGCCTTCACGACAGGCTCCGGGGCGTCGTCGGCGACGATGATCTCGAGCTTCTCGCGGATGGAGCCAATGCCGACTTCGACGCGATAGGTGCCGGGCTTCTCGGGAGCCGTGTAGACCAAGGCGTCCTTCACCGTGTACTGCGAGGCGACGGTGGAGAAGATCTTGGCGAAGGTGGAAGTGGCGGTGTCGAGATAGCCTTCGTTGTCCGTGCCCTGGTAGCGGAACGGCTTCGAAAGCCAACCGCCTTCATTCGGGAATACGGCCGCGTTGTACTCGCCTTTGCGCAAACGGCCAGACTGCTTGGAGCCGGCGACATCGGCTTCGCCGTAGACCTTCACCTGAATGACTGCCGAAGCCATCGGGCGGAGGCGGGCGCCGGGTTCAATTTTCAACTCGATTCTGGTGACCGTCTGCGCGGTCAACGCCTGAACGAGAATCAACAAAGGGAGAAAGCGAAAGATCGCCACATGAATCATTATTCATGATTTGGGCGCATTGGTCTAGCATGGAAGCGTTGGCAGCATTTCGTTCATATCGGGCCAAGTTGCAAACGGTATTCGTCGCGCTGGGGCTGGCAGCTATTGGTTTGACGGGTTGGCAAGCGTCCGCCGGCTCGTCGGAGGCCTTGCGCTTTGCGACGTCGGAGCGGCTGACGGCGATCCGGCAGACGCGCTGCCGCCAAGTGGAGCGCTACTTTCAGGATCTGGGCGCGCACGTGCTGGCGCTCTCCACCGACGAAGCGGCGCTGCAGGCGCTGGAGGCGTTTGAAGCCGCCTGGCCGTCGCTGCCGCCGGGGACGGCGGAGCAAGCTCAGGACTTACAGCCGCATTATGCGGGAGCGAGCGCAGCCTGGTTTCCGCACGATCCGCGCGTGGTAGGCCTGCAGCACGCGGTGTTTCAGCGGCGCGACGCTGCGGGTGAATTCGGGCGAGTGTATGCGCGCTATCATCCGACGTTCCATCGTTACCAGACAGCGTTTGGGCTTTATGACATCTTCCTGATCGAGCGGCGCGAGTCGCGCGTGCTGTATACGGTGTCGCGCGAGATCGACCTGGGGATGCGGCTGGACGAATCGCCGTATCGCGAGTCGGCGTTGGCGAAGGCTTACGCGCAGGCTTTGACGATCACCGAGCCGGAGCAGTTTATTCTGCGCGACTACGAGGCGTATCTGCCGTCGCATGGCGCGCCGGCGGCGTTTGTCGCGGCGCCCATCTGGCGCGCAGGGACGAAGATCGGGGTGCTGGTGATGCAGGTTTCGATTCGCGACGTGAATCGACTAATGACGGCCGACGGCAATTGGGAGGCGGAAGGCTTGGGGCGGACGGGGCAAGCCTATATCGTGGGGCCGGACAATCTGCTGCGCAGTGACTGGCGGGAGTGGATCGAGACGCCGGAAGACGCGGGTACCGGCGTGTTGCGGGTGCGTGTACCGCCAGGCGCGGCCGAGCCGGGGACGGAGACGGGGCTGAATGCGAAAGGCGTGCCGGTGCTGCGTTCGCATGCGCGGGTGAACGTGCCGGGGCTCAACTGGGCAGTTATTGCCGAGATCGACGAGAGCGAGGCATTCGCGCCGGTCCGCGAGCTGCGGAATCGCATTCTGGGGATGGGCGGGCTGGTGGCGGCCGGGTTCTGGATCGCCGCGGCGTGGATGGCGCGCTCGGTGACCAAGCCGGTACTGGCGCTGGCGCGGGGCGCGCAGCGGCTGGGCCATCGCGATTTCGACACTCGCTTGCCCGTGACTTCGAGCGATGAGATCGGGCAATTGGCGGAGTCGTTCAATCGGATGGCGGAGGACCTGGCCCGCACGACCGTTTCGAAGGAAGAGCTCGAGCGATTAGCCGGCAAACTGATCACCGCTCAGGAGGACGAACGGCGCCGCATTGCGCGCGAGTTGCACGATGATCTGACGCAGCGTTTGGCCGCGGTAGCGATTGAAGCCGGCCGCCTGGAGCAAAGCGCGGGCGGATCCGCAGCAGCCGGACTGGCGCGGATCAAGCAACAGATGGCGCAGATTTCGGACGATATCCACGGATTATCGCGAAGTCTGCATCCGGCGCTGCTCGATGATTTGGGGTTGACGGCGGCGATTGAGTCCGAATGCCGGGCGTTCTTCGAGCGGGGTGGTCCGCCGGTGGATTGCGACGCGCAGGGCGACTTCGATCCGCTGCCGCGGGACACCAAGCTGACGATCTATCGGATCGTGCAGGAGGCGCTGCGCAACATCCAGAAGCATGCCGGGGCGGAGAATGTGTCGCTACGTTTGGAACGCGAGCCGGACGCGATCCATCTGCGCATTGAGGACGACGGACGGGGCTTTGACCGGCGCGATCCGCAGTGGCATGCCGGCCTCGGGCTCGCCAGTATGGAAGAGCGCACACGACTTTTGAACGGGCAGATCACGATCACGTCGACGCCGGGCAAGGGCACGCAAATCCACATCACGCTGCCAGTGGCCTGATACCCTGAAGCCGTCATGCCGTCACGCCCTCGCATCCTGCTCGCCGACGATCATCAGATCGTGCTGGATGGCCTGCGCAGTTTGCTGGAAGCCGATTTCGAACTGTGCGGCGTGGTCCGCGATGGTCTGCAACTGGTGGAACAGGCACGAGTGCTGCAGCCCGACGTGGTGGTGGCCGATATCTCGATGCCGCTGTTGAACGGCATCGATGCGGTGCGCAAGTTGCGAGAGGAAGGACACACGGCGAAGGTCGTGTTTCTGACGATGCATCCGGATGTGAGTTACCTGTCGCGCGCGATGGAAGCGGGCGGGTCGGCTTATGTGCTGAAGCATGCCGCGTCAGATGAGTTGGTGTCGGCGATCCGGGCGGTGCTGAAGGGCGGGACGTTTCTTTCGCCGCAGTTGCAGTCGCCGGCCGTGGCGGAGTTGCTGGACGAAACCAAGCGGCGCACGAAGCAGACCGTGGAGTTGACGCCGCGGCAACGGGACGTGCTGCAGTTGCTGGCCGAAGGCAAGTCCGCGAAGGAGATCGGGGCGCTGCTCGATATCTCGTCGCGGACGGTGGAGACGCACAAATACAAGATGATGGATGATTTGGGCGTGAAGACGACGGCGCAACTGGTGCAGCACGCCATCAAGATGGGTTTGGTGCCGAGTCCGTAATTTTGCGGATATCGACGAAAGGGCGCTTTCGGGCCTACTGGGTTCAGGAGATCAAACCATGAACCTGAACCGCATCGCTCAAATCCTCGCTCTCGCCACCGCGACCACCCTCTTTGGGGCCGATAGCTGGAGCAAGCTCGATACGAAAGAACTGGCCGTGAAGGCCTCGTCCGCCAAGACCGCCGATGAGCATCACGAGGTGGCCCGGGAGTACGAAGCTCGCGCGGCGGCCTTTGAAAACAAGGCCAAGCAGCATGAAACCGAAGCGGAAAAGATGAAGAAGCGCCCTGGTTACGAAATCTATCGCTCGAAGTGGCCGGCCATGGTGCAGGGCCCGATCGATCGTGAACGCGCCCAGGCGTTGCAGGCTCGGCGCGCCGCGCGGGAGTCGCTGGAACTGGTGGCGAAGCACCGGGACCTGGCGGCCAAAGCCAGCGCGATCGCCGTAGAAGACTAGCTCCTCCGACTAGCTTCTCCGCAGGTGAAAGGACTTGGGACGCGTCAGTTGCTCATAGCCCAAGGTGGATAGTGAGCAGCCGCGGCCCGAGTCCTTGACACCGGTCCACGCGAGAGCCGGATCCAGATAGTCGCAACGATTCATGAATACGGTTCCGGTTTCCAACCGGGATCCAAGCGCGATCGCCGCCCGCTCATCACGCGTCCAAACCGCGGCGGTCAAACCGTAGGCGCTGTCGTTCATCAACGACAGCGCCTCGTCGTCGTTCTGGACAGACATAATGCCGACGGCGGGTCCGAAGGTCTCTTCGGTCATCAGCCGCATCGAGTGGTTGACGTTGGTGAGAATCTGCGGACCGAGGTAAGCGCCTTCGCCCTGGGCCGGCAGATGGGTCTGGGCGCCGGCGGTGACGGCTTCGGCAATCTGGCCACGTACGAAGTCCGCGGCGGCCGGCCGGACCATGGGGCCGAGGGTGGTGGCGGGATCGAGGGGATTGCCCAGGACGTAGCCGCGCGTCAGAGCCACGGCACGCTCGACGAAGTCGGCAAACCGGTCCTGATGCACGTAGATGCGCTCGATGCCGCAGCAGGATTGACCGGAGTTGAACATGGCGCCATCGACCAGATTGTCGACGGCGTGGTCGAGGTCGGCGTCGGCTCGCACGTAGGCGGGATCCTTGCCGCCGAGCTCAAGAGCCGTGCCAATGAAGCGGGCGGATGCGGCTTGCTGCACCGCATGACCGCCGGGCACTGAGCCGGTGAAGGCAACGAAGTCGACCCGCGCATCGCCAATCACCTGCATGACTTGGTGGTGGGAGAGGTGGAGATAGGCGAAGACACCTTCGGGCAAGCCAGACGCCCGCAAGCCTTCGGCATAGTGTTCAGCGCAGAGCGGTGTTTGCGCGGAGTGCTTCAGCAGGACTACGTTGCCTGCCGCGAGCGCCGGCACGATGGTGTTGACGCTGGTGAGATACGGGTAATTCCAGGGCGCGATGGTGAAGACGGTTCCCAGGGGCTCGCGGCGAAGGAAGCGCGTGAAGCCGTCGAGGGGCAGTTCGATATCGGCCAGGGCGCCGGTGGCGACGCTGAGCATGTAGCGCGAACGTTCGGCAAAGCCCCGGCGGATCTCGAACGGGGTGTAACGAATCGGCCGTCCCATTTGCCAGGAGAGTTGTTCGCCGAAGGTGTCGGCATGCAACTCCATCCAGTCGACAAAGCGATTCAGAATGGCGAGGCGTTCGGCGAGCGGGGTGTGGCGCCAATCAGCCTGGGCGCGTCTCGCGGCCGTCAGTGTGGCTTCAATCTGTTCAGCGGTGGCATAGGGCCGCTCCACATACAAGCGGCCGTCGACAGGGGAATAGGTTCGTTGCACTCTTTTTTAGCTTAGCTACCAATGCATCACCTGGCCGCCATCGACGTTGATGGTCTGGCCGGTGACTTGCGCAGCCCGCGCAGAGGAGAGGAAAACGACCATATCGGCGATCTCAGCCGGTTCCTGCCAACGCCCCAGCGGGGCCACGGCGCGGATCTTCTCCTGAGCCCAATCCTCGTAGGTCCGCTGCTGAGCGGGCGGTTGACGTTCGTTCCAGGCGCGCCAAACATTTTGATTCAGCGGCGTTTTCACCATCCCGGGATTAACGGTATTCACGCGGACGCCATAGGGGGCCAAGTCCTTGGCCAGGCATTGGGCGAAGTTGATGTTGGCGGCTTTGCTGGCGCTATAGGGAGGGTCGGTGGGAGAGCCGATCTGCCCGGCGACCGAGGCGATGAAGACCATGGTGCCGGCACGGCGGTGGCGCATGCCGGCCGCGAGAGCCTGAGCGAGGTGGACCATGCCCATGATGTTCACTTCAAGGACACGGGGCCAATCGGAGGGTTCGAGGTTGGTGAAGGGGAAGCCGAATTTTCCCGAGCCCATGGCGGCGGCGTGAACGAGATGCGAGACAGGTCCGAGGGTCGTTTCCACTTGGACAATCGCAGCCTGCACGGCGGCGTAGTCTTTCACGTCGACTTGTAAACCGAGAGCAGGCACGCCGAGGCGAGCGGCGGCGTCCGCGACGTGGGGCGAGAGGTCGAAGAGCGCCACCTTAGCGCCCTCGCGGGCGAACGCTTCCGCACAGGCGAATCCGATGCCGCTGGCGCCGCCGGTGACCAGCGCCACATGTTGCTGTAATTCCAGGTCCATCAGGACTATGCTGGCACGGCGGGCGAGAGGGTTACACCCCGGGTGCGAATTTTCGAGTCGTTAAAGCCTGAGCGCAAAACGTAACGATGGACTGAGGTGAAGGATCTACTTGGCGAGATGATACCGCTCACCTTCCAATCCTCCCATCGCGGATCGCCGATTTTGCGCTTAGCTCTGATGACCCTCGGGCTCATGGGCAGCGCGGCGGCCGCTATTTCCGTTTCCACTGCGCTGCCGCAAGGCACCGTGGGACAGCCATATAACGCTGTGCTCGCCGCTTCCGGCGGCACCGCTCCGTATACGCATGTTGTCACCACGGGCCAAATTCCAACAGGCCTTAGCCTCACCAGCACCGGAGTCCTCTCGGGCACGCCGCTGGCGGCCGGGCAATTCAACTTTTCTGTGCAGACCACCGATGCCGCCAGCGCCACCGGCGTGACGGCGCTTTCGGTGCAGATCAGCAGCACGACCGGCCTCACGCTCTCATCGACCACCCTGCCGACTGGACGCTTGAACACGCCGTACGACACGACGCTATCTGCGCAGGGTGGGACGGCGCCGTATTCGTTTGACCTGTTAATTGGCGGTGGTGTTCTGCCACCGGGCATGGCGCTGGCGGCCACGGGTCGTATCTTCGGCACGCCGACGTCGGCGGGGGTCTTCCCGGTGACGGTCCGTGTGACGGATGCGACGGGCGGCTCGTACCAAGCGGCGCTGACGTTGCGGATCGAAGCGGCGAGTCTGACCATCTCAACAACGTCGCTCGCCGGCGCCCCGGCGAATGTGCCTTATAGCCAGACGATCTCCGCTACCGGCGGTACGCCGCCGTATACCTTTGATGTGATTTCGGGCGTGCTGCCCCCCGGACTCACGCTGGCTTCGAATGGTGTGCTCTCCGGCACGCCGACCACTTCCGGAACTTACAACTTCTTTATCCGCTTAACGGACGGGGCCGGCATGACGGCGCAGGCGAGTTACTCGGTGGTTGTTTCCGGGTCTGGCCCCCGCCTGATCGTTTCTTCGCTGCCCACGGGTATTATGAATACTACTTACTCCGGCGCTTTGCTCGCCCAAGGCGGAACGGCACCCTATACCTTTAGCTTGCTGAGTGGCACGCTGCCGGCAGGCCTGACGTTGAACCAAAGCGGCGCCATTACCGGCACCCCGACGGCGACAGGTGTCTTCCCCATCAGCGTACGACTGACGGATTCGACCGGGCAAACCGCGCAGGCCGACGTCCTGATCAATATCAATTCCAGCGCGTTCAACATCAGCACGACGACGGCTCCGGATGGAGCGGTGAACGCTCCTTACAGCCTGAGTCTGGCGACGGCCGGAGGCAGTTCGACGGTCGTGTTTACATTGCTCAGCGGCTCCCTGCCGCCTGGCCTCGCGCTGAATGTGAATGGCACGATCGCCGGCACGCCGACCGCGGCGGGCACTTACCAGTTCGTGGTGCGCGCGATTGATTCGCTCAACGCGATTGCTCAGGCACCGCTCACGATCAAGATTCAGTCCTCGACGCTGGTGATCTCGCAAGTAGGCTTGGCCAACGGCGTGTTGAATCAGGCCTACTCTTCGACGCTGACGGCTTCAAATGGCACCCCTCCTTACACGTTCTCGCTGGCGAATGGCACGCTGCCGCCCGGCTTGACGCTGGCCGCGAACGGCAACGTCTCCGGCACGCCGACGGCGGGCGGCCTGTTCCAGTTCACCGTCAGGGTGACGGACGCAGTTCTCGGAACGGCGACCAGCACCGTGCCGGTATTTATTGCTTCGAATGGCGTCGCCATCACCAGCCTGACGTTGCCTCCCGCTCGCCAGAATCAGGCTTATGCAGCGGTGCTGCAGGCAGCCGGCGGCACGGCACCGTATAGCTTCCAGGTGTCATCCGGCACGGTACCGGCGGGCCTGACGCTCTCTTCGTCTGGCTTGCTTTCGGGCACGCCGACGCAGACGTCCAGTTCTCTGTTCCAAGTCCGCGTGACGGACGGAACGGGCGCGAGTTCCTTCGTAACTTATGACTTCAACGTCAATAACTCGAACATTGTGTTGAACTCGGCGGCTCCTCCGGCAGGACAACTCGGCACGGCTTACACCCACAATCTGGTGACCAGTGGTGCCTCCGGGACCGTCACTTACTCACTGGCCTCCGGCTCGTTGCCGCCCGGCCTGACGTTGAGCGGCACGGGGGCGATCACGGGCTCGCCGGCGGAAGCGGGCACTTATTTGTTCAAGGTGCTGGCCACCGATAGCGGTGGCAACATCGCGACGTTCAGCCAAGTGATCACTGTGGCCTCCGCGCAGCTCTCTTTCGGTACGGTGCAACTGCCGGACCTGATCCTCGGCGTTCCCTACTCGGCTACGCTGACCGGACAGGGCGGGTTGCCGCCGTATTCGTATAGCATCGCGAGCGGTTCGCTGCCGCTTGGTTTGACGCTGTCCCCCTCCGGCACCTTGACCGGCACGGCGACCAGCCTCGGCACTTACTCGGTAACTTTCCGCATCACGGATAACAATGGGACGACGTCGACTTTGACGCGGACTATCACCGTCAACGCCACGGCCGGACTCGCCATCACGAACCTCGCGTTGCCGACGGCGCGGCGCGGCAGTGCTTATACGGCGACGATCATTGCCACCGGCGGTACGCCGCCTTACACCTATTCGCTGACCTCGGGCACACTGCCCGCGGGGCTGACGCTTTCGAGCTCCGGCCTGATCACTGGTGCGCCGACGCAGGAAGGCAGCAACGTCTTCACCGTGCGGGCGCAGGACGCGGCCGGCGGCAGCACTACGCGTACGCTGACGCTGACGGTGACGTCCGGCTCGCTGAACATCACCAACGATACGCTGCCGAACGGCGTGCTTTCGACGACCTACAACGTGACGTTGACGCCCACGGGCGGCATCGCTCCTTACTCGTTTACGCTCACCAGCGGCACGCTGCCGCCCGGCTTGGCGTTGTCGCCGACCGGCGTTTCTTTCAGGCACGCCGAATACGGCGGGCACATACCCGGTGTTGATCGGCGTGAGCGACGCCAATGGCGCTCAGTTCCAGAAGCCGTTCACGATTCTGGTGAACGCGACGGGCTTGGGCTTTACAACGCCGACGCTGCCGACGCTCTACGTCGGTCAGAACTATCGCGTGGCCCTGGCCGCCAGCGGCGGCCAATCGCCGTACACTTACTCGGTCGCAGCGGGCACGTTGCCAGCCGGGCTGACGTTGACCAGCGCGGGAGTCCTCTCGGGCATCCCGACTTCCACCGGCCAAGCGACGGTCACCCTGCGCGTCACCGATGCGCTGGGGGCAAGTTCGTCGAACGCGGTGGTGTTAAACGTGGTGCAGCCGACGATCAACTTTGGCTTCTCGGCGATTCCGAACCTGAATCTCGGCCAGGCGACGAACTTCCCGGTGACGGCTACCGGTGGCGTGGCGCCCTACACTTACACCGCGATCTCGGGCCTGCCTCCGGGCGTGACACTTTCTTCGAGCGGCGCGCTGACGGGTACGCCGACGCAGGAAGGTACGTTCTACGTCCTGTTCCGGGCGACCGACGCCGCAGGTGCGGTGGTGGAATCGACGTTCCCGGTGACGGTATCGCCAGCAGGCTTCCGCTTTACGATTCAGACGCTGCCGGCAGCGGCAGTGAATCGTAGTTACAGCCAGATGCTGACCACGACGGGTGGCACCGGCAGTGTAACTTACAGCCTGCAGTCGGGCAACTTACCGGCGGGCCTGACCCTAACGCCCAACGGCTTGATTTCGGGCACGCCGACTTCGCTCGGCACCGCAACGTTCACCGTTCGCGCAATCGACTCAGCGAGCACCACGACGACGGGGTCCTTCACGCTCGCCGTGACGAATCCGACGGTGGTCTTTACGACCGCTACCCTGCCTGCCGGCACCGTGAACCAACCGTACACCACGACGTTGGCCTCGAGCGGCGGCGTGGGTCCGTACTCCTATCAACTGAATAGCGGCACGCTGCCTCCGGGCTTGACGCTTTCGGGCAGTGGCACGATCGACGGCACGCCGACCAGCGTGGGCACGTTCCCCATCACGTTGCGCGTGACTGATACGCAAGGCCAGACCGTGACGAGTGACTTCGTGATCGGCATTGGCGCTGTCGGTGCTCCGAACGTCGTGGCAGTGGTCAGTTCGGCGAACTACGCCGGTGACGGTGTGGCCCCGGGCGAAATCGTCCTGATCTACGGTACCGCCATGGGCCCCGCGGCGCTACAAAGTTTCTCGGTGGTGAATGGCACGGTGCCGACCACGCTTTCCGGCACGCGGGTGCTCTTCGATGGCATTCCGGCGCCGGTGA
Source organism: Bryobacteraceae bacterium (assembly GCA_965229305.1). GTDB lineage: Bacteria > Acidobacteriota > Terriglobia > Bryobacterales > Bryobacteraceae > JALHNI01. Next base: position 141,935 of record CBDDIZ010000040.1, on the reverse strand, counting down.
TCTATACGTCAGCGAATCAGGTGGCCGTGGTGGCGCCGTTCGCGTTGGTGGGCCGGGCGTCCACGCGCGTGACGGTGGAACTGTCGGGCCAACCTTCGGCAGTGCTCCAGGTTCCGGTGCGCACGGCTAAGCCCTCGATCTTCACGCAAGATGCGAGCGGTAATGGGCCGGGCTCGATTCTGAACCAGGACTTCTCGCTGAACACGGCACAGAATCCGGCCGATCGAGGCAGCATTGTCAGCCTTTATATGACGGGTCTGGGCCAGACGAATCCAGCCTCGGTGGATGGCCAAGTGGTGAGTACGATCGCCAACCTGGTGAATGCGCCAACGGTGACGATTAACGGCGTGGCGGCGGAAGTCGTCTACGCGGGTAATGCCCCGGGTCTGGTCCCTGGCGTGGCTCAGTTGAACGTGCGCGTCCCCAACGGGGCGGTATCCGGCACGAACGTCATTCGAGTGACTTCGGCCGGCACTACCTCCACGGGCAGCGTGACGTTGTTCGTCAGGTAGTGAAGTTGGTCTGTTAACAACGCCTCGTTAATGGACACGAAAAGGGCGCAGCCATTACCCTGGCTGCGCCCTTTTTTTCGCGCGGTGGATCAAACGTTAGAAACTGCACTCGCAGTGCAGTTACTGCACGTCCGCGGCGTAATATCCGTCGCGCCAGGAAGCGGCCAAGCCCGGGTCCTTAGGAGGAGCCAACTGAATGGCGATGCGATGAAACTTTCCGTCGGTTGGGGTGTTGGCCGGAGCGTAAGTGAGGGTGTACTGGGTACGGATGGCTTTGCCAATCGCGCGGATGACGCCGGCCATCTTTTCGAGGTCGCCGACACTGTAAGACCACCCGCCGGTCTCGCGAGAAAGGCGCCGCAAATGCCGTGTTTCATGCGTCGCGGCCGGCCCGCCGCCGAGGGTCACGGCGAACACCACGACGCCCGCCTCACGCAGGTAGCTGCGGACTTCAGACTCCTGGTAGCGGCTGAAGTTGTCCCCGCCATCGGAGAGAATTACGAGAGCCCGGCGCGAGTTGGCGGCGCCGCGCATCTTCTTCGTGGCGAGCATAATGCCGTCAAACAAAGCCGTCCAGCCTTGGGGGCGCACGGTGTCGAGCGCACGCCGAACTTCTTTCGTATCTTTGGTCAACTCGCAAAGCAAGCGCGGCGAACTATTGAACTCCACCAGGTGAAACTCATCGCCGGTCATCGAATCGGCGAACAATTCGGCCACCGCTTCGCGCGCTTGGGCCAGTTTCGGCTCCATGCTGCGGCTGGCATCGAAGACGATGCCGATCGAGACCGGGGCGTCATCCTGGCCGAGCGTTTGGATCGTCTGCTCCACGCCGTCTTCAAAAAGGCGGAAACGATCACGGCCGAGACCCAGGACCGGAGCACCTTTTCCATCGAGCACCGTGACCGGGACGACGACGCGCTGGGAGGTGACGCGCAGGGCGCTTTCAGGAGACCGGGCGCCGACGGCCACGGGGCGAGGCGGTCGTGGTTGGAGTTTCGCCGGGGCGTCGGCCCCCAGAGCGGGGACGAGAACGATCACAGCCGCGAGCCAAGATTGCCTGCACACAGTGAACCTCCTGGGAAAAAGGGAAAGTGTACATCATTTTTCCGACGGCGCGTAGGGCCAGCGATCCGGGTTGGTTCCAGGACGCGGTTTGGTAGAAGAAGTGCTCTGCATGCCGGTAGAAGCCGGAAACAACGCTTTTCCGGCGCATCTCAAGGAGCTTCAGAAATGCTGAACAAAACTCTCGCGCTACTCGCCGCGTCCACGGCCCTATTTTTGGCCATGCCCGTCGCAGCACAATCGAAATTTAACGTGTCGTTTGGCGGTGGTCCCACCATTCCGGCCAAGTACACTGGCCGCCGGTTTGACACCGGTTACAACTTTACGGCCGGCGTCGGCATGCATCCGGTTCGCGCCTTCGGCGTGATGGCCGAATTCGGTTACTACCGGAACGGTATCAACTCGACCCAACTCTCGGCCATTGGCGTTCCCGGCGGTGGATCGCGCATCTATTCTCTGACGCTCAACCCGATGGTCCATCTGGTGCCTTCGGGACGCTTCGACGTCTACCTCGTGGGTGGCGGCGGCTACTATCGCCGCACAGTGGAGCTGACCTCGCCTTCCTCGGCCATCACGACTGGGTTCGATCCATACTACGGATTTTTCTTCCCGGTGGAAGTGGCAACCACGAACGTGTTGGGTTCAGTAACGCAGAACAAGGCTGGCTGGAATGCGGGCGCGGGCATTGCCGTGCGCCTGGGTGAAGATAGCCGCGCCACGCTGTTTGCGGAAAGCCGGTATCACTACATCTACACCACGCCGGTGCGTACGGCTATGCTGCCGGTGACGCTCGGCTTCCGCTGGTAGTCCTGCTCGATGTGGCGAGGCGCCGGCATAAAGTGCGGCGCCTCGTTCCAGGAAGTGGAACGGCGCGCTCAGTTTCGCCGCTCACCGCCAGGGGCGCGGCGATACTGGGCACACTGGCCGTCTCATGCACCGGAATACATCGAACTCTCTCTCTCGCCGACTCTGGCTACAGGCTGCCGCAGCCGCGGCCGTTACCCAACCCTCCTTTAGCGCTGGCCCAAACATGGATTGGTGGATCCAAGCCAAGTTCGGAATGTTTATCCATTGGGGCGTGCATACGCTCATTGCGCGCGACATCTGGAACATGGAGCACGAGGCAATTTTGCCCGACGAGTATCGCCCATTGGGGGCGAGATTCAAGCCGCCGGTGGGCGTGGCCCGGCAATGGGCGAAGCTGGCCAAACGAGCCGGGCAGAAGTACATGGTGCTCACCACCAAGAATCACGATGGCTATTGCCTGTTCGATACCAAGACCACAGATTTTTGCGCGACCAAGCAGGCCTGCGGTCGTGATCTCGTGGCCGAGTATGTGGAGGCGGCGCGAGCTGAAGGCCGCAAAGTGGGCTTTTATTTCTCGATGATGGACTGGTTCCATCCGGATGGGCTGCGGTGCGCGGTGGATGAACGCGCGCGACGCCGTTTTGTCGACTATATCCACGCGCAGGTGCTCGAAATTTGCTCGAACTACGGCCCGATCGACGTGCTGTGGTGGGACGGCACGTGGCCGCTGACGCCGGAAGGTTGGGAGTCCGAGAAGCTGCATACCGCAATTCGCAAGCTTCAACCGAAGATGATCATCAACGATCGCGGCGGGACGGACGGCGACTTTGCCACCGCTGAGCAGAAGATCGAAGCGTCCGAGCGAGCGTGGGAAACCTGCATGACCATCAACGGCTCTTGGGGTTACGTGTCGGCGGACGATTCGTGGAAGTCGCCGAAGTCGCTCCTGAGCAATCTGATCACGTGTTCTCGAGGCGGCGGGAACTTTCTACTGAACATTGGGCCACGGTCCGATGGCAGTGTGCCGGAAGGCTCCGTGCGGGTGCTGGAAGAGATGGGGCGATGGATGGACGTCCATGGCGATACGATTTACGGGTCCGAACGCTGCCGCGTGCAGCGCAGCAACTATGTCAATTTCACGAGGAAGGGCAATACGCTCTTTCTGCATGTGACGCGTTGGCCGGGCTCGGTGATTACTCTGGCACGGTTCACCAGCAAGGTGAAAAGTGCACGCTGGCAGGCCAGCGGCAAACCGGTGACATTCGAGCAGGCAAAGGAGAATGATCCTCGCGAGCCGGAGCTCGGCTTCTCCCTATATCGCGTGAAGTTCACGGGGCTACCGGAGAAGTCGCCAGAGTTGTTGCCGGTGATCGCTGTGGAGTTCGAGCAGGAACCGGTACAGGACCTGAAGATTCCGCGCTGGCAACAGAAGAAGCCCGCCTAGCCGGACGGATAGGCAAAGCAAAAAAGCCCCGGCATCGCTGCCGGGGCTTTTTGCGGGTAGAAGCACACTTAGGAACGTGTTGAAAAATAACCTCCCCGTGGATCCGCAGTGTATTTAAGGGGGAGTTAGCATCGGAAGGTTGCCTTTGGCGTGGTCCCGAAGTCGCCCTCGACGAAGCCGCCAATCGGCGGTTAGACGCGTTTGCCCCTCATTCAGGCACACTTCTCCTGCAGGGTCTTGATGCGGAGAAGGTTGTAAGCGGCGGCCGTATAAGTAACCAGCCATCCGACCTTATCCAAGCCGCGCAGTTTGATCTTCTTGAGTCCGCCGGTTTGCTTCATCCAGCCGAAGGCTTTCTCCACCAGCCAGCGTTTACTCAAGCTCATTCCATAACCCTGGTGTCTGGTCGTGCGCCCATCGATCGCGCTACGGCGGTGCTTGTTGTTCTGCGCCACATGCGGTGTCACGCCCAGTTCCCTGAGCGTCTTGACGACGTCCTTCCGGTCGTAAGCTTTGTCAGCTCCGAGCGTGATTCGCTGGCCGGACCGGACGAGCTTGGCGGCCATCAAGATGGCGGCATCAGCCTCGCCGTGGCCGTCAGCCTGCGTGCTCATCACCTCGCGGATCAGGCCATGGCGATTCTCGATGACGAGGTGACCGAGGTAACTCAGTTTCGCTTCCTGTCCGCTGCTCTTCTTGTAAAGACGGGCTTCCGGATCAGTCTTGGATTCATGCGTATCGTTCTTGCGCTTCTCGCCATGAAAGTTGGATCCGTCTTTCGGCCTCGCCCCATCCTGGTCCTTGCGCTGAAAGCTCTTCTGGCTCGCCCAGGCTTCCAACAAGGTTCCGTCGACGGTGAAGTGTTCGTCCGACATATGGCCCGCGGCCAGTTCATTGACCCGCGCGAAGAACTGTTGCGCCACCTTTTCGTTCAGCAGCCGGTCGCGATTCTTGCTGAACACGGCGTGATTCCAAACCGGCTCGTCGATCTCCAGGCCAATGAACCAGCGAAACAGCAAGTTGTAATCCACCTGCTCCATCAACATACGTTCGCTGCGCACCGAATAAAAGATCTGCAGCAGCAACGCCCGCAACAACCGCTCCGGCGGAATCGATGGACGGCCGACTTGCGCGTACATCCTGGCGAACTCGCCATCCATGCTCCTCAAAAGACCGTCCACCAATTGACGGATCTTTCGCAGCGGATGATCCTGGGCGATGCGTTCTTCCAGACTCACGTAGCTGATCAGGGACGATTGTTGACTGTCGTTGCCGCGCATAAAACATAGATGCCCAACAACGCTCTGGCGTCACACCGACCGCGCGTTTTTCAACAAGTTCTTAGAAGGCGTATTTCAGAGCCATTTGGATCACGCGACCCGCACCGGAGCCAGTGATGCGGCCAAAGTTACCGTTGGTCACCGAGTTCACCGGGTTGTTGAAGGTCGGCGTGTTGGTGGCGTTGAACCACTCACTCCGGAACGAGATCGAATGGCGGTCCGTGATGCGGAAGCGCTTGCCGAAGACCAGGTCAAGATTACGCTGGCCCGGGCCGGACATCACGTTGCGGCCGAAATTGCCCCAGCTACCTGCGCCGGGGACGGCAAAGGCCGTGCGATCGAAGAAGCCCAGCAATTGATCCTGGCGCGATCGGCCATCCGGCAGGAAGGGATTGCCCACCAGGTCCGCACGCTCGCCGCCGGTACCGCTCAGGGACGAAGGCTGGCCGGGGACGATGTCGAAGGGAAGGCCCGTGCGCATGGTGAGCACGCCGTTCAGTTGCCAACCGCCCAGCACCCCGCCCACCAAGCCGCTACGGTTGCGCAGGAAGGGCAGGTCCCACACGAAGGAGGTCACCATGACGTGATCGACGGCGAAGTTGGCGCGGCCTTTGTTGAGCGCGAGGTTCATCGGCCATGGTTGCGAAAGCGCCTGACGTCCGCGGGAGATCGAGTCGAGCGTCTGCTGCCAGCTGTAAGAGAGCAGCACGGTGAAGCCGTGCGAGTAGCGCTTGTTAAACGTCGTTTGCAAGGCGTTGTAGGTGGAGAAGCCTTGTGACTCCGAGCGATCAAGGCCGGCAAAACCGGCGATCGGGCGGCGGTCGTTGATGTTGGCTAGCGTGGAGTTGCCGGGTACGATGGCGGCGTAGTTAATGTCGCGGCTGGTCCAGAGCTTGGTGCCCTTGTTGCCCACGTAGGCGACGCGGAGCATCGAAGATCCGGGCAGTTCGCGCTCGGCGATGAGAGCCCAATGCTGCAGATAGCCGATGCGGAAGTTCGGGTCCCAAGTCCAGACGTTGATGCGCGGGCTAAAGACATAGTCCTTGTTCACGCTGGCGGGGTTGAAGGGAAACGGGTTGGGAGTGCCGGAGGCTCCGTAGGGGTCGCTGAAGCTACCAGGGGCGTTGATCTCCACCGAGCGGACGAAGGGCTCGGACGAACCTTGCGTCTCCGTGCCACCCCAGCGGATGTTGTCGTAGAAGACTCCGTAGCCACCACGCAAGCTCGTACGGCCATTACCGAAGACGTCCCAGGCAAAACCGACGCGCGGGCCGACGTTGTTGAGGTCCGCGAAGTAGCCGCCCACGGGCACGCCCGCGTCGCCGGGGAAGACCAAGCCCAACGGGGCGTTGGGGAAACGGGTGGACTTCTGGCCGGGAATGAACGACGTGAAGTTTCCGTTGCGTTCCCGCACCGGCACGCGCGGTTCATAGCGCACGCCCAAGTTCAGCGTGAAGCGGCGGGAGACGCGGATGTCGTCCTGGATGAAGAAGTCCTGCTCAAAGCCGCTGGCCGTCTGCAAGCGCGGGGCGTCCTGGAAAAAACGGGTGGGCAAGCCGAGCAGAAAGTCTCCCGAAGAGACGCCGGTGAAGTTCGTGGCGAAGTTGAAGGAGCCGCCGGCCACACTGCCCAGCGGAATGTCGTAGAAGATGCGGCGCAGTTCGCCGCCGATCTTGATCTGGTGCTTGCCCTTGATCCACATGAAGGTGTCAGTGATCTGGGTGAGACGGCGGCGTTCGTCGGAGGGACGGCGGCCGGAGAGGGAAAAGTCCGGCGTGGAGAGCACCAGCCACTTCTGCCCGGCTACTTCCGGCACTACGATCTTTACTCCGAGTTGGTCGAAGGAAGTGCCCAGTAACTGTCCACCGCGTTCCTGCACCAGCGTTTCCACATAGCGGACCACGTTGGTCTTGTTGGGCGAGAAGACATGGGTGTCTTCGAGTACGAAGTTGCGCGTCGGCGCCGTGACCCAGTTGAGGAACTGCGGGAGGCCGCCGATGAGTCGTTCGTCGCGATCGTTCCAGAAGAAGCGACCGCTCAGACGGTTCTTGTCGTTGATGGTGTGATCGATACGGCCCAGGTATTCCACCAGATCCTGCTTGCGCGGGAAGGTGAAGCGATAGATGCCGCCGGCGCCACCGTTCACCGAGGGCAGCAGTTCGTCGGTCACCTTGCGCGCGATGGGATCGATACGGCTGGCGGGAATGATACCGTTCGGGAAAGGAGCACGCGTGTTCGGGTCGGTGGGAATGCGAGCGGACCGGCTGAAGTTGCCTTGCCGCTCCAGGTCGCTCATCAGGTAGTTGACCGTGTTCAAGCTGTGAAAGCGCTGCAGCGTCGTTTGGTGGCTGAAGAAAAAGAACGTGCGGTCACGGCCTTTATAGACCTTCGGGATCCAGACCGGACCGCCGACGGTAACGCCAAACTGATTCTGGCGCAGCGTCTCTTTGGAGGCAGCGAAGAAGCTGCGGGCGTTCAGGGCGTTGTTGCGCAGGAACTCGAAGGCGGTGCCATGAAAGTCGTTGGAGCCGGACTTCGTCACGACGTTGATCTGCCCGCCGGCACCGCGTCCGTACTCGGCGCTCATGGCGAAGGTCACCATGCTGAACTCCTGCACGGCATCGGGGTTCGGCATGCTGTGGGCCGTGTTGGTAAAGCCGTCCACGGCATTGGCGCCGTCCATGGTGTAGTTGCTCATCGTGCCGCGCGTGCCGTTCACCGACAGACCGGGGTTCGAGCCGCCGGATTCGCCGGTGTTGCCGGTGACGCCCGGCAGCAGCCGTTGCAGATCGAGAACATTGCGGCCGTTGAGCGGCAATTGGCTGATTCGTTCTTTGTCCACCAAGGTGGAGAGCGTGGCGGTGGAACTTTCCACCAAGGCCTGCTGCGCCTTCACCTCCACCAGTTGGGTGGATTGTCCCAGGGTGACGGCGACGTCGACGCGGGCGCGTTCGTCAGCGCGGACATCGATGCCGGTTTGCGCCTGGCGATTGAAGCCATTGGCTTCCACCTCCACCCGATAGCTACCCACGGGAAGCGGCGTGAGCAAGTACTCACCGTCAGTGCCGGTGCGCAGAGTCCGGCGGACACCTGTCCCCTCGTTGATGACCGCGACGCTCGCGTTGGCCACGACGCTGCCGCTGGGGTCAGTCACCGTGCCATATATGCTGCCGCTGCCTTGCGCGAGCAGGATCGCCGGAATAAAAAGAGCTGCGAGCAGCAGCCGCCAATGGAGCTGTTTCATATGCCTCCCGAGTGAGCCCAGTTCTGCCAAACTGGTGCCCTTGATCTTACCGGCGGCCTTCGAAGAGAGGCAGTGAAACAGCGCTCGTATTCCGGTGTGTGGAACGGCCGGGACCCGACAGCTTTCGCCTTTCATACACGGCGCTAGAATCTCGAAATGCCTTTCGGTGATTCCCGGATCAATCGTCGGAGCCTGTTTGCCGGCGCGCTCGGCGCTACCGCGGCGATGGCGGCTCCCACTACGCAAACACGCTCCTTTACCGCCAGCACGGAGAATAAGGACCTAAAAGAGACGCAGCTCTTTCTGGACGACACGTGGATCGAAGAGACCTATCGGCTGGAACGGGTCTGGGAGCCTGCCGAGATCTTTCCCGAGCCGGTCCTGCGTCCGGAAACAGCCGTCGATGGCTACCAGATCGTGATCTCCGGAGGCTCGGTGCATCGCGTCGGCGACGAGTGGCGGATGTACTACATGACGTATAACCGTCCCGAGCCCATGCGCATGTGCATGGTGACCAGCACGGATGGCATTCGCTGGGAGCGACCGAAACTCGGCCGCGTGGAGTATCGGGGCAACAAGAACAACAACATCGTCTGGCACCCGCCCGCTGAACAGTCCTTTACGGCGGTAACGGTTTGCCACGATACGGCCGACCCCGTGAATCCCTTCAAGATGATGTACTACGGCGCGGGCGGCGGCAAACCCACCGGCACCTACGTCGCCACCAGCCCCGATGGCATTGACTGGAATCTACGGCCCAACCCGGTGCTCGAGACCACGGGCGACCAAACCAATCTGATGGGGACGCGCGATCGCAATGGCAAGTTCGTGGCCTATCTGCGCCACAAGCAGATGCTGCCGCGCCATCGGGCCCGCACGATCTGGCGCACCGAAAGCGAAGACTTCATCAACTGGAAGGAGCCCTCGTCCATCCTGCGTCCGGACCTGCAGGACGATCCCAATGTCGAGCTCTACGGCTTCACCGGCTTTCCCTATAACGACATCTACCTTGGCCTGATCGAGCGTTGGAAGGGCAACCCGGACGTCTTCGAGATTCATCCGGCCTGGAGCCACGACGGTCTCCAGTGGCATCGGGCGATCGATCGTTCGAAGCCGCTGATCTCGCCGCGCTTTCCGTGGAACGAACGATGGAACAGCACCGTCAACACGGCGCCCCACCGCTCGGGCAATACGTTGCGCTTCTACTTCGGCGGGCGCAGCAAGGCCCACGGACAGGAGCTTGGCCAAGTGTACGGCGCGGTCGGCATGGCAGTGATTCCGATTGATCGCTTCGCCGCCATTCGCGGCGACTACAAGGAAGGGCAACTGATTACCAAGCCGATGAAGTGGCCCGGCGGCGACCTGATGCTCAACTGCAACTATACGCGCTATCCGCAAGGCTTCTATAATGGCGGCGGCGGCACGATCGAAGTGGAAGTGCAGGAAGAGAACGGCACGCCCATCCCCGGTTTCTCCGGCGACGACAAGGCCAAGTTCAACAACCTGAACCCGTTCCCCTGGGGCGAGCGGGTGAAGCCGGTGATGTGGCCCAAGGACAAGTCTTTACGCGAACTCGCCGGCCGGCGTATCCGCCTGGTTTTCCTGCTGAAGGACTCTCGCTTGTATGGCTTCAAGGCTAGCTTCTAACGACCCGGTTTGGTTACAATCGGCACATTCGGGAACCATGCCACGAAAGGCCGAGACCGCTAACAACCTCCAGACAGGAACCCGAGCCATCACCCGCGCCTTGGAAGTCCTCTGCTGTTTCAGTTCGGCCAAACCGGAATGGGGCATCAGTGAAATGGCCGAGGACCTCGGCTACTCGCGGAGCGTCATTCATCGCATTCTGAGCACGCTCGAATTCGAACGCTTCGTCGAGCGCACCGAGACCAGACGCTACCGGCTGGGTACGCGGGCGTTGCTGGTGGGGCAGACCTCCCGGGTTTCGAATCGCCTGATCTGGGAAGCGGAGCCACGGCTCGATGCTCTCGCCAATAGTGTGAAGGGCGTGGCGCATCTGGGGATCCTGGAAGGAAGCGAAGTGGTGGAGCTGGCGCGCAGTACGACGAGCCGACTCCCGATGGGCGTGGAGCGTCCGCACTTCCGGATGCCCGCGCATGCCACCGCGCTCGGCAAGGTGTTGCTGGCCTATTCCCCGCCCCACGTGCGTGAGCGCTACTTCTCGCTACGCCGGACGCTGCGGCGCTTCACTGAGCGAACCATCTGCAATACGGTGGAACTGAACTCGCATATTCAAACCGTGCTGACGCAGGGCTATGCGATGGATGACGAGGAGTGCAAGCTCGGATATCGTTGCGTGGCCATTCCGGTGTATGACACGCATGGCTCGTTGATCGCCGCGCTTAGCGTCTCGAAGAAAAAGCCGTTCCCGGATGAAGCCGAGACCTATCACATGCTCAAGAGCATGCTGATCACCGCGCGAGATCTGGCGCTGCCGTCAAGCGGGACTCCTCAGTAAGGCCTCGCGCGCCGCGCAGCGCCTCGCGAGCCGAGGTGGTGAGGCCGGACAGATCGCCGGTGACCACCAGCATGGAGAAGCCTTGCTCAATGCGACGGCGAATGTCGCTCTCCGCTTTGGCCACGGTCCCCAAGGCGACGCCGTGCTTGGCCGCGCTCTGGGCCACTTTGGCAATGCTTTGGCTGACCAGAGAATGCGCGGTGTCAAAGGGCACGCCCAGATCGGCCGACAGGTCGCCGGGGCCGACGAAGATCATATCGACCTCCGGCGTCGCCACGATCTCCTCGATATTTTCGACGGCCTGAGCCGTTTCTACCTGCACGATCACCAGGATCTCCTGATTTGCTGCCGCCACATACTCCGGTGAGGTGAGTCCCCAGCGGGAAGCGGCCAGCATGCAACCTAAGCCGCGGATGCCGGCCGGCGGATACTTGCTGCGGCTGACGGCATCGCGCGCCTCGGCGCCCGTATTGACGAACGGCACGACGATCCCCTTGACGCCGGTATCCAGCACGCGTTTCAACTGCCAGGCATCATCGCCGGCGACACGCGCGATCGGCACGGTCTTCGAGCCTCGCAACAGTGCCACCATAAGGTGCAGTTGTTCAATGCTGAAAGCACCATGCTCCAAGTCGAAAAACAGGAAGTCGAAGCCGAGCGTGGCCAGGGCCTCCACCGCCAGAAGAGACTCCATCGTCACCGCCGCGCCAATAACCACTCGCTGATCGCGCAGGGCTTGTTTGATGGGATTCAGGGGTTGTGACATATCCGCTTAGGCATGGTAACGGCTTTCCTTCGTGGGTTCGGCTCGTCAGGGCGAGTGGTTCCACAGCATGGAACGTGGGAACGCCATCGCCGCAAGGCGCCCCGAAAGTCCAACTATCCTGATCGAAAGCAACGCATGCCGCCAACACTCCAGCTTCATTGGTTAGACTGGGCGATCGTCGCGCTCTACTTCGGAGCGATGCTCGCCGTGGGCGTTCGCGCCATGCGCAAAGTGAAGAACATCGACGACTACTACACCGGCGGGCACCGGTTTGGCCGGGTGCTGATGATCCTCTACGCCTTTGGGGCAGGCACGCACGCCGACAGCGCCGTGGGAGTTACGTCTCAGTCCTATCGGCTGGGCATGGCCGGCATCTGGTACCAGTGGATCCAGATTTTCAACACGCCGCTGTATTGGCTACTGAGCCCGGTCTTCCGCCGGGCGCGCTGCACCACGACTGCCGACTTCTACGAGATGCGTTACGGGCCGTCGCTCGGTCTGCTCTATGGCTTCATGGGCATCGTGGTGAACATCGGTTACTTGAGCGTGGCCTTGCTAGGTTCGGCGAAGCTGATTGAGTCACTCACCAATGGATATGTCGGTGCCACCACGGCCACCCTGGCGATGACCGGCGCCTTCCTGCTCTACAGCATGATGGGCGGACTGATCGCGGCCGTGTGGAACGAACTGATCCAGGGGGTGCTCACCATTGTCATGTCCATCCTGCTGGTCCCCTTTGTGTGGACGGCGGTGGGTGGGGTGGACGGCGCGCGCGGCAAGATCCCGAACCTGGACGCCGCTTTCAGCATGACCGCTCCCGGCGAAATCGGGCTCTACTGGATCATTGCCGCCATGATCAATCAGATGTTCAGCGTGGTGGCGCAGCCGCACATCATGAGTAACAATGCTTCCGCCAAGTCTGAGTTGGACAATCGCATTGGCTTCTGCGCGGGGGTGACACTCAAGCGAGTCTGCACGATTTGCTGGGCATTGACGGGCGTGCTGGCCATTGCTTACTACGGTTCCGGCACCCTCGATGGCGACCACGTCTTTGGCGCGTTAGTCCGGGACTTACTGCCCCGCGGCTTTGCCGGCTTGATGCTAGCGAGCATCATGGCCTCGGTGATGGACAATGGCGCGGTCTACGTCATCACGTCTTCCGCGTTATTTACACGTAACCTCATGCGCATGGCCAAGCGGGCACCGGCGTTCGAAACCGAATTACTCATCAGCCGAGTTTTCTCCGTATGCTTTGCCGCGGCGGGCGTGGGGCTCACCTTCCTGCATGCTGACGTGCCCGCAGCGATGCGTTTCATGTTCAACTTGGTGCCGCTGATCGGCATCGCCTTCTGGCTGGGCCTGTGGTGGCGGCGCGCCAATCGCTACGGCGCCTGGGCCAGCTTCCTGGCCTCCAGCGTGGCGCTGATTGTCGGCACCACTGTTTTCGAGTGGACGGGCAACAAGCACTTCCCTACGCTCATCACCTTTTATCTCAGCTGCGGGCTGAGCGCGGGCGTTCTGGTGAGTTGGTTGACTAAGCCGGAAGAGCCTCAGTTACTCGATCGTTTCTTCCTGACCATCAATACGCCGGTGGGCCAGGAGAGCAAGCTAGCCGAGTTCGCCAAGGATGCCGCATGATGCGCCGTGAAGACTGGTACCCGCGCCTGGTGACTTGGAAGAACTGGGAGATCCAGAAGCCAAGCCAGGAATCGGTGGTGGGATTCTTTATCGTTCTGGCTATCTCGCTCGCGCTGCACGGCACGGTCCTGTTGATCTGCCGCATTTTCAAAAGTTCATGAGTTACTCCGAAAAGAAGCAACAATACCGCCAGGCAGTTTCCCGGGCGGTGCAATGGCTAGTAGACCATCAGGAGGCCGATGGCGGCCTAGGCGCATTGCAGACGATGAGCGCCTCGATGGTGGTGCCGGCCTCGCTCCTGTTCTGTGGCCGCCCCGAGGAGGCCGCTCGCCATATCCAATGGCAGCGTCGCACTTATGTGAAGCCCGAAGGCGGCTTCGATCCGCCGGAGATTCGCGCCGGCCGGGCGTCATCGCTCGCGGAACGTCCGTATGGGCCCGCCTGGATGATCTACAGCGGACATGTGAACCTGGCTTACGACATCTCGCTGCGCGCGCTGCCCTCATTGCTCGCGATGCAGGATCCCGGTACCGGAGGCATGTTCGGCCGCGCCGAGGAGGCCGCCGAGGGCCGCGGCATCGTCAACACCGCCGTCACCGCCGTGGCTTGTCAGGCGGCTTACACCGCCGGGGCCGTGGAAGCCGCGCGCCGAATGGCCGACCACCTTTGCCGAGTGATTGATGCCAACGACTGGCAAGGCACCTTCTACCCGGCCTGGGACACCGAACGCGGCCTGCGCACCGATGACGAACTCGCGCCCACCGGCAACATGCCGCGCCGTATTGATCGCGACGCCGTGGATCAGCATCATCATCTGACGGGTGCGCTGATCGCTATCTTGAGCGACCTCCACGCCATCACCCGCGAGCCAAAGTATCTGGATGCCGCGAAACAGGTGTTCGACTTTGTGGCTGGAGCACCGCGGGCCGTGCTGCGCACGACGCTCGCGCACAAACTCGCCTGGGGTTCAGCGTGGTTCTTTCGCGAAACCGGCGATCCGCGCTGCCTCGAAGTGGCCTGTGAGATCTGCGACCATCTCATCAGCGGCCAGGAGGCTGACGGCTCGTTCGTTCACTGGGCGTTGATTCGCGACGTGAAGGATTGGCCGTACTCTTCGCGCGTAAACCTTACCGCGCAGTTTGCTCTCTGGCTTGAACGCGCTTCGCAATGTCTGTAGACCTGCTGCCCAAGGGGCTCATTGTTTCGTGCCAAGCCGAAGAGGGCGATCCCTTCTACGCAGCGGAGTATGTGTCGCTGTTTGCCCGCGCGGCCGAGATGGGCGGCGCGGTCGGCATCCGGGCGCGGGAAGCAGAGAATGTTCGCGCCATCCGACAGGCCGTGGCGTTACCCTTGATTGGCTTAACGAAGTCGGCATTCCCGGATGGCCGGGTGCTGATCACGCCGGACTTCGTCGACGCGGCCGCGTTGCTCGAGGCGGGCGCGGACATGGTTGCCGTGGACGCCACCCACCGGCGGCGCCCGAACGGATTGTCGGGCGCCGACTTTGTGGCGGCACTGCGCCGGCAGTTCCCGCAAGCGCGCATCCTGGCCGACATCGCCACGTTTGAAGAGGGCCTCGCGGCCCAGGAGGCCGGTGCCCACGCCGTCGCCACCACCCTGTCCGGCTATACGCCAGATACCGAAGGTCGCGGCAGCGATGGCCCGGACTGGGCATTACTCGAGCAACTGGCTCGCGTGGCGCAGGTGCCCGTGATCATGGAAGGCCGCGTCACGAGTCCGCAGCAGGCTCGCCACGCGCTCGACTTGGGCGCGCACGCCGTCGTGGTCGGAACCGCGATCACTCGCCCGCGCCTGATCGTGGCCAACTACGTGAGCGCCTTGCGATGATCCCGACCGTGACGCAGGCCATGACTCAGTTTTCGGCGGGCACGCTGACGTCCGAAGCCCTGGTGACCCAGTGCCTGGCTCGCATCGCGGAAGTTGACGCCCGTCTCAACACCTTCATCACCGTGCGCCATGAAGACGCGCTGCGCGAGGCGCGGGAGCTCGATACGGAGCGCGCTGCCGGATGCGTGCGCGGACCACTGCACGGCATCCCGATCGCCATCAAGGACAACATCGATACGGCCGGGATCCGCACCACAGCGGCTAGCGCCGTTTTTGCCGAACGCATACCCGAAACGGATGCGGAAGTAGTGCGGCGGCTGAAGCAGGCGGGCGCCATCATTCTGGGTAAGACGAATCTACAGGAGTTCGGCCTGGGAAGCACGTCGGTCGATAGCTACTTCGGACCCGTGCGCAACCTCTGGGACGAAACTCGCTACGCGGGAGGGTCGTCGGGTGGTTCGGCGTGCGCGGTGGCAGCAGGCATGGTGCCGGCGGCGCTGGGGACTGACACCGGGGGCTCAGTCCGCACACCAGCAGCGTACTGTGGCGTAGTGGGCCTCAAGCCCACTTACGGAGTCGTGCCGCTCCAGGGCATCATCCCGGCCAAGCTATCCCTTGACCACTGCGGACCGCTGACGCGTACCGTGGCGGACGCGCGGCTGCTGTTCGATGTTCTGGCCGGCACGCACACGCAACTCACGTCCGTTCACCAACTGCGGGTCGGCGTTCCGCGTCCCTACTATTTCGAAGATGTCGATGACGCCGTCGCCGCTTGCGTGGAGTCTGCGCTGCAACGGATCGGTCAACTCACCGCGGGTCTCCGCGACGTTGCACTGCCCGCGGTGGACCGCATTTCCCTCGCTGGCGAAACGTTCGCCTATCATCGCGACCATTGGGAGCGCGATCCGCAAGCCTACACCCCTCACGCCTGCCGCGCCATTCTCAACGACTCGAAGGCATCACTCGCCGGCTATATCCGCTCCCGTTGGCTCCTGGACGAGTTGCGCGCTGAGATTGACCAAGCCTTCGACGGTTTCGACGTCGTCGTGCTGCCGACGCGGCGCCACCTACCCGAAACGATCGACGAATATCTCGAGCGCGATCGCCTGGATGTTGTGTTGCCAGAGAACACCGGCCCCTTCAACATCTATGGCATTCCGGCGATCAGCATTCCCTGCGGTTGGACGGCAAATGGACTCCCGGTGGGCCTGACAATCGCTGGTCCGCGGTATCACGAAGCGAAGGTTCTCTCGCTGGCCTACGCTTTCGAACAAGTCTTTCAGTCGGTGCCGCTCGCGGCAAGTTCACGATAAACTTCGAACGCGCGACGCAGCACGCCGAGAGCCTCTTCGCGTTGCTCGGCGTCGCGGAACCGTCCGGTGGTACTTACCTGCGTCATCAACTGCTCCATCCAGCGAACGAAGTAAAGGGCGTCGGCTTTTTTGCGCAAGGTCCGTCCCCCGAGCGCGATGTAGACCGGGGTTGTGTGGGCGAAAGCCGCAGTGTCGTTAACGATGCGACGATCCCAGGGGCCAGTGGCTCGTAGCGCGATCCAAGCCGGCTCATTCACCGTCACCCATTCGTCGATACGTGCCGGCGCCTGATCGCGTCGAATCACGGGATGGCCGTTCAACAGCACCTCCACACGATCAACGGGCACCCGCGATTCCACGCTGGCCTGCACGCGGACGCGCGCTCCCGCGGGCAATGCCAGCAATTCCCCCGGCGCCTTGCCATTCACCGTGAAGCGCAGCATCGGACCATTCGTCGCAAATGAGCGGCCGGCCTTATACGCCGAGAGCCACGCCTGATACTGCAGCGGAGTACCGGACTGCACATACACGCGCCCGCCGCCGGGGATGTAGTGGTCACGCACGTTCAGAAACACGTCCGTGCCGGCGGAAACGCCAAGCCGGAAACCGCAATTGAGCAAGCGATGATAGAGCGGTACCGAAGCTGTCTCATAGGCGTTGCTCAGCACATCCATCGCATCGATGACCCCGAGGGCGACGTCAGCCGGCAACTCCTTCGGCTGACCGCCCGCCGCGGAGAGTCCTTCGAAGCCTGGCAAGTAACCCGGGTGCATGTAGGTGACTGCTCCGCCCTGCTCCTGCGCACGCTTGGCCTGATGGTAGTTGAGCGGATAGTCGAACGCGCTACTGCTGCCCGCCAAGCCCGTAAACAGCGGGCGGATCAGGGTGCGCAAGCCGAACAGGCCGAGGTGTCCGTACAGGTCGCTGCCACGGAACTCCTCGTTCCAATAGAGCAAGTGACGCCCCGCGCTCAGCGGATGCGGCGCGCCGGTGAAGTAGCCTTCGTCATGCAGGAAGTCGTCGTAAGAGTTGGCCGCCGTCAGGTTGAGCACATGCAGATCCTCTGCCTCAGCAATCAGCCGCACGTCCTCGGGCGTGATGTTCTGGTGGGTCCGCGCAGCATAGTTGGCGTGCACATGCGAGTCGCCCGCATGCCATCCGTCGCGACCGACATCGGACCAGCGCTCAAGGCCTAACACGACTTCGGCGTTGGCACCGGCCGTCAGCGTTACCAGCCGCGAGGTCCACTCGTACTCTGGGCCGCGCGTGGCTTCAATCCGCGTCACGCCTGCCGGCACCGTCACCTTGAACGCGCCGGCGGCAGCATGGAAATAGGGCTCGGCTGGTTCCGCGGCCAAGCGCTCAAGTGCACCTTCAGGGGCATAGGAAAAGCCGTCCGCCGCCGTGAGGTACACACGCGCCGCCTCTGACAGACGTACCCGCAAAACGGCGCGCGGGCGCACGTCAAAGCGGATCTCCGTGGTGGCAGTCGCGCCGGCCAAGCGAACGTCGACCGCCACGGCATGCGTCGCCGGATGGGAGGGCATCGTCAGCTTGAGCAGATAGCCGTGGGCGCCATAGCGCGCGAGCTTGGTAGCCGCCCACGCCAACTGACCATTCACCAGCACCTGCGGCGCCCCCGATACCGGCATCTCGGACTCAATGATCAACGGCAACTGAAAGGCCGCTCCCGCCATCGCCACCACGGGCAACGCGGGACGCTGCGTCCAACCGAGTCCTTCGGGCGTAAGCCGGGCGACCAGTGCATCGGCGGTTCGGTAATCGCGGAACGAACGGCTGCGGGCAAAGTAACGGTCGCGAGCTTTGCGCAGCACCGCCGCGTTCGACCGACGCCGAACGATCGTCCGCGCGAAATCGCCCAACGCCACTTCACCTTCGGCAAGTGACTTAGGCTTTTCCGGCCGCGCCCAGAACGTGAGGTCGCCTTGCCCCGGCGAGGTCAGAGCGTAGTCCGGCTCCTGGGCCGTCGCGGCCAGCCAAAGCAGGAGCAGCAGAAAGAACCGCTTCATGAGCGCTCCACGAGCAAGGGGCCGAAGACCGGCAAGGCCATACCGAGCGAGTCGCGAACGTTGCAATACGGATCCTTGCCATAGCCGTACCAGAGATAAGCGGGCGGCGTCGGACCGTTGTCGTAAGGCAGTAGTAAGTCGTGGCCGTCGATTGTCACGCGATAGATCCGCGGTGTGATGCGCCCCGTCGCATCAGCGGCGGTGAAGCCGGCTAACCGACCCGCGGACTCCAGCCGACCATTCACGGAACCCAACTGAAGTCGCACGCGGCGATCCTCGGCGCGTGCGCGCAAGGGTCGTGGTCCTGGTTGGGCTGCGCCGCTCGCGAGCAACGCCAACCGGCGTCCCAGCGCTTCGAGCCCATCGGTTCCAAGGTGAATGCCATCGTCCATCTCCAAGTCCACCGAGGCAGCCATGCTCACGCGGGGCAGTTCAAGCTCTACTTGCCGTTGCGACTCCTGCACCAAATTCCAGGCCTCGCGATTCAATGACTCCTGAGTGTCATGCACGTGCCGGCCGATCTGCACGAAGTAGATGGGCAAATCTTGACGATTCAGGTCGTGACGGAGGGCGGCAATCAACGCGCGAAATTGTGACCGATAGGCTGCGGCGAGAGCAGGCTTGCCGTCAGCCTCGCCTTGATACCAAAGCACGCCGGCGACGCGGCCACCCGCGGCCTTTGCCCGTTTCAGCAGGGCTCCGTAGAGCGAACGTTCGCGGTCACGCGCCGGGCTCCATTCGGCGATCGTCGTGCCGCTGAGCGCGCAAGGGATCAGGCCGACAGGCACACCCGTCTTTTCGAACATGGCGCGAGCAAACGGCAAGCCGAGGCCGGCCCCGGAGGTACGCGCGTACTGACGCCGCTGCCCAGCAACCATCGCAGACGGCTGGCCCCCCGGCCAATAGGCAGCCTCGCGCGCGTCCCACCAATCATGCAAAGGATCTTGCGCCTGCTGCCAGCGCCCCGCGAGCGTGAAGCAGCGCAGGCGTTCCTCGCCATTGATCGCTCCGTGAAGCAGGCCCATGCCCTGCATGTTCGATTGTCCAGCCAGCACCCACAGGTCGCCCACCAGCAATGGACCCTGCACGCGAATGCCATCCGCCGTGCGATATGCCACGCGATAGGGTCCGCCGGCCGGCAAGCGCGCGGTATCGCCTTGTCGCCACTCCCCTTGTTCCGCCAACCGCCAAGCGTTAGCGCCCGGCATCGGCAAGGTCGCGAAACCATCGTGGCCACGCGGCACCACCGGCATAGCGGCCTCTTCCGGCCGTCCCCAGCCTAAGGCGCTGAAAGCGCCGAGCAGCGCTCGCCTAGCGATCGACATATTGCAATTGCTTTTGGCCGTAGCGGTCGCCGGCCACGCGCATCACACCGTTCAATTCCGCCACTTCCTGCGGAGTCAGCGTAATTGAAGCCGCCGCCAAGTTCTGCTCCAAGTAGCTGCGCCGCTTGGTGCCAGGAATTGGCAGAATCTCCGGGCCTCGATGCAGGAGCCACGCAATCGCGATCTGCGAGGGAGGCACGCCGCGAGCCTCCGCCAAGCGAAACACGGGCTCGGCCGCCCGCAGATTCTGTTCGAAGTTCTCTTCGGTTAAGCGCGGATCGCCGCGCCGCCAGTCATTGGCGGGGAGTGTCGCCGCTGGTTTCGCCTGCCCGGTGAGGAAGCCGCGCCCGAGCGGCGCGAACGCCACCAGACTGATCCCCAACTCGCGCAAGCACGGCAGAACGTCGGTCTCCAAGCCTCGCTCCCAGAGCGAGTACTCACTTTGCACGGCCGCGATCGGATGCACCGCGTGGGCGCGGCGAATGGTCTGAACGCCAACTTCGGAGAGCCCCAACTGCCTGACCTTGCCTTCGCGCACCAACTCCGACATCGTGCCCACTACATCTTCAATCGGGACGGCGCGATCAAGCCGATGCTGATACAGCAGGTCAATGCGGTCGGTCCCCAAGCGCCGCAGGGAGCCCTCTACGCTCCGGCGAATCGACTCCGGCCGGCTGTCGGTGCCATCCGGCTTGCCGTCGACAATGCGCCAGCCGAACTTGGTCGCCAGCGTGATGCGCTCTCGATGCTCCGCCAGTAACCGCCCGATGAACGTCTCGTTGGTATAAGGCCCATAGACCTCCGCCGTATCGAAATGCGTCACGCCCAGCTCGAGCGCGCGGTGCAGCGTCGCAGCGGCCTCCCGCTCATCGGCATCGCCGTAGAAGCCAGTCATGCCCATGCACCCTAAGCCGAGCGCGGATACTTCCGGACCGTTCTGACCGAGCCTGCGAGACAGCATGTTTCCAGCCTACGACCCTCCGATGCGCCCCGCCCGACTGCTCACCGGCATGTTCCACCTTATGGAACGTACGGCTGGCGTTCAGCTCGACACTTTCCCGCCCTGCTTATCGTATTGTTTTGAACAAGTCCTCGCCCCGCCTTTTGCTCTGCGCCGCTCACTGCACCGTTGACGTCTACTCGAGCGCGCTCGGCGCCTTACAGCCGCTCATCGTCGAGCAGTTCCGTCTCAGCCTCTCTCAAGCTGGCGTGCTGGGCGGCTGCCTGATCCTTGCTTCTTACCTGACGCAGCCGGTGTTCGGCTGGCTGGCGGACCGTTTCCCCAGCCGCCACTACGCCATCTTCGGACCGCTCATCGCGGGCGTGGGAATTACCTCGCTCGGTCTCGCACCGAACTTCATCGGTCTGGTGGCCCTGATCGCCGCCGCCGGCCTGGGGATGGCCATGTTTCATCCGCAGGCCACCTCCTCAGTGGCCGAACCTGGCAGTCCGCGTAGCGGCGAAGCCATGGGCTACTTCATTGCCTCCGGCGCGCTCGGCTTCTCCATCGGTCCCACGGCGATGGCGTGGCTGGCCGAAGCCGTCACTCTCCCCGGCTTGTGGATCGCCGTGGCGCCTGGCGCACTCATCGCCTTACTGTTGTTCTGGTTCTATCAACCCACGCGCCGCCGCGGGGCCACCGCTCACCACGCCTCCCCGCCGCTCACTGCGGCCGTACGCAAGGCCATGGTGCTGCTGTTCCTGCTGGTCTGCATCCGCTCGGTGATCCAGGTCACCTATGGACATTTGCTGCCGCTCTACTTCACGCGTGAGATGGGCTACAGCGCCGTGCAGGCCAACGTGATCGTCTCGCTGTACTTCGCCGCGGGTGCCATTGGCGGCCTCTTCGGAGGAAGGATGGCCGATCGCTTTGGCGGGCGACGCGTGATCGAATGGTCCATGCTGCTTTCCTGTCCGCTGCTTCTGGTCAGCTTTCTCACCACCGGTTGGCTCTCGCTCGTCAGCCTGATTGCGGGTGGCTTCGCGCTGCTCCTCACCATCCCCGTCAACGTGATGATGGCGCAGAATCTGGCTCCGGAACAGCGCAGCACCGTCTCCGCCTTCATGATGGGATTCGCGTGGGGCATCACCGGGATCCTGTTTGTGCCGGGCACGGCCTGGCTTGCCGACCGCTACTCACTGCACGCCGCCCTAATGGGCCTGACGGCCTTCCCGCTGCTGGGTCTGCTGCTCGCGCGAGGACTGCCCGCCCATCGCAGTCCCACATCTTGGACACCGGCACCCATCGGGCCGGTCGACTCCTCTAGACTGCAATAGACGATGAGCACGCGCTTCCCCCAAGGCATTCTGATCAGCTGCGAAATTCCGTGGGGGCCGGACGAAGAATTGCTCGAGCCGCTCTTCCGCGCAGAACTTCGCCGGGTGATCCAGCTGGGCTTCGGCAACCTGTACATCTTCGGCACCGCCGGGGAAGGCTACGCGGTCGACACGCGCCGTTTCCGCCAGGTGGTGGAAGTGTTCGCGGAAGAAACGCTGAACGCCCCGGTGACCCCACAGGTCGGCGTGATCGCCCTCTCGACCGCGCAGGTACTCGAACGACTGCAGATCGCCTACGATGCCGGCTTCCGCGTCTTCCAGATTTCTCTGCCGGGCTGGGGCGCGCTCAACGACGCCGAAGTGGACCGCTTCTTCACCCACGTCTGCGGTGCCTTTCCCGAAGCTCGCTTCCTGCACTACAACCTACCGCGCCCCAAACGTGTGCTGACTCCCAACGACTATCGCCGCCTGATTGGCCTGGTGCCAAACCTCGCCGCCACTAAGAACACCGCCCTCACGCCGCGCGCCACCACCGAAATGCTGCACAAAGCGGGCGAGTTGCAACACTTCTTCGCCGAAGATCAATTCGCCATTGGCTCGCTGACCGGCGAGTGTTCGTTGCTCAGTTCCTCCGGGAAGCTGCTGCCGCTCCTCGCGCGGCGATTCTTTGACTTGGGCGTCGCTCGCCGGTTCGAGTCGCTATTTCCGTTGCTTGTTGAGTATCATCGGCTCACTGACGAAATCCTGCTGGAGCCCGCCGCCGGCCTGACGTTGATGGATGGCGCTTACGACAAGGCGATGGTCCGCTTGGCGATGCCCGAGTTTCCCCTGCGGCTTCTCTCCCCGTACGACACGATGCCCGACGCTGTCTTCGCCCGCTGCCAGCGGGCGCTCGAGCCTTATCGCCGCTGGATGGCCGACTAGCTCTCTTCAGCGAGAAACGCCGCCGCCCGCCGCAAACTGGCCGCTACGGACGCGATGTTGTCTGCATGCAATTCGTGCGTAGTGCCAGCGACGCTCATCGCCGCTACGATCCGTCCGGAAACATCGCGCACGGGCACGCCCACACACCGCAGGCCCAAGGCGTCTTCTTCATCATCGAGGGAATAGCCCAGACGCCGCGCCGTAGCGAGATCTTCCTGCAAACGCCGCACCGTCGAAATCGTGTTGTCGTTGTGACGCGAGAGAGCCCGCTCCCGCGCCAGCCGCGCCAGTTCGCTGTCGCTCCAATCCCACAGCAAGGACTTGCCGATGCCCGTACAATGCAACTCCATGCGCTTGCCCACCCAGCCCCCGCGCGCGGGCCCATCCAAGCCGTAGGCGACCTTGGCCACCAGCACAGCCTCGTCGAACTCCAGGATTCCGAGATGAATCGGCAGCCGCGTCGTCCGCGCCAAGGCGCGCATGTGCGGCTCGGCGCGCTCACGCAGTTCCAGTCCTCCGATCGCGTGATTGGCCAGTTGCAGGAGCTTTCGCCCGAACAGATAGCGGCTGGTGCGCCCATTGCGATGCAAATAGCCCGCCCGTTGGAGCGTCACCACAATGCAGTGCACGCTGCTCTTAGGGACACCGCAGACTTCGGCCAGTTCGCGCAACGTTAAGCCGTTCGAGGATTGCGTAAGCACCTCCAGAATGGCGAAGACCCGCTCGACCGCGGGGACCGACTGGGTCCGCCCACCCGGTTCGTCCAGCGGCAGCGCCGCGGAAATGGTCGGTAGCACAGCGTTCGATGCCATCATCGGTCTCCTGCGTGAAGTGGGAACATGTCTTCGGTCGCCTCATCGCGCTCGGCGATGATGTGGTCCAGCATCAGGCGGCGCGCTTCCCGCGCCTCGCCGTTGGCAATGGCCGCCGCCAGCCACTGATGCCCACTGGGGTTCCTTGGCGTTTCACACACCCGGCAATTCTGCCAGCCGTTCGGCATGCCTTCTTCGCGGCTCAACACGCGCATCACGAAGACCGGAACCGAAAACTGATTCAGTTGGCGGATCACCCATGGGCTCTGGCTGGCCTGCCAAACCGCCCGGTGAAAGCCCAGCTCGAGGTCCACCCATTCGCTATAGGACGCCGGCGGATCGCCCAAAAACCGATGGGCCGCACGCCGGACCGCTGCGGCGTGCTCCGGCGTGATCTTCTTGGCCGCCAGGTAAGCCGCGTAGGACTCGAGCGACGCCCGCAGCATCGTCAGTTCGGATGCCTCATCTTCACGCAGGCTGAACACGGACCGCCCGCAATAGGGCTTCGTCACGATAATTCCTTCGCCTTGAAGCACATGCAGAGCCTCGCGAATCACGCTGCCACTCACGCCAAAGCGGCTGTTGAGCTCGGCTTCCGTGAGCTTTTGGCCGAGCGCGTAGGTGCCATCCAGGATGGCCTCGCGGATGGCGCGCGCCGTCTGATCGGTGAGGGATTCGCGCCGGATCAGGACGGCGGGACTGGATTGTCGGGCGACGCTCATGAAGTTTTATAGATTATGCATAATCTATAAAACTTTGGCAAACTCTATTCTTTCGAGCTCTCCACCGTCCACGCCGCCCGTACCTTCATCTCGGGCTCCCCGCCGCTGCTGTACAGCTTGCCCCCGATGGTGACAAACTTGGCATCCGCAATCGGGTGCGGCAGCGTGCCGGCCGCCCGATACGTATCGGCCAACGCATCATAGGCGTAGATCTCCGCGGAGAAGGCCTCGCCATAGCCACCGAGTAGCAGAAGCGAGCCGCCCCGCGCCACTGCGCCCCAGCCGCGCCGCTTCACCGGCGGATCCGCCAGTTTCCGCCAGCGATCCGTTCCCGGATCGTAGCTCCAGGCGTCGCCCAAGTTGTGGACTTGGCCGTCGACGCCGCCAAACAAGTACAGCTTGCCTTGGTGCGAGGTGATCGCCGCCGTCACGCGTGGCGTCCCGGGAAAAGGCGCCACCGCCTTCCAGCCTTGGCCGGGCGTACCGCGCCAGACCTCGGCCGTCGCCGTCGTCAGATCGTTGGCCTTGGTCAGCCCGCCGACCACATAGATCGAGTCGCCCAAGTCCGTGGCAAGCGGCAGATCGAGCGGTCGTGGCAGCGCCCAAGCCAACTTCTTCCAGACGCCACCGTCGAACTGGCGCACGTCACCCGAGATCGCGCCGTCCACGGTGCCGCCGATTACGTAGAGCGTGCCTTTCAGCGTGGCGCAAGCTCCGTTCCCGCGCCGCTCCGGCATCTCCGGACCCGCCTTCCACGCATTCGCCGCCGGATCGAAGACGTCCGTCCGCGCCGACCAATGTTTCGTCCCGTCCTGCCAATATGTCCCACCCGCAATGACCAGATGGCCGTTCAAAGCGGCGGCAGCGTACCCGCCCCTGGCCTGGGGCAGCGGAGCGCGCTCGCGCCAAACCAGCAAGCCCACGGCCAGCGGAGCCGCGGCCAGCCCCATCATTCCCAGCTTCCAACCAATCGACAAAGTCACAACCTCTATGATCACTGGTAAAGCGCGCTCCAGATCGCCGCAAACCACAAGCTCCCCGCCGCCCGCTGACCTGCGGGCGCGAAGTGCCGCCGCGTGCCCATCGGCGCCCGATACAACCCGACCTCGCACAGTTGATCCGTATCCGGACCGCGCAGAAAGTCAGGCTCCCGCAGCAAGCCCTCTAGCGCTCCGCGAATCACGCCTTCCTGCTCCGGTCGCACGTATACCGTCGGATGACAAGTGCTTTTGGCCAACAGCCATGGCGGATGAAAGCCCCATTTCTCGGCTGCCGTCGTCACGATCCGGCGCAGCCGCTCCTGATAGACCGGGGCAGTAGTCTTGTCGATGACGTCGCTCTCGCCTTGCTGCCAAAGCACCGCCCGGAAACGGCCCAGGGTTTGGCCGGCCGTCACCAGATCGTCGAACATTCGGTAACGACGCTCGCCCGATACCAGTTCCTCGCCGGGCAGCCATTGCCGCACGGACGTCCCGCCCACCGCGACGTTCACCATGCCGACCGGCACTCGCGCCACCGGCAACAGCAGGTTCATCAACACGGGCCACGGCGTGCCGCCATCGGCTGGCGTGCTTGAGGGCTGCGGATCATGCGCCACCTGCCAGGTGCGGCGACGCAGGTCGTAAGCCACCACGCGCCCTTCCGGATCGTCCACGCGGAGCCGCTCTTCGCCCGTGTTGCTGGCATAGCTTTGCCCCGCGACGATGAACAGGTCGCCCACGCCTACCGGTTCAACCCCACCGGTGAAGTCCCCACTGCGCACCTCGAGCCGATACCAGCCACCGGCTGGCACTTCGAGCGTCAACTCGACGCGGTGGCCAGTCACCGTCGCGGGCAGCTTCGTCCAATCACAGCCACGCCCAAACGCCCGTCCCACGGGCACCGCTCGCGCTTCCCAGCCCTCGGCCGGCAAGGCAGCCTCGGCCGTAGCCGCGATCGTCACCCGCCCGGAGCCCAGCGCATTCGGCTCGCCGAAGCGCATGCCGGTCCGCTGAATCACCTGGCGCGGCGCGGGCGACGAGATCTCGAGCGAAGCGCCGAGCAATAGTAACCCCAGCCAAGTCATTTCCGGTCTGCCTCCGTGACGTACACCGCGAACACCTTGGGCGATGCCGGCCCACGCCGCTCGATCACCGTCCGCAGGCGATAAGTACCCGACGGCAAACGCCGTTTCGTCTGCCACGCCACGGGCACCCGAAGACCGGAGCCGGCCACCGTCGCGGTGTAACCGGGAACCGGTCGGCCTGTTCGGTCCAGCAGTTCGAATCGCACGCTTCCCTCCGTCGCCAACTCGACATTCGCCGAGAACTGCACCGCCGTCCCGCCCACTTCAAACGGCACCGTCATCATGCTGCCGACGCCATTGCCGAACGTGTCCTGCGCTTTCGCCGTCTGCGGATCGAGTACCGCCACATAGCCGAAGCGGTCGCGCGGCAGCCGCAACAAGCCCACTTGCCCGGACTTCGGGCGAAACGGCACCGGCGACAGACGCCGCATGTCCCAATTTCCATGCCAGATCCAAGTCTCTTCACCCACTTGCTCGAAGCCCTGCCCTTGCAGCAAACCGTGCGAGTCCCACTCGTCGGCTGCTCCCGCTTTGGCAAAAATCCAGTCGGGCAATGGCTCGCGAAAATGCAATGCGTCCACGCTTATGGCGAGCCCCAGGTTCACGCTACGGTCGCTGACCTTCGGCGCCCCGTTCCACATTCCGAAGACGCCCAGCACGACGTTGCCGCGATTCCACATCGCCACGCCTTCGTGGGTCTCTTGCCCTTCGCCCGGCCGCTTCGTCGGATCGAAGCCGAACCGCGTCAGGGCCACGGCCTTCTCCGGGTGCCAGTGCACAAAGTCCGGGGACCAATAACCCGCCACCAGCCGCCCGCTTTTCTTCCCGTTGTGCGCGTTCTCGGCCTGCCCGTTCAGCAGATACATGCCGCCGAAGCGCACCAGGCCGCCTCCTTCCAGATGCTCGTTCGGCATCACGATCGAGTTCAGCCGGAAGCGTGTCTTCGCCTCGTCAGTCAGTTGAGGCGGCACGGCGTATTCCCAGCGCAAGCCGTCCGCGCTGAATAAAGGCACCATCGTCAGTCGTCCGCCTTCGTGCGGACCATGGAGCATCATCTTGTACCGGCGCCGCGGATCAGGGTCGTCCGGCTCGTACAGCACGTGCAGATTCTTCTCCGCCGGATGAGCCGTGGGCACGGGCGGACCGATCTGCACGATGTTGTTGTGACGACTGCCGCGATGCTCCACCAAGCCCAAATCAGGCTTCGTCCAATGCAACCCGTCTAGACTCTCGGCGTAAAGAACCCACGCGGCCATGTTCTCCGGGGTCCGGCTTCGGTCGTCGCGATAGCCGTACCCGCAGTACCACATGCGATACTTGCGGCCCACCTTGATCACGCTGCCGTAGAACTGCGTGTGGACTTCGTCTGGCGCCCCTTCCGGCCCCGGACGCAGCACCGGCTCCGGATGTTTCGCCGGCGGCACCATCGTCAATTGCAGATTCCGGCGGAAGGGCGTCGACTCCAGGTCGATCGCGAAGAAAGTGGCTTCTCGCACCTCCACCGCGCCTCCGATCTGTACCCGGATCGCCGCGGAAACCGCCCATCCGCCCATGACGAGTAGCCCCAACAGGGACAAGCTCTTCATCATCGCTACAGCACAGCACAAGCTCCCCCGGAACCAGCCTGCTGCACGACGCTTTTCACCCGCTTTGTCCAAGCTGCCGGACAAGATGTTCCGAACTCACCATGATGCCTCGTTCGTCGCTCAGGTTGAAGAAGTACGCCACCGTCTTCGCCGGCAGTTGCCCCTCCACCTTTCGTCCTCGCACCTCCGCCGGCACCGCTCGCCAGACCCGGCTCAGCCAGGGCCCAGCTTCTTCCGTGTAGTGCAGCACGGCCGAAGAGCAGCGGCCCTTGAACTGCGCCCACACCTTCTCCCCACGTTCTCCACTCCCCTGGACCTGGATTAGTCCCTCAGGCGACAGCGCAAACGCCGCGATCACCTCGGGCTTCACCCCGTCGGGATGGCTATGCTTCATCCCCGGCATGATGCTCAGGTAGCGCGAGCCGCGCGGTAATCGGTAGGATCGCTGCAAGCCGGGCAACGGATAGTAGCGATCGTTGGTCCCGCTCACCCATAGAAACGGAATCCGCGCTTCCGGCAGATAGCGCGCCGCGTCCCACTGGGCCAGCCAACGCTCCCGCCGTGCTGAGCCCATCTTCTCGAGAGCCGGCAGCCACGCACTCTCCTCGCCATCCGCAAACCCGCAGCCGTACACGGGCGCCGCAAAACGAAATCGTCGATCCAGCGACCCGGCAATCGAACTCAGGTAGCCGCCATAGGAGATGCCCGTCAGCCCCACGCGTCGCTCGTCCACCTCCGGAAAACTGCGCAGCAACGAGTGCGCGCGAATTACGGCGGCCACCGCGTGATAACTCCACTGATCCTTCAGCGGTTCGTCCACCTGATCGAAGCCGCCCCAGCCATCCGGCCCCGCAAACTCGTGGCGTCGCCGGGGGACATTCAGCGGATGCGCCTTGCCCCGCGGCAAAGGCACCGCGCCCGAAGTATCCATGGCGATCGCCGCAAAACCGCGCCGGTTCCAGATCCGCACCCATTCGGCGAAGGCCGTACCGCCCCCGCCATGCACCAGGACCATCGCCGGCACCTTGCCGCGCCTCTCCGCCGGCACCCCATACCAGGCAAAAACCCGCGTCACTTTCCCGCGATACGCCTCGGACTCAAAGAAAAGTCCCCGCACGCCGTCTTCCTGTTGCTCCGGCGCCGCGTATACCGCCGGCGCCCGGCGCAGGTCTTCCATGGCCCACGGTCCGCGCTGCCGCAGGAGCGAAAACAAAAACGAGCGCCGTCCAACACCCTGGACCAAGCCGCCCGCCATCACTCGATTCTCAATTGACACTCGGCCGATTGAACCATAGAATTCTGTCTCCGGCGCCCGCCCAACCACTCATGTTTTTCGATCGCATCCAATCCTATGGACTCTGTGCCGTGTTTCTCGCCGCCGCGGGAGCCTCGGCTCAATCCTTCGCGGTTCTCCCGGGCCAACGCGTCCTCTTCAACGGCGACAGCATCACCAAAGGCTACGGCTTCGGCAACTACACGGACCCTTCCCCGCTCCGCACCATCTACGGCATCACCACAATCCTCGCCCGGGAAAACCTGCCCTATTCGCCAGCCTTCATCCGGCCCGAACCGGTCTGGGCGGGGCGAGATGCCGCCGGGAACCCGAAGACCATCGATTCGCTCGCGGGCGAGATCCATACCTGGATCCGTCGCGGCGACGTTCGCACCGGCGACTGGTTGATTTACGAAGACGCCGGCCAAGTGAACCAGATCATCAGCCCCGGTCCCTCGCCTCATCTCACCGACCTGTACGGCCGCTACCGCCGCAATCTGCGCGGCATGATCGAAGAGGCGGACCGTTCCATCGGCCGCCAGCACGTCCTGCTGATGACGATGTTCGACTACAACCCCCGCATCCCCTGGTGCCAATGGGAAGTGCCCCTCGACGACGGCAAGCACACTGCCAACGACGCCATCCGCGACGAAGCCGCCGCCCTCGGCGTACGCGTCATCGACATGCGGCGGATCATGAACCAGGCCCATCAGTACTTGCAGGCGCAGGGCTGGGGCCGTACCGTCGGCCCCGATGGCATCCACCCCAATGTCTACGGCAACTCCGTCATGGCCTTCGCCATCCTGGGAGCGCTCGGCGCCGACATTGGCCGCTGGAAGGTCGACACCTTGGCGCCCCACTTCCGCACGCCCGAAGCCGGCGGCGACGTCACCACCATCTGGGGCTTCACGCGCAATCCCAACAACGACGAACGATTGCGCATCCTGCGTGACCTGCAAGCCATCGTCGCCAAAGAGGTGCCTACGGCGATCATCGAGCCGCCCACTCACACCTCACAACGGATCCTGCGGCACGGCCGTATCCTGAATCGGCCCGCGCAGCAGCCCGCCGGCACCTCGCGCCCCGTCGTCTACGAAATCGGCAAGCTCTTTCAACTGGATCGCGAGCGCGTCCTGCTCACAACCGGCATGCGCGAGCAAGGAGGCCACGACTTTGAAGTCGGCAACGACGGCATCGTTTTCCGCCAACTCTCCGACCTGGTGCCTCAGGCAGCGTTCCCCGTCAACCGGCTCGACCCGAACTACCGCCTGAAGGACGGCCGCCCGTCCGTGCTCGCCCGGTTCCCCGTCAACGGCGGCTTCTTGCCCCGAGGCGCGGTCGACGCGAAGGATCGCGCGTACGCCGGCCACGGCACCGGCTTCTTCCTCGGCGCCGCCTACCCCTACACGCCGGATCGCCAGGACAACTACCCTGGCCTCGAACCGTTCCTCACGTTTCAACAAGCCCGCTGGGACGGCAGCCAACTGCACGTCACCGACGACCAACTCCCCGCGGAACTCGCCTCGCGCTTGATCAACGTCGGCTTCAACTGCCTCTTCGATAACGGCGCGTTTCTGTGTCCCGCTGTCACTACGGAGGGCATCATCGTCATCCGCTTCGACTATCGCGACCAGAAATGGCAACCCGTTGCCTGGGGCAAGCCCTTTCGCTCCTCTGCGCGCGAAATTGAACCGTCGTTACGCAGAACGCCCGATGGCTACCTCGTCTATACGCGCGGGGCGGCGGACCGTCGCGGCCGCCTCTACCGCTCGATCCAAGGTCTCGACTACTACCTCGCCTCCGAGCACTGGAACCTCACGGTGCCCCAAAGTCTCAACGAAGGCCTCGACGGTAGCCTCTATCTCACCACCAACCCCGGCCCCGGCATGCTCCGCAATCCCCTGCTCTCCTATGACATGCGCGGCATGAGCTTCGTGGAGCCGAAGATCATCCACGACGAAAAACAAATCGGCGACGACAAGGAGAAGGAGGTTCCCTTCGTCGACCACGGCATCGGCTTCAACATCCATCTGGGCGGACGCTGGCGACATTTGCTCCTCTACCGCGTCTGCGACCTGCACGAGACCAACGGAGACGGCGCGCCTCCCCTGCCCCAAACCGGCCTATACCTGGCGGAGAAAGAATATGAGACGGTTACTGCCGCGCCCTTCCGTTTTCGCTAAGCTCACGCGCCGCGCGTTCCTCGCGAGCCCCGCTCTGCTGCGCGGTGCCGCGGACGTGCCGCAGACCTTTCTGTTCGTCGATTGGCACCACGTCAACAAAGGTGACCTCGAAGCCACGCTGGACCCCGCCCGGGTTACACCCGAAGGCCGCAAGCTACTCGACACCTACGCGCGCGACTTCAACAAAGTCTTCGAGCAGTCGGGCCACGGCTTCCGGCCGCGCCACATGCCCACCGGCATTCGCATCGTTCCCGAGACTCCAGTTCTCTCCGAGCCTTGGCTGAAAGCCGATCAGCCCTGGGAAACCTCCGTTAGTTCGCTCAGCGTGATCCGCGAAGGGGACCGCTACCGTTGCTGGTATGCCGCCGTCCTGAAGAAGACGGAGATGAAAGCCGCGGTGGCCGAAGGACGCGTGATGGAGGTGAGTGGGAGTGCACTCGCCTATGCCGAGAGCACCGACGGCTGGCATTGGACCAAACCGAAGCAGCGGGTGCTCTCCTACGCGGGCTCGCTCGAAAACAACCTCGTCTCCACTTACGGCAACGGCGGCGAAGTCTTTCGCGACGACCATGGCCTGGCCTCCGAGCGCTACAAGATGTTCTCCTTCGGTGAGCTTCCCGCCGAGTCGCTACCGCCCAACGCGCCGTCGCGCAACCGCTTCGGCCTCTATGGCGCCAGTTCTCCAGACGGCTACCAATGGACGCGGCATCCTCAACCACTAATCCGCTACTTCGCCGACACTTTTAACATCGCCGACTGGGATCCTGCTCTGGGCAAGTACGTTGGCTTCTTCCGCCATCATCAGGGCGGTCGCGCCATCTCGTTCGCCGAAACCGCCGACTTCTGGAACTGGCCCGAGCCACGCCCACTGCTCTATCCCGGTGCGCTCGACGCCCCGGCCGACGACTACTACACCAGCGGCTACACCCGCTATCCGGATGAGCCTTCCGTCCGCCTGCTCTTCGCCGCCATCTATCATCACGACTCGGACCTCGTCGACCTCCGCCTCGGCACCAGCCGCGAAGGCCGCGCCTTCCAGTGGACCTCCTACCAGCCGATCATCCGCACCGGGTCGCCCGGCTCCTGGAATGCCGGCTCGGTTTACGCCCATCGCTCGCTGGTTCGCCTGCCGGACGGACGCTTGGCGCTGCCGGTTCAGGGCTACCCCGGCACGCACAATGGCGCGTGGTTCCGCACCTTCTACGGCCTTGATCAAGGTGCGGCCCAAGTCGGCTGGGCCACCTGGCAGGATGGCCGGTTGGCCGGCATCGAAGCCAGTTCACAAGGCGAGTTCGTCACCACGTCGGCGCGCTTCAACGGCACCCGCATCCAACTCAACGCCCGCACCACCACGGCCGGCGCAGTTCAGGTCGAGCTCGCCTCCGGCGGGCGGACCGTCGAAGGCTACTCGTTCGCGGATTCAGTACCCTTCAACGGCGACGAACTCTGGGCCGATCTGCGCTGGCGGAACGCTCCGAACCTCACCTCGCTGCGCGGTAAAAACCTCGAACTTCGCCTCAAATTACGTGCCGCGAAGGTCTTTGCCTACCGTTTCGCCTGACGCGTCCAGTAGGGTGGACCGCGCTCCTTCGTCTTTATTGACGCCACCATCCCACGCAGGCCATAGTCGCCAGAAGGAGTTCTGATGTACGGTCTACGCCCTTGGTCTGTCTTATTGTTGCTGCTCTGCTGCTCGGCATCCGCGCAACGTGTCAAATCGACTCTGAGCGGTGTGGTCACCGATAGTCAGTCCGCGGCCGTGCCTGGAGCCGAAGTCCGACTGATCAACGAAGGTACGGGCGTCGTGGTCACCCTCAAGACCTCCGCGGACGGCGCTTACGGCTTCCCATTCCTCGATACCGGAACCTACTCGGTCCAAGTGTCGAGCGTCGGCTTCAAGACACTCCTCCGCACCGGTATCGCTATCTCGTCCAATGCCGATCAGCGGCTCGACCTCACCGTCGACGTCGGCGAGATCAGCCAGAAAGTCGAAGTCGCCGCGGAGACGCCGCAGGTGAACTCAGTGAACGCCACGGTCGGCACCTCGATCAAACACGAAGAGATCGAGAACATGCCGCTGCTCGAGCGCAACGTCTTGCAGCTCATCAATCTCATCCCCGGTTCCACGTTGGGCGGCACCGGCACCACGGACTTTAACCCCTCCATCAATGGCACGCGTCCGCGCGGCAACAACTTCACCGTCGACGGCATCTCGATCAATCAGGAGCACTCGGGCACCACCGGCGGCGCCGGAGTCTCTTACTCGCCGCAGGTGGAGGCAGTGGGCGAACTAAACGTTCTCACGAGCAATTACTCGGCTGAGTATGGCCGCGCCATGGGCAGCGTCATCAGCCTGAGTCTGCTCTCCGGCACGAATAAGTTTCGCGGTTCTTTCTTCAACTTCATGAGAAACGACGTGCTGAACGCCCGCTCTTACTTCCTGGCCCCGACCACCCGCAAGCCCAAGCTTCGCAATAACCAACTCGGCGGCAGCCTGGGCGGACGCATCATCCGAGACAAGCTTTTCTTCTTCGCCACCGGGGAACAGTTGCTGCAGCACAGTTCCAACGTCAGCACCTTCAGCGTTCCCACGCGTGCCATGCTCCAGGGTGATTTCAGTTCAGACGCCAACACCATTTACGACCCCGCCACGGTCGTCATCGGCGCCAACGGCGTCCTTCAACGTCAGCCCTTCCCCGGCAACCGCATTCCCCCCGCCCGTTTCGACCGCTCTGCTCTACCTCTCGCGGCTTTCTGGCCTCAGCCCGATGCCGGCAGCGCCGAGGGCACATTCACGAATGCTTCGGTGCCCGGCAAAGACGCGATCAAGATCAACACGAAAGTCGACTACTACTTGAGCGAGCGCGACAATCTCTCTGTCCGCGTCTCGTACAACTATCAGGAGACCATCGGCGCTACCGCTGTCCCGGGCCCTGGCAACAGCAACACCGGGGCCTTCGTCAGCACCAAGTCCCCTGGTTTTCAAACCAACCACACTCACACGTTCCGCCCCAATTTGATCAACGAGCTCCGCGGCGGCTTCCAACGCACGACGGCGATCCAAACCACCGTTCCCGAAGCCGTTGCGGACTGGCGCACGCAAGTCGGCCTGCCCCAGCTTCACTCGGATCCCAAGCTCCAGTACGGCTTCCCGAACCTCGTTGTCACCGGCCTCCCCACCCTCGGCGCCTCCTTCGATCGATACGATTTCTTCTCCAACAGCCTCAACTTCAACGACACGCTCAGCTACACCCGCGGCAAGCATTTCTTCAAGTTCGGCGGCGCCCTCAACCGCATTCAGACCCAGGACCGTTTGCCCGGCTATCCAGCCGGTCTCTACACCTTCTCCGGCACTTACACCAGCAACCCGGGCAACACCCGCTCCGGCCGCGGCTTTGCCGACATGCTCCTCGGCTGGTCCAGTAACTCGCAAGCGGGCTTACTTGCGCGCGGCGGCAACGGTTACCGCATGATCAACTGGGAAATCGGCGCCTTCATCCAGGACGACTATCGCGTCAGCCGTAAGCTGACTCTCAACATCGGCCTTCGCTGGGACCTGGCCACGCCGCTCCACACGCTCGACAATGTCCTGTTCAGCTATGACCCATCCACCAACACGATGAAAGAGTCCGAGCCGCCGAATCCCGCCAACCGCAAGGACTTTGGTCCGCGCTTTGGCTTTGCCTATCTCGCCAAACCCACCTTCGTCATTCGAGGCGGCTACGGCATCTCCTTCTTTCCCCAATTCAAGGGACTGGGCGGCTTCTTCGCCGGTCCGCCGATTTCCCAAACCAAAGCTTTCCCCAGCGTAAACCCAGCCGTGGCGGCGCTCACCTTCCGTGACACCTTCGGCGAGTTCGATGAGTCAGCCAGTAAGGTCTTCACCTTCACGCCGAACGACGCCGGCCCCATGTTTGGCAGCAACCCCTCCCCATATATGCAAGCCTGGAACCTGACGCTCGAAAAGCAGATCAAAAGCTATCTGTTCTCACTCAGCTACGTCGCCAACAAGGGCACTCATCTGGAAAACATCATCCAGGCCAATCAACTCTCCGCCGACTTACTCGGACCGGACTCCAAGTTCGGCGGCGTCTCCGCGCAGCGCCGTCGTCCCTTCCCAAGTGCCGGGCGCATCCAGAAAATGCAGAACGACCTCAACTCGCACTACCATTCCCTGCAGGCCAAGATCGAAAAACGCTTCTCCCACGGACTCTCGCTGCTCACCGCCTTCACCTGGAGCAACAGCATGGAGGTGAACCGCGCTTACGTGCAGGACCACACCTACCGCGAATCGAGCAAGAGCCAGTCGCTCTACAACGTTCCCAAGGTTTTCGTCCAAAGCGGCACCTACGAACTCCCCGTGGGTAAGGGCAAATGGCTCCTAAACCGCGGTGGCGTGGTGAATGGCTTCGTCGGTGGCTGGCGACTCTCCGGCATCCTGACTCTCCGGGATGGATATCCCGTCAACGTCGTTTCCAGCATCAACAACTCCGGCGCGTTCAACCTCCGCCTGCTACCCAACATCCTCCGCAATCCCAATCTCTCCGCCGACGAACGGACGGTGCTACGGTGGTACGACCCCACGGCTTACACGATCCCGGAGCCCTACACGTTTGGTAACGCCAGTAACTTCACCGTCCGCGGACCAGGTATGGTGAACCTCAGTCCGTCGCTCGCCAAGGTCTTCCGTTTCTGGGAAGGCAAACGCCTCGAGTTCCGCGCTGAAGCTTACAACGTCTTTAATACCCCCGGCTTCGGGCTTCCCGATGGCAACATCGGTGGCGCCAATGCCGGCCGCATCACCGGCCTTTCAAATCAAAATCGCGCCCTGCAGTTTGCCCTGCGCTTCATGTTCTAACCTGGCATCCATGAACCGACGCCACTTTCTCGCACTCTCCGCTCTGGCACCGACCGCCGCGGCGCAGGAACCTGCCGAAGATCGGTTCGCTCCGCTCAAGGCCCTGCTCGCCGCGCCGGATCCGGCCATATGGCTCTTCACCGGCGATAGCATCACCCACGGCGCCGCGCACACCAACGGCTGGCGCAGCTACCCGGAGCACTTCAACGAGCGTGTCAAGTTCGAACTGCGCCGTTACCGCGACGTCGTCATCAACACTGGCATCAGCGGCGATCGTATGCCCGGCCTGCTGAAGGACCTCGAATGGCGCGTCCTTCGCTACCAGCCCACCGTCGTCTCGCTCATGATGGGCATGAACGACTGTGGCCGCGGCCCAGCCGGCATCGACGAGTTCCGCACCAACCTGGGCCTGTTCCACGACGCCGTCAAAGCCAAGGGCTCGCACCTATTGATGAACACGCCCAACGCCGTTCATATCCCCAATAGCGCCGCCCGCAAGCATCTGCCCATCTACGTCGACGCCATTCGCGCCTTTTCCGAAGAGCGCCGTCTCCCACTCGTCGACCACTTCAAGTTCTGGACCGAGACCCGCAAGGGCCCGTTCGACCTCATCTATGTCCTCCGCGACGCCGCCGTCCACCCCAACAACTACGGGCACATCCTGCTCGCCAAACTGATCTTCCGCGAGTTGGGCATTGACGATCCCGCGAGCGCCACCTGCCGCCTTTGGGTGCCGTAACCATGCTCCTGCTGTGCACCCTGGTCCTGCTCGCGCAGGCCAAGCCAATTCCTTATCAGCACGCCCCTGAACACGCGAACCTGCGCTATGGTCCGCATGAGCGCCACGTCTTCGACTTGTGGCTCGCCAAGTCCGCTCAGCCTACGCCGCTGGTCATCTCCATCCACGGCGGCGGCTTCCGCGGCGGCGACAAGACGGCCCTCTATCCACAGTTGCTCGAGTTACTGCTCGAGCGCGGCATCTCCGTGGCCGCCATCAACTACCGGCTCACCACGCAAGCCCCTTACCCGGCGCCGATGCTCGATGGCGCTCGTGCCGTCCAATATCTGCGGCATCACGCGCGGCAATGGAACCTGGATCCGCAACGCTTCGCCGCTACCGGTGGCTCCGCCGGCGCCGGCCTCTCCTTATGGCTCGGCTTCCATCGCGACCTTGCCCAGCCGCAAAGCAACGACCCCATTCTGCGCGAGTCCACGCGACTCACGGCCGTCGGCGTCTTCGGAGCGCAAACCACTTACGATCCCCGCGTCGTGGCGCCGCTCATCGGCGAACCAGCCATCCGCCACGGACTCTTTGAACCATTGGTCGGGTTGAAGAAAGGCGACCCGTACACCGCCGCCTCCTACGCGCTCTTCGAAGACGCCTCGCCCGTCAACCACCTCACCGCCGACGACCCTCCCGTCGCGCTCATTTACAACGAACCGGACCTCGACATTCCCGCCACGGCCAAAGATGGCACCGCCATTCACTCTCCTCGCTTCGGACAATTGCTCAAGAAACGCATGGACGCCCTCGGTGTCCCGTGCGACCTTCACGAACTCACGGTGCCGGCGGCCCACCCCCAGGTTCAGCAACTCCTCGCTGACTTTTTCGCCGCCCGCCTGAAAGGATCTCGCTAATGCACCGACGGCAATTTCTCCAACTCGCCGCCACCTTACCGGCCGCGTCCGCCCAGCTCCAGTACGCCCCGCCGAAGCCCGGCCCACCTCGGACGCTCTTCCTCTTCACCGACTGGTTCCATGTCAACAAGGGCGACATGCGTCCCGTGCTCGACGTCACGCGCCTCTCCGAAGACGGCATGAAGAAGAAGGAGTCCTTCGAGAAAGCTGGCCTGGTCTTCTACTCCGGCGCCCACGGTTTCCGTGGCCTCGATGTTCCCTATGGCGTCCGCATCACGCCGGAGATCGCTGAACGTTCGGCCCCCGTCCTCTCGGCCGATGCCCCGTGGGAAGCGGATTTCGGCTACCACTCCGTCATCCAAGAAGAGGGTCGCTACAAGTGCTGGTATTACGCCCAGCTTCAATCGCAGAAGACGGGCTTGGCCATCGCCGCGGGCCGGGCGATGGAAGTCACCGGTTCCGCCATGGCGTATGCCGAAAGCGAAGATGGCTTCCGTTGGAAGAAGCCAACGCTCAATCTTCTGCAGTACAACGGCTCGACCGCCAACAACCTCATCACCACGCTGGGCAACACCGCCTGCGTCTTTCGCGACCCGAATGGGATTCCCGAAGAGCGCTTCAAAGCCGTCCACTTCGATAAGCTCCCCGCCGCGGATATCCCAGCCGGCGCGCCCTCGCAACAACAATACGGTCTCTACGGGATTTACTCAGCCGATGGCTTCCATTGGAAGCGTAAGGACAAAGTGCTCGTCCGCCACTTCGCCGATACCCTCAACGTCGTCGCCTGGGATCCGCTTCTTGAAAAGTACGTCGGCTACTTCCGCGATCACATGAACGGCCGCAGCATCAGCCGCGCGGAGACGAGTGACTTCTGGGATTGGCCCGCCACCACTCCCCTGCTCTACTCCGGCCCCCAGGACTTCGCCTCGGACGACTTCTACACCAACGGCTACACCACTTACCCCGGCGACCCCACGCTCCGCCTGCTCTTTCCGGCCATCTACCATCGCGACAGCGACTCGGTGGATGCCAAGGTCGCCATCAGCCGCGAGGGCCGCGCCTATCAGTGGCTCTCCGATCAACCGGTCATTCGCAACGGTAAAAGCGGCGACTGGGACCATGGCGGCATCTACCCCAGTCCGCAGCTCGTTCACCTGCCCGATGGCCGACTCGCGTTACCGTACCGCGGCTACGCCACTACGCACAACGAATTCTGGTTCTCGATCTTCTACCAGCAGTACCAGCGCCCCGCCCACATGGGCTGGGCCATCTGGCAGGACGGACGCCTCGCTGGCATCGAAGCTGAGCATCGTGGCGAGTTCACCACGCAGAACGCGCCCGTCGCCGGCACGCACCTCCAGATCAACGCCCGCACTTCACGTGCCGGCAGCGTTGAAGTCGAGTTACGCCTGCGCGGTAGACCGATTGAAGGTTACTCCTTCGCCGACTGCGTGCCTTTCCATGGCGACGAAGTTTGGACGGACTTCCATTGGAAAGGCAAGTCCGATCTTAGCGAGCTACGCGGTAAGGCGATCAGTGTCGCCTACCGTCTGAATAGCGCGAAGATCTTCGCGTTCCGCTATCGCGGATAACTTAGTCCTGCATACCGGACGGTAGCCCGATTCCACAGGCGCAACGACCAGCCTTGCCAGTTACAATGACACCCGATGAGCCTCGTTACCCGGCAACTGCTGCAGCAACTCCGCGAATTCGACACCGCGCTGCTCGCGAACACCATCGGCGCCGTCGACTCCACGCCGGTCGAGCGCTGGTACATGGGCGGCATCATCCAATCGGTCACCCCCGAGCTCGGACCCACCGTGGGCGTCGCGTACACCTGCGAACTCGATTCCAGTTCACCCGGCGGCCCGGCCCAAGTGGACGACTACTGGCAGCTTCTCGAACAGATGGAAGCCGACGATCGGCCCAGTGTCCTCATCGTCAAAACCGTGGGCTCGCGTCCTGACCACGAGTGCGTCGCCGGCGACGGCATGGCGAAAACCCTCTATGCCGCCGGGTGCTTGGGCCTGGTCACCGACGGCGGGGTACGTGACATTGCCGGACTGCGCACGGTTCCCTTTGCCACTTACTGCAAGGGCCGTACCATCCATCACGGCCCGCTGCGCTTTCGCGCGGCCAATCAGCCGATCGAAATCGGCGGCATCGTGGTCCGCCACGGCGATGTCGTTCACGCTGATAGCGGCGGAGTCATCACCGTCCCCGCATCCTGCCTGGAGGATCTGCCCGCGCAAGCCATGCGCATGCAGAGTTTCGAACGCGAAGCCCACTTATTGCTTCGCCGCACGGATATCCCCGCCGCCGTGAAGCGCCATCAGGTACAAGCCATCCTCGCGAGTTACGGCTTCCAGCAGATCGCGCGTTAGGTTAAGCGCAGCTTGCTGCGATATGCGAGGGGCGTCATCCCCGTCCGCCGCGAGAAGAAGCGCGCCACATGCGCGTCCACCTCGAAGCCGCTCGCCGTCGCAATCTCGCGGATCGTCATGTTCGTCTCGATCAGCAGGCGGCAGATGCGATCCACGCGGCAGCGATGGATCTCCTCCATCGGCGTGCGGCCCAACTCCTGCAGGAACATGTCCTGAATCGCTCGCCGCGAAAGACCCGCCACCACCATCACCTCGGAAACTCGCAGATTCCGATTGCTGTGCTCGCGGATGAACCGCAGCGCACGCAACATCCGCGGATCGCGAATGGCCAGAATATCGGTGGATTGCCGCCGCACTTCCTGCGTAGGATGCACGGTCACCACCCGGCGGGCCGGCGCCTTGCCTTTCATCAGCGCGGCCAACAGAGCCGCGGCTTCATAACCGCCCCGCTCGGTCGCGAGCGCAATACTCGATACCGGCGGGTTAGCGCTGCGGCAGACCTGCTCATCGTTATCCACGCCGAGGATGGCAATGTCGTCCGGCACACGAATGCCCTGCCAGCGGCAAATCTCCGCCAAAATCCGGGCCCGGTCGTCATTGCAAGCCATCAGCCCCACCGGCTTGCGCAGATCCAGCAGCCACCGGGCCAGCAACTTCTGCTCCACGTACCAGGATTGCCCCAGATGCTCCGTCGACGAACTGTAGATCTCGGCCTGCCAACCGGCCTCCTCCACCGCCTCTTGAAAACCCAAGCCGCGATTATCGGAAAAATCGAGCCCGTCCAGACCGCAGTATGCAAAGTGCCGCAACCCCAGCCCGAGCAAAGCTCGCGCGCCGGCGCGGCCAATGTCCTGGTCTGCGCACACCACCTGCGCCTGCCGCCCGCCTAGAGTGCGCGTGCCAATCGCCACCACGGTAGGAATCCCCAGCGACTTCACCTCTGCCGCCCGGCTCTGCACCACGATCATCCCGTCGGCATTCCAGTCCCGCATGTTGCGCAGTCGCTGTGCCGGCGATAGCCGCTGCAGGTAGGGCGGCGCCTCTTCGTAGAACGTCCACGGGCCGTGCGCATGCGCGTATTCGAAGATACCCCGGCGCAGCCCGCGATCGAACTCGCGGGCCGAGGGGATCAGCAAGATTACACCCTTCGGTGGCTTCACGGCAGGGTCCAGCATACCAAGCCGCCGCCGATTCTGGTGAAAATTATGCCGATTCTGTCCTTGTCGATCCTGGACCTCAATGGAATAATCACAGGCACGGCTGAGTGGATGCAACGTCCGCGCCCCACGCCTTGAATGCTTTCAGTGGCCTCGTTCCCCTGGAATTGGATAACGCCTAACCGTGAAATACAGCCTGCTGGGCAGAACAGGGATGCTCGTCTCTCGCTTGAGTTTCGGAGCTTCGGCACTCGGAGGAGTCTTCGGCCCGGTCGAAGAGTCTGTAGCGCTCCGGGCGGTCGAGGCCGCGCTCGAATGCGGCATCAACTATTTTGACGTCGCCCCGGCCTACGGCGGCGAGCAGGCTGAACTCCGGCTCGGCAAGGCCTTACGAGCCACGCGCCGCGATCGTTACTACCTCTCCACCAAGGTCGGCAAGTACACGCAGCCCGGCGCCTATGGAGCGGATACGCTGGACTACTCCCGCCAGCGGATCCGTCAATCGGTCGACGAAAGCTCCGCCCGTCTCGGCGTCGACTACTTTGACATCCTCCATCTCCACGACATCGAGTATCAGAACCGCCGGCATACAGAGTGGGCCCTCGCCGAAGGCCTCGAAGCGGTAATGGAGTTGAAGCGGGAAGGGCGCATCGGCGCCGTCGGCTTCGGCGTCTACCCCACCGATCTCTGGATGCGCATCCTACGTTCGGTCGACCTGGACGCCGCGCTCGTTCACAACCACTATTGCCTGCACGATACGCAGTTGCTCCAGCTCCTTCCGGAAGCCGCCGCCAAGGGGATTGGCATCATCAACGGCTCGCCTTTCGCCTCCGGCTTGCTCACCGATCAAGGTCCGCCTGATTGGCATCCGGCCACCGCTGAAGCCCGCGCGCTCTTTCGCCAGGCCGCGGACCATTGCCACCAGGCGGGCTTCTCGCTCACCCGGCTCGCCATTCAATTTGCGAGTCAGAACGAATCGATCCCCACCACTCTGTTCAGTGCCTCGAACGCTCAAGCCGTCGAGGATAACGTCCGCTGGAGCCAGGTGCCTTATGACCCTCAACTCCTCGCGGAAGTCCAACGACTTCTCGAGCCGATCCGAAACCGGGAATGGAACTATGTCTAACGAAGCTAGGAGTATCGCCATGAACCTCAACGTCTTCCTCTCCGGAGGCGCAATCGTTCGCTGTATCTCGCTGGTCCTGTGGGCGGCGATGGCCTGCTTTGGTCAAATGGCGGAAGTCACTGGCCTGGTGACGGACGCCAGCGGCACTCCGATGGCATCGGCGCCGGTCACGGTCACCAACGTCGACAAACAGACCAGTCGGCAAGTCCAAACCAATGAACAGGGCCTCTACACGGTAGCCAACCTCGTGCCGGGCCTCTACCAGGTTTCCGTCGAGGTGTCGGGCTTCCAACCCGCTACGCGCTCCGGCTTCCGACTTGATGTGAACCAATCTATCCGCCTGGACTTCATCTTGAAGCTCGGCGACGTCCAGCAACGCATCGAAGTCACCGGCGAAGTCCCGGTCATCGAAACCACCACCGGCCAACTCGGCACCGTCGTCACAGCGGAAAAGATCTCGGACCTTCCCTTGAACGCGCGGAACTTCAC
This sequence comes from Bryobacteraceae bacterium, assembly GCA_965229305.1. GTDB lineage: Bacteria > Acidobacteriota > Terriglobia > Bryobacterales > Bryobacteraceae > JALHNI01. Next base: position 98,693 of record CBDDIZ010000040.1, on the reverse strand, counting down.
CCAACTCCTGACTCTCACCCCCGGCGCCTCGCCTGTTAACGTTACCCAGGCGGACCAGAATCAGCGCATCGGCATCAGCATCCAACCAGCGATGAACGGCCAATCCAACCGCAGTAACTCTTACACCTTGGACGGCATTTACAACAACGGCCACTTCACCGGCACTTACGCTGTCGCCCCGAGCGTCGATGCCCTGGATCAATTCAAGGTCCAGTCCCACAGCGATCTCGCTGAGTTCGGCGGGGTCACCGGCGGTGTCATCAACATCGCCTCCAAAACCGGTACCAACGGCTTTCACGGCACGCTGTTCGAATTCTTGCGCAATGACAAACTCGATGCCCGCGGCTTCTTCACTGCCGGGAAGCCGGCCTTGCGGCAGAATCAGTTCGGCGCCTCACTCGGCGGCCCGGTCATCAAGAACAAGACCTTCTTCTTCTTCTCCTACGAAGGCTACCGGCAGAAGAGCGGCGCCAACCTCCTTTCCGTTGTTCCCACGCAAGCCCAGCTCGGCGGCGACTTCAGCGCCCTCTCCCGCCGCCTCTTCGATCCTTACTCCACGCGCGTCAATCCGGCGAACTCTGCCCTCTTCCTACGGGACCCTTATCCGAATAACGTCATCCCCGCCTCGCAGTTGAATAAGTCGATCCTCGCTTACACTCAGGCCATCGTACCCGCGCCCATCAGCACCGGCGTCACCGGCTTCAATGCTCGCAACGGCGATCCGCAAAGCTTTCCCGCCAATGGCTACAGCATCCGGGTGGACCACTACCTCACAGAAAAGGACAACCTTTGGTTCCGCGCCACCTGGAGCAAGCAGGACATGATCGCCGGCCAAGCCCTCGCCGGCACCAACACCGTCACCACCATCAATCCTAAGAACCTCGGTGCGAATTACTCGCACATGTTCGGCCCCAACACCCTCTTCACGGCTCTGTTCGGCTTCAGCACGTCCACGCTGATTGATCACCCGTTCTTCACCAGCAAGAACCTGATTGGCGATGGCTTGTTCAAAGGCTTCCAAAATGATCCTCGTTCCAACGCCCCCGGCGTCACCATCCCCGGATACTTCAGCCTCAGCATGCGCGACCGCCGCTTGGGCCCGCAGCGCGGTTGGCAGTACAAATCAGACCTGTCCCACAACATGGGCCGCCACACCTTGAAGTTCGGCGGCGAATGGGTTCGTCAGCCCTGGGAGAACTTTCAGCTCACCCAAGGGCTCACCTTCAATACTCGTCAGTCCGCTGACCTCAACAACCTCGGCGCCACCGGCGACGCCCTCGCGTCCTACTTACTTGGCCTGATGGAGAGCGTCACCACCTTCGACGTCGGCTTTGGCCTCGAGTCGCAGAACCTCAACGCCTACGTGCAGGACACTTGGCGCGCCACCAACAAACTCACCCTGAACTTCGGCCTCCGTTACGACCTCGTCCGCACTCCGAACTTCTACCATGACTTCCAATCCACCTGGGACTTCAACACCGGCAAATACCTGGTCGGCATCAACAAGCCCGGCGCCTGCAGCGCCTCGCAAGGCCCGCCCTGCCTGCAGAATCCGAACGACCCCTACTTGCAGCAGTGGGTCATCTTCACCGGCAACTCCCAGCTACGCAAAAACGACTACAAGATGTTCGGCCCCCGTTTCGGCCTTCGCCTATCAAGCCAATTCCAAGACCGTCCTCCGCGGCTCCTACGGCATCTTCTACGACACCATGGCCGGCGTGAATCAGCAGGCGCAGAACGGCGCCATCAACAACGCCAATTGGCCGGGCAATCGTGGCGCCACGCTCAATCAGAACGCGAATCAAATTGAGACCACCGCTGACGCTCCGTTCGGCGCGAAGGACCCGCTCAAGCCCGATCCCACCCCGGAGAAGCTCAACGCCTTCTACTACGATCCCAACTTCCAAAGCCCGTACTCCCAGCAGTGGAACTTCGAAATCCAGCGCGAGCTCATCCGGAACCTCACGCTCTCCACCGCCTACGTCGGCTCGCACAGCCTGCGCCTCTCCATCGGCGGTGACTACAACACCGCCCTTACGCCCGGCCCCGGCGCGGATCGTCCGCGCGCCCTGTGGCCGCACGCCCCCGTCACCGGCTACGACCGCAGCGTCGGCCAAAGCAGCTATCACGGCCTGCTGGTGAAAGCCGAGCGGCCGCTTCGCCCGCGGCTTCTCCTACCTGATGGCCTACACTTGGAGCAAGTCCATCGACGTCGCCTCCTCTGCGCAATTCCGCGAGAGCATGTCGCTGCAGAATCCGTACAATCCCAACGAGTCGCGCTCTGTCTCCGGCTTCGACGTGCCGCACCTGTTCTCCACCGCGGTCGTTTACGAACTGCCCTTCGGCCCTGGCCGCCAGTGGGCCAATAGCGGTCTCGCCTCGCGCCTCATCGGCAACTGGCAGATGAACGGCATCTTCCAGGCTCGCAGCGGCCAGCCTTACACACTCTTCATGAACGTCGACGTCGCCAATATTGGCGCCATCAACCAGGCTGTGCGCGCCCGCCCCAACCTCGTCGGCGACCCCACCGTCGCCAATCCGCGCCCCGAACTCTGGTTCAACAAAGCCGCTTTCGCTTCCCCCGCTCAGTTCACCTTCGGCAGCGCCGGCCGCAACCTCCTGCGCACGGATAGCCTCACCAACCTCGACTTCTCGTTCTTCCGCGAGGACCGCATCAAAGAAGGCATCCGCTTACAGTTCCGCGTGGAGCTCTTCAACTCACTCAACCATCCCACCTTCGGCACGCCGGTCGCCCTGTTCACTTCGCCGCAGTTCGGGCAAGTCACCTCCACCGTCAGCACCGCCCGGCAGATTCAACTCGGCCTTAAGCTGATCTTCTAAGGAGTGCGCGCATTCATGGATGATTCGACGACCCCACAACTCAGCCGGCGAGGCTTCCTCTCTACCGCCACCGCGCTCGCGGCGGCGCCCAAAGCCTCGCGGCTGAACGTCATCCTCATCCTCACCGACGACCAAGGCTATGGCGACCTCGGCTGTCACGGCAACCCCGTCCTCAAGACGCCTCACCTCGACCGGCTGCACGCCGAGAGCACGCGCTTCACCAACTTCTATTCCTCGCCCCTGTGCGCCCCCACCCGCGCCAGCCTGATGACCGGCCGCTACAACTACCGCACCGGCATCGTCGACACCTGGGTCGGCCTGGCCCAAATGCGGCCGAATGAAGTCACCATGGCCGAAATGTTTCTCCGTGCGGGCTATCGCACGGCTCTCTTTGGCAAGTGGCACCTCGGCGACAACTACCCCATGCGGCCCATGGACCAGGGCTTCGCCGAATCGCTGACCTTCACTGACGGTGCCATCGGCGCGCTCGGCGACCCGGCACCCAACACTTACTTCGATCCCGTCTTCTTCCGCAATGGCACGCCGGAGAAGACCAAGGGCTACTGCACTGACATCTTCTTCAACGAAGCTATCCGCTTCCTCGAAAAGAAAAATTCGCAGCCCGCGCTCATCTATCTCCCCGTCAACGTGCCCCACGGCCCGCTCGATGTCGCCGAGAACTATGCCGCCCCCTACCGGCAAGCGGGCATGGACAACACCACGGCGCGCGTCTACGGCATGGTCGCCAATCTCGACGAGAACATCGGACGGCTCCTCCAGTTCCTCAAAACCTCCGCCCTTGAGAAAGACACGCTCGTCATTTTCATGAGCGACAACGGCCCCTGGGGCACCCCTCGCTATAATGCTGGCTTGCGCGACTTCAAAGGCACGGTGTATGAAGGCGGCATCAAGGTGCCTTTCTTCCTGCGCGCTCCCGGACACCTGCGCGCCGGTGTCGATATCGATCGAGTCGCCGCCCACATTGACGTGCTCCCTACCCTCCTTGAGCTTTGCGGAGTGAAGGCGCCCTCCGCGGTCCGCCTGGATGGCCGCAGCCTGATGCCCTTGCTGCGAGATCGTGCGGCCGCCTGGCCGTCGCGCACTCTCTTCTTCCAACAAACCCGGCCCGACGCGCAAGGCATCGACGAGCCTCGCCTCTTCACCCACGCCGCCGCCCGCTCCCAACGCTTTAAGATCGTGATGTCTGCCCGTAAACCCGCCGACCTCTACACCCAAGCCATCAGCGAAGCGGATACCGAACTGTACGACCTTGAGAAGGACCCCGGCGAAAAGCAGAACATCGCCCGCAGCCATCCGCAAGTCGTCGCCACCATGCGCCAGGACTACGAGCGTTGGTTCCGCGACGTCACCGTCGGGCTCGATCAGCCGGTCCGAATGCATCTCGGGGCCAAGGCCGCCAACCCCGTCTTACTCACCCCCCAGGACCTCCGCGGCCCGCGCGCCTATCTCGCCCCGTGGAACTACGAGCGCGCCAAGACTTATTGGAAAAGCGAACCCGATGGCTACGGTTTTTGGGAAGTCGAACTCGTGCGCGCCGGTCGCTATCAGTTCACCACCCGCTTGGGCACCGCCGAATCGCCGCAGCCCCTCAAGGCCGGCCAAGCCACACTTGCCCTCGGCAGCCAAAAAGAGGCTCAAGCCATCGCCGCCGGCGCCACTGCCGTCACCTGGAATCTCCGTCTTCGGCCCGGGCCTTCGCGGCTCGAAATCGGCTACAGCGGTCAACGCCAAGATGGGCGCCTCATCTCGCCCTTCTTTGTCGACGTCAAGTACTTGGGGAGTTGAATGGTCATTACGAAAATCAGGGCATATCGCGTCGAGCTTCCGTTGCACGAAGGAAGCTACCAATGGTCCGGCGGCAACTCCGTCAGCGTCTTTGACTCCACCGTCGTCGAGCTCGAAACCGACACCGGCCTTCACGGCTACGGCGAGATCTGCCCCCTTGGGCCGGCTTATCTGCCGGCTTATGCCTCCGGAGCCCGCACCGGCATCGCGGAGCTCGCGCCCCGCCTCATCGGCCTTGACCCCACTCAGCTCGGCGTCATCAACCAGACGATGGACCGGGCCATGCGCGGACATCCCTACGTGAAGTCCGCCCTCGACATGGCTTGCTGGGATCTACTTGGCCAAGCCTGCGGCGTACCCGTCGTCACCCTGCTCGGAGGTCGCTTCGGCGATACCTTCGCCCTCTATCGCGCCATCTCTCAGGACACCCCCGAAGCCATGGCTCGCATGGTGAAGGTCTATCGCGATCAGGGTTACACCAAGTTCCAACTCAAGGTCGGCGGCAACCCCGACACCGATATCGAACGGATTCACCGCGCCGCCGCCGAACTCCAAACCGGCGATGTCCTCGTCGCCGACGCCAACACCGGCTGGACCCAACATCAAGCCCTTCGCGTCGCCGACGCCGTCCGCGGCGTCGACGTCTACCTCGAGCAACCCTGCCTGCGCTACGAAGAATGCCTCGCCGTCCGCCAGCACACGGACCGTCCCTTCGTCCTCGACGAAGTCATCGATGACGTCGCTCAAGTCTTGCGCGGCTATCAGGACCGCGCCATGGACGTCATCAACCTCAAGATCTCCAAAGTCGGCGGCCTCACCAAAGCCCGTCAAATTCGCGATCTCTGCGTCTCGCTCGGCATCGCGATGACCATTGAGGACACCTGGGGCGGCGACATCGTCACCGCCGCCATCGCGCATCTCGCCCACAGCACCCCGCCCGAACTGCTCTTCTCCTCCACGGACTTCAACAGCTACGTCACCGTCAGCCTCGCCGAAGGCGCGCCGCAACGCCAGGGCGGCCGTCTGGCCGCGTCCATCACTCCGGGCCTCGGCATCGCGCCTCGTCCGGAGGTTCTCGGAAAGGCCGTGTTCGTCTCATGAAGCCGTGCCTCTTTCTGCTCGCCGCCACCGCCTTCGCCCAACTCACGCCTCTCGGGCTCGATCAGAAGGACTTCCCCGCCTCCGAGTTCGTGGAGCGCCGGGCGAAGGTCTTCGAGAAGCTCGGCCGCAACCTTGCCATCATCCCCGGGGCCGCCTCGGCGGACTCGCCCCAGGTCTTTCGTCAGAACAACGAGTTTTACTACCTCACCGGAATCGAAGCGCCGCACTGCTATCTCTTGCTTGATGGCCGCACGCGCAAGACCACTGTCTATCTGCCCCATCGCGATGCCGGCCGCGAGCGTCAGATCGGCCCCCTCGTCAGTGCTGAAGATGCAGCCTTGATCATTGAGCGCACCGGTGTCGACGAAGTCCATCCGCCCGAAGCCCTCGCCCGTCATCTCGCGCCCATTCAGATCCATCATCCGGCCCCGGCTCTTTACGTTCCGTTCAGCCCGCTCGAAGGCGCGAACGGCAGCCGCGACGAGCGCTTGCGGCAGATCGCAGAATCGTCCTCGGATCCCTGGGACGGCCGCCCGCCCCGCATGGGTCACTTCCTTTCGTTACTTCGCAGCCGCTTCCCCACCTTCGAACTGCGCGACCTTTCGCCTCTTCTCGATCCCATTCGTCTCCTCAAAAGCCCTCGCGAGATCTCCGTCATTCGCCGCGCTTCGCAGATCGCCGGCCTCGCCATCATGGAAGCCATCCGCGGCACGAAGCCCGGCGTCTTCGAGTACCAACTCGATGCCGTGGCCCGCTACGTCTATCTGCTCAATGACGCCAAGCACGAAGGTTATCCTTCGATCATCGGCGGCGGCACGAACGCCTGGCACGGCCATTACTTCCGCAACAGTTCCGCACTCAAAGATGGCGACCTCGTCCTGATGGACTACGCGCCGGACTATCATCACTACACCAGCGACGTCACTCGCATGTGGCCCGTCAACGGCAAGTACACCCCGGACCAGCGCGCCCTCTGCAGCTTCATCCTGGCCTATCGCGAAGCACTCCTGAAACGCATCCGTCCCGGCGTCACCCCGGATCAGGTCCTCGATGGCGCCCGGCAGGAAATGGAAGCGTTCCTCAAGTCGCTCACCTTCACCAAAGAGATCTATCGCAAAGGGGCGCAGGAGGCCTTGAACTTCCGCGGCCACCTCTCGCACCCGGTCGGGATGACCGTCCATGACGTGGGCGGCTACCAGAAAAAGGAGTTCGTCACAGGCTTGGTCTTCTCCATCGACCCGATGCTGTGGATCCCCGAAGAGCGCCTTTACGTCCGCATGGAAGACGTTGTCGCCGTCACCGAGAACGGCGTGGAGAACTTCACGGCCTTCCTGCCCGCCCAGTTCGACGACATCGAGAAGCTGATGCGTGAAGATGGCCTTCTGCAACTCCGCGCCCCCACCACTCCCTGACATGATGCGTCCCACCTCCCTTACGCTCCTATTCCTCGCGGCCCTCCTGCCTGCGCAGATCGACCTCGCCAGCCGCCCGCGCCGGGCCGAGCGCAGTCGTCCATACGACGTCCTGCATTACAAGATTCGCCTCAAGCTCGATCAGGCCCAGCGCTCTTTCGATGGCGAAACGCAGATCACCCTTCGTCCCCTCAGTGACCGTTTCGAAACTCTTGTGCTGGACGCCGAAACCTTCCGCGTCACCGCCGTCGATCAACATCAATTCACGCAGAGCCCCGGCCAACTCACGATTCGCTTGGCCCGCCCCTACCGCTATCACGAGCAATTTACAGTCACCATCCGCTACCGCGCCGAAAACGTCGCGATTGACCCCGAGCGCTACGGCATGCCCCCAGGCTACGGCCTCGGCTTGACCTTCAAGCCCGCCACTGCCCATCACCCGGCGCTCGTTCACACGCTCTCGTTCCCCGAAGGGGCACGTCATTGGTTCCCCTGCTACGACCATCCCAACGACAAAGCCTCCAGCGAAGTCATCGCCACCGTCGCCACTGGCAATCAGGTCATCTCGAATGGCGTTCTGAAGAGCGTTACCGAAGATGCCGGTCGCCGCGAGAAGACCTTCCACTGGCTCCAGGAGCAGCCCCATTCCACTTACCTCTATGTCCTCGCCGTCGGCCCTTACGTCCAAGTGACGGATCCCTCGGGCAAGTTGCCCGTCAGTTACTGGGTCTATCCGCAGGATCAGCCCCACGTCCAGCGCACCTTCGGTCAAACGCGCGCCATCATCAGTTTCCTCGAGCGTGAGCTCGGCTACGCCTATCCGTGGCCCAAGTACGACCAGATCGCCCTGCCTGACTTCGGCGGCGGCGCGGAAAGCACCAATGCCACCGTCATCGGCGATGGCACGCTTCACGACGCCAAAGCGGACAAAGACTTCCCCAGCCATTGGCTCATCGCCCATGAAGCCGCCCACCAATGGTGGGGCGATCTGCTCACGATGCGCGACTGGAGCCACACCTGGCTCAACGAGAGCTTCGCCACTTACTACGAGTACCTCTACATGAAGCACCTCTTAGGCGAAGACGAAGGCGCTTTGAACTTACTCGCGAAGCAACAGGCTTATCTCCACGAGGCCCGCGACAAATACCAGCGCCCCATCGTTTACGATCGCTGGGCATGGCCGAATGACAACTTCGACCGTCACACCTATCAAAAGGGGGGCGTCGTACTGGCGATGCTGCGTTCCGTCCTCGGCGACGAGCCCTTCCGCCGCTCGATTACGCACTACCTCCGCCGGCACGCCTTTGGCTCCGTCGACACGCATGACTTCCAACTCGCCATTCGCGAAGCCACCGGCCAGAACGTCGATTGGTTCTTCGAGCAGTGGATCTACCGCGCCGGCCATCCCAGGCTCAACGTGAGCTACTCTTGGGACGGACGCGCCGTTCAGTTGCGGGTTCAGCAGAAGAGCGTCTATCGCTTGCCCGTCGCCATCGCCGTCACCACCGTCGCCGGCAAGCAACTCCATCGCATCGAACTCACGCGCCCGGACGAAACTTTCCCCCTTCCTTCGGCCGCCAAGCCGCTGCTGGTGCACTTTGACGAAGGCAATCTGCTGCTGAAGGAGCTTACGTTCGCCAAAAGCACCGACGAGCTCCTCTACCAGCTCAGCCACGACGATGTCATCGGCCGGCTCGACGCCATCGCTGCCCTTCGCTCGCAGAGTACCAATGCCGCGGTCGCCACTGCGTTACGCCAATCCGCCACGCAAGACCCGCAATGGGCCGTTCGTCGCGATGCCACTCTCGCCGTCCCCTCCGACGCCGCCTTCCTCCGCACGCGCAGTTTGGACCCCGTCTCGGCCGTTCGTGTCGCTGCGCTCAAAGCCCTAGGCGATCGCCGCGACGCCTCCCTCGCGGACTTCTTCGAGCAGCGTTTCCGCACCGAAGACAGCTATCTGGCTCAGGCCGAAGCCGTTCGCGCGCTCGGCAAGTGTGGCGCGCGCTCCCCGCTGTTACGCGAAGCCGCCGCCATGGCTTCCCCTCAAGACGTCGTGGCCAAAGCCGCCCGCGCCGCGCTCGAGGCTCCCGGTCGATAATATGCCGCTGTCGTTAGCCGGCATCTATGTCGTCCTCGGTATTTTCACGGCGGCTTACACTTTCGTACTGCTCCCCGTCGTCCGCCGCACGCGACCCACACTAGGCCACTTACTCACCGGCTTCGTCACAAACTTCTTTGACACGCTCGGCATTGGCTCCTTCGCCACCACCACCACCATCTTCCGCTTCACCGGCATGGTCCCCACGCGCCTCATCCCGGGCACGCTCAACGCCGGCCACACGCTGCCCGTTATCCTGCAAGCCTTCATCTACCTCACGGCGATCTCGGTCGAACCGCTCACCCTCTCGCTGCTGATGGCGGGCGCCGTCGTCGGTGGCTGGTGCGGGGCCGCCCTCGTCGCCGGACTCTCGAAACGCGCCGTCCAGCTTTGCATGGGAGGCACGCTGCTGATCGCCGCCGCCGTCATGCTGATGCGCCAATTCGCCCTTTTCCCCGCCGGTGGCAACGCTCTCGGCCTGAGTGGGTGGCCACTGGCCATCGGCGTCCTGGGCAACTTACTCTTCGGCGCCATCAGCACGCTGGGCATCGGCTTTTACGCGCCCTGTATGACGATGGTCAGTCTGCTCGGCATGAACCCGGCCGCCGCCTTCCCCATCATGATGGGCTCGGGCGCCCTCCTCATGCCCGCCGCGAGCGCCCAGTTCGTCAAGCGGCAAGCCTTCTCGCCCGTCGTCGCCTGGGGACTCACCCTCGGCGGACTCGCCGGTGTCCCCCTGGCGGCCTTCGTGGTTAAGTCGCTCCCCCTTGATGGCCTGCGCTGGCTGGTGATCGTCGTTGTGCTTTACGCAGCTGTGCTCATGCTGCGCTCAGGAGATTCCGAATGAGACTATTGATCACTTGCCTATTGGCCTGCGCCGCGCACGCCCAAACCGCCACGTGGTCCTTTGAGAAACTCGAGCCCGGCGACAAACTCCTCGGCTTCTCCCGCCATTTGCCGGGCGTCACCGGACAAGCCCTCCGCTCCGACGGACAAACCACGCATCTGGTGCGCCCCGCTGCCCAAGCGCCCCAACTCGCCGGTCCGTTCACCATCGAAGCCTGGGTCGCCATTCAAACCTATCCCTGGACCTGGTGCGCCATCGCCAATCAGGAGAAGAGCCTCAAGCGCGGCTACTACTTCGCCATCGACCCCAATGGCCACTTTGGCCTGCATCTCTCCGTCAACGGCCGCTGGATCGAGTCGAAGTCCACTCAGCCCTTGCCGCTCTACCGCTGGAATCACATCGCCGCCGTCTATGACCCGGCTTCCGGCATCCGCCTCTACTGGAACGGTCAGCCTGCGGGCACCGTCGCCGTCACCGGCGCCGTCGACCTCGCTTCCACCGAGGACCTTTGGATCGCCCGCAACCAAACGCCGCGTCCCCTCAGCGAGGAGGTCCGAGTCGTCGCCGATGTCGCTTACTCTTTCGATGGCCTGATCGATGAAGTCCGCATCCACTCGCGCGCTCTCACCGCCTTCGGCCCGTTGCCCACTCCCGCGACCATCCCCCTGGCTCCACCCGTCCTGCCCTCCGGCCCCAAAGGTCCCGGACGCTTCGGGGCTTACTACACCCGCCTGCGCTACACCGACGAATGGGAGCGGCCCTGGCGCGTCGGTCAATCCCCTGATGTCGTCGTCCGCTTCGACGACAACCCCACGCGGCTGGTCTTCTGGCGCGGCACCAGTTACGTGCCGGCCTGGGTCACTGAGAACGGCATCTGGTACACCAACGAGTTCTACGAGAATCAGGAGCTCGGCATGCCCACCAGTGCTGAGCCGATGGCCGACAAGCAGGCTCGTTACTCCACCGTCAAAATACTCGAGAGCACTCCCGCTCGCGTCGTTGTGCAATGGCGCTACGCACCCGTCAGCGTCCATTACGAACCCGTCTTCGTGGACCCGCTCACCGGCTGGGGTGACTGGGTAGAAGAGACGTACACCGTCTATCCGGATGGCACCTGCGCCCGCAAGATCCAAACCTTCACTTACAGCCCCTACGTCGTTCCCGGCCATGGTGCCGGCGAGATCAACTTCCGGCAGTTCCACGAATCCATCGTCATCAATCCGCCCGGCACCCGCCCGGAGGACAACATCAAGGCCGATGCCATTACGCTCGGCAACATGCGGGGCGAGTCCCACACTTATAACTGGGCTAAGGAACCGCCCGGTGAAAGGGCCACCTTCGACGCCGAGACGCTGAAAGTACTGCACCGCATCTCGGACATGGACACCCACTTACATAAGTGGCTTACCAAACCCGCCGGCGGCAACATCCACCTCGTTAACCTCAAGGCGCAATTCAGTCCCTTCGTCATCGTCGATCCGCGCCACGTCGCTATCGATTGCTACGCCGGCGAGATCATTCGCGAGCGTTCGATGTTCCCTTGGTGGAACCATTGGCCCGTCTCGCAGCAGATCCGTTCGAACGGGCGTTGGGCTGTCGCCCCGGATCGCGTCTCGCACAGTTCTCTTACCCACATTCAATCCTGGATGCCTCACGAAGAGCGCCCCGACGGCGTCACGATGGTCATGCTCAACGGCCTCACCACCACCTCCGTCACCGGACTCTTGCCCTTGGCCAAGTCCTGGCTCCAGGCCCCGAAAGCAACTGCGCACACTGCGGCTTTCGAAAGTCTGGGCTTTGATCGTCCGGAACGCGCCTTCGTCTTCGTCCGCCGCCAGAACGGCCCAGTTCTCGATGTCACCCTCGCCGCGACGGTCGATTCGCCGCTCGTCAATCCGGCCCTTGTCATTCGAAACTGGAACGACTCCTCCGTCAAAATCCGCCTCAACGGGCAGTTACTGACTGAAGGCGTCGACTTACGCACCGGAATCACTCACCGTCTCGACGGTCAGGACTTAGTCGTCTGGCTGCGTCGCACTGCCAGTGCGCCGCTTCGCCTCACCCTCTCTCGCGAATAACTCAAAGGACAATTGCATGAAAGTCAACTGGCAAGGCGTCTATCCCGCCGCCACTACTCAATTCCACGCCGATGGCTCGCTCGACCTCGCCGCCACCGCTCGCCATCTGAATCACATGATCGATGAAGGCATCAGCGGCGTCATCCTGCTGGGCAGCGTCGGCGAGAACACCGCCCTCGAGTATCAGGAGAAACTCCTCGTCCTCGAAGAGATGCTCAAAGCCATCAACGGCCGCATCCCCGTCCTCACCGGTGTCGCGGAGAACACCACTCACCTCGCCTGCCGCTTCGCCCAGGATGCGGAGAAGCTTGGCGTCGACGGGCTTATGGTCCTCCCGGCGATGATCTACAAAGCCGATAGCCGCGAGGCGCTTGTCCACTTTCGGACCGTCGCCCAATCCACCCGGCTGCCCATCATGATCTACAACAACCCCATCGCCTACCACGTCGACATCACCCCGGAGATGTTCAGCGACTTGGTCGACGAACCCAACATCGTCGCCATCAAGGAATCCTCCGATAACGTCCGCCGCATCACCGACCTCATCAACCGTTTTGGCGATCGCTTCCTCCTGTTCAGCGGCGTCGATGACCTCGTCCTTGAAAGCATTCTCCTCGGCGCGTCCGGCTGGGTTTCCGGCCTCGTCAACGCTTTCCCTCGCGAGAACCGCGTCCTTTGGGAATTGGCCACCGCCGGCCGTTGGGAAGAAGCCCGCACGCTCTACCGCTGGTACACGCCCCTGCTGCACCTCGACACCAAACCCAAGCTCGTGCAATACATCAAGCTCGCCATGGCCGAGACGGGTCTCGGCAGCGAAACCACTCGCGCTCCCCGCCTGCCGCTCGTCGGCGCTGAACGCGACGAAGTCCTCCGCGTCATCCGCTATGCGCTCGCCACGCGGCAGCCGCTATGACCATTCATCCCGTCGATCTCGCCATCATCCTCGCCTATCTCGCGGCGGTGGTCGCCGCGGGCTATCTCTCCTCCCGCCGAGCCTCCGCCACCAGTGCCGACTACTTCCTCGCTGGGCGTTCGCTCGGCTGGGCCGTGGTCGGCTCCGCCCTCTTCGCTTCGAACATCTCCACCATCCACTTAGTCGGCCTTGCCGCCTCCGGCTACAACGAAGGCCTCGTCTGGGGAAACTTCGAGTGGATGGCCACCGTCACGTTGGTGCTTCTGTCGCTGGTCTTCGCGCCCTTCTACTTCCGCAGCCGCATCGCCACCTTGCCGGAGTTCCTGGAGCGTCGCTACTGCGGCGGCGCTCGTTCCATGCTCGCCTTCATGGGCATTGTCGCCGCTCTCTTCATTCACATCGGCATGAGTCTTTACGCCGGCGCGATGGTCTTTGAGCAGTTCTTCGGCATCGATGTCGTCACGTCCATCGTTCTGGTTTCCGCCATCACCGCGGCATACACCGTCCTCGGCGGCCTGCGCGCCGTCGTCGTCACCGAAGCCATTCAAACCGTTCTCTTGCTGGCCGGCGCGGTCACCATCACGGTACTCTCCCTGCTGGCCTTGCCGGAACGTGGCATCCACACTTGGGAGGACCTCCAACTCGCCGCCCGCCCCGGTCAGCTCAGCATGCTCCATTCGGACAACCGGTCGGGCCTTGCCTGGTATTCCATTCTGCTCGGCTATCCCGTCCTCGGCATCTGGTATTGGTGTACGGACCAAACCATCGTCCAGCGCGTGCTCGGCGCCCGCACCGAGCGTGACGCCCAACTCGGCCCGCTCTTCGCCGGCCTCCTCAAGCTCCTCCCCGTCTTCCTGATGGTCCTCCCCGGCGTCCTCGGCTTCGTCCTGTTCCGCGAGCAGATCGGGACCAACAGCAACCAAACGCTCCCCGTCCTCATCAATCAACTCGTCCCCATCGGCCTCAAGGGCCTCATCTCCGCCGGCATCCTCGCCGCCCTGATGAGCACCGTCGCCTCCGCCCTCAACAGTTGCGGCACCCTCGTCGCCGTCGACATCGTGAAGCGCCTGCGCCCCGGCCTCAATGACCAGGCGCAGATCCGCATCGGTCAGCTCAGTTCCGTTGTCGTTATGTTGCTCGCGATGGCCTGGTCCACCCAGGGCGGCCGCTTTGGCAGCATCTTCGAAGCGATCAACGCCATCGCCGCGGACCTCGCCCCGCCCATCACCGCCGTTTTCCTCTGGGGCGTCTTCTGGGCACGCGGCACTTGGCAGGCCGCCATGGCCACCCTCATCTCCGGCTTCGGCCTCGGCGCCACCGCTTTCGCCGTGGACCTTCCCCTCTTCGGCACGCAGAAACTCATCACCCAAGGCTGGGGCATCCCGTTCATGCTCCAGGCCTGGTGGCTCTTCTGTCTCTGTAGCGTGGTCTTCGTGATCGTTAGCCTGCTTACGCCCCCGCCGCCGCCGCACACCCGCGAACTCACCTGGCCCAACCCGCTCTCGATACTTCAAGGCCGCTTCACCGGCCTCGCCGATCCTCGCCTCGTCTCGGCGGTTTTGCTACTGTCCGTAGCGGCACTGTATGTCCTCTTGCGTTAAAGGACACCACTGGCTCAGGGGTGCTAAAAGGGGTTGGGAGTCGGAAAAGGCAGGATGGCGGTGAGGGTGGGATTCGAACCCACGGTACCCGTGAAGGTACGGCAGTTTTCGAGACTGCTCGATTCAACCACTCTCGCACCTCACCGCGTGGTCTCTAACAGCATACCAGATCGCCAGCCATCGCCCGACCAGAGTTGTATACTCTTTAGATTCTTCCGATGGCCGAACTAGCTGCGAGCGACATCACCGCCCTCCTGCATCGCTTTCAGACCGGCGACGCGGCCGTTAAGAATCGTCTTGTCGAAGCCGTTCAGGACGAACTCCGCCTCATCGCCGCTCGCTACATGCGGCGGGAGAAGATGGGTCACACCCTCCAAACTACGGCCCTCGTCAACGAAGCCTATCTCAAGCTCATCAACATCAAAGCCGCCACCTGGCAGGACCGTGCCCACTTCTTCGCCGTCGCCTCCCAGATCATGCGCCGCATCCTCGTCGACCATGCCCGCCAGCATCTCGCCGGCAAACGCGGCGGCGGGCTCGAAGCCCTGCCCCTCAACGAGGCCCTTGTCTTTTCGTCCGAGAAATCCGGCCAGCTGGTGCAGTTGGATGAAGCCCTCGCCCTTCTCGAACAGCACGACCCTCGCGCCGCCCGCGTCATCGAACTCCGCTTCTTCGGCGGCCTCTCGGTCGACGAAACGGCTGAAGTACTCCGCACCTCGTCCCGCACTGTCCGCCGTGAATGGACCTTCGCCCGTGCCTGGCTACGCGAGCAGTTAGGACTCAGTCCCAGCGATGACACCCCCACCTTGGGATCGCGTTAAGGCCATCTTCCAGGATGCGGCCGAACTCCCTCCCGCCGAGCGGGAGGCCTTCCTCGATCGCGCCTGCGATGGCGACCTCTCGCTCCGCCAGGCGGTCGAAAAGCTGCTCGCCCAAACCGAAGGCGACGAAACCCAGGAAATCTTCACCAACCGGCCGCAGTGCTCCCTGCAACTGAACGCCGTTCTCAAGGGCCGCTTCCGCATCCTCCGCTTCATTGGCAAAGGCGGTATG
This sequence comes from Bryobacteraceae bacterium, assembly GCA_965229305.1. Lineage (GTDB taxonomy): Bacteria > Acidobacteriota > Terriglobia > Bryobacterales > Bryobacteraceae > JALHNI01. The sequence continues at coordinate 82,943 of CBDDIZ010000040.1, read as the reverse complement.
GGCGAAGTCTACGAAGCCGCGGACCTCGAACTTGGCGGCAGCCTCGCCCTCAAGACTCTCCGCCCCGAACTCAGCAACGACCCCGAGTTCCTGACGCGCTTCCGCCGCGAAGTTCAACTCGCCCGCCAAGTCACCCATCCCAACATCTGCCGCGTCTTTGACGTCGGCCACGAAGACGGCCAAACCTTCCTCACCATGGAGTTCCTCGATGGCGAAACCCTGGCCGCGCTGTTGCGCCGCCGCGGCAAGCTCACCCTCGAAGAAGCCCTCCCGCTGATCCGGCAGATGGCCGCCGGCCTCACCGCCCTCCACGAGAAGGGCATCATCCATCGCGACTTCAAACCCGGCAACGTCCTGGTCACCCAATCCTCCACCGGCAACCCGCGCGCGGTCATCGGCGACTTCGGCCTCGCCCGCGCCCTCGATCAGGACGCCACCAGCCTCAGCCGCACCGGCCATGTCCTCGGCACGCCCGACTACATGGCCCCCGAACAACTCCTCGGCGAGACCATCACGCCCGCCGCCGACATCTACGCTCTCGGCTTAATCATGTACGAGATGGTCACCGGCAAGAAGGCCTTCCCCGGCGGTCGCCCGCTCGAAAACGCCGTCCAGCGCGTCGTCGACCTGCCCTCCCCGCCCCGCTCCCACTCCGCCGAACTCGCCAACGAGTGGAGCGACGTCATCATGCGTTGCCTGGCCCGGCAACCTGCGGATCGCCCGGCCTCAGCCGACGACGTCGTCGCCGCTCTCGGCGGCCAGCCCTTGCCGCCTCTCCGCACCGCCGGTCCGCGCTGGGGACTCATCGCGGGAATTTTCCTGCTCGTCTTGGCCGCTTTGTTCATCGGCCTCCGCTTAGGAGGATGGATCGGAGGCAGAGGCAGCCAGGTCAACGCGCAAGCCGTCGTCCTGCTGCCTCTCAACGTTCCCGGAGAACAGGCGGAGTTGCGCGTCTTTGCGTTGGGCTTGATGGAAACCATTACCAGTCGTTTGTCGCAGTTTGAAGATGGCCAGTCGCCCTTGATGGTCGTCGCCGCGAGCGAAGTGCGCTCGCAGCAGGCCCGCACGGCGCGCGACGCATTGCAGAAGTTCCACGCCACCACGGCTGTCGAAGGCACTTTGCAGGCACAGGGCGACCGCGTCCGCCTGCTGCTCACCCTCATCGATACCGCCCGCATGGTGCAGCTCGAAACCATCACGCTTGAAGACGCTCGCGCCAACTCCTGGCGTCTGCAGGACGCCGCCGTCGCCCGCTTAGCCAACGTCCTCAACGTCCGTCTGCAGCCGAAATTCACCCAGGACCAGGGCGGCCTGCCCGTCACCCCCGGCGCCTACGAGTTCTATCTGCAGGCCCGCGGCTACCTCCAGCGCAGCGACCAGATGTTGAGCCTCAAGTCCGCGGAAACCCTGCTTAAGCGCGCGCTCGAGATCGACCCGAAATTCGCCCTCGCCCACTCCGGCTTAGGCGAAACCTACGTCGCCCAATACCAGCAGACCCGCGATCCGCAGTTGATGGCGCAGGCTCTGGAAAGCGGCGCCACCGGCCTGAACCTCAACCCCAACATCGTTGAGACCCACGTCAGCATGGGCCGCATTCACTTGGCGACCGGCCGTTACGGCGACGCCCAGCAGGACTTCGAACACGCCATCGCCGTCGACAGCCGCAGCAACGCTGCCTACCAGGGGCTTGCCGAAGCCTATAGCAAGCAGCGCGACTATGCCCGCGCGGAAGCAACCTTCCGGCGGGCCATCTCGCTCCGCCCCGGCGATTGGACCGGCTATCGCGCCCTCGCGCAATATTACGCCGGCCGCGAAGCCTGGGACCAGGCCCTCGAAAACCTCCAGCGGGTCGTCGAGCTCAGCCCGGACAACGCCCAAAGCTATCAGAACATGGGCGTCGTCTATGCCCGCAAAGGTGATATGGCCCAAGCCCAGAAGCTCTGGGAGAAAGCCCTGGAGCTCGACCCCGTCCGCGTCGCCTCACTCTCCAACCTCGGCAAGCTCTACTTTGATCAAGGCCGTTACGACCGGGCCATCGACATGTATCAGCGCGCCATCAAAGCCGGCAGCCGCAGCTTCGGCGCCTGGGGACAACTCGGCAGTTCCTACGCCCGCGCTAACCACCCCGACAAAGCAAAGGACGCCTTCGCCCACGCCGTCGAAATTCTCGAACAGGAGATGCTCGTCAATCCCAACGATGCCAAGCTCACCAGCAGCCTCGCCTTCTATCGCGCTCTCGCCGGCCGCCCCGACTTTCTAGCCCCCCTTCGCCGCTCGCTGCAACTCGCCCCCCACTCGCAGGAGATCCTGTGCCGCAACGCGGAAGCCTATGTCATTGCCGGTGACCGCGCGCACGCGCTCGAACTCGTGCGCCAGGCCACCAACGGCTGCGACACCGCCACCCACCGCAGTATCTATCTCCAGGACTTGGTTCCCCCCGCGGGCGCCAAGGCCAAGACCCCTTAACCTACCCGAGGAGAGTTTGCTATGCCTGACCAGATTGAAATCGTTCTCCAAACCGAGAACACCGTTACCGGAAGCCGCGTCCGCCGCACGCCGGCCCAACTCACCACCAGCGTGGCCCGGCACGACCGAGTCAAGATCACCAATGGCAACACCCCCAACCCCGCCAATCCCGCTGCCGGCCGCATCACCCTCGTGATCGACCCTCGCCAGACGGCGCGCACCATCCTGGCCGCTGGCCTGCCTCCCGCTCTCGCCGCCATTGCCCAACTGCCCGCCGCCGCGGCCGTCGCTGCCGCCATCCCGCCGGTCCGCTTCCCACTCGATGCCGGCCGCTCCGTCGAATGGCGCATCGGACCCGTTGCCGCCGGCTCCCACAGCGGCTTCAGCTTGAATACCGAGCCCGCCCGCATCGACAATCCCGACCACGTCGACTACCACTGGGACTGCTAACCATATGCGCCGGCTCGCCCTTCTCGCGTTCGTCATGGCGGTCCACGCCCAGGACCCGGCAGGGATCCTGGGCGCCCTCCGTCTCACCAACGTCGACGACCCGGCTCAACTCCGCTTCGTCCTTCTCAACGCCGCGGGCGCCGATTGCCAGCGCACCGTCATCCTGGAAGGCGCTCTTCCCTTCCGGATGCCCGGCGCCCCGCCAGACGCCCCCTCCGACGCCGCCGAGGTCCAGATCGCCCCCCACGTCGAATCCGGCTGCTGGACGCGCCGGGACCTCTCCGGCCTCCTGGTCATGGCCCCCAACCGCGCCGTCGCCTTCGTCCCCGGCGCCTATCTCAACCTCGGCCTCACCAACTATCACGTCGAGCTCCGCCCGCCCCGCGACCTCGTCATCGAAGTCTGGCCCGCCGCCGAAGAGTACGTCGCCGCCGCCCGCGACGATCTCGCCAACCTCGATTGGCTCCTCGAATCCCAACGCGCCGGCCTCCGCCTGCGTCCCCAATTTCACCCCGTCAAAGAGTCACCCGGCAAGATCAGTTGCGACACCGCTCCCTTCCAGAAGTCCTATCGCAAAGGCGTCATCAACCTCTATTACGGTGCTGGCCGGTCCAACGAAAGCTGCCTCGATAACTCGGCCGTCCTCATCCACAACATCCCCGTCCTGGGCGACGCCGCCCACGAGATCGGCCACAAGCTCGGCTTGAATCAAGCAGATTCAGAACGCCCCTACGACGCCGGCCACACCACCAACCAGCCCGGCTTCACCTGCGACAACATCATGTGGACGCTCAGCGAAGTCCTCAAGCACGACCTCTCGCTGGGCCAGGCCGCCTGGCTTGGCCTCAGTTGCAACTCCTATCTCGGCGCCCAAGGTGCCTGCCTTCCCTGCGCCCCTGTCGGCGAGAACGGACAAGTCGCCTCGCCTTGCCCTCGTTTCTCCCTCCGTCCTCCAGAAGTCACCGAGCCTCCCTCCGCCTGCCCGTTCAGTTGCCCCATTGAAGCCGCCAAGAAACTGCTCGAGCGCCAACCCAGCCTCGAAGTCCCCAACCCGGACGGCCGTCTCCGGCTCTGCACGCGCTCTGACCTCCGCCGCCGTCTCCTCGACCGTTTCGCCCAACTCTCCGCCCACGTCCGCACCCGGCCCGACCTCGCCCTCAGCACCAACCGGCAGGACGTCTTCGTCGCCTCCTGGATGGACCGCATCGCCACCATCATCACCATTGACGCCATCTGGACCGATTGCCGCCTCGACCAGCAGTCCGGCCGCCCCATCGCCAATCCCGCCGAGCTCCGTTACCTCGAAGACCAGTTCCGCCACGGCCCGCTCAAAAACCACGACTACCTGATGTATGCCCGCGACAAACTCAACCAGGGCGTCTACGCCCCGCGCTGCGATTCCGGCCGACCTCCCAAGCTCCCGTCTCAACCGTAGCTACACTAGCGGGTAATGCTGCGCCGACACTTCTCTGCCCTGCCCCTCCTCGCGGCCGCCCCTGCTCCCGGGATGCAGTCCGAAGTCTTCCGCGTCCAGCTCAAGCACACCTGGACCACCACCATGTCCTCGTCCACCTACCGCGATGTGCTCTACGCCCGCTTCACGCGCGACGGCCTCACCGGCTGGGGCGAAGGCGCTCCCATCGTCCGCTACCACGAAACGGCCGCCCAGGGCGTGGAAACACTCAAACAGTTGCAGTCCTTCTTCGCCCAGGCCAACCCCCGTCAGTACTCGAAAGTCCTTGCCGCCCTTTTCACCAAAGTCCCTGGCCAGTTCGCCATGAAGGCCGCCGTCGACATCGCCCTCTTCGATTGGCTCGGTCAGCGGCTCGGCATTCCCGTCCATCAGATCTTCGGCCTCGATCCGGCCGACGCGCCCCTCACGACCTTCTCCATCGGGATCGACACCCCGGCCATCACCCGCGCCAAAGTGAAGGAAGCCGCCGCCTACCCAGTCCTCAAAATCAAAGTCGGTCTCGCCACCGACGAAGCCACCATCGAAGCCGTGCGCGCCGAAACCCAAAAGCCTCTCCGGGTCGACGCCAACGAAGGCTGGAAGACCAAAGAGGAAGCCGTGCGCAAGATCAACTGGCTCGAGTCCCAAGGCGTCGAGATGATCGAGCAACCGCTGCCCGCCGCTCAACTCGACGACATGAACTGGATCCGCCAGCGCGTCCACATCCCGATCATTGCCGACGAAGCCTGCCTCCATCCCGAAGACATCCCCAAGCTCGCCCCCCACTTCGATGGCGTCAACGTCAAGGTCGACAAATGCGGCGGGCTCCACGAAGCCCATCGCATGCTGCAGATGGCCAAAAGCCTCGGCCTCAAAACCATGCTCGGTTGCATGGTCTCGTCTTCAGTCGCTATCACCGCCGCCGCTCAACTCTCGCCCCTGGTCGACTACGCCGACCTCGACGGTAACCTGCTCATCGCCAACGACCCTTGCTCCGGCGTCCGCGTCCTCAACGGCAAACTCGTCCTGCCCACCAAACCCGGCCTCGGGCTAACCCGCGCTTAAGGCCTGTTCCGCCTTCACGCGCAGCCACTCGTAGTGACTCGTGTCACTTTTTGACGCCCCCTCGGTCAACATATTGATCAGTGCCAGCGTCTCTCGCGGATACCCCGCGTACATCAGTCCCCTCACCTGCAGCAACGCATCGAGCGGCCGTCCCCGCGCATAGCGCAGCACCGCCCGCACATAGCTTTCCGGTTCCTTGACGCTGATGTAGTAGCGGCAGGCAAACGCCAAAAGCCGCACATGCACCGCTCGCTTTCGCCAGTCCGGATGCACGTGCTCCACCCGGCTCTCCGCTTCCTCCGCCAACTGTCGCCGCCCCGACGGACCCAGCCACTCGTACACCGCCGTCAAATCAAGCTTGTCCACATCCGGATGGAGGTCCCAGCTCAACACCTGCCGGATCACCGCCATGGGCTCGCTCTTTGCCGCCCGCGCCGCCTTCACCAGCAGCGCCACCGCCGGGGGCGCGTGCTCAAAGATCACCTTTACCGACAGGTTATGGTCCTGATGCAGGTAGATCAGCCGGACCAGTTCGCCCGCCATTTCCACCACCGCCGCCGCATGGCCCCGCAGCAGCATCGTCTCGAGCTCTTCCAACTCCCGCTTCACCAGCTCGGAATACCGCTTTGCTTCCACTGGCCGCGCCGCGGCCGGCATCCGTCGCAAACGCCGCCTCAACCCCGCCACCATCTCCTTCACGTCCAGCGACATCCCCGCCTGCTCGGCCGCAAAGTTCATCAGATGCTGCTGCAGTCGCTCGTCCTCGCGCGCCCAATTCATCAGCAGACCCACCAAGGTCTCCACCGGCTGCTCGCGCAACACGCGATCCGTCTCCGCTAGGTCCACCACCTTTACCTTCGGCTTGCCCCTGCCTTTACTCGGTGGCGCCATCGCTGCCAGCCCCACCGCCACCCCGTGCGCACACAACAAGCTCTCCCGCCCCCGCGCGCAAGCACACTCAAACTGTAGGAAGCCGTCGTCCATCCACAGGCGCGCCAGATAGGTTTCGTCATCGCGCACTTCACCGGCGGCTTCGTCCGCTTCGCACTCCACGCGGCTCACCCGGCCTTCGTGGAAGAACTGTTGCCCCTGCTGAAACACCGGCGTCGTCGCCACGCGTTGCAGCACCGGCCGGGCCAGCGCCGCTTGAAACGACTTACTCAGCCCTGCCTTCGCCACTAACGAACCTCGAACAACACCAGATACTGGCTCTGCGGAATATGTTCCTTCCGGCTCAACGCCCGAAAGCCCTCCGCCTCGATCTCTTTAACGGCATCGTCGATATCGAGCCGGATATGATTCACCGCATCGCCGCCCGGCATCGCATTCGGCCGCTTGTAGTAATCTACCAGTGCCAACCGCCCGCCCGGCTTCAGCGCCGCTTTGATTCGCGCCAGCATCTTCTGCGGATAGTCGAAGTGATGATACGCATCCAGCACCAGAATCACATCGCACGAATGCACCGGCAACTTCGGGTCGGACGTCGTCCCCAGGAAGAAGCGGACGTTGTTCAAACGCTCCGGTTCCGCCGTCGCCTTGGCCTTCGCCAGAAAGTCCGGAAAGATATCCTGGGCGAACACGTGTCCGTTGCCGCCCACCGCCTCACTCAGATACGGCAGTAAGTAACCCACGCCGGTGCCTAAGTCAGCGACGGTCTGTCCCTGCTTCAAACCCAGCGCCGCCACTAACTCTCGCGGCTTCTGTCGCGCGTCGCGATCGGGCGCCGTCAGCCGCTGTGCAATGTTCTTGCGCAACTCCGGCGTCTTATAGCCCTGGTTGGCCTGGTCGGCCACCTGCGCGAACAGCAACAGCAGAGTCAGTGTCATAAGCCCTTCTCCATCGGCATCGCCAGCGGCGGCTCCACCACAAAGTCCAGCGCAGCCATCTCGGCCACCGCCGCTTGAATCGCTCCTTCTTCGGCCGGCTCCACCGTAATCACAAACGGCAGATCTTCCTTCGGCTCGTTCGGCAACTGCAACACCGCATCGATGCTGATGCCCTTGCTCGCCAGAATACCCGCCAGCTTCGCAATGATGCCCGGCGCGTCCTTCACCCGGAACCGCAGATAGTAACTCGACTTCAACCGCTCGATCGGCAACGGCTCGTTCGCCGTCAGCGACGCATGCGCAAACGGCGACGTCCGCGCCCCATGACGCAGTTCGCGCGCTACCCGGATCAAATCGCTTACCACCGCCACGCCCGTCGGCTGCGGACCCGCCCCACGCCCGTAATAGAACGTATCCCGCCCGTAAGTGCCCTTCACCCACACCGCGTTGTACGCGCCCGTTACCCCGGCCATAATCGCCGTCTGCGGCAACAAACTCGGTCGCACCGAAAGCAACAAACCCTCCGGCGTCCGCCGCGCTGCACACACCAGCCGGATCGTATGCTTCAGCGTATGCGCGTACGCAAAGTCCAGGGGCGTCACCCGCCGAATGCCTTCCAGATAGATCTGCGTCGGCAGAATCCGCTGCCCAAACGCCAGCCCCGCCAGAATCGACAGCTTGGACCGCGCATCGAACCCGTCGATATCCGCCGTCGGATCCGCCTCCGCATAACCCAGGCGCTGCGCCTCGGCCAAGACATCGGCAAACGCACTGCCCTTCTGCTCGATCTCCGTCAGGATGTAGTTGCACGTGCCATTCAAAATGCCCAGCAGCGTCTCCACGCGATCGCCGCTGATCCCGTCACGCAGCACCGTGTGGATCGGAATCCCACCCGCCACACTCGCTTCCATCGCCAGGCTCACTCCCGCCGCCTGCGCCTTCGCCCAGATCTCCGGACCCGCCAGCGCCAGCAACTCCTTGTTCGCCGTCACCACGCTCTTGCCCGCCGCAATCGCGCCTTCCACAATCTCGCGCGCCGTACCGGTGCCGCCCACTAACTCGGCCACCACGTCCACTTCCGGATGGTTCACCACCTCCCGCCAGTCGGTCGTCTTCAGGACGCCCGGCAGCGCGGGCAATTCGCGAGTATGAACGCTCGGCGAGCAAATGGCCGTGATTTCCAGCGGAAATCCCAGCTTTTCAGTCAGGCTCTCGGTGCTCCCGGCCACGATGGAGAGGGTCCCCGACCCCACGTTCCCCAAGCCGACCACACCAACTTTCACGGGTTTCATTCACTCGTCATGGTAACAATGACGGGCTACAGTAAAAGCATGCCAGCCCTGCTGCTTGCTCTGCTTCTCCTGGCTCAGGATCAGCGCCCCAAGCCGGACGACCCTACCACCGTCCGCCTCCCGGACGGCAAGCTTCAATCCGAAGAGATCCTCAAAGCCGAACATCGCCGCAGTCTCAAAGAAGCCGACGAACTCGTCCGCCTCACCCAGGAAGTCCGCCACGAACTCGAGGAGCACGAACACCACGTCCTCTCCCTCGGCCTCCTCAAGAAGCTCGAAGAGATCGAAAAGCTCAGCAAAAAGCTACGAACCCGCCTGAAGCGTTAAACTGAAAAGGCATGTTCTTCCGGCGCGAAAAAAATACCGTTCCCACCTTCGATAGCCTCCTGGGCGATCTGCGCTCCAAGGGGTTCTCGGTCGCCGCCAAAGGTTCCGGCACCGCCGTCGCCCTCCGGAATGGCTGCGCCGCCGTCCTCAAGGATGCCAACCCCGGCCTCGCCATCGAAAAGATCGGCGTCCTGCTCGGCAACGAAATCGGCGAACTCACCCACGGCGGCTATCAGGTTTACTTCGAAACCTCCCACGGCACCCGCCGTGCCGGTACCGCGGACCAGCTCAAAGCCCTGCACGCCTTCGACGAAGACCTCCGCGAAGCCGTCGGCCTCACCAGTCTCTACAACGAAGGTCTCGGCACTACCAACGGCCGCCACCTCTATGACCGCGTCCGCAATCGCGACAAAGGTCAAAAGCCCGTTTTCACGGCCCGCTAACAAATATTCACAATTGCGCCAACCGAGCATCCAAGTGCGCCAACGCCTCTTCGATCTGCTGCCGATGTCGCGGATGCTTCGCCCGCTCCAGGTCCGCCGCCACCCGCTTCCGGCTCAACTCCAGGCTTAAACGCTCTTGTTCCCGCGCGCTCATCTCCCGCGCGGGCCCCTTTTCGGCCTCCCGCAACTCTTGCTGCGACTCGATGTCTTTGCTTTCCCAACCGCGTGCCATCGCGCCTCTATGCTAGCCGATCCGGGCTGTCGTTAAAATTGACGGATCAATCACTGCCAGTTACGCTTTAGTTGTGTCCCACTCCCCGCAAGCGTTGGATAGTAGTCACATCCAACGTGAGATCCGCCAGACCAAACCCTTCCGCAACCCGCCCCACGAAGCCGGCATCGCGCTCATGCGCACCGCCGACCTGATTCAACGCAACTACACCCGCTTCGTCGCCCCCCACGACCTCACCCTGCAGCAGTACAACGTCCTCCGCATCCTCCGCGGCGCCGGCGACGCTGGCCTCCCCACTCTGGAAATCGGCGAGCGCATGATCGAACAAACCCCAGGTATCACCCGCCTGATCGATCGCCTCGAAGCCAAAAACATGGTCCGCCGCGAACGCAGCACCCAGGACCGTCGTCAGGTCTTCTGCTGGATCACCCCCACCGGCCTCGACCTCCTCGCCACCCTCGACGAACCCATCGACCGCGCTGGCGCCGACGCCTTCGCCAGCTTCGACGAACCCGAAATCCGCACCCTCATCACCCAACTCGACCGCCTGCGCGGCACGCTCCACTCGCTACTCGGCCTCGAGAGCTAGAATCCCCTCGCGAATCCGCGCCAGATCCTCGGCCTCCGCCGAATCGAAAAAGCCCCGGATGCGCATCTGTTTGTCCACCAGAATCAGCCGCGTCGAGTGCGTCAAATCCGCCTGGATGTCCCCCACCTTGAACGCGCCGCGGCTCAGTTCGTTCAATTGATCCGCCGGCCCCGTCAGAAACGTCCACCGCGCCGTCCGCGCCTGATAGCGCTTCGCATAGCCCGCCAGTACCTCCGGCGTATCGCGCGCCGGATCCACCGTAAACGAAACCAGCCGCACCTTGGTATCGTCCTGCAGCTTCTTCATCTGCGCGCTCATCCGCAGGCAAGGCCCCGGACAATGCGTAAAGATGAAGTCCGCCACCCACACCTGCCCGTGCAAAGCAGTGCTGGCAAAGGGTTGGCCCAGTTCGGAAGTCAGCGTAAAGGGCGGCACGTCGTAGAGCACCGGCAAATCGGGCCCCCGGCGGCAGCCGGCGAGGAGTAGAACAAGGAAGAGCCAGCGCTTATTGACGGTCAAGCAGCATCAGGCCGTACAGCACCGGCAGATAGATCACCGAAGTCAGCAGGACGCCGCGCGCCAGCACGATCGTCCGCTCGCGCGACACCCGAATCGCCGCCCGCAGAAAGTAGACGCCCATCAGCGCCGCGCCCACAAAATAAACCGCTCCGGTCATGTGCAACCAACTCGGCACAAAGCTCACCGGAATCAGCAGAATCGAAAACAGCAGGATCTGCCGCGCCGTGGAATCGCCTTCCGGCTCCACCACCGGCAGCATCTTGATGCTGGCCTTGGCATAGTCGTCACGATACATCCACGCAATCGCGTAGAAGTGCGGGAACTGCCACACAAAGAGAATCGCGAACAGCGCCGCCGCTTCCCAGTTGATCGCCCCGCTCGCCGCCGCATAGCCAATCACCGGCGGCATCGCGCCCGGCACGGCGCCCAGCGTCGTCGCATGCCAATGCTTCTGCTTCATCGGCGTATAGACAAACAGATAGGTCACCAGCGTGAACAGGCCCGCCATCGCCGTCAGCGGATTCACGCCCAGCCACAATTCCGCGAACCCGGCCACCGAAAGCAGCAAACCCCAGCCGAACGCCTGCGTCGGCGTCACTTGACCCTGCGGAATCGGCCGGCCCTTGGTCCGGCTCATCAACGCATCGGCCTTCCGTTCGTACCACTGGTTGAACGTCGCCGTACCAGACGCAATCAGCGCCGTGCCCACCAGCGTATGCAGCAACAACACCCAGTTGAAGCCCTCATGGCTGCCGAACACATAGCCGATCGCCGTGCTCATCAGAATCAGCCACGTGATGCGCGGCTTGGTTAACTCAATGTACGGCTTCATGCAGCCACGCCCTTCCCGATCGGGCCACCGTTCGTCAGCGGCGCGTTGCCGGGACGGACGTGGAAAAAAACTTGCATTGCGTAAGCCACCGAAGCTCCCAGCGTCGCGGCGCCACACGCGACATGCGCCGTCCGCGCCAGGATGGTCCACCATTCCTGCTCCAGCCCATCGGCCGCCATCACGCGCCCTAAAAACGCGCCCAGGCCCAGCGCCATCTGGGCAATCGTCACGCCCACCAGCACTTGCGCCGCGCGCCGCAGCGCGGCATGCTCTCCATGGGTCTCCAAAACTACCATTCCGGTATAAAGCAGCAAACAACCCACCAGCAGCGAGCCCGTCAAATGCGGCCACGCCGAAAGATTCAGGAGCCGGTAAATCGCTCCCAGAAAAATCTGCACCATCACCACCGCCGGCGTCACCATTCCCAGCGTGCGCAGCGACGGCGACCCCGTGTCGGTCAACTCCGCCGACCCGTGCTCCCAACCCTCGGACGTCGCCACCACCACCGCCGCGCAACCCGCAAAAAGCAGATGCGCCAGGCAAGCGTGCAATACCGTCATCCAGGGCGAAGCCGCCAAAGTCAGTCCCACCGCCCCCGCCAGCAGCGAAAGCGCCAGGCAACCGGCCGCCAACTGTCTCACCCTTCCTCGGGCTAAGATCGTTATCGCGCCGGCCATCACCGCCACCATCCCCCCCATTCCGCGATGCGGTTCCCCAGCCGGACTACCCGCCTGGATCGCACCCGTCAGAATGACTCCCAGCGTACCCAGGGCCAACATCAGGGAAAAGGTATGGAGACGTCGAGAGGACATGAGGTCCACTCCCTATTGTAGCTGAGTCAAATTCTCCCTGGACAAGAATTTTTCCAGTATGACGATAGGCCATCCTTCGGAAGTCGTTTGTTTTTAGCACCCGAAGGTGCGACAATCGAAAATCTCTGGTGGGAAGGCCATGAATCCCCGTACCCGCCTCAGCACTTTACACGTCCGACCCATGAAAATGTTCCGCCGCACTTTCCTTCTTGGCGCCCCAGCCGCGCTTTCTCTGCCCTCGCTCCAGGCCCTCACCATCGGCCCCGAAGCGAATCACACCGCTCGCTTCCTCGCCGGATTGCCCTCGCTCGATGGCAGCCCGTACAAAGAACTGGAAAGCAGCCCCGCCTGGGTCGAACACAAAACGAAGCTCGACGAGATCTTCGCCAAGATCGAAGGCCCCCGCACCGGGCCCCAGCGCGAGTTCCAGAAGACCGAAGTCGCCCCCATCGATAAGGCCAAGAACGTCTTCTACCCCTTCGCCGGCGCCGACGCCTGGAACGTCTATCTGTTCTATCCCAAGGCCGAAACCTACACGCTCATTGGCCTGGAGCCCCCCGGAACCCTCCCCAGCGCCGCCGCGATCCTCAAAAGCCCGGCCACGCTCGAAAAGAAGCTCGACGACATCCGTTACACTCTGCGCTCCATCCTCGAGCTCAGCTTCTTCGTCACCCGCGAAATGGACCGCGAATACCGCGGCCAGATCACTGACGGCTTGCTCGTCCCCCTGCTTGTCCTCCTCACCCGCCACGAAGTCACCATCGACAGCGTGCGCTACGCCTTGGTCTCCGACACCGGCCAGCTCATCGACCGCGAACCCAAGGACCCCAAGCTGCCCCGCAACAAGAACAAGTGCGTCGAGGTCAAGTTCACCAAGAACGGCAAGTCGCAGATCATGCGCTATCTCTCCGCCGACCTCATCGCCCTCCAGTTCAACACCGGCCTGCTCATGTACCTCGATTCGCTCGGCCGCGTGAACACCTACCTCAAGGCCACCAGCTACATGCCGCACCACGAGGATTGCACCATCATCCGCAACAATATCCTCGAGCGCAGCGACGTCATCCTCCAGGACGACTCCGGCGTCCCCTACCGCTACTTCAAGCCCGCCGAATGGGATGTCCGCCTCTACGGCAAGTACATCAAGCCCATCACGATCTTCAACTACCGCTCGCAGCCCGACCTCCGCAAAGCTTACGAAGAGCCCGGACGTCCGCGCGAGCTCAAGTTCCCCATCGGCTACGGCTCCAACCGCTCGCCCTCCAACATGCAGCTCTCCGTTCGTAAGTCCATCCTGAAGTAATGAGCTATCGTTTCCGGCAAGCCATCTGCAACGAAGTCTTCGAGAATTGGGACTTCGCCAAGACCTGCGCCGCGGTAAAGAAGGCGGGCTACGACGGCATCGAAATCGCGCCGTTCACCCTCGCCGAATCCCCCGCGCTCTTGAGCCCCGAGCGACGCCGCGAGGTCAAACAAACCATGGCTGACCACGGGCTCGCCTTCGTCGGTCTGCATTGGCTGATGGTTTCCCCCAAGGGCCTCCACGTCACCACGCCCGACGAAGCCCTCTACCAGCGCAGTTGGCAGCACATCCACGACTTGATCGACCTCTGCGCCGACCTCGGCGACAACCGCGTCATGGTCTTCGGCTCGCCCTTCCAGCGCAACTCCACCGGCGGCCTCCCCCCCGCCCAAGCCACCCGCCGCTTCGCCGACGGCCTCCGCTCGATCGCCTCCCACGCCACGGACCGCGGCGTGCGCATCCTGGTCGAAGCCCTCCCCAAAGCCCAATCTGACATCGTCAACACCGTCGCCGAAGCCGTCGCGATCGTCGACGAAATCGCGAGCCCCGGCGTCCGCACCATGTTTGACACCCACAACGCCATCGACGAGACCGAGCCCCACGCCGTCATCCTCGAGCGCTTCTACGACAAAATCTTCCACGTCCACGTCAACGAACTGGACGGCGGCTACTGCGGGAGCGGCGACTATGACTTCAAACCCATCCTCGAAGTCCTCCGCCGCAAAAACTTCGCCGAATGGGTCTCGCTCGAAGCGTTTGACTTCAAGCCCGGCGCCGAATTCATCGCCGAAACGTCCCTCCGTTATCTCGAGCGCCAGATCGCTCAACTTTCGTAATCCACCTGCCGAAGAATAGAGAGAGATGAAATACCTTGTTACCGGCGGTGCCGGTTTTATCGGCTCCACCGTCGTCCGCCAGTTGCTCCAGCAGCCCGGCGCCGAAGTCCTGGTCGTCGACAATCTGAACTCCGGCAAAGCCGCCAACCTCGAGGGCGTCACCGGCTCTTGGGACCTCGCCAACGTCGACATTTGTGATGCCCAGGCCCTCGTGCCCCTGTTCGCCGGCGTCGACGTCGTCATCCATTTGGCGGCCATCCCCTCGGTCCCCCGCTCGATCAAGGACCCCATTCCGTCTCACGACGTCAACATCAACGGCACCTTCAACGTCCTGCAGGCGTCGGTCGCCGCGGGCGTCAAGCGACTCGTGTACGCCGCCTCCTCATCCGCCTATGGCGACACCGAAGTGCTGCCCAAGGTCGAAACCATGCGCCCCCTGCCCAAGTCCCCGTACGCGGCGCAAAAGCTCATGGGCGAGCATTATTGCTCGGTCTTCCATTCCTGCTTCGGCCTCGAAACGATCGCCCTCCGCTTCTTCAACGTCTTCGGCCCCCGCCAGGATCCCTCCAGCCCCTACTCCGGCGTCCTCTCCCTGTTCATGACCTGCGTGCTCGACCACCGCGCGCCCACCCTGTTCGGCGACGGCGGCCAAACGCGCGACTTCACCTACGTCGAGGACGTCGCCGGGCTTGTCCTCAAAGCCACCCGCGCTCCCTCTTCCGCCTGCGGCAAAGTCTTCAACGCCGGCAATGGCAACCGCTACTCGCTGCTCGAAACCTGGGACCTGCTCCAGAAGATTGCCGGCGTCGTCATCCCCCCGAACTTCGGCCCGCCCCGCGAAGGCGACGTCCGCGATTCACAGGCCGACACCGCCCGCGCCATCGCCGAACTCGGCCACGATCCCCAGTTCACTTTCGAAGAAGGCCTCCGCCGGACCCTCGACTGGTATCGCGACCACCGCTAACCGGCGGATAAAATAGGGCGTGCCTCTTCACGCCACCAACGGCATCTACCGCGCCCCCCTCCTCGACCAATTCGACTGGCTCGACCATGGCTTCGGGGGCCGGCATGCCGTCGACTGGCCCCCTGAACCCCACGCCGCCGCCGTCCAGGTCCACGGCGTCACCGCCCTCACCGCCGACACCCCCGGCCTCCAGGGCGAGGCCGACGCCCTCATCACCGAGGTCCCCGGCCTCTACGTCACCGTCCGCACCGCCGACTGCCTACCCCTCCTGATCGCCGACGTCCGGCAGCGCAAAGTCGCCGCCGTTCACGCCGGCTGGCGCGGCACCGCTGCCGGTATCCCCCTCGCCACCCTCCAATGCATGGGCAGTACCCCCTCCGATGTCTGGATCGCCATCGGACCCGGCATCGGCCCCTGCTGCTTCGAAGTCGGCGACGAAGTCGCCCGCGAGTTCGGCGCCACCGGCCGCCAGTGTATCGACCTCTTCCGCCATAACCTCAAGCATATCAGCGACTTCGGCGTCCCCCTGAGCCAAATTGACATCGATGCCCCGTGTACCCGCTGCACCCCCGCCGAGTTCCACTCCTTCCGCCGCGACCGCGAAGCCGCCGGCCGCATGCACGCCGCCATCGCCCTCAGGCCATCCCGCTAGAGAATCCGGCTAAACGCCCCGCCGGGTCCGCGCGTCATAACTGGTAGCGCATGGCCACGGAACGAGTTCGCATTCACGACGCCGCAGAAGAAATGGCGAAAGCGCGCCAACTCGCGCTCCGGTATCGCTACGAGTTCGTCGACCTCAAAGAAGCCCGCATCGATCACGAGCTCTTCAAGAACGTCCCCGTCGAGCTCATGTTCCGGTACAACTTCGTCCCGCTCGCCGCCGACGAAACCAGCCTCGATGTCGCCCTCGCCGATCCCCGCAACCTCAACCTGATCGACGAGCTGACGATCCTGCTCGGCAAGAAACTCCGCGTCAAGGTCGCCACGCTCGGCCAGATTGCCGACCTCCTCAAGAAAACCGAACAAAGCCAGCGCGTCCTCGAAGAAGTCACCGAAGGCTTCGCCTTGGACGTCGTCGGCGACGAAGAGAACCCCGACGAAACGCTGTCGATCGACAAGCTCGGCTCTGACAGCGACATCGCCCCGGTCATCAAGCTGGTCGACACCACGCTCTTCAACGCCCTCGAACGCCGCGCCTCGGACATCCACATCGAAACCCGCGACCAGGAAGTCGCCATCAAGTACCGCATCGACGGCGTCCTCCAGTACGCCATGCCCCCCATCGCCAAGGACTGGCACTCCACCATCCTGTCGCGCATCAAGGTCATGTCGGAACTCGACATCGCTGAACGCCGCGTCCCCCAGGACGGTCGCTTCCGCGTCCGCTACAAAGGCCGCCTGATCGACTTCCGCGTCTCCATCATGCCGACCGTCCACGGCGAAGACGCCGTGCTCCGCGTCCTCGATAAGGAGAGCATGAGCGAAAAGTTCTCCAAGCTCTCGCTCGACGTCGTCGGTTTCGCCGAAGCCGACATCGTCAAGTTCCGCCGCTACATCCGCGAGCCCTACGGGATGGTGCTCGTCACCGGCCCCACCGGTTCGGGCAAAACCACGACGCTGTATGCCTCGCTCAGCGAGATCAAAAACGACGAAGACAAGATCATCACCATCGAAGATCCCGTCGAATACCAGATCAAGGGCATCACGCAAATCCCGGTTAACGAAAAGAAGGGCCTCACCTTCGCCCGCGGTCTCCGCTCAATCCTCCGTCATGACCCCGACAAGATCCTCGTCGGCGAAATCCGTGATCAGGAAACCGCCCAGATCGCGATCAACGCCGCTCTCACCGGCCACCTCGTCTTCACCACCGTCCACGCCAACAACGTGCTCGACGTGCTCGGCCGCTTCCTGAACATGGGCGTCGAGCTCTACAACTTCGTCTCCGCCTTGAACTGCATCCTCGCCCAGCGCCTGGTCCGTAACATCTGCGAACACTGCAAGCGCCCGGTCACCTACACCGAGGACCTCCTGGTTTCGAGCGGTCTCAATCCCGCCGAATGGCACGGCGCCACCTTCTACGAAGGGGCCGGCTGCTTCGAGTGCAGCGGCACCGGCTACCGCGGCCGCAGTTCGATCCACGAACTCCTCGACTTGAGCGAACGCATCCGCGAAATGATCATGGACCGCCGGCCCACCTCCGCCATCAAGCAGGCCGCCAAAGAAGAAGGCATGACCTTCCTCCGCGAATCCGCCCTTGACCGCGTCCGCCGCGGCATCACCACCCTGAAAGAAGTGAACAAGGTCACCTTCATCGACTAACCATGTCTCTGACCAACAAACTTCGCCGCCTCATCGCGGACCCGCCCCCCGCCTACGCCTTCGAACTCTCCGAAGCCGGCATCGCCTGGGCGGCCATGAACGACGACGGCCCCGCGCGCACCGGCTTCGCTCCGTTTCCCGGGCCCGTCCTCGAAATCTCCCCGCTCAAGGACAACATTCTGGACGCCGGCCTGTTCGGCGAAACCCTCGAAGGCATCGCCCTCAGTGCTCCCGCCAAGCGCCGCACCGCCGCTCTGATTCTCCCCGACTATTGCGGCCGCGTGATGGTGCTCGACTTTGACACGTTCCCCTCGAAGAACGAGGAGCGCGAAGCCCTGGTCAAATTCCGCATGAAGAAGAGCGTGCCCTACGACATCGATACGGCCGCCGTCAGCTTCGCCGTTCAGCATCAGGATGGCAAGAATTACGAGATCGTCGCCGCCGTCGTCGCGCTCGAAATCGTCGCCCGTTACGAAACTGTCTTTCATGCGCACGGCTTCCATACCGGCCTGGTCACCACTGCGGCTATCTCCGCGCTCGACCTCATCGACGCCCCCGGCATTGCCGTCGCCGCCCGGTTAAACGGCCGCACGCTCAGTGTCTCGGTCGTCGAAGGCGGCCGCATCAAGCTGGTCCGCTGCGTCGAGCTCCCCGATGTCACCCGCGAGGAGATGGAGAACGTCCTGATCCCCACGCTCGCCTACATTGAGGACGAACTCAAGACCCGTCCGGAAACCCTGCTCGTCTGCGGCTTCGGCACCCAGGACGACGAAGTCAGTTGGCTCCGCGAATTCGGCCTACGCGTCGAACCGCTCCGCAGCCGTCTGGGCTCGCCCACCCAGCAGAACGCCGGCCTTCTCGGCTACCTCGAACGATCGGAGGCCGCCTGACCGTATGGCCAAACGGCTCGACATCAACCTCGCCAGTGACCCGTTCCGTCAGGACCGGGCCGTCTTTGTTTTTTCCGTCGCCCTCGCCGCCGTCCTCGGCGTCCTGCTGATCACCCTGCTCGGCCTCGCCATTCAGCAGCGCAGTCAGGCCGACGATAGCCGCGCCGCCATCGAAAAACTCGAACGCACCACGCGCACTCAGCAAACCGAGGTCGCCCGCCTCGAAGGTCTTCTGCGCCAGAGCGAGAACGCCGTCGTGCTCGATCGCGGCATCTTCCTCAACACCCTCATCCAGCGCAAGGCCGTCAGTTGGACGCGCGTCTTCTCCGATCTGTCGAACGTCATGCCGGGCGATGTCCGCCTGGTCGCCGTCCGCCCTCAGATCCTCGGCAACAATCAGGTCGTCCTCGACATGACGCTCGCTTCAGCCACCAGCCGCCCCGTCGTCAACTTCCTGATGAAACTCGAACAGTCGCCGGTCTTCGGCGCCACCACCGTCCTCAGTTGGCGTCCGCCGGCTCAGAACGAGAACTTCTTCGTCTACCGGGTGACGGCTAATTACTCGCAGAAACTCTAACCCATGAATCCGGAAGCGCTCAAGACTCTGAATTTTCGCGATCCCCGCGTGCTGATGCGGGTGATCCTGGGCGTTCTGCTGCTCGCCAACCTGGTGGCGTTCTACTTCGTCATCTATCCCTTGGGCGGCTCGCCCGAGGAACTCGAACTGCAGTTGCAGACCCTGGTGGAACGCTCCACCGCCCAGCGCAAGTCGCTCGACCGCTTGCGCCTCCTCACCGCCAAAGTGGAAGGCGCCCGCCAACAGGCCGGTGGCTTTGAAATGACGAACTTCACGGACCGCCGCGTCGTCTACTCCACTCTCGTCAACGAAATCACCCAGGCCGCCGAGAGCTCCGGCATCAAGCTCAAGGATCACGCCTTGCAGAACGAAGAGATCGAAGGCTCCGACACCCTGGGCATGATCACCGTCAACGCCAACTACGAAGGCACCTACGGTGACCTCCTCAACTTCGTCAACCGCATCGACCGTTCCGAACGCTTCGTCATCATCGACAGCCTCGCCGCCACGCCGCAGCAGGGCACCAACCAGTTGAACGTCACCATGAAGATGAATCTGTTCGTCCGGAACACCCCGGACGCCGTACTGCCCCAGGCGACCGGAACGAAGACTTCCCCAGCCGCGGCCGCCCCGGCCACCCCTGCTCCCGCAGGGTCTCCCGCCGCCGGCGCCACCCCCAGCGCGCCGTTAACGCCTTCCTCCGCCAAACCGTCCCCGCTCGGCACGCCGCTCAACAACAATGGCCCCGCACCCAGCGGACCCGTGCCCAGCCCCTCCATGACCAAGGGCCCCGCGCCCAGTGGCCCGGTCCCTTCTCCGGCCATGACCAAAGGACCCGCCCCCTCCGGCCCCGTTCCCAGCCCGCCGATGACCAAAGGCCCGGTCCCCAGCCAGTCCGCCCCCAGCGGCCCGGTCCCCAGTCTGAATAAAGGAGGCAACAAGCTGTGAAGTTCGGTGCTGAACCCCAAAAGGTCGCGCTGCTCAGCGTCCTCGGCCTCGTGCTGGGCTACGTCGTTTACGACAACCTGATCGCCGGTCCGGATCTCGAAACGCCCACCCGAACCAACGCGCCAGCCGCCGCCCCGGCTCCGCGCCCTGTCCCCGGCGTCAATGCGCCTGCCCCCTCGCTCGCCAAACGCGGTCGCACCGCCGCTGACTTCCGCCCTTCGCTCCGCCCGCGCAGCGACGAAGTCCGCGACCCCGCCACCGTTGACCCCTCGCTTCAACTCGATCTGCTCGCCCGCTTGCGCAAGGTCACCTACACCGGCGCCGGTCGCAATCTCTTTGAATTTGCCGGCGTCGCGCCGCCCCCCGGCCCCACCACGCCCGACCCCAAGATCATCCCCGGCAAAAAGGCCGCGCCCAAGCGCCTGGCGGCCATCTACCCCGAGTACCGTCCGCCGGCTCCCCCGCCCCCCAAGCCCAAAGCTCCCGCGATTACCATGAAGTATTACGGCTTTGTCGGCGGTAGCAGCGCCCGCGCCGGGCTGCGCAAAGGCTTCTTCCTCGACGGCGAAGAGATCATCGTCGCCGGTGAGGGTGAACTCATCAAGAACCGTTACAAAGTCCTCCGCATCGGCCTCACTTCGGCTGAAATGCAGGACACCCAATTTGCGGATGACCGGCAGCAACTGCCGCTGGTCGAAGAACCGGTAGGACCCTAATGCGCCATCGTCAACGCGGCGAACGCGGCTTTGCTCTCTTGATTGTCTTTGTGATGGCCGCGGCCATCTCCATCGGCCTGTATCTCGAGTTGCCCCGTTCGGTCTTCGAGTCCCAGCGCGCCAAGGAAGAATTGCTCTTCGATCGCGGCGACCAGTACAAGATGGGCATCAAGCGCTACTTCACCAAGTTCCAGCGCTATCCCGCCTCCATCGAACAGCTCGAAGAAACCAACGGCGTGCGCTATCTCCGCCGCCGCTACAAGGACCCGTTCACCGGCAAGGACGATTGGAAGATCCTCAAGTTCGGCCCCGACGGCCAGATCGAAGGCTCCGTCCACAACAAAAAGAAGACCGGCCTCGAGAACGAAAAGGACCCCAAGGCCAACCCCTCAGTCGTCGCCCTCCCCAGCCTGGGCGATCAGGTTGCGCCCGGCGAAAGCGTCAGCCGCACCGGCGCTAACGGCGAAGACACCAACCCCGCTCTGAACCGCCGCCCTAGCGACACCGGCATCGGCGCGCAACTCGCCAACGCGCAGAATCAGGCTGGCCAGTTGCCTCCCGGCCAGGAGCCGCCGCAGTATCTCGGCATCAACGGCACCATGCCGAACCCGAACCTCGCCCCGCCGGTCGGCGTCCCCAATCCCAATCTGCCCCAGTTGCCCAACGTCAGCACCAACAACGGCAACACCTTCACCGGCTCCCAACAGAACTCCGGCATCCCCGGCCAGATGACGCAGGCCCAGTATCAGCAACAGCAGATGCAGATGTATCAGCAGCAATACGGCGGCGTCAACGGACTCGGCGGCGGCAACCGCCTCCCCAACGGCCAGATCTCCACGCCCTTCCCCGGCCTCCCCGGTCAGGCCGCCAATTCCCAAACCGGCGGACAGCTCGGCACGCCCATCCCTGGCGTCAACGGCACCGGCACCAATGGCCTCGGCTCGGGCACCAGCAACGGCCTCGGCAACAACCCCAACCCCGCCCTCAACATGATCAACCAGTTGCTCACCCAGCCCCGCCAAGGCGTCGCCGTCGGCCAACTCGCCGGCGGACCCCTCGGAGGCGCCATGCCCACCGGCATCGCCGGCGTCGCCAGCAAGCATCGCGGCCAAGGCATCAAAGTCCTCGACGAACGCACCAAGATCCACGAATGGGAATTCGTCTACGACATGAAGAAAGACAAGAGCCTGCAAAAAGGCGCCATGGCTCCGCAGCGCAGCGGCAGTCTGCCCGGCAGTGGTCTTTCCAACTCCAGTGGCATGGGCAACAGCACCACCAAATAGTAGAATGCCGTGATGCCCTCACGACGTGACCTGCTGGCCGCCCTCGCCGCCGCCCCTTCTGCTTTCGCCGCCAAAGGCAAGCCGCTCGGCGTGCAGTTGTACACCATCCGCGGACTCGTCCCCGCCAAAGCCCGGGAATCCCTCCAAGCCCTTGCCCAAATCGGCTTCAAGGAAGTCGAGACCCTGCGCTCCATCCACGCCACCGTCCTCCCCCTCTGCAAAGAGTTCGGCTTAAAGCCCGTCGCCGCCCACTTCGAAACCGCCATCATCACCGGCCAATACGACTCCTGGAAAGGCGCCTTCCCCAACGGCAAACCCGCCGGCTACTCCTGGGCCAAAGCCATCGAAGAAGCCCAAGCCGCCGGCATCAAATACATGGTCCTGCCCTATGTCCAAGTCGCCGACCGCGGCGGCCCGGACGTCTACCACCGCCTCGCCAAACAGATCAACGAAGCCGGCGACCAATGCGCCAAAGCCGGTCTCCAGCTTTGCTACCATCACCACGCCTTCGAGTTCGGCGAAGTGCAGGGCCAGCGCCCTTGGGACATCCTCCTCTCCGAAACCGACCCGCGCACTATGGCCATCGAACTCGACGTCTTCTGGGTCTCGGTCGCCGGCCTCGACCCCGCCGCGCTCCTCCGCCAACTCAAAGGCCGCGTCAAAACCATGCACCTCAAAGACAAAGCCCCCGGCGTCCCCAAGCAATTCAGCGAAGTCGTCACCCCCGGCGCCTTCCGCGAAGTCGGCCTCGGTACCCTCGACTTCCCCGCCATCCTGAAAGCCGCCGCCGACATGAAAGTCGAACACTACTTCGTCGAACAGGACCAGGTCGCCGGCGACCCGCTCGAAAGCGTCCGCGCCTCCTACCGCAACCTCACCACCAAGCTGGGCTTCTAACATGAGCGTCTTTCGTGACCGTTTCCTCGCCGGCCGCGTCGCCTTCCTCACCGGTGGCTCCTCCGGCATCGGACTCGGCATCGCCAAAGCGCTCGCCCTGCAAGGCACCCGAGTCATGATCAACGGCCGCAATCCGGAGAAGCTTGCCGCCGCCGTCGACGAAATCCGCGCCCTCGGTGGCGAAGCCGAAGGCGCCGCCGCCGACGTCCGGCAGTACGACGTTCTCGCCGCCGCCATCGCCGGTTGCCGCGCGCAATGGGGCCCCATCGACATCCTCATCTGCGGCGCGGCCGGCAACTTCCCCGCCCCGGTCACGGGCATGAGCGCCAATGGCTTTAAAGCCGTCATGGACATCGACGTCCTGGGTACCTTCAACGCCTGCCGCGCCGCTTACGAGCACCTCCGCGCCCCGGGCGCCTCCGTCATTGCGATCTCGGCCAACCACGCCAGCATCGCCTACGCCCATCAGGCCCACGTCTGCGCCGCCAAAGCCGGCGTCGAGCGGCTCCTCCAGGTCCTCGCCCTCGAGTGGGGCCCCCGTGGCATCCGCTCGAACCTCATCAACCCCGGCCCCATCGACGACACGGAAGGCGTCCGTCGTCTCGCTCCCACCCCGGAAGCCCGCGCCGCCGCCGTCCGCACCGTCCCCCTCGGACGCCTCGGCACCAAGGACGACATCGCCAATCTCGTCCTGTTTCTCTGCTCTGACGCCGCCTCCTTCTGCAACGGCGGAGTCTTCGTCTGCGACGGCGGCCAGGCCCTCATGGGAGGCCGTGTTTTCGGGTAATCATGAGATAATAAAGGCATGCAACGGCGACTTGGACCACTGCGCATCTTTCGCAGCCATGTCGACGCCGAGCGCGCCGACCGCGAAGAGTATCGCGCCATGACCCCCGACCAACGCGTCGGCCTCGCCCTGCATCTTCATTACCTCCACTGCACGAGTTTTCACCATGACGGATCGCCCGGAGTGCCACCGCGACTGGAGCGAGTTTATCGAGTGCTTAAACGCCAACCAAGTTGAATACTTGATCGTTGGCGCACTTGCCTTGGCGCGGCACGGACGTCCACGCTACACCAAAGATCTCGATATCTGGGTCAATCCCACAGCCGAGAATGGGGCCCGCGTCCTCAAGACCCTCCACGACTTCGGCTTCTCCATCACGAACCTCGAGGCCGCGGAGTTCGCCAATCCAGACCTGATCATCCAATTCGGCGTTGAGCCCGTTCGCATCGATATTATTGGTGGGATCACGGGCGTGCCCAGCTTTTCTCAGGCCTGGGAAGATCGCTCACCCGGCCAATTCGATGGTCATCCGGTAAGTTATCTCGGACTCAACACCCTCCGGCGGAACAAGCTCGCTACTGGCCGTGATCAGGATCTCGTCGACGTCAAGAATCTCATCGTTGATGACGAGAAGAACACCCAGTAGCGTAGAATCTTAGGGAAGATGCAAAAAACGGTTTCTTTGGCCCGACAGCTCGGTCTGGCCAGCGCCTCGGCGCTTGTCGTCTCCAATATGGTCGGCACCGGCATCTTCACCACCACCGGCTTCCTCGCCGGCGACCTCGGCTCCGTCCCCCTCGTCCTTTTCATCTGGCTCGTTGGCGCCTTTGTCGCCTTGGCCGGAGCCTTCTGCTATTCCGAACTCGGCGTCAACTTCCCCAGTTCCGGCGGCGAATACGTCTACCTCACCCAGTCCTACGGACCCGTCTGGGGCTTCATGACCGGCTGGGTCTCCTTCATCGCCGGCTTCTCCTCGCCCATCGCCGCCGCCGCCCTCGCCTTCTCCAGTTACCTCGCTTACTTCTTCCCCGCCCTCAAAGACGGCGCGCCGTTCTTCACCATCGGCGGCGCCCTCCGCTTCGGACCCGCCGAAGCCGTCGCCTGCAGCCTCATCCTCGCCATGACGCTGGTCAACCTCCTCGACCTCAAATCGGTCGCCGGCCTGCAGAACATCTTCACCAGCTTCAAAATCGGCGTCCTCGCCATTCTCTGCATCGCCGGCTTCGTGGCCGGCTCCGGCAACTGGGCCCACTTCTCGATGGATGCTGTGCGCACCTCGAACAGCGGCCTCTTCGCTCAATTCGCCGTCAGCCTCTGTTTCACCTTCACCGCTTACAGCGGTTGGAACGCCGCCACCTACGTCGCCGAAGAAATCGATCAGCCCGCCAAAACGCTCCCTCGTGCCCTCGCCCTGGGCACCGCCCTCGTCGCCCTCCTCTATCTCGCCCTCAACGTCCTGTTCATCTACGCCATGCCGCTCGAGCAAATGAAGGGCGTCTTCGCCATCGGCTCCACCAGCGCCGCCCGCCTCTTCGGACCCAACATCGGCGGACTCTTCGCCGCCTTGATGGCCGTCGCCCTCTTCTCCACCGTCAACGCCATGGTCACCATCGGCCCTCGCGTTTATTACGCCATGGCCAAAAACCGCGCCTTCTTCTCCTTCGCCGGCGTCCTCTCCGAACGCACCCGCACCCCCATCAACGGCATCCTCATGCAATGCGCCTTCGCGATGCTCGTCACCATGACGCCCCTGCCGTCGCTGATGCTCTTCATCGGCTTCACTCTCAACATCTTCACCGTCATCACGGTGGCTTCGTTGTTCTTCTTCCGCTCGAAACCCAACTGGCAGAAGCTGCCCGTGGTCAGCTTCATGTGGCCGCTGTTCCCCGTCTTCTACATCATCGTGGGCCTCTGGATCGCCTATTTCGGCCTCACCAACGAACCCAAGATGTCTCTCACCGCCTTCGGCATGATCGCCCTGGGCGCCATTGTTTACCGGCTGCGCATCAAAGACGGCCTCGCAGCCGCGGCGGCCGCAAGGAATTAACGCTTGGCCCGTATCCTCAACGGTATTGCGATTCGTGATGAAATTCTCCGGGAGATCAAGCCCCGGGTGGCCGCCCTCAAGCGCCCTCCCGGCTTAGCCGTCGTCCTGGTCGGCGAAGATCCCGCCAGCGAAATCTACGTTCGCAACAAGATCAAAGCCTGCCACGACCTCGGCATCTACAGCGAGAAGTACGCCCCGCCCACCACCGTCACCACGCAGGAACTCCTCGCCCTCATCGACCGGCTCAATCAGCAGGACACCATCGATGCCATCCTCGTCCAGATGCCCCTGCCCGCCCACGTCGACTCCGCCGCCGTCCTCCAAGCCATTGACCCCGCCAAGGACTCCGACGGCTTCCATCCCTTCAACGTCGGCCAACTCGTCGCCGGCGGACCCGGACCCCGCGCCTGCACCCCGGCCGGCGTCATGGAAATTCTCCGCCGCCATCAGATCTCCGTCGAAGGCAAACACGCCGTCGTCGTCGGCCGCAGCGAGATCGTCGGTAAGCCCATGGCCCTCATGCTGCTCGAAGCCAACGCCACGGTCACCATCTGCCACTCGCGCACGAAGAACCTGGCCGCCGAGTGCCGCCGTGCCGACCTCCTCGTCGCCGCCATCGGCAAGCCCGCCTTCATCACCAAGGACCACATCGCCCCCGGCGCCGTCGTGATTGACGTCGGCATCAACCGTCTCACGGACCCCGCCCAAGCCGCCGCCATTTATCGCCACGACGAAAAAGTCCTGGAGAATCTCAAGACCCGCGGCAGCGTCGTCCTGGGCGACGTCAACCCGCTCGACATGGCCGAACTGAGTTCCGCCTACACGCCCGTCCCCGGGGGCGTCGGCCCCCTCACCATCGCCATGCTGATGATGAACACCATCTACCTGTCCGAACGCCGCCAGGCCTAAGCCATGCTCAAAGTCGGCTTGACGGGTGGCCTCGCCACCGGCAAATCCTTCGTCGGTCAAGCTCTGGTCGATCTCGGCTGCCACCTCCTGCAAGCCGATCGCCTCGGCCACGCCGTCCTCGCCCCCACCGGCGAAGCCTACCAGGGCGTCGTCGCTGAATTCGGACCCGCCATCATCAATCCCGATGGCACCATCGCCCGCTCTCGCCTCGGCGAAATCGTCTTTGCCGACCCCGCCCGCCTCGCCCGCCTCAACGAACTCGTCCACCCCCACGTCTTCGCCCGCCAGGAAGCTTGGTTCGCCGAACTCGCCGCCCGCGATCCCCACGCCATCGCCGTCGTCGAAGCCGCCATCATGATCGAGTCCGGCAGCTACCGCCGCTACGACTGCCTCATCCTCACTGTCTGCCGCGAAGATTTACAAATCGCCCGCGCCATGGCCCGCGATTCCCTTACCGAAGACCAAATCCGCACCCGTTTGGCCCGCCAATTGCCCGACGTTGAGAAGCGGAAATATGCCGACTACGTCATCGACACCTCCGGCACTCCCGCCGACACACTTGAACAGACCGCCCAAGTTTTCGCACAATTAAAGAGAAGACCGACATGAAATCGAGAATCGCCCTCCTCACCGTCGCCCTCGTGGGGGCCTTTGTCTACTTCACCTCCCAATCGGCCCTCTCCGGTTCCTGGCTCGGCCAGTTGATCCACGGCAAGCCCGGCTCGTCCGGCACCTTCGCCCCCATCTGGAGCGGACCCGAAGTCGCCCGCACCGCCGGCCTGAGCTCCGACGAGCTCAACAACATCGAGATCTACAAAAACGCCAACAACGCCACGGTCAACATCTCCGCCACCACCTACCAATACGATTGGTTCAACCGCGCGGTCCCGTCTGGCAGCATCGGCTCCGGTTTCTTGATCAACGATAAAGGCCACATCCTCACCAACTATCACGTCGTCGGTCAGGCCGGCCAAACGCCTGGCGCCAAACTCAGCGTCACCCTTGCCGACAAGTCCAAGTACGAAGCCCGCGTCATCGACAAGGACCCCGCCAACGACCTCGCCCTCATCCAGATCGAGCCCCGCAAGAAGCTCACCCATCTCCGCTTGGGTGATTCCGACACCCTGCAAGTCGGCCAGAAAGTTCTCGCCATCGGCAACCCCTTCGGCTATGAAGGCTCGCTCACCACCGGCGTCGTCAGCGCGCTGGGCCGCGCCATCCGCGACGAGAACGGTGGCGAAATGGAAGGCCTCATCCAAACTGACGCCGCCATCAACTCCGGCAACTCCGGCGGCCCGCTGCTCAACTCCGCGGGCGACGTCATCGGCATCAACACCGCCATCCTCGGCGTCACCGGTGGCAACATCGGCATCGGCTTCGCCATGCCCATCCACCGCGCTCGCCGCATGCTCGACGACTTCGCCGCCGGCCGCACCTACGCGCCCCCGCAGCGCCTCGGCGTCAACGTCATGCCCGTCTCCGACGACCTCGCCGTCGCCCTCGACCTTCCCGCCTCCGGCGGCCTCCTCGTCAGCAAGGTCGTCCCCGGCTCCGCTGCTGCTCTCGGCGGTCTCCGCGGTGGCAACCGCGAAGTCGTCATCGGCAACGCCATCATCCTCATCGGCGGCGACCTCATCACCGCCGTCGACGGCAAGCCCATCGAACGCGCCGACGCCATCCCCCGCGCTCTCGCCCGCAAGCGCGCCGGCGAAACCGTGGAACTCACCGTTTACCGCTCCGGCAAAACCGTCAAGCTCACGCTCAAGCTCCTCCCGGCCAAGTCCGACGAGCGCCTCTAGCGCGGCACGAGCGTAAAAGCTTCGATCCCCAGCTTCAGGCTCCGCCGCCGATGCAACTCCGGCTGGTGGTAGCGAATCGTCACGGCGTCGAATGCCGTCAGGCGCCTGCTTTTCACCAGCGGAAAGCGCACCACCTCCTTCACGCCGGCTCCGCTGGCGAGCGCGGCCATCGACGTCGGCGCCACACCCAGCGACTGCCACGCCTTGTGATCCGTATCCCAGAGCACCAGTTCCAGGAACACCTCGCGCGCCCGGGTATCGTTGTTCAACACCTCCACCTCGATCCGCGCACAACAGTCGAGAGCCACCCGCGTCCCCAGATGTTGATGCGCTTCCATCTGCATCGCCCGCGCACTGTTCGACCGGTAGGACTTCTCCGTCGCCCTCCCCCGCTCCTCCACCGACCCTGGCGGCGGTGCCGAAAATGGCGACTGAAAATACCAGTACACTCCGTTAAACACAAACCGCAGCGGCCGCTCCATGGACCATCGCGCCGGCTCGGCCACCCTCCGTACCGGCGCCACGAGCTTCGTCTGCTCCGCCCGCGGCGGCCACAGAATCACTCCCCGATGGACCTCCGCCTTTTCTTTCGCCGCGTCCCCCGTTTCAGATACCGGCATCCGGAGCCTCGGTCCGCCCCCGCCGTCCACCGGACCCTGCAGAAACGAGCCGAACGGCACCAGCGCCAACAGCAGAAACACGACGCCCGCCACCACCCGCGACGCCGGCCGACGCACCCGTCCCCCACCCCAGGCCAACAATCCCGCCGGCGCCAGCACCACGAGCGCGGCCCACTCCTCGTACCCCACCGCCGCCATCGCTACCACCGCTTGCAACAGCAGCGAAGTCGCCATACCGATCGCCCGATACCGCTCCGGCGCCGACCTGCGCAGCAAGCTCGTCAGATGGAACATCCACCCCAACACCGCCAACGGCAGCCACATCGGAGCCACGCGCCCCAACACCACCATCGGTCCCCACCACCACGCCGCCCAAGCGACACCCTGCCGCGGCTGCCGGCAGAGGCGCCACACGAGCGACGCCACTAGCCCGGGCAACGGCACCCACCACATCAGCGTCGTCGCCAAACCGACCCACGAGAACCGCATCCGCGGCGGCAAAGGACACAGCCACGCCGTCACCGCGGCCGCGAGCAGTTGGGAAAACGCCACCGCGGCCCAGAACATCGCCTACCGTTTGCCCTTCGGCTCCGGCGGCGCCGGTGGCGGCGGAGGATAGCGCTTCGCCCCTTTCATTGCTGGTGCCGGCACACTCGAAAGCCGCACAAACGTCGATCGCGCCACATCGCTCAACACCGCTGCCAACACCAGTAACAGCAGCGCCGCTGCCAGGCGCTCGCCGCGTGATAGCATTCGCGTCGGCGGCTCCGCCAACGCCCGGATCCGCCGTTCCAGAATCTGCCCCCCACCCACCCCCAGCGCCGCCACCAGCGTGGATGGCTGAACCGCCAGCTTCGCAATCTCCAGCAGACACCGCGCGTAGCCGATCGCATCTCCTGATGCCTGCGCATCGCAAGCCAACTCCCGCGCCGCTTCCAGTTTCTCCCGCAGCCATCGCGAGAGCGGATGAAAGGCCAAAGGCAACAGCAAAGCTTCCGTCAGCACCATCACCGCCAGATCCCGTCGCGCCACGTGCGCCAACTCGTGCGCCAGCGCCATCCTCCACAACGGCTCGTGCTCCGGCTTCATTAAGAATCGCGGCACCAGAATTGCCGGTCGCCACACACCCACCAGGAGCGGGCCAGCCGATTCCCACTCCACCGGCATCTCCCGAATCTCCACGCCCTCCTCAACCCCCAAAGGTCGCGATCGCCGCCGTAATTTCCAAGCCGCGACGCCCGCTCGCACCAGCGCCGCCAGTCGTACCAAGGCCATTGAACCAGCCGTCCCGAGTAGCACCCGCCACGCCCACCCCGGCACCTGCATCATCGCCGACGGCGGATCGGTCCGCATCTCGCCCGGCCCCGCTAACCCCGCCACCACCGCCAACGGCACCAGCGATCCCACCGCCGCCGTTACTCCCCACACGGCAAACTCGAGGCGCGGCGTCGGCTCCCGCAACACTCGCAACAGCAGTGCCGCCATACCAGCGAGCAGCGGAAACTGCCACGCCGCGTTCATCAGATACGCCAACAGCAACGTCTCGCCGGCGCTCATTTCTTGTCCCGCTTTCCTTCCGCGGTCGCCACGATCTGCTCGAGCTCCCGCAGCTTCTTCGGCGTCAGTTGATTCGTCTCCAGCAGACTCAGCACCAGCAACTCCGGCGACCCGCCAAACAACCCACTCACCAGATCCTGAATCGCCGCGGCCGCCGCGCGCGCCTTCGAAACCGCGGGCGCATACCAATATGCCCGGTTCTCCAGCTTCCGCTTCACCTTGCCCTTCCGATGCAGCGTGTTCAGCACCGACTGCACCGTCGTATACGCCAACGGCCGTTCCTTCGGCAGTTGGTCCACCACCATCTGCACCGTCGCCGGACCCAGTTCCCACAGGATCCTCATCAGTTCTAGCTCAGCAGGCGTCAACGTCGGGTGTGGTTTGCGACTCATGTCCGATTTCTCTAGGAGACTATACCCCCGCGCCCCGCGCTGTCAACTAGTTTCCTAGGACTTCTTCTGCGATATACTGCCTGAACACTCCCATGGACCGTCGTTTTTTCCTCTCCAGCCTCGCCGCTGCCCCGGCCTTCGCCGCCCCCAAAGAAAAGTCCTGGGAAGGCATCTTCGTCATCATGCAGACGCCTTTCCTCGAATCGCTCGCCATCGATGAAGACTCCCTCCGCAAGGAGACCGACTTCCTCGTCCGCGGTGGCGTGCACGGCCTCGTCTGGCCTGCCGGCGCTGGCGAAACCGTCTCGCTCACCCGCGAAGAGCGCATGAAGTATTCGAAGTCCGTCGTCGCCGAAGCCAAAGGACGCCTCCCCGTCTTAATCGGTGTGCACGGCGCCAACAAGTTTGAAGCGATGGAGTACGCCCGCTACGCCGAGCAAATCGGCGCCGACGCCCTCCACGCCCTCGGACCCACCAGCGGCTTCACTGACCGTCAGCTCCTCACCGATTACTTCACGTCCATCGCCAGCGTCTCCAAGCTCCCCATGTGCATCCAGGTCACCAACGGCGGCATGTCCACGGACCTCCTGCTCCACCTGGCCGACATCATCCCCACCCTCAAGATCCTCAAGCTCGAAAACTCGGACGTCCCTCACGACGTCACCCGCGTCGTCAAAGAGCGCAAGCGCCCCGTCATCGCCTCCACCGGCGGCGGTGCCGTCTATCTCTATAACGAAATGGAACGCGGCTCCGGCGGCACCATGGCCGGCGCTGGTCTCGCCGACATCCAGGCCGCCATCTGGGATCTCTTCCATCAGGGCAAGAAGCGCGAGTCACGCGACCTCTTCCTGAAGTTCCTGCCCTCAGCCACGCTGGAACGCCGCACGGGCTACGTCATTCAGAAGGAAATGCTCCGCCGCCGTGGCATCTTTAAAACGATCACCATGCGCAACACGCGCCAGTTCTCCATGGATGCCAT
This sequence comes from Bryobacteraceae bacterium, assembly GCA_965229305.1. GTDB lineage: Bacteria > Acidobacteriota > Terriglobia > Bryobacterales > Bryobacteraceae > JALHNI01. The sequence continues at coordinate 50,814 of CBDDIZ010000040.1, read as the reverse complement.
GGACCTGCAGGAACTCGATTTGATTATGGAAACGCTGAAACCGTACTTCCGCGCTTAAAGCAGCTTCGTCAGTTCGGCTTCCACCTTCGCCAGGTCCGCCTCACCGATCACCACGCGGACCTTCTTGCCCGTGCGGTCATACATCGCCAGCGCCGGTAGCGCCCCGCTCCACTTCGGATCGAGCGACGCGATGAACTTATCGTCGTTCTTCACGCGCTTCAAATACGAAGGACCCTTCACGCCCGCCTGCCGCACAAACGCCAGCGCCGTGTCGCTGTCCTCGGGCTCATCCGCCGACACCGTCGCCAGGACGAAACCCTTCGCCTGCAGCTTCGCCGCCATCTTCGCGAGCGCCGGCATCTCCTTCCGGCAAGGCTGACACCACGTCGCCCAGAAGTTCACCAGCAGGACCTTGCCCTTCTGGTCCGCCACCAGCTTCGCGTACCCGGCCTCGTCCACCGGAATCAATTTATCTTTCTGATAAGCCGCCGCCGGCAAAGCGGCAGCAAGCAGCGTGCGTCTCGTCATGAACTCTTGCGTACTCGCTTGATTGTGCAGCCAAAGGCGCGCGTCTCGGTCGTCGTCACTGGCTTGCCCGCCTGCACCGCGTCCAGCGCGTTCCGCAGACCCTTCGCCGTCACCCGCACCGGATTCCGCGCGTCGTCGATCGCCCCGTGATACAGCACCGTATTCGTCTTATCGATCACGTAAGCTTCCGGCGTCACCTGCGCACCGAACTTGTCCGCCACGGCATTGCCCGGGTCGCGATACACCGGGAAAGGAAAACCCACTTGCTTGGCATGATCCATGATCTGCGCCGGGCTCTCCGTATGATTCGCGTTCAGGAAAATGAACTTCACGCCCTTCGCCGAATAGTCGTTATAGAGCGCGATCATCCGCTCGTTGTAGTCGTTCGAGATCGGGCACTGCACCGACACGAACATCACCACCGTCACCTCGCCGCGCAACGCCGAAAACTTCACCGGCCGTCCCACGGGATCGTTGACGCTGAAATCGGCCACTTTGGCGCCGACTTTGAACTCTTGGGCAAAAACGCTAATCGTCGCCAGCGCGACAATCGCCAAGCGCTTGATCATTGCTGATCCCCCTATTTTTCGCTTTTCTTTTGGTCAACCTTCAGATTGATAATCGCGACTTTGCGGGAGTCAAAGACGCTGAGCGTGCGTGTTTCGCTCGACTTGCCCTGATGATCGGCCCAGATCTCATAATCGGCATTCGTCGAGAGGCCACCGAACGTGTAAGTGCCGTCCGTCTTCGTGATGAACGATCGCACCTGCAAGGTCTTCACGTTCTTCAGCTTCACCACCGCGCCTTCGATCGGCGCATCTTCGGACGTCTTCACCGTCCCCTGCAAGCCGCGGACGCTGCCGTCGTCTTTCTTCTTATCGCCCTTGAAAAACGGCGGCGGCTTGTTTTCGTTGTACTTCGCCTGGCCCGCTGCCAGCCCCATCGCCGCCAGGAAGGTCACGATGGTGAACAGATACTTTTTCATGGGTTTATTGCGCCGTTTCGAGCATCAGCGATACATCTTGGCGCTCATCGCCAGCCACTTGCACAGTCTTGGTGAGTGGCTTGAAGCCGGTCTGCCGGACACTCAAAGTATAACGCATGGGTTTTGCCGCTACCCGAAACGTAAATTCTCCTCGAAAATTAGACGTTTGCCGTTGCGGCTTCGGTTTCTTCCCCACCGAGCCCTCCGGCTCGGCGGTCAGAACCACTTCGGCCGAAGGCAGCGCGGTGCCATTCGGCCGGAATACCGTTCCCGCAATCAGCGCGTAAGCGTCTTCCGCCTGGGCCAGACCGCTCGCGGCCACCCAAACCAACGCCCAGCGCCAGCGGCAACTTACCACTCTTCTTCCTCGTCCTCGTCTTCTTCCTCGTCCTCATCGTCCGAGTCGAGTTCGTCGAAGTCGTCCTCGTCCTCTTCATCGTCATCGCTATCAGCCAATTCGAGTTCCAGAGGATCCGTATCCGTCACGGCGATGTTCGCGCCGCACTCCTCACAGGTGAATTCGTCACCGATATCGACTTCATCTTCCTCAAAGTCGAGCGCGCTATTGCACTTGGGACACAACATCGATAATTGCTCCTAAAAATGAGTTCCAACACCCTTGTACAAAAAGTGTTGCGGGAATGCAAACGGCTAGGTTACCGCAAATTCATCGGCTTGCCGCCGGCCGCCCGCGAGCGCTGCGCCGCATCCATAAACGCGAACATCTCCAGCGTCTCCGAGTTGTCCACCGGCACCTGGCCGGTCTGGAAAAACGTCACAATCTGCTGCACCAACGGCACATAGCTGAACTTCGCCTTCTCCGGCGATTGCGCCAAACCCTTCTCGTAAAACGCCACCGCGCCGAAGTCGCCGTACGGCTTCAGCGTCCGCACCGTGCCTACCCGGCCGTCCTGCCACTTGCCGGTGATCACCTCGGCGTTATCCGAGAAGGTCCGCGAAACTTCCACGCAGCCCTTGCCCATCAGCGTATACAGGATCTCCACCGCGTGAATGCCGTACCAGCTCAAATCCAGCTGATGATGCGCCTCCAGCGGACCCGGCCCCCACGCCAGCGCGCCCTTGATGTCGCCCTTCTTCTTCAGCTCGATCACGAAATCCGCATACCGCAGCGACGACGAACTGAACCACTTCACGCCCTTCGCCTGCGCCAGCTTCGCGATCTCGCGCGCATCGGCCAGCGTCGAAGCCAGTGGCTTGTCGATGAACAACGGCTTCCCCGCCTCGATCACCGGCTTCGCCAGCGCCAGATGCGGCCGTCCGTCCACCGCCTCGATCAGCACCGCGTCCACCTTCGTCAACAACGTCGCGATGTCCGGCACGATCTCCACGCCGTACTTCGTCTTCACTTCCTCGGCGTATTTGTCGACGCGCTCGTAGCTCTCCTTCAGATCCTTGCTGCCGCCCTTGTAGGCCGCCACGACGCGCGCCCCCACAATGTGGTTCGGGTGTTTCGGGTCGTTCAGAATCGACGTGAACGCCCCCACATGCGAAGTGTCCGTCCCAATAATCCCAATCCGGATATCGGCGGCACACAATCCAATCACAGAAAACGCGAAAGCAAACAGAGTACGGGGCATCAGCCGCATTGTACGATGACTTGTAGGTGGACCTCACAACGACCCTCATGTATGTGAAGGGCGTGGGGCCGGCCCGCGCCGAGCAGCTCGAAAACAAGGGCTTGCGCGTAGTGGAAGACCTGCTCACCTACGCGCCTTTTCGCTACGAAGACCGCTCCAACCTCAAGACGATCGCCCAACTCGCCCCCGGTGAGATGGCCACCGTCCTCGCCGAGGTCCGTTCCACGCGCATGGTCGGTCTCAAGCGCCGCGACCTCGCCCTCTTCGAAGCCACCTTCATCGACGGCTCCCAAGGCCGCCTCGTCGGCAAATGGTTCAAGGGCGGCTACCTCAACGAGATCCTCACCCCCGGCCGCCGCGTCGCCCTCTTCGGCAAAATCGAATTCGACACCTACTCCGGACAGCTCTCCATCATGCATCCGGACTACGAAGTCATGTACTCCGACGATGACGAGGACAACGCCCTCCACACCGGCCGCATCGTCCCCATCTACGAAGCCGCCGGCAAGGTCAACGCCCGCCTCTTCCGGCGCATCATGCGCAACGTCCTCGATCAACTTGCCCCCACCACCGACCCCCTCCCCGCCCAGATCCGTGCCAAGCTCAAGCTCCCCGACCATTGGACCAGCATCCGCCAGCTCCACTTCCCCGACCCCGACACCGACCTCCGCCTCCTCAACGCCGCCCGCTCCCCCGCCCACTACCGCCTCATCTTCGAAGAATTCTTCTGGCTCGAGTGTGGCCTCCAGCTCAAAAAACGCAACGCCCGCAAAGCGAACGGCATCGCCTTCGCCCTCAACGACCAGGTCCGCGAACGCATCAAACAGATGCTCCCCTTCCGCCCCACCGGCGCCCAGAAGCGCGTCCTCGGCGAGATCGCCGCCGACATGGCCTCACCCTACCCGATGTCCCGCCTCCTGCAAGGTGACGTCGGCTCCGGCAAAACCCTCGTCGCTACCGAAGCCGCCATCATCGCCGTCGAAAACGGCTACCAGGTCTGTCTCGTCGCCCCCACCGAAATCCTCGCCACGCAGCATTATTTCTACCTCAAGCGCCTTCTGGACCCCTTAGGCTACGTTGTCGCCCCCCTCACCGGCTCCATGACCGCCCGCGAGAAAAAGAAGATCAAAGAGATGCTCGCCATGGGCCTCGTCCACATCGCCGTCGGCACCCACGCCCTGATGGAAGAGGACGTCGACTTCCAGAACCTCGGCCTCGCCATCATCGACGAACAACACCGCTTCGGCGTCATGCAGCGCCTCAAGCTCATGAAGAAAGGCGTCTACCCGGACGTCCTCGTCATGACCGCCACGCCCATCCCCCGCACGCTCGCCCTCACCCTCTACGGCGACCTCGACACCTCTGTCATCGATGAGCTCCCGCCCGGCCGTCAGCCCATCCAAACCCGTCACGTCAAAGAGGACGCCATCGAAATGGTCTGGAGCTTCGTCCTCCAGGAAATCCAGGCCGGCCGCCAGGCCTACGTCGTCTACCCCGTCATCGAAGAGTCCGAAACGGCCGCCATGAAGGCCGCCGAGAAGATGCACGAGCATCTCGCGAAAATCGTCTTCCCCCAGCTCAAAGTCGGCCTCCTCCACGGCAAATTGCCCCCCGCCGACAAGCAGGAAGTGATGGAGTCCTTCAAGCGCGGCGAAACCAACATCCTGGTCTCCACCACCGTCATCGAAGTCGGCGTCGACGTCCCCAACGCCACCGTTATGGTCATCGAGCAAGCCGAACGCTTCGGCCTCGCCCAGTTGCACCAGTTGCGCGGCCGCGTCGGCCGTGGCGGCAACCACAGCCACTGCATCCTGGTCACCTCCAAGCTCAACGACATCGGCCGCGAGCGCATCCGCACCATGGTCTCTTCGAACGACGGCTTCCACATCGCCGAAGTCGACCTCAAGCTCCGCGGCCCGGGCGAGTTCTTCGGCACCAAGCAAAGCGGTATGCCCGAACTCCGCTTCGGCAACGTCATCCGCGACCAGGATCTCCTCGAAGTCGCCCGCCACGAGGCCATCGACTTCCTCGACCACCCGCCCTCCGAAGAGGAGCACCGCCGCGCCCTCGCCTACCTCCGCGACAACTGGCAGCGCCGCTACGGCCTCATCACCGTCGGCTAACCCACCGCCTCCTGACCCAAGCCAACCAGTCCGCGGCGGTAGCCGCGGGGTACGCATGACGCCATCCCCCTCGCCCGAAGCCCAAGGGCTGCCCCCACCCACCCAAACACGCTAGCGTAGAAACCATGCGCGTCATTGCCGGAGAATTCCGCTCCCGCCGCCTCCTCGCCCCCGCCGGCGACCAGACCCGCCCCACCCCGGACCGTCTCAAAGAATCCCTCTTCTCCGCCATCCAGCCCCGCCTCGCTGGCGCCACCTTCCTCGACGCCTACGCCGGCTCCGGCGCCGTCGGCATCGAAGCCCTCTCCCGCGGCGCCTCCCACTGCATCTTCGTCGAGCGCCACCCCCTCGCCCTCGAAGCCCTCAAAGCCAACCTCGCCGCCCTCGACCTCACCAGCCGCGCCCGCATCGTCAACAGCGCCGCCAGCAAAGCCCTCCGCCACCATCTCGCCGACATCGTCTTCCTCGACCCCCCTTACGACCGAGACACCGAATACCCGCTCGCCATGGAAGCCATCTCCGACTGCCGCCTCCTCCTCGTCCAGCACTCCATCCGCCTCACCCTCCCCGAAGTCTCCGGCGACCTCCAACGAGTCCGCGAAATGCGCCAAGGCGACAACGTCATCACCTTCTACGAGTAACTGCCTGCCGCGTGTTATCGTGGCTGCATGGTGCGCCGCGAGATCGAAATCGACGAAGAAACGGACCGCATCCTCCAGGATTTGGCGGCTCAACACAATAGCAATTTGGGCGAAGTCCTGGCGGATTTAGTGCGCGCGCATGAAGGGCTGGAAGCCTTTCTTGAGGAGAGCGAGCATCATCACGCCCTAGAACTCAAACCGCTAGTAGATCAGGCCGAAAAGGACTTTTCTGAGGGCCGCGGGATACCCTGGGAAAAAATCAAGGCCGACCACGGTTTGTGAAGGTCCTCTTCGCACCGGCCGCGGCAGAAACCTTCGCCGAACTCCCCGAAACGACGAAGCGAAAAGCAGCTGGCTCGATCAAGCTACTCGAACATCATCCCCACATCTATCCCACGCGCCAGCGCGGCCTTCTGCGCGGCTATCGCTATTTCTTGGCTGGCCGGTACCTGTTTTATTACCGGCTCAACTCGGAAGAAGTGCACATCACGGCCATCATTCCCGGCCTAATGCGGCAGGCCTAACGAAAATCGGAGGGCCGGACGTAAATCCGCTTCCTCCCAATCTAGTTCCCTCAATGCCCCGGCGCCACCACCGGCGCCCGCGACCCGGCCTCAAACCCCATCGACGCATACACCGGCCGACCCATATCCGTCGCATGCAGCGTCACCCGCTCCAGCCCCATCAGCTTCTTCGCCTCAGCGATCGTCTGCCGCATCACCGCGTCCGCATAGCCCTTCCCATGCTCCGACGGCTTGGTCGCCACCAGCGCGATATACACCGAATCCTTCATCGGAAAAGCCGCTGTCGCCGTCACCGCCTCGCCACCCACATAGCCCACCAACCCCACGCTATCGGCGTGCCACAGTTGCAGATTGCAAATCGACTCGAACATCTCCGGCGGCATCCCATACGCCACCGCATTCGTCACCGCCAAATCCGTCGCCGTTTGCACATCCGTCACCCGGCGAAACTCGAGCCCCGCCGGCACCGGACGCTTCGGCGGCGTCAACTCCGTCGCCACCATCCCCGTCATGTTGAGCGCCGTGCCCCACCCGTGCTCACCTAAAATTGACTCCCAGTTCGCCGGAGCCCATGGCTCGCACACCACCCCCATCGCCGGCTGACCGCAAGCCTCCGTCCGCGCTCTCATCACCTCAAACGCCGCGCGAAAGCTCGCTTCGTCCGTCGCCGGACGCTCCAGAATCGAAAGGTTGAGAAACGGCAGCGGCACGTGCGCAAACGTGGAAGCGACGCCATCTTCCCGCACAATGCTGTGCCCCGGCAGGCGCCCCACCATCAGCGCCCAAGCCTCAATCAACGTCGCAACATTATCGGCATCACTGAACATGCCGCTCAGGATAGCGCGACCGTCAAGCCAAAATCTTCTTGATCACGCGCCCGGAGACGTCCGTCAGCCGGAAATTCCGCCCCTGGAACTGATACGTCAGCTTCGTATGATCGAGCCCCAGTTGGTTCAGTACCGTCGCCTGCACGTCATGCATGCTCACGCCGTCCTCCACCGGATTGAACCCGAACTCGTCCGTCTGCCCGAAGTGCACCCCGGGCTTCGTACCGCCGCCCGCCATCCACAACGTGTAGGCATCGATATGGTGATTGCGGCCCACCTTGCCATCGCGCGTTTCGCCCATCGGCGTCCGCCCGAACTCGCCGCCCCAGATCACCAGCGTCGTGTCCAACAGCCCATGCGCCTTCAGATCTTTCACCAACGCCGCGCACGGCTGGTCGATCTGCCGGCAAACGTCTTCCAGCGGCTTCGTCAAATCGTCATGGTGATCCCAGTCGGTGTGCCACAGTTGGATGTAGCGCACGCCCCGCTCCACCAGGCGCCGCGCCAGCAGACAGTTCGTCGCGAAGCTCGGCTTCCCGATCTCCACGCCGTACATATCGAGCGTCGCCTGCGACTCTTTCTTCAAGTCGATCAGTTCCGGCCCCGACGTCTGCATCCGATAAGCCATCTCATACGCCGCAATGCGCGTATTGATCTCCGGATCGGCCATCGTCTCGTTCCGCATCGCGTTCATGTCGCGAATCGTATCGATCACCTGATTCTGCATCCGCCCCGTCACGCCCTTCGGCGTCGAGAGGTTCAAGATCGGATCGCCCGACCCACGGAACAACACGCCCTGATGCGACGTCGGCAGGAAGCCCGAACCCCACAACGGCGCACCGCCACGCGGCCCGCGCGGTCCGCTCTGCAGCACCACGAAGCCCGGCAAGTCCTTCGCTTCCGAACCCAGCCCATACGTCACCCACGCGCCCATGCTCGGCCGCCCGAACCGCGTATAGCCCGTATTCGCAAACAGCTTCGCCGGCGCGTGGTTGAAGTTCTCCGTCGACACCGTATGCAGGAACGTCAGGTCGTCCGCAATCGCCGCCGTGTGCGGCACCAGATTCGACCCCCACGTCCCCGTTTGCCCGTACTGCTTGAACTCGCGCTTCGTCCCCAGCAACTTCGGCTTCGCCTTGAACGACGTGTCCATGAACGCGAACCGCTTACCCTCGAACATCGAGTCCGGCACGAACTCGCCGTTCATCTTCTGCAATTGCGGCTTCGGCGTCCACATCTCGAACTGGCTCGGACCGCCGGCCATGAACAGATAGATCACCGCTTTCGCCTTCGGCTCAAAGTGCGGCTTCGCCATCGCCTCACCCGCCATCAGCGACGCGAGCGCCGTCTTGCCCACGCCCATCGCGCATCGATCGAAAAAGTGCCGGCGAGTCAGTTCCTGGTCCGTCATCGTCCTATTCCCGCGTCATGAATTCGTCCAGGTTCAGCAGCACCCGCGCCAAACCCGTGTAGGCGGCCTTCTCGGACCCGCCCGCTTCGTCCTTCTGCCCCGCCACAAACCGGCTCAAGCGTTCCCGCTCATTCGCCTTCATCGGCCGCGACATCGCCAACTCGAACGCCGTCCCCAGCGGATCCTTCGTCTTCAGCGCCCGCGTCGCCATCGCCTCGGCAAACTCCTGCACCGCTTCATCGTTCAACAGCGTCAACGCTTGCAACGGAGAATTGGACCGGTTGCGCCGCGTGCAAGTCCCCACGCCATCCGGACCATCGAACAGCGACATCACCGGATGCGGCGTCGCCCGCCACAGGAACGTATACATTCCGCGCCGGTAGCGATCCTCGCCCGTGCTCGTCACCCAATCGCGCGCCGTCTGGCCCGAGTTCATCACCCCCGGCGGAATCGGCGGAAACACACTCGGCCCACCCACCTTCGGCGCGAACAAGCCACTCGCCACCAAACCGGCATCGCGAATGATCTCGCCTTCCAGCCGAATCCGATTCTGCCGCGAGAGCAGCAGATTGCGCGGATCCTTCTCGGTCGCCGCCGCGTTGTCCGCCGCCGACGCCTGCTGATAGGTCGCCGACGTCACAATCAGCCGGTGCATCGCTTTCTGGCTCCAGCCCTTGTCCATGAACTCCACGGCCAGCCAATCCAGCAACTCCGGATGCGTCGGCCCCGAACCCTGCCGGCCAAAATCATCTTCGGTCTCCACAATGCCGCGCCCGAAGTAGCGCATCCACATCCGATTCACCGTCACGCGCGCCGTCAGCGGATTCTCCCGCGCCGTCAACCACCGCGCCAAATCGACGCGCGTCGCCGGACCCTGATTGCCCAACGGCGGCAGCGCACTCAGCGTCCCCGGCGAAACATTCTCGCCCTTGCGCAGGAAGTCGCCGCCTAAATGCACATACGCCTGGCGCGGCTTCGGCAGATCGCGCATAATCAGCGACGTCACGATCTTCGGCGACCGATCCTCCACCGCCTTCATCGTCGCGCGCCGTTCGCGCCAACCTTCATCCGTATTCGCGAACGTCTCAAAAACAATCGCCGCCTGCTCGTCATTGCGACGGCCCACATGCAGCCCCAGCGCCGCCTGCACACTCGGCCGGAACTTCTTCGTCTGCTCCGGCGTCAGCGACGCTTCCCAGGCTTCCTGCTTCGGCTCAATCACCTTGCGATATTCGTTCAGTTCCCGCTGCAGCGCCCGCAACTGCGCTTTGATCACGTTCTTCTTGCGAATCTCTTCCGGCGTCCCCAACTCCAGATACGGCTTCTGCACATCCGCCCGATCGGCCTCGGCCGCCGCTTCATCCACGTTGTTGAAGAACGAGTAGAACGAGTAAAACTCCTTCTGCGGAATCGGATCGAACTTGTGATCATGGCAACGCGCACAACCCAGCGTCAGCCCCAGATACACCGCGCCCGTCGTCGACACCCGGTCCACCACGTGATCCACCCGATACTGCTCGAAGTCGATGCCGCCCTCGAAGTTAATCGGCGTGTTCCGATGCAAGCCCGTCGCAATCAGCTGGTCGTTGGTCGGGTTCGGCAGTTGATCGCCCGCAAACTGATCCCGCGTGAACTGATCGAACGGCATGTCCGCGTTGAACGCGTTGATCACCCAGTCGCGATACTTCCAGATCTCGCGCGGCGCATCGATCGAATAGCCATTGGAATCGGCATAGCGCGCCTGGTCCAGCCAATGCCGGCCCCAGCGCTCACCGTAATGCGGCGACGCCAGCAGACGGTCCACTTGCCTCTCATACGCGCCCGGACGATTGTCCGCCAGAAACGCCGCCATCTCTTCGAGCGTCGGCGGCAACCCGGTCAGGTCCAGGCTCACGCGCCGCAGCAGCGTCCGCTTGTCCGCCGGCTTCGACATCGCCAAGCCAGCCTCGGCCAGCTTCACCTTGATGAAATAGTCCACCGGATGCTGACCGGCCGGCACCGTCGATTTCTTCGGCGGCTGAAAACTCCAATGGATCGGCGCGGCCGCGGCTTTCGCCGTCATCGGTGCCCCCGCCGCCACCCATTTCTCCAGCACCGCGATCTGCTCGGGCTTCAGCTTCCCGCCGGGCGGCATCTTGATGTCCCCGGTGTGCTTCACCACGTCCAGCAGCAAGCTCTGCCCGCCCGGCGTCACCGCCGGACCATGCTTGCCGCCTTTCAGAATTCCCTCGCGCGTGTCGAGCGCCAGTCCGCTCATCGCCGTCTTCGAGCTATGGCAACTCAGACACTGCCCCAGCACCGCTCGTGCTTCATCCTGCACCTGAGCCCCCTCTTGGGCCTCAGCCGTCATCACCAGCACCATCGGGATCAGCAGGAGCTTGCGCATAGTCGCTGCCTAGAGATTATCACCAAAAACGTTGAAGAATCGATGGCCGGAACGGCCTAGGCGGGTAGCAAACGGAATCGCCGCCGGGCTGCGATCTTCGCCATCGCCTTCGCCAGTTGGTATTCGATCTCATCGCCTTCCCACTCGCGAAACACGCTTTCGGAAACAATCAGGTGCGACGGTTCGTTGCGGCGGCAGCGCCGCCCGATCCGCGGCTGCGCCAGTTGGGTCACGCAGATAATCGGCATGGCCATACGAAGCCTTCGCGCCAAGCGGCGAATCAGAAAGTCGAGTTCCGGCTCTTCAAGAGCCGTCACGATGCGATGAGCATTTGCGCTGGCCATGAACGTCGGCAGAGAACGTTGTAAAGCTATCCCCTACTTCTTGCGAGTCTAAGAAACTTCGCCGGAAATTGCGCGCACAAAATTTTGTCAGGGTCGATCCAGTTTTTTTATCAATCCCAGCGCACCCATCGCCGCCTTGGCGGCATCCACTCCTCGGAACTGCGCCTCCTCGAACAGCGGCAGCCCCGATAAGTCGCTGTTCGCCAGAAAGAATCGCGGCCTCTCCGTGACCTTGCGCCAGTTCGCGCTCGCCCCCAGAAACCCCGGCCCCGGCCGCCTCATCGCATGACCTTGCCGGTAAATATCCATCCTGGACACAAACTTCCGTATGTCCGGATGCGCCCGCTCCAGATCGCGAAAAATAAACTCCCGCCACTCTGCCCAAGCCGTCGCCAACAACTTTCGCCGCTGCGTCAGCGGATCGCCCACCAGCGGCAGGTAATAAGTCCACATCGCCCGGCCGGGCCGCGACGCCACGTTCTGATGCGAAGCATTCACATATCCCAGCGACGGCGAATCATAGATCACGTTGTCCCACGCCGTCTCGATCGGCTCTTCCACCGTCAGGTTCGCCGTCAGCCACGGCGAATACTCAAACGCCGGCTTCGGCACCCCCTCCAGCAGATACGGCAACACAAACGACGGCGCCGCATAAATCACCGCGTCGGTCTCCACGTTGAACCCCGTCGTCCGCAGATGCCATTGCGTCCCGATCCGCTCGAAGTTCCGCGTCCACACGCCCGGCACAATCCGATCCTTCAGCTTCTCCGCCAACCGACGCGCGATCCACCCATTGCCTTCCGGCCACGTGAACGGACCCTTCGCTGCATGCTGCCGCGCCGCATGATAGTGCAACCCCGCCCACGCCGACGTCTCCCCCATCGACGCGCCGTAATCGTCCCGGCATCCGTAATCCACTTCCCAACCCAGATACGCCGACGTCAGCTTCTGCTGCGTCATCCACTCGCGCATCGTGATTCGATCCAGCGACAAGTCCGGCGGCTTCCCCAACGCCATCGGAAGCTTGAATTGCCCCGTCGCCGCCAACTCCCTCACCTTCTCGTGAAAGATGCGCCGCTGCTCCCGATCCGCCTTCGTCGTCCCGGCTTCCGGCTCCAATCCCCACTGCCACCGGCCATGCAGAAACAAACGCTCCTGCGGCGAATGACACAGCCACCGCTCTTCCAGATTGCCCGCCGCATCCATCAACCCCAGTTCCACAAAGAGCTCGCGCACCAGCGTCGACTCCGGATTCGGCGGCGGCACATAATGCGCCGCCCACGGATACGCCCCGAGCTCGTTCTGGCTCCACCGCGCGTTGCCCCCCACTTCGGACTCCGCCTCCAAAATCAGAAAGTCCGTGAACCCCTGCTTCTGCAGCCACCAGCCCGCCGAAAGCCCCGCGATCCCGCCGCCCACAATGATCACCTTCGCCCGCCGCGTCCCCGCCGGCGGCCGATAGATCGCCCCGTCCCGAATCTTATGTCCTTCTTTTTCGCTTTCGAAGACGAAGCCCCCGGCCGTCGTCATCGCGAGATGTTGCGCCATTCCGCTTCATAGTAGCGGACCAGCACCTGATCGTTCAGCCGATTCGGCTCCACCGCCACTTCCTGCATATCGCGCGGAAACTCAAACAGCCCCCGCACGTTCTGCGACGTCAGAAACCGCAACCCCGCCGGCACCGTCAACGGAGGCTCATACGGCTGCTGACTCGCCAGCACGAACCCCCACTCCCCAAACGACGGCACATACGTGTGATACGGATACGTCTTGAAGCCCGCCAGCTTCATCGTCTCCACAATGCACCAGTAAGATTGCCGCGCAAACAGCGGCGACGTACTCTGCACCACCACCAACCCATGCTCGGCCACATGCTTCTTCAGCAACCGGTAGAACGCCGTCGTGTACAGTTTCCCCAACGAAAAGTTCGTCGGATCCGGAAAGTCGATGATCACCGCATCGAACACCTCGCGGCTCTCCTCGAGCCACGGAAACGCATCCGCATTCTTCACCTGCAGCTTCGGCGAATTGAGCGCATCGCCATTCAGCCCCCGCAGCATCGAGTGCGTCCGGAACAGCTTCGTCATCTCCGGATCGAGATCCACCAGCGTGATGCTCTCCACGGTCGGATACCGCAGCACCTCGCGCGCCGCCAACCCGTCCCCGCCCCCCAAAATCAACACCCGCCGCGCCCCCGGCAGCGCCGCCAGCACCGGATGCACCAGCGCCTCGTGATACCGGTATTCATCGCGCGAACTGAACTGCAGATGCGAACTCAAGAACAGTCGAATATCGTCTTTCCACCGCGTCAGCACGATCCGCTGATATCGCGTCTGCTTCGCCAGAATCACATCGTCCGCATACAGACTGTTATCCGCCGCATTGCTGATCTCATCCGCCCAGAACATCCCCGCCGCGAGCAGTAAGAACGCCCCCGCCGCCGGAATCCGCAACCGCCATGGCCGTCCCAGTTGCTCTCGGAAAAACCACGTCGACCACAGCGCCACCCCCACGTTCAACAACCCGAATACCAGCGCCGACCGCACCAGCCCTAGCTTCGGAACCAGCAACAGCGGAAACAGCAGCGACGCCCCCAGCGCCCCCAGATAATCGAACGTCAGCACATTCGCCACTAAGTCCGAAAACTGAAAGCGCGACTTCAGAATCCGCATCAACAGCGGAATCTCCAGCCCCACCAGCACACCCACCACGATCACCACGCCGTAGAGCAGCGCGCGAAACCCTTGCCCGTAAGCAAACCCCAAAAACAGAATGGACGACGAAAAGCCGCCCACCACCCCCACCATCACCTCGATCGTGATGAAGCGCGCCACCAGCCCCCGGTTCAAAAACTTAGAGAGCCAGCTCCCCACGCCCATCGCGAACAGATACGTCCCGATCACCGTCGAGAACTGCAGCACGCTATCGCCCAGCAGATAACTCGCCAGCGTGCCGGCGATCAACTCATAGATCAGCCCGCAAGCCGCAATCAGAAAGACCGAGATGAAAAGGACAATCGCCATTAATGGACGGCGGCCGCGATAATGATCCCCATCGCCAGCGCCATAAAGCCCACAATGATGGCCAGGGCGACATTCTTCTCCTCGATAATCTCTTTCCAAAGATCATGCGGAGTCAGCTTGTCGATCGTAATAAACGACAGCGCAAAAATCACGATGCCCAGAAGCGCGTAGACAATCGCATTGATAAACGCCTCGAGGTGAAAACCAGTCATCTCATTTACCTCCGGAATAGCGGGTGTAGGTGGAATAGTGGGAGCGATACGCCCCCGGATTGTCGCGCACGGATTTGGGCGCCACTTTGTGCTCACTCATCGACGAGAAAGAAACCCCTCGCCATTCGGCGAAGCCCACGCCGCCCAGCAGCGTTAGCCCATAGAGCCAGTATTTGATATTGCCTAAAAATAGCTCAGTCATCGTCGTCACTCGAACTTGGCGCGGCCGTCACATAGTCGCTCTCGGCCCAACGCTGCGTCTCGAAACTCCCCCGCTTGATCGATTGCCAAATCGGCGGAATCAGCAAAAACGGCAACGCCAGCCACAAAAGCCAGTAACTCGGCACGTCGCGCACCACGCGCACGTTATACCGCACGGCCCGCGGACCCGCTGCCGTCCGCTCATCGCTCATATCCGGATCGATCCGCAGATAGTACTTTCCCGCCGGCACCCGCGGAATGGTCACGTTGTCCGTCGCGCTACCTTCGCTCCAGCTCTCGCCGCCATCCACGCCCGAGTAATAGCTGATCTCCCGCCCGAAGTCCCATGCCTGCCCTGTCTCCGTATTGATCAGCGACATGTCCAGATACACCCAGTCGTTCGACAAATCGGTCGTGCTCTGGACCTCCACGTTCGACGTCCGGCCCTTCAGCTCAAAAACATCGGTCACCTTCGCCGATTCCGGATCCGCCGCGCTGTAGTGGAACGCCTGGTCGAACGCCACCTCATTGCGCGCCGTCGCCCCGAAGAAGACAACCATGGCGAGCAGCAGGCACACCATCACGAAGCACGCCTTCCACACCGAGCCCAATTGCGACGCCGGCGCCGGCTGATTCGCGAACACCCCCGTCGCCGGCGGCAACGGCGCCGCCAGATTGAACGCCTTCGCAATCTCCTCGCCCGTCTTGTAAGTGCCCACCGAGTAAGTCACTTCGTCCGGCGTAATTTCTTCGGAAAGCATCCGCGGCGGAGCGATGTAATCTTTCACCTCCACCTTTTCGCCGGCTTCGAGCTTCCACGGAAACTCGCCCATGGCAAACGAAGTCACCGCCTCGGACGTAGTGAAATGCGCAAAACGCTGCCCTTCGTACGACAGCCCCGGCCGCCCGATCCGCACCGACGTCGTCTCCGGCAATCCCTTCGCCGGCTCAATGAAGTTCCAATGGCCCCGGTAAACGCTCAGGTAGCGAAAACCCACGTAAGGATTGAAGAGTAAGTATTCCTGCCAGGCATAAGTGGTCCCGTCCACCACCACCTGGCGTTCCTGCATCCCGATAATCTCGTAGGTCTTGCCTTCGAACTTCCCGCGCGTCCCCAGCGCAATCAGCGGCCGGACGCGCTCCCGCTCCTGAAATTGCTTCAGGATCGTCAACTCCGGCTTGCTCGTATCGATCACGCTCAAGCACTGGATGCACACCGCCGAAAGCGAGTGCGTATAGCCGTGCAGTTCCACGGAACCGCCACAATTCGGGCACTCGATCGCGCGCACCCTCATTGCCAGCCCTCGAAGATCTTCACGTTCCGCAGCTTCAGATCGTCGTAATCCACCTGCAGACCCGCAAACACCAATGGCGGCTGCTCACTGTAGTCCACCGTCGCAAACCGTCGCGTCGGCGTCTTCAGATCCACAAACGTGCACTCCGTCTTGTCCCACGTGGTGAACGGCATCTCGCCCTCCACGCCCACATACCGCGCGCGGGTCTGCGACGTCACCGTGAACACTTCGCTCCCGATCTGTAAACGCTCCCCGCGCGCCAGTTGTGACGGCACCTGCGTCGCCAGCGGAAACGAAATCGCATACTCGAGCTGCGCATCGGAGAGCCAGCCGTTCGCCCCGTCGTTAAAGGCTAAATACCACTCGTTCCACCGCCCGCCCCCATACTCATAGACAATCCGCCCCACCACCACAAACGGCTGCCCGCCATGCTGACCCTCGGTCGCAATCTGGATCGGCGAAGAGTCAATCAGCGGGTCCGCCACCTGCCCCACGAGCTGTAAGTCCACGCCCTGGCGCACCAGAACGGACTTACAGAACATACAAGTCGTCTGCACCGCCTGCTTGTAAGTGAACTTGATCGGCGCGCCGCAGTTCGGGCAGTTCGCTTGAAACCGGTCGCTGCCGGCCACCGGCATCATACGAGCGCCCCCGCGTAACGCCTCTCGAGATAGCGCACGTCCACCGCCGTCGCCCCCAACCACTCGGCAAGTTGCGCTTCAAAGTCCCACCGCTTCCGCGGACGGCAGCAGAACAGGTTCAAGCACACGGACCCGTGCTCGGGGAACGTATGAATCGTCAAATGCGACTCCGACAACAGCACCATCCCCGTGATCCCTCCCGGGTCCGGAAACTGATGCCACACCGCCGGCTTCACCGGATGCAGGTCCAGTTCGTCGATCAGGCGGTCGAATAACGCCGCCAGGACGGCTGTGTCGCGGAGGCGATCCGGCTCGCAGCCGGTGGCCTCCACCACCCATTCAGCACCTGACATGATTAGCTTTGCGCGGCGCCACACTCAGGGCAGAACTTCGCCCGTCCCGGAATCGACTTGCCGCACTCCATGCAGAAGCGATTCCCCGCCGCTGCCGGAGCAACCGGGGCTGCCGGCTCAGGAGCACTCGGCGCCACCGGAGGCACAATGCCGCCCGTCGGCGGCGGCTGTTGCGGACCGCCCAACGGATTCAGCGCGCCTGCCATCTGCTGCGCCATCGTCAACCCGGCACCCAAACCCGCGCCAATGCCGGCGATGCCGCCTTCGTTGGCCGCCGCGATCGGCAGCGATTGCGCCACTTGGAACTGCGTATACCGGCGCATATCGCCGATCATGTTCATGCCAATCGATTCGTCCAGCCGCTTCTGCAGTTCCTCGGGCAGCGAAAGATTCTCCACCACGAAGCTGTCGAGCGCGATCCCCATCTCGAGGAACGCCGGGCGGATCTTCTCGCCCACCAGCAGCGCCAGTTCGTCCTGATTCGCCGCCAGATCCAGAAACGGAATCTTCGATTCGGCGAACGTGTCCGTCATCCGCGCGATGATCGTGTTGCGCAGTTGCGCCTCGATATCGGCCAGCCGGTAAATTTCGCGCGTGCCGGAAATCTTCGTGTGGAACGCCCGCGGATCATGCAGGTGCCAGGAATAAATCCCGTACCCGCGCAACCGCACCGCGCCAAAGTCCTTGTCGCGTACGGTGATCGGCTGCGCCGTACCCCACCGCTGCGCCGTCTGCTGACGCGTCGAAAAGAAGTAAACATCGCTCTTGAACGGGGACTCGAACATCTTGTCCCAATTCATCAAATTCGTCAGAATCGGCAGATTCTGCGTGTTGAGCGTATAGAGTCCGGGCCCGAAGACGTCGGCGATCCGCCCCTCGTTCACAAATGCCGCCATCTGGCTTTCGCGCACCGTGAGCTTGGCGCCGTTCTGAATCTCCATGTCCGCCATCGGATACCGGGCGGCCAGAATCCCATCTTCCGGCTCCGTGTACTGGATGACGTCAATGAATTGTTTCTTCAGGAAGTCCTTGATCGACATGACCTTGGAGGAAGCTCCTTTCAGCTTCATGCAGTATAACGGACTCGCCTGGGATTTGTTCCCAAAATCGGACGCCGTCCTGCTACAACCGGCCCCCATCCCACGACCCCGCACACGACAAACAGATGCCCATGGCTGTTCCGTTCGGCGCCGTTCGTACGCAGGACGCTGCCAACCTCTGGCGCGCTTCCGTGCTCAGACGCCCTGGCGAAAACGGAGCAAGCCCTCCCACCGCTGGCGCGGCCCAAGCCACCATCCCGGTCGCCGGCTCCACGCGCTCGCTCAGATGTGCCGACATGCAGCTGCCCGATACGGGAACAGACGCGCGAAGGCGAGCCATCACCGAGTTCGACAGTGTCACGTTCGGATTCATACGCCGCCCTTCCTCTCGAATCCCCAGTTCCATCGGGCGGCCCGGCGATACAGGGCAAGTGCAGCACCCCACCAACTCCTCGTCCGCCGTGAAAACATACAAGCTCACGCACATCTGCTCGTTTCCCACGTTATTCACCCGGATCGAGGCCCTGCTCTCTTCCGTCTGATTGAAATACCGAACCTGTTCGCTGCCGGGCATCGTCCCCGAACCAATCAATTCGTACGTCGTCGTAAAACGATACCTGCGCACCGACCCGTATTCGTCAAGCAACTCCCAGCTCTCGCCCACCGCCACCGGCCGACTCCCCGGAAGCGACCGCTGTGCCGTCGCCAAACCTTGTTGCGGGGCGGCACTCGTCAACGCACCGTCGAAGACTCGGTCGTACACCAGAGCCCCCTCTGCCGAACGCACCACCAGCCGCGTCCGCACGCTTTCCACGCGATCCTCGAACGCGCTCACCGATTGCACGGCCAACAGCGTGAACACCCAGATCTCACACCTCATCCCTCGCACCCCCAATCGCCTTCCAAAAGATCGTCGTCGCACACAAACGCCCATCCGGCAGCAAAGCGAAATCCGGAATCGCCCCTACCCGCTGCCAACCCCAGCGCGTATAGAGTCCCTCCGCCGCCCCGCCCGTTTCCGTATCCAGCACCAGTAAACGCTTCCCGGCCGCCAACGCCGCGCGCTCCGCCGCCTCCATCAACTGACGCGCCATCCCCCTGCCGCGTGCACTCCGCTTCACCAACAGCTTCGCCACCTCACCCCGATGCGGCTGATTCGGCGGCATCGCCAGCACCACCTGCACCGTCCCCACCAGTTCGCCCTCCTCCCACGCCCCCAGCAAGATCCTCTCGCCCGCCCTCACCCCGTCCACCACTCCCCGAAAGAATCGCTCCCCATCGTCCTGACCGAACGGCCACATAAAACTCACCGACGCCCCGCCCGCCACGCAATCCACTAACACCGCCGCCAACTCCGCCACGCAAGCCGCCGCGGCCTCGCCATCCAACCGTCGAATCTCCGCCATCGGACCAGTCTAAGCCGCCCATGATCTAATCACAGTAATCCCGACGATGACTGCGCTTCTCACCCTCGCCCTCCTGGCTCAAGCCCCCGCCAACCCGCCGGCGGACATCCAGCAAACCTACGCCAAGCTCTGCGCCGGCTGCCACGGCGACGACGCCCGCGGCACCCAACAGGGCCCCGGCCTCGCCGGCAATCTTCGTCTGCGGCGCCGCACCCCGGCGGCCCTGCGCAACACCATCGTTAAAGGCGTTCCCTCGGCCGGCATGCCGGGCTTCAACCTCCCTGCCCCCACCCTCGATTCGCTCGTCGCCCTCGTCGTCTCCCTCAACGCCTTCGCCGCCGACACCCAAGTTCCCGGCGACCGCCAAGCCGGCCGCGACTTCTTCTTCGGCTCCGGCAAGTGCTCCACCTGCCACATGGTCAACGGCCAAGGCCAGCCCATCGGCCCCGACCTTTCGAACGTCGCCCGCCTCCTCACCGTCGACCAACTTCGCCAAGCCCTCCTCGAACCCTCCGCGCAAATCGCCCCCAGCTATCGGCTCGTCACCCTCCGCGATCGCTCCTCCGGCCAAACCCTCCGCGGCTTCACTCGCGCCCGCACCCGCTATCACCTCGCCCTCCAGGATCTCCAAGGCCAACTCCACCCCCGCTCCCTCGACCAGGTCACCGACCTCAAAGAAGAGACCGCCTCGCTCATGCCGCCGCTCAAGGCCTCGGCCGCTGACCAACAGAATCTCCTCGCCTTCTTGAGTCGTCTCACCGGCGAAGCCGCCACCCTTACCTCCGCGCCCAAGCCCCAACCCGGCGGCATCACCTTCAACGACCTCCTGAACCCCAAAGCCGGCGACTGGCTCACCTACAACGGCAACCTCTCCGGCAATCGCCTCAGCCCCCTCACCCAAGTCACCCCCGCCAACGTCTCCAAGCTCAGCCTCGCCTGGACCTTCTCCATCCCCCTCTGGACCCAGTTCCTCCCCGACACCCCCTACTACCGCGAGAACATGCGCTACTTCGGCCTCGAAACCGTACCCCTCGTCGCCGGCGGCATCATGTACGTCACCGGCCCCAACCAGGTCTTCGCCCTCGACCCGCGCACCGGCCAACAGATCTGGCACTACGCCCGCCCCCGCACGCCTGGCCTCGTCTCGGACCCTTCCCTCGGCTCCAACCGCGGCGTCGCCATCCTCGGCGACAACGTCTTCTTCGTCACGGACAACGCCCACCTGCTCGCGCTGAACCGCACCACCGGTAGCCTCGTCTGGGAAGTCACCATGCCCGATGAGCCGCAAAAGTATGGCGGCACCATCGCCCCCTTAATCGTCAAGAACCTCGTCCTCGCCGGCGTCGCCGGTGGCGACTGGGGCATCCGCGGCTTCCTCGACGCCTACGACGCCCAAACCGGCCGCCGCGTCTGGCGCCACTGGACCGTCCCCACCGCCGGCGAACCCGGCGTCGAAACCTGGCAAGGCAAGTCCTACGAGTTAGGCGGCGGCGCCACCTGGCTCACCGGCTCCTACGACCCCGGCACCGACACCCTTTACTGGGCCACCGGCAACCCCTGGCCCGACTCCGACGATCGCGAGCGCGGCGGCGACAACCTCTACACCAACTGCGTCCTCGCCCTTGACCCCGCCACCGGTCGCCGCAAATGGCACTACCAGTTCACCCCCCACGACGTCCGCGATTGGGACGCCAACGAGCCCCTCGTCCTCGCCGACTCCACCTTTCAGGGCCAGCCCCGCAAACTCCTCATCCACGCCAATCGCAATGGCTTCTTCTACCTCTTCGATCGCGTCACCGGCGAGCGTCTCGTCTCCCGCCCGTTCATGCACCGCGTCACTTGGGCCAGCGCCATCGGCGCCGATGGCCGCCCCATTCTCAACCCGCCCGGCGACCTCTCCTGCCCCGAACACGCCACCAACTGGAACGGCACCGCCTTCAGCCCGCGTACCCGCCTCTACTACGTCATGGCCTCCGAGAAATGCGCCGTTAAACTCGGCCCCAACAGTTGGAAGAACGCCCTCCCGCCCGAGGATCCCGGCCGCAAGTACCTCCGCGCCATCGACATCGAAACCGGCAAAATCGCCTGGGAAATCGCCCAAACCGGCCCCATCGACGGCAAGCGCGTCGCCGGCATTCTGGGCACCGCCACCGGCTTGCTCTTCTACGGCGACCCCAGCGGTTACTTCGTCGCCGCCGACGAACGCAACGGCAAGACGCTCTGGCGCATCCCGCTCAACGCCACCATCAAGACCTCGCCCATCTCTTACGCCATCGACGGCAAGCAGTATGTCACCCTCGCCGTCGGCTCCAACATCATGACCTTCGCGCTGCCCAACTAACGGTTACTCATGCCGCAACGCGGTCACCGGATCCAGCCGCGACGCCCGCCACGCCGGAATCAGGCAAGCCGCCAGTCCCGCACCGAGCAGCGTCACCGACACAATGCCGAACGTCACCGGATCGGTCGCCGTCACCTTGAACAGGAAAGTCGCCATCAACTTGCTCGTGTAGTACGCCGCCGTCAGCCCCAGTCCCATCCCCAGCCCGATCTGCGCGAGGCCCCGATTCAGCACCATCCGCACAATCGTCCCCGGATTCGCCCCCAACGCCAACCGCACGCCAATCTCGCGCGTCCGCTGCGCCGTCGCGTGCGCCAGCACCGCATAGATGCCCACCGCAGCCAACCCCAGCGCGATCACCGCGAACGACAGGAACAACGTCCCAAACACCCGCAGATGCCACCGGCTCCGCTCCAGCGATTGCTCGAGCGTCTGCAATTCGAACAACGGCAGCACCGGATCCAGTTCCGCCACCGCATGCCGCACGCCGCTCGAAAGCGCCGCCGCATCGCCCTTCGTGCGGATCAGCACCTGCATGAAAGTCTGCGTCCGCCACCGATACGGCACAATCGCGCCCGGCGCATCGTCTTGCCGCCCCGGATTCATCTGCGTCTGGTCCGGCGTGATCCCCACCACCGTCATCCACTCCTGCGCCTTCTTCTCGCCGTCAAATAACCGGATCTGCTGCCCCAGCGCCTTGCCCTTCGGGAAAAATCGCTCGGCGAACTTCCGCGTCACAATCACGGACTCTTTCCCCGGCAACCCATCCTCAGCCGTAAAGTCCCGGCCCTGCAGCACCGGCACCCCCAACACCGACAAGTACCCCGGCGCAATCCGGATCATCCGCACCTCCGGACGCCGCTCGTGCACCGGCACCTCCTGCCCTGCAATCTCAAACCGCTGCAGCCACCCGCTCGACGAAGGAATATCCGACGTCAACCCCACCGCCATCGCGCCCGGCAACTCCGACAACCGCGCCTGCAACTTCTCGAAGAACTGATAGCGCGCTTCGGGCGTCGTGTACCGCTTCTCCGGCAGATTCAGCGCCGCATTCAGCACTTCCTCGCCGCGCATATGCGCAAACTCGTCCTGCGCCGCCAGAAAACTCCGGATCATCAACCCCGCCGCACTCAGCAGAATCACCGCCAGCGTAAACTGCACCACCACCAACCCGCCCGACAGATACCCTCCCCCGCGCGTCCCCGAACTCTTCGCGCCTTCCTTCAGCGCCTCGTTCAGATCCACCCGCGACGCCTGCAGCGCCGGAGCCAGCCCGAATAGCAAACCAGACAAAACGCAAATCGCCCCGAAGTAGAGAAACACCGTGTAATCCATCTCGAATAAAATCCACGACGGCTTCCCCACGTTCTCCACCGCCAGCGCAAACGCCTTCACCGCACTCCGCGCCAGCACCAGACCCAGCAATCCGCCCAGCACCGACAGCGTCACGCTCTCCACCAACAGTTGCCGCAGAATTCGCGCCTTCCCGGCTCCCATCGCCACCCGGATCGAAATCTCCCGCCGCCGGCTCAACGCCCGCCCCAACAGCAGATTCGCCACATTCGCACACGCGATCAGCAGCACAAACCCCACCGCGCCCATCATCAGCGAGAACATCAGCCGGATCGGTCCGCCGTTCATCACCTCATGGAACGTCTTCACCGTCACCCCATAACCCTGGTGCGACTTCGGATACTCCCGCTCCAACCGCTGCGCGATCGTCGCTAACTCAGCCGCCGCCTCCGTGCGCGACACCCCCGGCCGCAACATCCCCACCACATCGAACGCCCGGTTCTCGCGCTTCTGCCACTCCTCGGTCAGCACCACGTTCATCCACACGTCTTCGTTGTTCGGAAACTTCACCCCCTCCGGCATCACCCCCACAATCACCGCCGGCTTCTCGTTCACCACCACGGACCGCCCAATCACCTTCGGATCGCCCGCATAGCGCTCCTTCCACACCCCATACCCCAGCAGCATCACACTCTGCGCCGCTGGACCCTCATCCTGCGGACCCAGCGCCCGCCCCAACACCGGCGGCGTCTGCAGCGCCGCAAACAACCCGCTCGTTACCCGCGCCCCCCGATACCGCGCCGGCGGATTCCCCTGCTCGCTCAAATTCGCCCCGAAGTTGCTATACGCCTCCAGCCGTTCGAACGACCGTGTCGCCCCCCGAAAATCCACCAGATCCGGATACGACACACCCACTCTCCGCTGCCCCTCGTTCGGCGGCGCCTCATGCACCATCACCAACCGATCCCCACCCGGAAACGGCAGCGGCTTGAACAAAACGGCGTTCACCAGCGTGAACACCGTCGTGTTGATCCCGATCCCTAACGCCAATGTGCCGATAATCGCCGCGGCGAACCACGGGTGCTGCTTCATCATGCGGAGCGCCGAACGGACATCAGAAAGCATGTCCGTAGTACGAGCCACACCCCGCTTCAGTTCAACGAAATTGCGGACCCGCCGCACGCTGCCGCGCCAGAAACGTAATCAACTCCACTGGCACCGGTGCCTCCCACCTCAACCGCACCGTCCCCTTCTCCACCACGCACTCCACCGGCTCGCCCGGAAATTGCGCCAGTTGCGCCTCACTCACCGGATACAGCGAGTAGTGACCCTTCCACCCCGCGAAATAGATCGCCGCCTTCCCCTTCACCTTATAGGTCGGAATCTTGTACGAAATCGTCTCCTCTGCCCCTGGCAACGCCTTCTTGATCGCCGCCCGCACCTGCCGCAGCATCTTCCGCGCCGCGGGCGGCTGCGCCATCAAATACTCATCCACTCCGTTCGCCATCAGGCACCCAGGATAAACTAGCCCCATGCACCGTGGGGTCATCGTCGGCTGCGGCTTCTTCGCCCGCATTCAAATGGCGGACTGGAACCGCCTCACCGAACACTGCCAAATCACCGCCTGTTGCGACCAGGACCCGGCCCGCGCCGAAGCCTTCGCCCGCGACTTCCATATTCCCCGCCACTACACCGACGCCGCCGCCATGCTCGCCGCCGAGCAACCCGATTTCGTCGACCTCGTCACCCGCCCCGACACCCATCTGCCGCTCGCCCGCCTCGCCGCCCAGCACCACGCCCATATCCTCTGCCAAAAGCCCTTCGCCCCCACCCTGGCCGAAGCCCAACAGATCGTCGAAGCCGCCGACGCCGCCGGCGTCCGCCTCATGGTCAACGAGAACTGGCGCTGGCAAGCCTGGTACCGCGAGATCAAGCGCCTCCTGGACTCAGGCGAACTCGGCACCATCGAAAACATCGTCTGGACCCACTCCAACCACGACGGCCTCCTCGACCCGCCCTACCCCAACCAGCCCTACTTCGCCCAATACCCCCGCTTCCTCATCTACGAAACCCTCGTCCATTTCCTGGACACCGCCTGCTACTTGTTCGGACGCCCCGAAACTCTCCGCGCCCACACCCGCCGCATCAACCCCAAAATCGCCGGCGAAGACGCCGCCCAAATCCGCCTCACCTGGCCCGACGGCCTCCGCTGCTGGATCAACGGCACCCGCTGCGGTCAGGTCTTCGAGAACAACGCCGCCATGGCCCGCCTCCGCCTCGACGGTACCCGGCAAACCCTCCACATGATGGGCGACGGCACCCTCTACACCGGCACCGGCGACCTCACCCGCCTCCCCTTCACGCCCCCCACCACCGGCTACAAAGGCGACTCCGCCCTCGCCACCCAGCGCCATTTCCTCGATTCCCTCACCACCGGCGCCCCTTTCGAAACCTCCGGCCAAGACTACCTCTTCACCACCCACCTCGTCGAAGCCGCCTACGAGTCCGCCGCCACCCAAGCCACCCTCGCCCTCTAACCCTTTGCGCCACACCGGTGGCAGGGAGCTACAATACCTTTTGAGCCAAATCCTCGACCTTATTTCTTCTTCGGACTGCGTCCTGGATCTAGGCTCCGGCCCCGGCAGCTTCCAGCTTCGCGGACCGACCCGTCTACTTGTCCGTACAGATATCGCTCCCCCCACTGAGCATCTTCCCGAGTGTTTCGTCCAAGCGGATGCCCACGATCTTCCCTTCGCCCGGCGGACCTTTGATGTCATAATTGCGGCTCACTGCCTCGAATATTTCGGTAGTGGGTCAGTTTGAAGTGAGTCCGAAATTGCGAAAGGCGCCTAGTTGGCGCCTTTCGCAATTTCATCTGACATCATGTCTGGGTTCCAGAAGAAATGAATTGGAACCTTGTAGCGCCTGTTTAGGTAGAACAGCATCTTCTTCTCTACCCAGTCAGGAAGTAGCAAGGTGTCCATTGTCCCATTCTTAGCGAGCCTGATTGAACCATCAGGCAATATCGCAACGCCAACACCCTGCTTGCGAAGCACGCGAATTACAACAGTACGGTTTACCGCTGCGTCGTCTGACATTCTTCGCTTTAAGCGTGTGCCAACGTGGCCGCTTCCGGGATAAAGAACTTCACGCCCTCAAAGGGGAGGGATGGGTGAAGTTGATACTCGGAAAGGCAAGAGTAAAAATGACGCTCGCCAGTCTCATCGAATACAAACTCACTCCAGACGTCAGGCGGTGCGACTTTTAGTAACGACTTAATGTGCCCATTGACTTGCAAGTGCTGGTCAATGGTGGCGTGCAGACCTTCTTGGAAGTTCTTCTTCGCCTCTTCCAGACTTTGGGCGTAACCCCAGCGATGGCTGCGGGCGTTGCGGACCACGTTTGGAGCGTCGAAGAAATCGTGGACTTACTTTCAAACTGACCCACTACCGAAATTCGTTTTCTGGAAACGGGTACGGAACGTTCTCACTGAATAACTAGTCCCACGGCTGGCCCCAGACGGCGCATCCAGCTTCAAATACACCAACGAATGGGAAGTGGGGCCGTCTCGCCCGGCCCCGCTCTCGTCATACGACATTGTCCAATCCGAGTTCGATCCGCCGGCGATTTTCCGCTAACCGAGCAAGTCGATCATCCGACACGGCAAATCTATCGCGTGCCGGCCCCCCCCAGCCCCCAGTGGAACACGGTTACTCGTCCCCGCCATCGGCGGCGCGTTTGAAGGACGCCATCTCCGAGGCACCCACTTTCCCGGTCTGTGCACCAATTGCGCCACCGAGCCAGGCGACCACTACCGTCATCCCCGACGTCCGCCTCGCAGCGCAAACCGACGACGGCCAGAGTCCTTCGAAACGCCCCAGAAACGACAGCTGGCTGAACGAAATCCAGGCCCTCTACATTGGCCAATGGCCCAGCCCCGACGACATCTCATACCACGTCTACACCCTGGGCTAACCCCGGTTCGGCTCGCCTAGCCCGCGCCGGTAGCCGCGGGGTGCGGTCGAAAGCACCCGAAATCGGCCCTCGCCCAACCACCGTTCACCGTGTTTTCACTGACCACAGAAAACCCCGCAAACACCTGACAAACCACAACTTACAGAACATTCCCTCTCGACCCCCTACCCCGAAATTTTGGTCCGCCATGTCACCCTAGAGTCATGGCAAGACCCATCTCCGAAGCGCAACGCGCCGCCTATCAGCGCAACGCCATGAAGTCCACCGGACCCCGTACCGCGGCCGGCAAAGAGGCTTCCCGCATGAATGCCATCAAGCACGGCCTCACCGCTCGCGTTCCCGTGCTCCCCTTCGAGGATGAAGAGGACTTTCTCGCCCTGCGCGCCGGCTTCGAAGCCGACCTCGCTCCCACCAACACCTACCAGCGCTTCCTCGTCAACCAGCTCGCGGCCCATGCCTGGCGCATCCTTCGCTCGCAGCAGGTCGAAGTCGGTCTCCACGACCTCCTCCTCCGCCAACAGATTCACGATTTGAAGGAGCGCGGCCACCATCCCGAGCACGCGCTATCCGAGAATCCCTTTGCCGGGCTTGTGCTCACGCTCCTCGCCACCAAAGGAGATCCCCAGGATCATCTGCACCGGAACTTCTTCCGCTATTGTCGCGACATTCAGTCGCAGTTCCACCGCACCCGGAACGCCCTCACCGAAGCCCAAAAGCCTGCGAAATCAACTACTCCCGGGTTCGTTTCGTCTAGCTCTGCGACGGCTTCCGCCCCCGCCACGCCTCAATCAGCACCGGCATCACCGAAAGCGCCACAATCCCGAGAATTACCTTCTCGAGATTCTTCCGCACCACTTCCTGATCGCCGACAAAATATCCCAGCAGCGTCAGGCTCATCACCCAGCCGATTCCCCCGAAGATATTGAAGCTCAGGAATCGCGCATAGCTCATCTGCGCCACGCCGGCCACAAACGGAGCAAACGTCCGGATGATCGGCACGAAGCGCGCGTAGATAATCGTCTTGCCGCCGTGCTTCTCGTAGTAAGCCTGCGTCTGTCGCAGATGATCCTGCTTGAAGAAACGCGAATCGGGCCGGTTGAAAATCGGCGGGCCGGCCCGCTTGCCCAGTTGGTACCCAACGGCATCGCCAATGACGGCCGCGGATATCAGCAGGATATTGATCAGCCAAATGTTCAGCTTACCCAGCCCGGCCACCATGCCCACCACAAACAGCAGGCTATCGCCGGGTAGCAGGAAGCCAATCAGCAGGCCCGTCTCCGCAAAGACGATGCCCCACAAAACCGCGTAGCTGGCCCATCCGCTCAGCGTCGTGGTCAGGAGGTCCCGGAGCCGTTCGGCGTTGAACAGCGTCCGGAACAGGTCGATGATGGTGTCCACTAGAAGGCCGCGACGACCTTCTGGCGAGCGTCTTCGTAGATCTTCACCGTGCCCTTGCGCACCAGCTCTTCGAGCAGGCCGGCTTCGAACAGTTCCATGCGCTCGCGCGCCTTCTTCTGGCGCAACCGATCGACAATCGCGCTCCGTTCCGCTGCGAACTTGCCGAGATCCGGCTCGATATGTTCCTTCACCCGGAAGAATACGCGCTTGCGGTCCACTGAAACCGGACCGCCCACCGTGCCCACCGGCGAGAGGAACGCGTCGTTGAACGCGCTCGCCGCGCCCAGGCCTTCCACAAACCCGGCCCGTCCAAATTCCGCCGGCGTCTTGTTCTCGGCGTTGTAGGTCTTTGCCAACTGGGCGAAGTCAGCGCCCGGCGCCTTCGCCGCCGCCGTCAGAGCCGCAAACTTCTGGTTGAACAGGTCCACGCTCAGGCGCGTGGTCTCGCTCAGCCGGATCAGATCTTTCGCTTCTTCGTACTTCATCCGTTCCACCGGATGAGTGTCGCGCAGGATCGGGAGCACGATGCGATTGTTCGGCAACGTGATCGTGCTGCCCACATCGCCCTTCTTCATTGCGCCCAGGGCGGCCGCGAGCTCGGGCACCTGGCCCAACTCGCCAAACGTCTGCGTCTGCGCCTTATCCGCGCGGATCAGCGTGGCCGCATACTTGGCCGCGATCGCGTCCGCCTGGCTCGGCGACTTGATCAATTCCAAACGCGCCGCATCGGCATTGGCGGCCATCTTCGTCGCCGCCGCGTCTTTGTTGAACTCCGCCTTCAACTGCTCGCGAACTTCTTCGAACGGCTGCATCCGCGGTTGCTGATGCTCCAGCGTCTGGATGATGTGGTAACCGAACTCCGTCTTCACCGGGTTGCTGATCTCATTCGGCTTCAGCGAGAACGCCGACGCTTCGAATTCCTTCACCGTCTGGCCCCGCACCACGTAGCCCAGATCGCCGCCCGCTTCCTTGCTACCGGGGTCATCGGAGAACTTCTTCGCCAGCGCGGCAAAGTCGCCGCCGGCCTTCAGTTGCTTCAGCACATCGTTCGCCGTCGCCAGGGCCTTGTTCGCATCGCCGCCCGGCGCCGACTTGATCAGAATGTGCCGCACCTTCACGCGCTCCGGCTGCCGGAACCGGTCCGGCGTCGCCTGATAGAGCTTGAGCAAGTCTGCATCGTTCACCGGGAAGGACGCCGCCGTGCGGGCCTCGTCAAAGACCACCAGCGTGTAGCTGTAGCGCACCGGGAAGTTATAAGCACCAGGATCGCGGTCATACGCCGCCTTCATGTCCGCTTCGCTCAAATTCACCGAGTTCTTGAACGCATCTTCCGGCAGCGCCAGATACTCGATCTTCACTTTCTCGTTGCTCGCCTTGTAGTCGTCCATCAATTCTTTATCGGTGACCACAATGCTGTCTTCGATCATCTTGCCCATGCGGTCGACGGCAATGCTGCGGCGGACGTTCATTTCGAACTCCTGCACGTTCATGCCATTCTGCGCCAGGAAGGCCTCGTAAGCTTCACGGCCCATGAACTGCCCGTTCGGGAACAACTGGGGCACGCGCGAGCGAATCGTCTCGGCCAGATCTTTATCCGACAGCGACAGGCCCATCTTGCTCGCCTGCAGCGCCATCACGCGGCTCGAGATCATCGAGTCCAGGAAGTTGTCCACGAGGCTCTTCACCGCGCTCGGCGGCACGTTCTGCCGGCGCATCACATTTTGAATACTCACCACCGCATCGCGGACCGTGATTTTGTCGTCGCCAATCTTCGCCACCGTGTCATTACGGTCGTCCGTGGCGCTGCTCGAGCCAACGCCAGGGATCAGCGTCACCACCATCGAGAACGCGATGATCAACAGCACAGCGCCCAGCAGATAACGCACGGCCGTGTCACGCCGGCGGAACAAATCGAACATAAAGGGTAGAGTCTCCTCGCGGAAAGGGATGCGAAACCACTAGTATATCGAAGTATGAGCAATTTCGCCTTCTTGCGCGAGAGTTACACGCGCGGCGGATTAAGCGAGGAAGACGCCTCCGCCGACCCTTGGATTCAATTCGCTCAGTGGTTTGACGAGGCCGTGAAATCGGGCCTCCGCGAGCCCAACGCCATGACGCTCGCCACCGCCGGCCCCAACGCCCGCATCGTTCTCATGAAGGGCTTTAGCGCCGAGGGCATCACGTTTTTTACGAACTACGAGAGCGCCAAAGGCCGCGAACTCGCGTCCAACCCTCAGGTTGCCCTGCTGTTTTATTGGAATGAGCTCGAACGCCAAGTGCGCCTGCGTGGCAAGGCGAGCAAAGTCAGTCGCGAAGAGTCGCTCGAGTACTTCCGCAGCCGCCCGCGCGGCAGCCAAGCCGGCGCCGCCATTTCTCCGCAAAGCCAAGTCATCGCTGGCCGCGGCGCGCTGGAAGAGCGGTTAGCCGCCGTCGGCGAAGGCGAAATCGCGCTTCCCGAAAACTGGGGCGGCTATCGGGTGGCGGTGGACGAGTTCGAGTTCTGGCAGGGGCGGCCGAATCGTCTGCACGATCGCCTACGCTACCGGCGCGAAGGCAGCGCCTGGTCGCGGGAAAGGCTGGCTCCTTGATTCTTCCTCCTCTGTCGCTGCTGATGCAGTTGCCAACCGACCTGCCCAGGGTTTTGGCCATGATCGAGAAGCGCTACAACACTGCGGGCACCCTGCAATTGCGCTTTGAGCAGCGCTACCGCGGCGGCGGCCAGCCCGCGCGAACCGAAAACGGCATCCTGTTTCTCAAGAAGCCCGGCCGGATGCGCTGGGAATATCGCCACCCGGAGGGCAAGCTGTTCCTGTCCGACGGCAAATTCGGGTGGTTCTACTCGCCGGCCATGAACCAGGTGGAGAAGAGTCCGCTGAAGACGACCGACGACTTAAGGGCGCCACTCGCCTTCCTGATGGGACGACTCGATTTCAACCGGGACTTCCGTGAATTCCGAGCCGAGAGCGAAGGCGAGTTGCTCCGGGTAAAGGCGACACCGAAGTCGGCGAAGTCGCCCTACCGGGAAGTGGAATTCTGGGTGGGGCGGCAAGGGGAGCTGCGCCAAGTACATGTGGCCGGGCAGGACGGGGCCAGCATGCAGTTCAAGTTCGCGGAGGAGCAATTGGGGGGGCCGATCCGCGAGGATCTGTTTAAGTTTGTGCTGCCGGCGGGAGCAGAGTTGGTGGAGCGGCCCTAGGGGCCGCCGGGGTGGACGCAAAAGGGAAAAGCCCACTGGGGTTAGCCAGCGGGCTTTATTAATCGGGCGACTTCCTACTCTCCCACACACTTGCGCGCGCAGTACCATCGGGGCTGCAGGGCTTAACTACCGTGTTCGGAATGGGAACGGGTGGGACCCCTGCGCTAGGGTCACCCAAAGTCGTCAGGTCCGAGGAGGACCAAAATTGACTGATCTTTGGGAATATTGATGGGCAGCCACGAATTTTGGCGTTTAGAACTTGAGTTAACTCTATGTAGAGTTAATTTTATGGTCAAGCCGAACGGGCGATTAGTACTGGTCAGCTCAACGTATTGCTACGCTTACACACCCAGCCTATCAACGTGGTCGTCTTCCACGGCCCTTCATAGCTTGCGCTTGGGAAATCTCATCTTAAGGAAGGTTTCGCGCTTATATGCATTCAGCGCTTATCCTGTCCGAACTTCGCTACCCAGCGGTGCCCCTGGCGGGACAACTGGATCACAAGAGGTTCGTCCACCTCGGTCCTCTCGTACTAAAGGCAGATCCTTTCAAATTTCCTACGCCCACCACAGATAGAGACCGAACTGTCTCGCGACGTTCTGAACCCAGTTCACGTACCGCTTTAATAGGCGAACAGCCTAACCCTTGGGAGCTTCTACACCCCCGGGATGCGATGAACCGACATCGAGGTGCCAAACCGGAGCGTCGATATGAACTCTTGACTCCGATCAGCCTGTTATCCCCGGCGTACCTTTTATCCGTTGAGCGATGACCCTTCCATACAGAATCACCGGATCACTATAGCCTGCTTTCGCAGCTGCTTGACTTGTGAGTCTCACAGTCAACCTGGTTTATGCTATTGCACTCGAAGGAGGATTTCCAAACCTCCTGAACCAAGCTTCGCACGCCTCCGTTACAATTTTGGAGGCGACCGCCCCAGTCAAACTACCCGCCTAACAATGTCCCTCCGGCCGATGAGGTCGGTAGGTTAGATTCACAGAATAAACAGGGTGGTATTTCACCATTGGCTCCCCCGAATCCAAGAATCCGGGTTCAAAGCCTCCCACCTATCCTACGCAGTCCATCCCATAAATCATTGTTAAGGTATAGTAAAGGTGCACGGGGTCTTTTCGTCTAGTGGCGGGCATCCGGCGTCTTCACCGGAACCACAAGTTCGCCGGGCGGCCTGTGCCGACAGTCGTCAGATCGTTACGCCATTCGTGCAGGTCGGAACTTACCCGACAAGGAATTTCGCTACCTTAGGACCGTTATAGTTACGGCCGCCGTTCACCGGGGCTTCAATTCAGAGCTTCGCCTTGCGACTAACCCCTCCTTTTAACCTTCCGGCACCGGGCAGGCGTCAGCCCCTATACGTCGTTTTGTTGACTTAGCAGAGACCTGTGTTTTTGTTAAACAGTCGCCTGACGCTATTCACTGCGACCCACGTCTGAGGTGGGCACTCCTTCTCCCGAAGTTACGGAGCTAATTTGCCTAGTTCCTTCACAGACCATCACCCGAGCGCCTGAGAATACTCATCTTGTCCACCTGTGTCGGTTTGTGGTACGGATTCTTCTGCCCTAACCTTAGCGGATTTTCCAGGCTGACGGCTGGGTGGATTTGCCTACCCCAACCTCACTAGACCCCAGATTGGAACCATTTCGCACTGGGATTTTCGTGCAGCGTCCCCGCATCGAAAACAAAAGAAGTACTGGAATTTTAACCAGTTGTCCATCAGCTACGCCTTTCGGCCTCACCTTAGGCTCCGACTAACCCTGAGCGGATTAACCTTTCTCAGGAAACCTTAGACTTACGGCGTGGGGGGTTCTCGCCCCCATTGTCGCTACTTATGCTGGCAGAGTCTCTTCCAAAAGCTCCAGCAACGCTTACGCGTCACCTTCGACGCCGTTGGAATGCTCTCCTACCGCGTGTATTGCTACACACCCGCGATTTCGGTACTATGCTTGAGCCCCGTTGGATTGTCGGCACCGGGCTGCTCGACCAGTGAGCTATTACGCTTTCTTTAAAGGATGGCTGCTTCTAAGCCAACCTCCTGGCTGTCTCTGCTTCCCGACTTCCTTTACCACTTAGCATAGATTTGGGGACCTTAATCGGCGGTCTGGGCTCTTTCCCTTTCGACTACGAAGCTTAGCCCTCGCAGTCTGACTCCCGTGCATTCGTTCATGGCATTCGTATTTTGATTGGATTCGGTAACCGGGAAAGGCCCCTAGTCCATTCAGTTATCTACCACCACGACGGTCCACACGAGGCTAGCCCTAAAGCTATTTCGGAGAGAACGAGCTATCACGGAATTTGATTAGCCTTTCACCCCTACCCTCAGCTCATCCAAGCCGTTTTCAACCAACACTGGTTCGGACCTCCATTCGCTGTTACACGAATTTCATCCTGGCCAAGGGTAGATCATCCCGCTTCGCGTCTATTCCCAGCCACTGAACGCCCTGTTCAGACTCGCTTTCGCTACGGCTCGCTTACGCTTAACCTTGCGACTGAGAATAACTAGCCAGCTCATTATTCAATAGGCACGAGGTCAGGCCTTTCGGCCCTTCCACTGCTTGTAGGCATGCGGTTTCAGGTACTATTTCACTCCCCTCGCAGGGGTTCTTTTCACCTTTCCCTCACGGTACTAGTTCGCTATCGGTCGCTAGTGAGTATTTAGCCTTGCCGGATGGTCCCGGCGGATTCAGACAGGGTTTCACGTGCCCCGCCCTACTTAGGTACCACTGGAAGGAGAATTGCATTTTGACCTACGGGGCTATCACCCTCTATGGCGGCTCTTTCCAGAGCGCTTCAATTAACGCTTTCCTATCCCTCTTTTTACCAACCGCCGGCTGACTGTTACCAGACAGCAAACGGTTGATATTGTGGCCCTGCAACCCCGTACTCTCCTTTCGAATCGTACGGTTTAGGCTGTTCCGCTTTCGCTCGCCGCTACTGACGGAATCACGGTTGTTTTCTCTTCCTCTGGGTACTGAGATGGTTCACTTCCCCAGGTTAGCTTCCCGCCGCTATGTATTCACAGCGGGATACATGGTGTTCACACCATGTGGGTTTCCCCATTCGGAAATCCCCGGATCAAAGGATGTTTGCTCCTCCCCGAGGCATATCGCAGCTTGCCACGTCCTTCATCGCCTACTAGCGCCTAGGCATCCACACGCATGCCCTTAGTAGCTTGACCATAAAATTAACTCCAGACACAGAATTAACTCAAAATTTGTCTAATCTCTAAGCGCCTCGAATCGCTGTTCTTTCCAGGAGCCGAAAAGATCTCCTGGTAACGAACAACAATCAGAAACTTGTGTTGCCCATCAATATTCAATTTTCAAAGATCAGGACCCACAGCATCACCCGAAGTTGGGTTCTGCCGGAGATCAAAACTTGTTAGCACCCACCGCACAGCAATCAGACTGTGCGAGATGGTGGGCCTGGATAGACTCGAACTATCGACCTCACCCTTATCAGGGGTGCGCTCTAGCCACCTGAGCTACAGGCCCAAACCTGTAATTCCAGTTGAGCAGGGAAGCTGGTGGAGCTGAACGGGATCGAACCGATGACCTCCTGAATGCAAATCAGGCGCTCTCCCAGCTGAGCTACAGCCCCTGGAGGTTTGGCGAGCCGGCCGATGCGATCCGAAGAAAGCTTACCAGCTCGAGCCAACAATAAATGATCTCGAGGCCAATTGGATGCGAGCGCTTCGACACCAGGCCGAAGCGAAATCAAACTCAGTAAATATTGAGAAGAGAATCCAGGACGGAAATGGACTGGAAAGACTGCCACCTACTTAAATTCAGTGACTCCAGCCACTTCCTCTCTTAGAAAGGAGGTGATCCAGCCGCAGGTTCTCCTACGGCTACCTTGTTACGACTTCACCCCAATCATGAGTCATACCTTGGGCCTCTGCCTCCCTTGCGGGTTAGCCTGAAGACTTCTAGTACAACCCACTTTCGTGATGTGACGGGCGGTGTGTACAAGGCCCGGGAACGTATTCACGGCATCATTCTGATATGCCATTACTAGCGATTCCAGCTTCATGCAGGCGAGTTGCAGCCTGCAATCCGAACTGAGATCGGTTTTTTGCGATTGGCTCCCCCTCGCGGGTTTGCAGCGCATTGTACCGACCATTGTAGCACGTGTGTAGCCCTAGACATAAAGGCCATGATGACTTGACGTCGTCCCCACCTTCCTCCAGTTTATCACTGGCGGTCTCCTGAGAGTGCCCAACTTAATGATGGCAACACAGGACAAGGGTTGCGCTCGTTGCGGGACTTAACCCAACATCTCACGACACGAGCTGACGACAGCCATGCAGCACCTCTGAATCAGTTCCTTGCGGAACGACCGACGTTTCTGCCAATCTTCTAATCCAGTTCAAGCCTAGGTAAGGTTCTTCGCGTTGCGTCGAATTAAACCACATGCTCCACCGCTTGTGCGGGCCCCCGTCAATTCCTTTGAGTTTCAGCCTTGCGACCGTACTCCCCAGGCGGCATACTTAACGCGTTAGCTCCGGCACGAACCAAGTGAATGGCTCACACCAAGTATGCATCGTTTAGGGCGTGGACTACCAGGGTATCTAATCCTGTTTGCTACCCACGCTTTCGTGTCTCAGCGTCAGGAATCGTCCAGAAAGCCGTCTACACCACAGGTGTTCCTTCTGATATCTACGCATTTCACCGCTACACCAGAAATTCCACTTTCCTCTCCGATCCT
This sequence comes from Bryobacteraceae bacterium, assembly GCA_965229305.1. Taxonomy (GTDB): domain Bacteria; phylum Acidobacteriota; class Terriglobia; order Bryobacterales; family Bryobacteraceae; genus JALHNI01. The sequence goes on along the minus strand of CBDDIZ010000040.1, from coordinate 14,351 downwards.
CAAGCATCGCAGTCTTCGGCGCACCCTCCCAGTTAAGCCGGGAGATTTCACGCCAAACTTACGACACCGCCTACACACTCTTTACGCCCAGTAATTCCGAACAACGCTTGCTGCCTACGTATTACCGCGGCTGCTGGCACGTAGTTAGCCGCAGCTTCTTCTCCTGGTACCGTCATTATCTTCCCAGTCGAAAGAGCTTTACGATCCGAAGACCTTCATCACTCACGAGGCGTCGCTGCATCAGACTTTCGTCCATTGTGCAAGATTCCCCACTGCTGCCTCCCGTAGGAGTCTGGCCCGTGTTTCAGTGCCAGTGTGGCCGTGTGCCCTCTCAGGCCGGCTACCGATCGTCGCCTTGGTGAGCCATTACCTCACCAACTAGCTAATCGGCCGCGGGCTGTTCCTTCGGCGCCTTGCGGCTTTTCCCTCTCGGGATTATGCGGTATTAGCGTCGGTTTCCCAACGTTATTCCCCACCAAAGGGTACATGACCCACGTGTTACTCACCCGTACGCCGCTTTACTCAGGATTGCTCCCTTTCTCGCTCGACTTGCATGTGTTAAGCGCGCCTCCAGCGTTGATTCTGAGCCGGGATCAAACTCTCGTTTGAACCGTTTGATTGTGAACCGACGTCCAACCGTGACTTAAAAGCCAGGCCAGCGCATCGATCCTAGTCGTCCCAGATGTTACTCAATATTACTGACGAGTTCGAACTTCGCATCCAATCAGGTTGTCAAACAACTGACCAGCTTTCGATGCGATCAAAAGAAAGCATCTCAACTGGCGGCCTCGAAAGGCGGTTTCCAGATCACCTCAATGCGAGGATCACCAGAAGAACTTAAAGCAGTTACAAGAAAGCAGCGATTTGCTGCAGCAGGCGGGTTACATCCACAGGCCCAGCGGCCTCAGAATCGCGACTCCAACCACAAGGTGATTTGTATTATCACCGGGGAGCGCCCTACCGTCAATCTCGTTCAGCCATTTGCTAGTCTATCTCACCCTTCCGTCTTTGTCTACCGCTTTTTCGATCTTTTTTTTCATCCCTTTTTTCTTCTTCCAGACAGCCTTGTTTTACATCGGCTCTTTCTGGTTGAGATCTTTGGGGAAGATCGTAGCGGGCGGGCTATTGACGCACCAGCAGTTCGGATTCGCGTCGCCGCTCATCCACGAGGTTTAGATTAGCAAAGGGTACCGGGCTTGGCAAGCGTGGTACCCCCAGAAAATTACGTTTTGGTGTCCCCTAAGGCCGGTGGTACTCGTAGGTTATTCAAAAGACAGGCACTTCTCGATAAAAAAAATTTAGTCACGCAGTTGAAAATCGGTCCATTCGGCAATTGTGTCGACTTTTGCGTCGCTTTTTATAACTTGGAGCTCAAGAATGTACGGGCCGGGGGTGGTGGCGGAGCCGAGAGTGAGGGTGCCGCCGGCGGGGAGACGGTCCGGAGGGGCGCCAGGCGGTTGAATCACGGCGATGGGCTTCCCTTCCCAAACGATTTTGCCCTGGGCGATGAGGCGGGGCTGAAGCTGGAGACTGGGTTGACCGGTTTTGGGGTCCCGAGGGGGGTTGTAGACGGTGAGGCCATAGGAGAACGGCTCTCCGCGCGTAAATTCCCGGATGGCGGGGCTCAATTCGTCCAGGGGAGCGCCCTTGCGCCAATCTCCGGACTGCATCGTGATCCCGGAGAGCGCAACGCGGCCTTTCCGCACGTCCGGGATCTCCACGAAACGGTGGGCGGAACCGACTTCGCGGGAGTGTTCATCGAGCACGGCGGCGTGCAGTTGGTAGGGGCCGGGCTGAGGGATGGCTTGTTCCAGGGCATAGACAAAGCCGCCCTGTTTTTGACGCTCGAAGGCATCGGGCTTCAGGCGGATGTCGTAGCTGTGGATGGACGGGGGCACGCGGTTTCGTCCCCCGCCTTGGGCGGCGAGGGCAATGTGGAGGCGGGCGGTGCGTTGGCCCTGGGAGTCGGGCGGGGTGAACTCGACGGCACCGGCATCAATGTGGAGGAGCACCTTGACGATGGGCTGAGAGCGCTCATTCAAGGTGAAGGTGGGCGTAAAGCGCAGTTGGAGCTTGCCGCGCGAGAAGGGGAACGCGATGGCGTCGGCGAGGAGCTCGGCATTGGTGGCGGGCTTGCGGGTTGGCTCATCGAGGCCCAAGGCGGCCTTGCGGTAGCGCACCTCATAGCCACCGGCTCTGAGGCGGAGGGTGATTTTGGGAGGAGCGGAGGGAGCTTGGCCTTCGACGCTGGGCCGGACGTAGCCCAGGAGATAGTAACCGGACTGGTCGGCGAGAACGCGGGCGAGACTTTGGTTGAGGTCGTTGGTGTCGAAGGCAGCACGTCCGCCGGACTCGGTGGCGAGATAGGCGAAGCCGGCTTGCGCGCGGCGGACGGCCAGAATGTTTTCCGCCGCGACGCCACGAGGATCGATGGCGTAGAGGACGGCGGAAGAGCGATGAACGGCTTGAGCCACCTCAAGGATTTCGCTGGAGAAGACTTCGGTGTCGGGGGCGGTGTCGTAGGCGTTGCGGCGGGCGCGGATGCCGACCTCGAAGCCCTCGGAGAACATGATCAGGGACTTGCGACCAGGAAAGTCGCGGAGGCCACGGGCAATGGCGCGGACGGCTTGTAGGGAACTGAGGTTGAAGTTGCGGATCTGGAAGTTGCGCTGGTGCATGTCTTCGGACATGCCGCCACCGGCGGGGAGAGTTTGGGGATGGAGACGATCTATGGCGAGGCGGAGCTGGCGACGGTCGGTGGTGAATTGCTGGAGATGGCCGAGTTGGCCGCTGGTGGTGATGACGGCGGCGAGGTCGCCGGGTTCGAGCTGTTGATCGATGAATTTACCGAGAGCCTCTTTGGTGTAGTGGAGGCTGGCGGGAGTGAGACGAAGGTCGTCGACGACGAGGGCGAGGGTGCGGCGGACGTCCTCGAGAGCGAGCGGTCCACCGGAAGCGGCCGGACCACGAGCGGGGGAAGGAGGACCGAGGCTGACGTAATTGAAATAAGTGAGGGGCCGCGGGGCACCATTCTCCAGGAGTTCGAAGTCGTCCTTGGTGAGGTTGGTGACGTGGCGGCCCGACTTATCGGTGACGATGGCGTCGATTTGGACTAAGTTAACGTCGACGCGTAAAGGCTGGTCAGGAGTTTGGGCGATGGCCGCACGACAGGCGGCAAGGACCAAGACTGATCCAGCGGCCGCCGTGATGAAGCTACGGGCCATCTACGCATCAGCTTACCAGTAAAGCTTGAGCCCCATTTGCATCTGGCGCGGACTGTTGGCGGCGCCGGTGACCTGACCAAGGGCGTTGGAATCGAGGTTGGTGGCGCCGATCCCAAAGATGACACGGTTGAGCAGGTTAAAGGCTTCGGCGCGGAAATCGAGGCGGAAGCGTTCGGTGAGGTTGAAGGTCTTCGCGATGCTGATGTTTTCGTTCTGTCCCCAGAAGGTGCGGACTTTCGGGTTGTAACGGGTGACATTGCCGAAGTCGTTGGGCTGGGTGGGGAAGGCGGAGCGCGGCTTTAAGAAGCGATCGACGGCGGGATCGAACTCGCTGCCGGCGATGGGAGCGCGCCAGTTATCGTAAGCGTCGACCAAGGGGCGACTAATTTCGTTGAAGATCGGGAGCGGGTTATTGCGGGTGAGGGCCACGGGCGTGCCGCTGTTGTAGCTCTGGATGGCGGAAATGCGCCAACCGCCGATGACCTGATTGGCGATGCCTTTGGTGAACCAGCGCTGACCTTTGCCGAAGGGGAGGTCATACAGGGTGGAGAACTTGAAGGCGTGGGTCTGGTCGTAGGCGCCGATCGATTTTTCGAGACGGCGGTTGTATTGGTCCATGGAACCGGAGGCATTGGCGAAGTAAGTGTCGGAGTCAGTGAGTAACTTCGAGAAGACGTAGTTCCAGTTGAGGGTGAGGCCCTTGGAGAACCGGCGATCCATCTTGATGATCATGGCGTGGTAGCTGGAGTGGCCGCTCTTGTCGCCATTCTGCACGTCGGTATTGATGTTCTGATACTGGGGATAGGGGCGCATGGACTGCGCCACGGTGCGGATGCGCTGATTGAGGAAGCTGGGATAGGGGACCTTGATACCCGCGGCGACGGCGGCGGGAGCGAGGATATCGCCGCGCATGACCGTCTGCGCCTGGGTGACGCCGAGGCGGTTGACGAGGGCCTGATAGTCGGCGGTGGGAACCTGGTTGAGGTTCAGCAGGCCGGTTTGTAAGTGGGTGCCGACGCTCGCGTTGTAACCGACTTCGAGCACGGTGGTGGAGCTCAACTGACGTTGAATATTGAAGGTCCAGAAGAGATTCTCGGGAGCGCGGGTGGCCTCCTGACCCTGCCAGTATTCGACGTCGTTCTGGTTGGAGAAGGCGGGATCGATCGAAGGCGGCAGGGTGTAAGCGGGCAGACCTTCATCGAGACGGAAGGTGGGCTGGACGCCTTGAGAAGCGTTGTTGAAGACGTACTGGCCGATGAAGCCGGCGAAGTGTCCGCTGCCCTGGACGGCGGTGACGCGCGAGAAGGAGCGGCCGAAGGCGGTGCGGATGGTGGTTTTGTCGTTGTAGGAGTAAGCGAGGCCGATGCGCGGGCCCCAGCCACCGTACCAGCCGGGGACGAGGCTGCGGCGGTTTTCACGGCCGGGTCCGAAGCCGGCGAACCAGAGGGCGCCGAGGCGGCCGTCAGCACCGGGATTGGGTCGGGTGGGGTTGAAGTCGGAGTACTCGTCTTTGAGGTTGGTAGGCGGCAGGGTGACGTCGTAGCGGAGGCCGAGATTCAGGGTGAGGCGGCGGGTGATGCGCCAGTCGTCCTGGGCGTAGAAGCCGAAGTAAGGATACTTCTGAGTGACGGCGCGAATGGTTTCGGTGCGGCCGAGGAAGGCGTCGCCGACGAGGAAGGAGGCGAAGGAGCTGCCGCTGGTGTTAGCGGTGATGCCGGGAACGCTGGTGCTCAAGTAACTAAAGTCGGCGCGGCCGGCGATGTCCTGCTGACCGAAACCGTCGGCGTTCTGCATCTGTTCCTGGAAGCCGAACTTGAAGGTGTGAGAGCCGCGGATGTAGCTCAGGTCGTTCTTCAAGCCCCAGCCCGGCTGATTGGTGCCGTTGTAGGAGGCGCCGCCCCAGGTACTCAACTCGGAGAAGTTAATGGTGGGGAAGTTCTGGTTGCAATCGACGGCGTTCTTGATGCAGACCTTGTCTTTCCAGTTCTTGTCGACGTTGGGCGAGTAGGCGTTCTTGACGAACGTCGTCTTCGACCAGGAGAGATGGTTGACCATGTTGGCGGAGATGGTCCAGTCGTGGGAAGCGCGGTAAGAGTGGGTCTGCCAGTCGGTGATGGAGCCGTTGTAGAGGGTGCCGGGGAGACCGGGAGCGCCGGCGGGGCCGGGCTTACCGAGATAGGAGGTGTCGTTCCAGAGGAAGCTGACGCGATGCTTGCTGCCGATCATCTGGTCGCCTTTGATGCTCCATTTGTCGGTGGGAGTGACGTTGGTGCCGCTGGTGACGATGTAGTTATTGCGGACGTAGGCGGAAGTGCCAGGGACGCCGCCCCGATTGGGGGCGATGTCCTTGCCGAAGGCGGCGATGGCCGCGGCGGTCTTCGAGAAGGTATTGACCGGAATCTGGTTGTTCGGATAGGGATCGCGCACGAAGCCGTTGCCGGAGGCGCGAGTGCTGCGCGGGTCATAGATGGGCAGTAAGCGATTGGAAGCGTCGACCCAGTTGCGGAAGTCGCCGTTGTACATTTCGGGCGTGGGGACGTTGAGGATGGTGGCGTTGGCGCCGACGCGATTGCGGAAGCCTTCGTAAGAGACGAACCAGAAGCTCTTGTTTTTGCCGTTGTAGACCTTGGGAATGACGACGGGGCCGGAGGCGGAGAAGCCGAAGTCGTTTTGGCGGTAGATGGAGCGGGAGGAGGCGAAGAAGCCGCGGGCGTCGAGTTTGTCGTTGCGGAGGAAGTCGTAGGCGGAACCGTGGAACTGGTTGGTGCCGGACTTACTGGCGAAGGTCATGACGCCGCCGCCGGCCTGGCCGTACTCGGCTTTGAAGCCGTTGGTGTCGACGCTGAATTCGGTGAGGGCTTCGACGGAGGGCGTGTTGAGCGCGGCTTCGGCGGTGTCGCCGGAACGGTTGGTGCCGACGGAGTGGCCGTCGAGAGTCGCGTCCCATTGGGCGACCTGACCACCGCCGATTTGTAACTGCTGGCCACTCCCGCGGGCTTCGGCGGCGACGGCGACGAGGTTGAAGGGGCTGCGCATGGCGCCGCCGACGACGAGCGGAAGTTCGTCGACTAACTTGTTTTGGACGGAGGTGGAGACACGCGCGCTATCGGTTTGGACGACGCTGGCGGCGGCGGTGACTTCGATCTGTTCGGTGGTTTGACCGAGTTGGAGAGTGGCGTCGACGCGGACGACGGAGCCGGCCGTGACCACGGCGGTGGGCTGAATGAAGCGCTTGAAGCCGGTGATGGTGATCTCGACGCGGTAACGACCGGGGGAGAGGTTCGGAGCGCTGTATTCGCCAGTGGCGGCGGTGACGGTGCGTAAGACGCCGTTGGTATCGAGGTTGGTGACCACGACTTCGGCGCCGGCAAGGGCGGCACCGGTGGGGTCTGCGGCGAGACCCGAGATACTACCGCGTTCGCTTTGAGCGAAGAGGCTACCGGCGAGGAGGACAGCGAGGATGAGACGTGGCATTAAGAAACCTTCCCTGAAAATGTGCTGGGGGTGATTCTATGCCCGCGCGAGGACAGAGTCAAATGAAATTTCAGCGGGGACCGAGGGGCTGGAGGTTTTCGTCGCGTAAGCCGGTGAGTAAAGCGGCGCCGTCCGGAGCGACGCGAAACTCGCCATAACGGGCGTTACGATACGTGGCGGCGGTGCCCTCTTCGAAGAAAAAAGCATCAGTGCCGATGACGACGCGGCCTTGCCGGAGACGGAATTTGAGGGGTAACTCGCCCAGGCCGGCGGGGGAGTTCCAGCGGGCGGGGCGGCCGAGGCGACGGGGGTCCGGACTGACGATGAGGGTGCCGGAATCGGTGGGTGGGTAGGGTAGGTCGCGGAGTTGGTAGCTGAGGGCCATGTAGTCGCCTTGCATGAGGGAGCGGGGGTCGACGGGGGCGAGTTCGAGGTAAACGAGTTGGCCGTGGGCGCGAAGCTGCTCGCGCTGGTAGATGGAGTAATTGGCGAGGCCGAGGATCAGGAGGAGGCCGGCGAGAATGCCGATTCGGGTCATGCGGGCACCTTCCGGAAGAGGAGGAAGCGGAGGGTGAGCAAGACGAATCCGGTGGCCATGAGGACGAGGGACTTCTGCAGGAGCGTCAAGGAGAGCAGGTAGTAGTAGTGGCTGAGGTAGCCGAGGCCGGCGGCAATGCCGAGTCCGGTGAGGGTGGGGGCAGCGCGGCCGTAGCCGATCAGGATGATCAACAGAGCGGAGGCGACGCCGCTGGCCGGGATCAGGAGGAGGGCGACGACCGTGGCGTAGGCGGCAGCACGGACGGTGCCGAAGAGCCGGTGAACGGTGTAGACGAGGACGACACCGGCGGCGAGACCACTGGCATAAAGGGAGGCCGGCGAGACGCGGGTGAGGTCGAAGTGGCCGAGGGCTTCGACGATGAGGAGTCCGAGAGCGGCGCCGTAGCCATACGCGCGGGGGAGTTGCGGCATCACGAGGAAGATGGCGCAGACGAGTGCGGCGGCCGCGGCGATGACCAGGGGTTCACCTTCATGAACGGCGAGGGCCGCGCAGGTCAGGGCCCCGGCGACGCACCAGGCACGGAAGATCGCGTGGGTGGTGAGGAAGCTGGGGAGGAGGAAGACGAGGGTAAGGGCGGCGGTGAAGCGGTCGCCGTGGAGGAACTTTTCAAGGCCGAAGGCGAGGCCGGCTTGGCCGGCGATGGCGGTGGCGAGGCCGAGTTGGGTGAGGAAGAGCCCGGGGAAACGGAGAAGGGCGAGTCCGGCGGCGAGGGCGAGTGCACCGGTCAGGCCCATGGCGGATTGGTTATCCGTGAGGAGGGCGATGACGACGGTGAGAATGACGGCGGCGATCCAGGCGGCGGCGCCGAGCAGAGCGTTGACGTACCAAGCGGCGGAGGGCGGATCCAGCGGTGGGACGTCGCCAGTGACCAAGCCATCGGCCAGCAGTTGCTGCCAGAGGTGGTTCATGCGCGCTCCTCACGGGCGAGGTGTTGGAGCCATTTGGCGGAGGCGCCAGAGAGGGCGATGACGAGGGTCGCGATCAGGAAGAGGGCGAAGAGGCTGTCGCCGAAGCGCGGGGAAAGCGCGTGGAGGCAGAGAGCGGTGATCGTGACGATGGCGGAGAGGAGGGCGCCGGCAATCATGAACAGGTCGCGGCGCAGGTGGACGTAGACGTAAAGGGTGGCGGGGAGCCAGAGCAAATCAAGGAGCGCGGTGGGCGGCGGGGACGAGGTGAAGATTCCGTCGAGGGCGAGGAAGGTGAAGGAAATGCCGGTGGCCGCGGCGGCGAGGCGGGGGGCCAGACGCGGTTGCGGAGCGAGGAATTCCCAGACAGCGAGCGCGGCGAGGTTGAGCGTGCCGTGCTGCCAGGTGGAATAGAGACGGTACCAAGGCTGTAGACCGAGGGCGATATTCGCGAGGAGGAGGCTAAGGAGCCAGAGGTCCGGTTGGCGGGCGGCGAAGGCCCAAGGGAGGAGGAGGACGGACCAGAGGGCGAAGAGCTCCCAGGGGTCGGCGCCGAGTTGATAGGTCTGGCCGATGAGGGCGAACAGGGCGCCGGTGAGGAGGGCGGATAAGAAGAGAGCGGCGCGGCCGACGGGGTGGGAGGGAGTCTTCCACCAGGCGAGGGCGGTGGAGGCGAGGAGCAAGCCTTCGACGAGTCCGAAGCGGGCGAAACGCGGTAGCGAGTTCCAGTTGTAGGCGAAGAAAAAGATGATGCCGGAGCCAAGAAGGAGGGTGCCGGCGGCCAGCAGGAGGCGGGAGAGGAACTGCTGCCATTGGGCGTCGGTGGGGAGGGAGCCGGTAAGGCGGAGAGCGCGTTCGAGGTGGTGCGGGGGCAGGTGGCCGCGCTCGGTCCATTGGAGGAGCTGGGCGCGGTGTGGTCATGGCCTTAGGTTACTCCGGGCACTTCTCTCCTTGACGGCTTAGGAGAGCGGGCTTATCCTAATGGCATTAGGAGAGACGAAATGTCGACGCCGATTTTGCCAGGGACTTTGGATTTGCTGATTTTGAAGGCGGTCTCGCTGGGACCGCAGCATGGATACGGGGTGCTGCTGCGGATCGAGCAGATTTCGGGAGGGCAGTTGGCGATTGAGCAGGGGGCGCTGTACCCTGCCCTGGCGCGGCTGGAGTCGAAGGGATTCATCGAGTCCGAGTGGGGGCAATCGGACAACAACCGGCGAGCGAAGTTCTATGCGCTGACGGCTCACGCGGCGCCGTCGGACACTCGCGCGCGGGTTGCCCGCGCCCGGCGGCGATGGAAAGATGCGCCCCTTCCCCGTCGTCCGCCATGACCACTGCCACTTCCTCGACCGCCTTGCCCGAGCGCATCGGCAAGTACCGCGTGCTGCGCCAGCTCGGCGAGGGCGCGACCAGCGAGGTCTTCCTCTGCCGCGACGACTTCAACCAGCGCGACGTCGCCGTCAAGCGGGTGCGCGCCAGCGCGCTGGCCGACGTGAGCGACGGCGCGCTGCACGCGCGCTTCTTCGCGGCCGAGGCGGCGCTGGTCGGGCGGCTGCAGCACCCGAACGTCGTGCAGATCTTCGACGCGGTGGCCGACCCGGTCGAGCCCTACGTGGTCATGGAGTACGTGGCCGGCACGACGCTGCGCCCGTTCTGCCGCACCGACCACCTGCTGCCGCTGGACCAGGTGGTCGAAGTCGGCTTCAAGTGCGCGATGGCGCTCGGCTACGTCTCGCGCCAGGGCCTGATCCACCGCGACGTGAAGCCGGCCAACCTGCTGGCGCGGCTCGACGGCGACCACGTGGTCGACGTCAAGGTCAGCGACTTCGGCAGCGTGCTCAACCTGCAGGCGGACACGACGCAGGTGTTTCGCGTCGGGTCGCTGGCCTACATGTCGCCCGAGCAGCTCGACGGCGGCACGCTCGACGCCCGCGCCGACATCTACTCGCTCGGCGCGGTGCTCTACCACCTGATCGCCGGGCGGCCGCCGTTCGACGCGCCGGCCCAGTCGGTGCTGATGGCGCAGATCTACACCGCCCAGCCGGCGCCGCTGGGCGACCTGCGCGGCGGCGTCGACCCGGCGCTCGACGCGGTGATCCAGCGCGCGCTGGCCAAGCGGCCCGGCGACCGCTATCCCGACTGGGATGCGTTCGCGCAGGCCCTGTCGTCGCTGGTCGCCAACCGCCAGGTGCCGCGGCGCCAGGTCCAGGGCGTGCTCGACTCGGAGCGCTTCACGCTGCTGCGCGCGCTCGAGTTCTTCAGCCAGTTCGGCGACGTCGAGCTGTGGGAGGTGGTGCACCGCTGCGCCTGGCAGCGCTACCCGCTCGGGCACCTGATCTACCGCCGCGGCGAGGAGGGCAACACCTTCCACATCATCGCGGACGGCGCGGTCGACGTGTTCCGCGACGGCCAGCGCGTCGCGCACCTCGGCGCCGGCACCTCGGTCGGCGAGATGGCCTACCTGGCACCCAACCCCGAGCTGCGGCGCCACAGCACCGACGTCTCGGTGGTCGCGCCGGCCACGATGATCTCGTTCACGCCCGACTCGATGGCGCGGCTCAGCCCGGGCTGCCGCCACCTGTTCGACGAGGCCTTCATCCGCGTGCTGGTGCGCCGGCTGCACGTCGCGCACGAGGCGCTGGCGCATCCGCGACGCATCGCCTGAGGCGGCCGGGCTGACAGCCAGCCGTCGCGCGTCAACGCGGGGCCGCGGGGGCCGTTGTGGCTCTTGTTGCGCGGAAAGTCTCCGTGCTTCAATGCTCGCGGCAAATCCTGCCGTGGTTCGCTCAGAAGGAGTTCGCTCATGAAGAAGGCAATGACCATCCTGGCGCTGGTGTGCGCGGCGTTCGCGGCCCACGCGGCGGACGCGACCTGCGAAGCCAAGGCGACCGAGAAGAAGCTCGCCGGCGCCGCCAAGACCAGCTTCGTCAAGAAGTGCATGAAGGACAGCGGCTCGGCCACCTGCGAATCGAAGGCGGCCGACAAGAAGCTCGCCGGCGCGGCCAAGAACAGCTTCGTCAAGAAGTGCATGAAGGACGGCGCCGCGGCCCCCGCGCCCGCGCCGGCGGCCAGCCAGTGACCGCCCGGGCCTGACCGCGCGGCCGGGGCGGCGCCCCGGCCGTGCCGGTCGGCCGCCACCAGGGCCTGTTCACGCGCTAGTCGACCGCGAGCCGACGCGCGCCGGCCTCGAGGACGATCTGGCCGAACTCGCTGCGGCCCTCGCCGTGGCCGAACAGGCTGACGCCGATCAGCCACACGCGCCGCACCCGCGCCGGCGGCTCGCCGCCCACGGCGCGCCGGTAGATGTCGTGCAGGTTGACGGCGTCCTCGACCCAGCGCCCGAGCTCGGCCTCGCCGGAGCGCGCGACGACGTGCGTCTCGCGCTCCTGCCAGCCCGGCAGCGGGCACGCGAACACCGTGCCGACCGGCAGGCTGCGGCTCCACAGGAAGGTGATGTCGCGGCCGTCGTCGAACTCCACCGCGATGCTCATGTAGTCGTGGCTCGGCACCTCGTCCTCTGCGCCGCGGGCCGGCAGCTGGTCGACGCGCCAGCGCCAGCGCAGCACGGTGTCGGGGCTCAGCTCGAACGGCGTGTCCTTCTGCAGGATGCCGACGTCGTTGCGCGTGTGCAGCCGGATCGCGCGCGGCGGGTGGCCGTGGCCGTCCGGCCGCTCGACCGCGGTGAACAGCTCGGCCGGCCCGAGCTCCCACAGGTAGTGCCAGCCGTCGGGCGGCGGCGCGGTGCCGCCGGCCAGCCGCTCGGCCTCGGCGGCCGCCAGCGGCCCGATCACTGGCTGATCGGCGAGGCGCTTCAGCTCGGTCTCGATGTGCACGCCGGCGCGCCACTGGACCAGCGCGACGCTGACGCCGCCGCCGGCGTCCGGGTTCACCGCGGCCGGCTCGCCGGCGTAGCCGCCGCGCGCGTCGAGCCAGCGCAGGCCGGGATAGAGCTTGAGCCGCAGCGTGCCGGCGCGGTCGGCGACGACGGTGTCCGTCGCCCGCGCGCCGCGGAAGATCGTGCCGGCCTCGCCGATGCGGCCCCACACCGCGATCGGTGGTTCGAGCGACAGGTCGAGCGCGCGCGACCACCACACGCGGCCGGTCTTGAGCAGCGTGACGCGGTCGCCGGGCTGCAGCGCGAGGCCGGTGTCGAGCCAGGGGCCGACATCGGCGCTCAGGTGCAGCAGCTTCAGCGCCGTCACGGCCTGGCCGGCCTGCGGCGCGACGGCCTGGCGCACCGCGGTGTCGAAGGCGCGGTGGTCGATCGGCTCGGGCGCGGCGGCAGCGACGGCGCGCAGCGCGCCGGCCAGCCACAGCAGCGCGGCAGCGAGGTGCTTCATGGCGAAAGGTCTCCAGGGTCGGATGGGGCACGTCGGCCGCGCGGGGCGCGGTCCGGCCCGGGGCGATCCCGGGTGCATCGACCTTAGGAGCGCGGGGCCGCGGCCCCGCAGAGCAGATTGCCCGCGCCGCGCCGGGCAGGGCGCCCGCGGCGCGCTGCGTTCAGTGCACGCCGCTCGACCAGTAGGCCGCGTCGCCGTAGGTGTGCTTGAGGAAGTCGATCCACAGCCGCACCCGCAGCGGCAGGTGCTTGCGTTGCGGGAACACCGCGTAGATGCCGTTCGCCGGCGCGGCGAAGTCGTCGAGCACGGTCACCAGCTGGCCGCTCGCGATCTCGTGCTCGACCTCCCAGGTGCTGCGCCAGGCGATGCCGTGGCCGGCCAGGCACCAGTCGTGCAGCACCTGGCCGTCCGAGCAGTCGTAGCGGCCGCTGGGGCGCAGGTGGGTCAGCTCGCCGTCGACCGCGAAGGCCCAGCCGCGCGCCTGGCTGGCGTTCGAGCTGAGCGTCAGGCATTGGTGGCGGACCAGCTCGCTCGGGTGGCGCGGCGTGCCGGCGCGCTGCAGGTAGCCCGGCGCGGCCACGCACAGCCGCCGGTTGTCGGCCAGCCGCAGGCTGACGAGGCTGGAGTCCGGCAGGTCGCCGACGCGCACCGCGCAGTCGTAGCCCTCGTTGACGATGTCGACCACGCGGTCGCTGAGGTTCAGCGAGACCGACACGTCGCGGTGGGCCTCGGCGAAGCGCGGCACCAGCGGCGCCACGTGGCGGCGCCCGAAGCCGGCCGGCGCGGTCAGCCGCAGGTGGCCGCTGGCCTTGACGCCGCCCTCGCTGACGCTGGCTTCGGCGTTCGCCAGGTCGGTCAGCAGGCGCTGGGCGTCCTCGAGGAAGGCGCTGCCCTCGTGCGTCAGCGTGATGCGCCGGGTCGTGCGCACCAGCAGCTTGACCCCGAGGCGCTCCTCCAGCGCGTCGAGGCGCCGGCCGATCACCGCCGGGGCCACGCCCTCGGCGGCGGCCGCAGCGGTGAGGCTGCCTTTCACGGCCACGGCGGCGAACGATTCGATCTGCTTGAAGCGGTCCATGGGGGGTCAGTTGCTGAACCCAGATTACCGTCGAATAAGTAAAAGATCAAGCGCAAGTCGGCCGATAAATAAACGCATATGTTCGTAATACAGTGGTCGTGATGAAACCGGTGAAGCCTCTGCCCGCGGTCCAGGCGGTGCTGTTCGACGCCTACGGCACGCTGTTCGACGTGTACAGCGTCGGCACGCTCGCCGAGCAGCTCTTCCCCGGTCGCGGCGAGGCGCTCGCGGTGCTGTGGCGCGACAAGCAGATCGAGTACACGCGGCTGGTCTCGATGAGCCAGCGCTACCGGCCGTTCTGGGAGCTCACGCGCGCCGGCCTGCGCTACGCCTGCGCGCGGCTGCAGCTCGACCTGACGCCCGAGCGCGAGACGCAGCTGCTGAACCAGTACCGGCACCTCGGCGCCTTTCCCGAGAACCTGGCCGTGCTGCAGACGCTGAAGGCGCGCGGCGTGGTCACCGGCGTGCTGAGCAACGGCGACCCCGACATGATCGGCGTCGCGCTGCGCAGCGCCGGCTACGTCGACGACAAGGGCCGCGGCCTGCTCGACCACGTGCTGAGCGTCGAGAGCGTGCAGCGCTTCAAGACCGATCCCGCCGCCTACGCGCTCGGCCCGCAGGCGCTGGGCCGGCCGGCGCGCCAGATCCTGTTCGTGTCGAGCAACGGCTGGGACGCGATCGGCGCGACTTGGTACGGTTACTGCACGCTGTGGGTCAACCGGTTCAAACTGCCGCTCGAGGCCCTCGACACCGAGCCGACGCGCACCGGCACCAGCC
>CBDDIZ010000039.1:0-312541 GCA_965229305.1 Bryobacteraceae bacterium | reverse complement strand
GAGCACACCTTTAATTTTTCTGTGCGCGACCACACTTTAATTTTAATGTGCTCAAACACATATTTAATATTTGTGTTCAGCACACTTTCAAATATTTTAGGGGTCGTTCGGCAAAAATAGTTAGTGAGTTAGTAGTAAATTTTTCTTATAAACATAATTAAATCACAATAAACTTATTTTTTTGAGCAGGTTTTTTGATATTAATTTTTATTTTAGTTTTAATAGATTTTTTTTTCTCCAGTAATTTTAAGCGTTTATCGACTAATATTACTTAATATTATAATTAAATAATACTATTTTCATTGATTGATTCTGGTCCAAAAAACCTTATAAAATCCTATAATAAAATCATAAGTTCTACAATTAAATCTGAAAAATTTTTTATAGTGGGTGAGTTTTGAAATTATTCCTTTCTCTTCAAGATCAAATATAATATCTTTCCATTGATCTTATGGTTGCCTATTTTTACTATTATATAAGATATAACTTAATTCAGAAGCATTAAATGATTTAACCTTTTCAAATATTCTAAGAACATAGAGCATAAGGATGTAATAAAGCTCTATAACTATTGTGATTGGATGAATAAATATATTTGTTATAGATAAAATTATGATTAAATTCTTTTTCCTCATTAATATAGTCATCATTCAAATTTATTTTCATAACTTGATAAGAAATTTTTATAATGATGAATGTAGTTATTGCAAAATTTAGTTGCTGCATTTTCTTCATAACAATAATCATCATTGCTGGCCATATCAAATTCATCACAATGATTATCATATGAACTTTTTAAATTCTCATCAAAATTACTTACATGCAATTCAATACTTCATCTAATAAAACATTCTCTTGTATTACTATTTACTCAATCACTGTCTGTTCTTCATCTAACTAGTTTTTTTCTACAACCAAACCATCACAAACTACTGTATCCTCAACCATATTTTTACTGAATGCTTTTTTTTTCTCTCCAAAAATATAACCTCATAGCTAGATCATTCTCTTAACCTATCTAATAGATTATTGTCATAATTTTAAAGAAAATAAAAAATTTCATATGCTGTAACATTTAATTATACTAGCATATCTATGACAGTTAAATTGATCCACTAACCTGATATATTCTGATACACCTACTCATGTAAACCATTCTATCTTCAATTGTAAATTTTTCTGGTCTCCAATTTCTGATATCATCTCTACAAGGATAAAACCCAAATGAAAAGCCATAGGTGCTTCTCCATATATATGCTTATTGTCTTATAAAAATACATGAGATATGCATATCTAATACATTAATTGTGTTGGCTTGTATGCATATTTTTCATTATCTTGTCAATGGCGACACTGCTGGATACGATTTGGATATGATCCATCTAAAATAAAAGTGATTATATATATCATGTAATAGAAATGAGATCTAAGAGAGCAAGCCTTCAAGATAATTGAAAAACCTGTTATAATAGCTGAGGTGTCTAATATGAAATTTGGTTTTGCATGATCTTTATCATCCCATAGAAGGATTTATATCTAAAACACTAAAAATTTTTATAATTTATACATTAGACAATACAGAAGTAAAAGAAATTCACAAAAAAATAGATGATACACTTGATTAGAGTTTGAAATATTTGATATAGGTTATATTGAAAATAAATTAATAGTAATTGCTACAATCACATTTATAAATATAATCAATAATTCAAAGTCTATTTTAATTATATGTGTTTCTTTATTTTTTACAATAATTTTATTTTCTGTAAGTATCCATTAAGGTTATTTATTTATGTATTAAACATATACAAAACAAGTTAATATAAAATTATTAAATTTAGAATTTAACAGTCAAAAATATACATTATAAAAAGCTACATAAAATATAGTTCTTTTAATTATATTCAACACCTATATAATATGAACATTACTATAATAATTATATAAATATAATAAATTCAAAACAATATACAATAAAAAAAATAAATTAAATATTCTTTAAATCAAACTTTACAGAATGATCAACTTTGTATGATTCAGAAATGTATGTCTTCATATATGGTATACATTTACCAATATGTTATTATCAAATTCAGATTCTGTGGTATTTAATTCTGCTTCTGCTTTGAATCCTGGTAGCTGTTTAACAAATACTACTCTTTTGGAACTATTTGAACCCTTAAGAACAACGCTTATATCACTTGTTTAAGATCTGTTCTTGATACATCTTCAGTATAGTATCTTTTGCTGTTAAGTACTTTATTGATGCTTAGATTAATTGCAATATTTTTTAGCTAACCTATGTCATCAAAATACACTAAAATATTCATTTGTTACATTTTCATGAAAGGCGGCATCATCCGCAAGGCTCTGGAAGACTGGATGCGCGAACAGTACCTGGCGCGCGGCTACTCGCTGGTCTATACGCCGCACGTCGCCCGGCTCGACCTCTGGAAGACTTCCGGCCACGCAAACTTCTACGCCGACAACATGTTCGTGCCCATGGAGCTCGACGACGCCACCTACCAGCTCAAGCCGATGAACTGCCCGTTCCACATCCTCATCTATGCGGACCGGCAAAAAAGCTATCGCGACCTCCCGGTACGCCTCGGCGAACTCGGCACCGTCTATCGCTACGAACGCAGCGGCACGCTGCATGGACTCCTTCGCGTCCGCGGCTTCTGCCAGGACGACGCCCACATCTTCTGCCGGCCCGATCAGGTGGAGGACGAAGTGGTGGGCTGCCTCGAGTTCGCCCGTGACACCCTGACCACCTTCGGCTTCACCCAGTACGAAGCGGAAATCTCCACCTGGGACGGCGGCGCTTCCGGCAAGTACGACGGCCAGCCTTCGCAGTGGGAGCTCGCCGAAAACGCCCTGAAGCATGCCGTGGATCGCGTGGGCCTGAAGGCCAAAGTGATTGCGGACGAAGCCGCTTTCTACGGTCCGAAGATCGACGTCAAGCTCGTCGATGCCATCGGCCGCAAGTGGCAGCTCTCCACCGTGCAGTTCGACTTCACGCTCCCGCGCCGCTTCGGCCTCGAGTACGTCGGCGAGGACAACAAGAAGCATCAACCGCTGATGGTGCATCGCGCACTGTTCGGCTCGGTGGAACGCTTCTTCGGCATTCTGGTTGAGCACTATGCCGGCGCCTTCCCCTTCTGGCTGGCTCCGGTGCAGGTGGCCGTTTGCCCCATCACCGATCGCCAGAACGAATTCGCCCATTCGCTGGGTGAGCAACTGAAAGCGGCGGGCATTCGCGTCGAAGTCGACGACCGCAGCGAGAAGGTGAATCTCAAGATTCGCGACGCCCAGATGCAGAAAATTCCTTTCATGCTCGTGGTGGGCGGCCGCGAAGCCGAAGCCGGCAGCGTCAGTGTCCGCCATCGCAAACATGGGGATCAGGGCGTCGTGCCGATCGCCGAGTTCATTGAGCGAGCGAAGGCGCTGATCGCGTCGAAGTCCGCCGACGACTAATCGGATCCGTGGGACGGGCCCCTCGCGGCCCGTCCTCTTCCTATGCTCCTGCTGCTCGCTCTTCTTCTCATCCTCACCGCCGGCGGCTTCGTTTACTTATTTCTGATGGCGCTTGCCGCCTACCGCTTCCTTAGCGTTCCCATCCCTACCGCCGCCCCCCAGCCGATCAGCGTCCTGAAGCCTCTGGCCGGCCTCGACCTCGGCCTCGAAGACAACCTCCGCAGCATCTTCACGCAACAATACGACGGCGCCTACGAGATTCTCTTCGCCGTCCGCACGCCCGAGGACCCCGCCGTACCGCTGGTCACCCGTCTGCAGTCCGAGTATCCCGAACGAGCTACCCGTCTCTTATTCGTCGGCGAGCCGCCCTATGCAAATGCAAAGGTCTGGAGCCTCGAGCATCTGGTCCGCGAAGCCCGCTACGATCTGCTCGCCATGTGCGACTCCGATATCTGGGTCGACCCGCAGTTCCTCGCGACCGTCTCCGCCGAGTTCGCGGATCCCTCCGTTCACCTCGCTACTTGTCCGTATCGCGCCACCGGCGGCCCCAGCATTTGGAGCCGGCTGGAAGCCGCGGGCCTGAACACCGAATTCATCGGCGGCCTACTGGTTGCGCGGATGCTCGAAGGGGTTCGCTTCGCCGTCGGACCCACCATCGTCGCCCGCCGAACTGTGCTGGAGGCGATTGGCGGCTTCCGCGAACTGAGCCGCTACCTCGCCGAGGACTTCGTGCTCGGGCAACTCGCCGCTGAGAAAGGCTTCGGCGTTATCCTCTCGCGCTACATCGTCGAGCACCGCATCGGCAGCGAGCCATGGCAGAAGAACTTCGCCCACCGCTTGCGGTGGAATCGCAGCACGCGCCGGTCGCGACCGGCCGGCTACATCGGCCAAGTGTTTACCAATCCGCTGCCCTGGGCGGCTTTCCTCGGTGTGTTCTTTCCCGCTTGGTGGCCGCTGGCCGTCGCGACGATCACGCTGCGGCTCGTAGCCGGTTGGTACCTCGCTCACGCGGTACTGCGAGGATCTTGGTCCTGGTTGACGATTCCCCAGGACTTCCTTAGTCTGGCCTTTTGGGTCGCCGGTTTCTTCGGCAACACCATTGCGTGGCGAGGCCGTCTGTACGAACTCCACGCTGACGGCACATTTACTTTAGTGAAGAGTTAGACCAGCCTCTGCACGCTTGCCGATCTGATAACGTCATTAATAGGGGAGATACCTATGAAGCTGTTGAACCGTGACCGTCGCCGCCGGGGCTTTTCGCTCGTCGAATTGCTGATCGTTATCGCGATCATCCTCATCATCGCTGCCATCGCCGTGCCCAAACTCACGCGCACGCGTATGTACGCCCAGGAAATGGCCGCGATCCGGGCCGTCATCACCGTTCACACCGCTCAGACGCAGTATTACTCCCAGTTCGGCAAATACGCCACCACCCTCGCGGAACTCGGCCCGCCCACCAGCGGCACGCCCGGCCCCCAATCCGCTGACCTGATTCCGGCCGATCTCTCCGCCGGCAAGAAGGGCGGCTACCTGTTCACCTTGCAGGCCACCCAGGGCGGCTATCAGGTGAACGCCAACCCCGAAGCCTTCGGCAACTCCGGCAGCCGGACCTTCTTCTCGGACCAGAGTCAGGTGATACGCGAGAACTACGGGCAGGAGCCCGCCACCGCACAGAGTAAAGCCATCAACTGATGAGCGTCCCGCACCACGCGCAGGGCGTTGCTCTCAAGAAGTTAGAAGAGGCTTGGCACCGGCTGAGCGAGCGTCCGTATCCGCGCAAAAGCTCAGACCCCGGCGTCGCCGCCCTTTATGACGAATTGCGTCAGGTGGATGAGGAAATGACCGAGCGGCTACGCGCGCTCATCGCCGGGCAGCGTGTGAATCCAGCCGACTTCGAACCGCCCGCGGACTTCCTCCATCGCCTGCACGACGCCGGCAACGCCCCGTCTTCCGCTTCCACTGAAGCCCTCACCTACATCGACTACGTGCGCGACCTTTACCAGATCCTGCGGCTCGCCCGCCTGATCGCCCGCTAGTCGTCCAGCTTCATCATCCCGACGGAGCGCGCAATCAGACCGCCGATCGCCCCGAAGCCCGCCCCCAGCGGCGCGCGCAGCAAGCCCGCGACGGCGGCGTTCCACACGTCACGAGCTCCGGCTTCCGAGCGCATATAGTTCGCCACGGTCTGGCCAGTCTTCGCCAGATCCGCGGTCGTGAAGGGGAACTGCTGCATGCGGTCAGTGAGACCGAAGGCCACGGTAAATAGCGTGAACGTGAACAGCATCGTCCCCACTAAGCCAGTGATCCCGCCCGCCAGTGCCGAATAACCGAGCTTCTCGCCCGAGGGCTTGAACGCTTTCATCCCCGCCCAGCCGCAAAGATACATCGTCACCAGACCCAGCACCGTTTGCGCATACAGCCACGGGATTCGCTTCAGCGTCGTCATCGTCCCGGCGTAAATGTCGAGCATCGAAAGAATGCCGATCACCAGCCCATAGCGCAAACCAAATTGAAAAGCGGCCTGCACCTTAACGCACCAGTTCCTTCACCAGCGCATCCGCCCGATAGACCTTGCGGAGCGCCTCCAAAATACCCTGGCTCGCCACATGGACACTGCGCGCCATCGTGTCCGTAAAGACGAAGCGATTCGGCAGCCCTTCAAGGTTTCCGTCGAACAGAATGCCGACCATCTCGCCCTTCGTGTTGAGGGTCGGGCTGCCAGAGTTTCCGCCGTGCGTATCGTGCGTAGAGACGAAGTTGAACGGCGTTTGCAGGTTCAGCTTGCGCTTGGCTTCAAGCCACGACGGCGGCAGGGCGAAAGGATCCTGCCCGGTTGCCCGCGGATACAACCCGGCAAAGGTCGTTGCCCACGGCACGTTCTCCCCTTTGGCATTTTTATAGCCCAAGGTCTGGCCGTAGGAAAGGCGCAGCGTAAAGGTCGCATCCGGATACTCGCGATCGCCGTATAGCGCAAAGCGGATCTGGGCGATGCGCGCCGCAGCGCCGCGGATGGAAGCCTCCACCTGATCCTCATACTGTTTGCGAGCAGCCCGGGCCGGGCCGTCGAGCGTCAGCATCAGTCGGATCAGCGGATCCTGGGAGTCCTTCACGGCCTCCGCGCTCGCCGCCAGACGCTTGCGCTCGGCGATATCGGCCAGCTTCGTGCCCCCGATAATCGCCACCGCTGCTTCGTGCGGGGTGCGGCCAGCCAGCGCCTGCTGCAAGGCCGGGTGACTGGCCCCCAGCATCTTCGTCGCCCACGCCAGATAGTTCTCGAGCATCGCCGTTTCCAGGCCGGGCGTGATCGGCGCGTCCGAGTACATGCGCTGCTCCACTTCGGGCAGGGCCGTCTCGTTGTACTCGCGCAGACGCTGTTCGTTGGGCTTCGCTTTCTCTGCCGTATACCGGACGATGTCGCGTGCGATTCCCATCAAGTCACCACCGCTCGACGAACGCTCCAACACATAGAACGGCTTGAGTAACGCTCGATAGCGCTCGTACGCCGCCGCGATCTCGTCCCAGGTATTGCCGTAGCGCTTGGCCTTCGCCGGATCGTCCGCGACGGCCTTGCGCAGTTTGCTCTCGTCTTCGCGCTTGCGGGCCATCAGGGCCGGATCGTGTAAGCCGCCGTCGAACCCCTGATACGCCTTCAGACTATTCAGGATGCTGTTCAGCAGTTCCGTACCGGCGCGCTTGTTTTCCGGCGAAGTCGCCATGAACGCTTCGAGGGCGCCTCGCATGCCGCGCAGCCGTTCGAGCGTCAACGGGAAGCTGACGTCCCGCTGGAACTCGAGTTCCGTCACCGTCGCCATGCGCCCGGTGGTGCCGGGATGGCCGGACACAAAAGTCAGTTCTTTATCCTTGGCGCCCGTGCGAGACCAGGGGAAGTAGTGCTGGGGCTTCACCGGGACGTCATGATCGTAGGCCCGGAAGAAGGCCATATCCAGGCAGTAGCGGGGGAACGTGAAATTGTCCGGGTCCCCGCCGAACGCGGCAATCGCGCTTTCGGGCGCAAACACCAGCCGCACGTCGGTGTATTTCTTGTAGCGATAGAGATGATATTGGCCGCCGGCGTACAGCGTCACCACATCGCAACGCTCACCGCCCGCCGCCACACACTCTTTCTCTAGGCGCGTCTGCGCTTCTTTGCGCTTCTGATTGGCTTCGCTCGGCGGCGTCTGCTCGCTCAGCCCGGCATTCACCTTCGCCGTGACATCCTCAATCTGCTGCAGGATATTGATCTCAAGGTCCGGGCACCGCTTCTCTTCCGCCCGCGTCTTAGCCAGAAAGCCGTTCTTCACATAGTCGTTCGCGCCCGAGGAGACCTTTTGGATACAATCCATCCCCACGTGGTGATTGGTAAACAGCAGCCCGTCCGGCGAAACAAACGAGCCGGACCCGCCGTTATTGAAACGCACCGAGCCCAATTGCAGCTTCCGCAAGAAGTCGTCGGTCACCGTAAAGCCGTACTTTTTCGCGATCGCTGTCTTGGGAACTTGATTAAAAAGCCACATCCCTTCGTCGGCCCGCAGCCTGGGCGAAGAAACAGCGACGGCGAGAACTAAACCCGTCAGTGTCGCAAATTTGTTCATTCTATGCACACGGTCACGACGCCCAAGCATTCTCATTGCCGACCCCTAAGAGACTTAAAATCTATAGGTTACAGAGGTTTTTACCCTCGTCTCCGTTTTGATTATCGCATTCGCTGTGCAATACTGGAATCAAGTCCGGCGCAAAATGAGCGTGAAAATCCTGGGTGACGCCGTCACCCGCTATCAAAAAGTCCTGGAGTCGGAAGAGTTCCGAGATCTGGCGTGGGCCGACGACCTCACCAAGAAAATGGAAGGCAGCCACTTGGTCGTCGGGGGCCGCCCGGTATCCCCGTTCCTGCGTCCGCACTTCATCACGCGCAAACAGTACGACCACATGGTCAAGGCGTCGGAGTCTCTCACGTCCGCGATTGACCGCGTCAAGCGACTTGCTCTTGCTAACCCGCAGTTGCTCTCCCGCATGGCGTTGCTGCCCGCCGAGAAAATGCTGGCGCAGATCGACCCGGGCTATTCGTATCTCGCCGTAACTTCGTTACTCGACACCCACATCCAGAACGGCCACTTACACTTCAACCAGTATTCCGCCGAGACGCCTTCCGGCGTCGCTTACGGCGAGTTACTGGGCGACTTGTTCTTCGAAGCCGGACCGGTCAAAGAGTTCCGGAAAAAGCACTCGCTCAGCAAAGTGGGTGGCACCAAATTCCTGCTGCAGGCGATCCTGCGCGCGTACAAGGAGTTTGGCGGCAAGAAGAAGCCGAACATCGCGATTCTCGAGTTCCGGCAGCCGTTCGCGAACTTCGAAAGCGGTGAGTATCAGTTGCTCGCGCAGCTCTTCCGCAAACAGGGTTATAACGCGGAAGTCATTTCGCTCGAGCAGCTTGAGTACAAGAACGGCGTGCTGCGCCGGGGCGACTTCGAGATCGATCTCGTCTACCGCCGCGTGCGTATTTCGGAGTTTCTGGTGCGGTTCGACCTCAACCACGCCTTACTCCGTGCTTACCGCGAACGGAAGGTTTGCCTCGTAAATAACTTCCGTGGCGAAGTGGCCCAGAAGAAGGCCATCTTCGACTTACTGACGGACGAGAGCGTGACCGCCAGCTTCCCTGCCCTCGAACGCAAAGCCATCCGCGAGTACATCCCATGGACCCGCGTGGTGGCCAACGCCAAGTCCACCTATCAGGGCAAGCCGATCGACCTGCCGCAGTTCATCGCGGCCAATCGCGAACGGCTGATCTTGCGTCCGAATGACGAGCAGACCGATCTGCCCGAAGTTCGCGGCTGGGAAGCCGACGATGCTCAATGGGAGCGCGCAGTCCGCCGCGCGACGGCGAATTCGTATGTCGTTCAGGAGCGCGTCGAAGCCGTCCGGGCCTCGTTCCCGGTGCGCACCTACGCCGGCCTCGACTATCGCGAAATGAATATCGAGGTTCACCCGCATAGCTTCCTTGGCAAGGTCCAGGGCTGCACCACCTGGCTCACCACGCCTTCGGCCAATGGGTTCTCCACCGCCTCCGGCTTGGCGCCCACCTTCATTCTCGAAGGCAAGTAGTTCGCGAAACCGCCAAAATCGGCGTTCGGTGAAAACCCGTTCACAGCGAATTGAAATTTGCTGTTTTTGCGGTTAAGTCTCTTTATTTCAGCATTTACAATTTTCGTCCTTCCGCCTCACTCAGGGGGAAAACGAGGGTCACCCGTTACACTCCGGTCAGCTAGGTCGTGCGCGTATCAGGCGCGGCCTCTCACGAACCTAAGGAGTCTTCCGTCATGAGTACGTTGATGCGCGGCTTGGGCCGCTTGTTTTTGTTATTGGCCGTGCTGGCCACCGGCGCCCGGCTGTGGGCGCAGCAACCGTCCCTCACCACCATTCGCGATACGGTCTACCGCGCCGA
Source organism: Bryobacteraceae bacterium (assembly GCA_965229305.1). Taxonomy (GTDB): domain Bacteria; phylum Acidobacteriota; class Terriglobia; order Bryobacterales; family Bryobacteraceae; genus JALHNI01. The sequence goes on along the minus strand of CBDDIZ010000039.1, from coordinate 302,625 downwards.
CGGAAAACCGTTCAATGGACTAGTGCTGATCGAATGGAAGTCGTTCCAGACCAACACCAACTCCACCGTTGGCGCCCAGGGCACAACGGTGCAGGTGGTGAACGGAAACCTCTATGTCCGGCTCACGCCGACCACCACCGCCAACAACGCCTATTATCTGGTGCGCTACAACTCCGATGGCCAATTCCAGTTCTCCGAAATCTGGTCCGTGCCCTCTTCCGCCGCGGCGCTCCGCCTGCGTGACGTCCGCGCGACGTTGCTGCCGGGCGGGATCCTCACCGGCGGAGGCAACGGCGGCGTGATTGTCGGCGAAGTCGGCGGCGGTGGCGGCGTCCCGGGCTTCGGTGACGCGGAAACTCCGGCCGGCGCGATCAACGGCACCAACGCCGTCTTCACGCTCGCCAACTCGCCGATTCCGGCGGCCAGCCTCGCCTTGTTCAAAAACGGCTTGCTGCAGACTGCCGGCAGCGACTATACGCTGAGCGGAGCCAGTATCACGTTTACCTCCGGAGCCATCCCCCAGATCGACGACGTACTCGAGGCCTTCTACCGAACCCCGGCCACCGACGCCACCAGCAACCACGCACTGTTGAGCACGCTGCACAGTGACACCACGCCGAGTTCGCCGGCTCGTGGCGGCCTCATCGTCGGCTCCAGCGGCGCCACCCCGACCTGGACACAGCTCCCGCTCGGCACCGCCGGGCGCTGCCTGACCTCAAACGGTAGCGACCCCGTGTGGGCCCCCTGCCTCTACACCGGCCTCACGCCCGGCTCGGTCCCCTTCATCGACTCCAACGGCAGCCTGACGCAGAACAGCGGTACGCTGGCCTACAACAACGCGTCGCGCAAGTTCTCCATCGGCAACAATACGCCGCGCGCCACCTTGAACGTCTACGACGCCGCCGCGAATGGCACCACGGAACTCACGGTCCGCGCCGGCCTGAATCAGGGCTCGGTCCCGATGCAGACCTGGATCTCGAACGCCGGCGTTTCGCTCGCTTTCGTGAACGCAGACGGCGGCTTCAATGTCCGCCGGCTCCTCACCAACTCGACGAACATTCGTCCGGGGTTCAGCGACGCGGGCACCGCCACGGACCCGACGTCCGGATTCCTCACCGACGGCGATTCCTGGTACAACACCACCTCGCGCTCGCGCAAAACGCAGGAGGCCGGCCAGAGCCACTCGATGGTCCAGATCCTCTGTGCGAGCCCGGGCGTCACTACTTCGGTAACCGCCTTCACTGACTTGGGCACCTGCACCATTCCGAATGGCTCGCTCTTCGCCGGCGATCGCCTGCTGATTGAGGCGACTTACCTGCATACCGGTGGCACCGCGGTGTCGGAGCTCGACGTCCTGGCCGGCAGCACCACACTCGCCGGTCGTGCGGTACCGGCCGGGGATGACGTCTACACGATCACCCTCAGCGTGGGCTTCGGTTTGGACCGGGCCGCCTGGTCGGCCCAAAGCGTCGGTGTGGCCTCGGGTACTAACCAGACCTTGGGCCAAACCACCTTCACCCCGGGCGGAAATTTCGGTCAGTTGCGGCTACGGGGCCGGTTATTGAGCGCTGGTTCCGACGCCATTCGGCTGATTAATTTCACCGTCCGCCGCTTGCCATCCCAATTAAATCCGTAACTTAGCGTCACTTTTGGGACCTCCGTACCAGGATCGGGGAACTAGACCTTTAGGGGCAAAATCCCCCGATCCTAGGGTTCCAGGAGTGTTGTTTTTGTAACGGTACCAAGGCACTATCTTGTTAAGGGGAGATGCGGTACTCGAATGCGAGAAGTGGAGACTATGAAGATGAAATTGCGCGAACTTAGCCCACAAAAAATGCTGCGCGCCTTACTCAAGGACGAGAGCGGCCAGGACCTGATCGAATACGCCTTGCTGGTCGGCTTCATGGTCATTGCCATTTATGTCGTCCTGCCCAACGACCTGATGCCCACCGTCAGCAAGATCTTTTCTCGCATCGTCGGTATCTTCAGTTCTACGCCGGCGTAAGCTGGTTCGTCCGGTGTGCGGCGAGGAAGCTCGCCGCGCCCGTATCCAGAAAGGGCTTAAGCCTTTTCGAGTTCGAGAGCTTCCTGCTGTTCCCGTTCGAAGCGAACCTTACCCTGCCACTCCTGCCACAAGGTCGACCCGCCCGCCCAGAAGTAACCACACACAAACAGCATCAGGAACGGAATCGATAAGTAATTGTAGGTATCGATCGCGTAAGCCACCATAGCCAAAAACGCTGTGCCGCAGGCGAGTTCCAGATACGGCAACCAACCCGACCGGCGCCGATACTTCCGCTGCTTGTTCTGATGCTGGCCCTTGGCCACCGCGTATTTCGGCGTACGCACGAACGCGCTGTGCTGGCGCAAGAGCGCTTCGATCACCGACTTCGTATTCGACAGCGTCAGCATCACGCCCACCGCCATCAGCGCGGGCAAAAAGATAATCGATCGCTTCCAGGTCTGCGGATACAATTCGCGCTGCGCCACCAGGTAGAAGGCGCCGATCGACGCAAAGTTCGCGATAATGAGCGGCACATCCAGGAACACCATCTCCACCCAGCCCATGTAGAACCGCACGATCATCACCGGCAGCATCAACGTCGAAACGACGATCATCAGCGGGTAAGAGATATTCGGCGTCAGATGGAGCCAGGCTTCCAGCTTCACCTTGAACGGCAGGTCCGCGCGCCGGATCATCGGCCACAGCTTGAGCGCACACTGCGTCAGCCCTTTGCTCCAACGTTGCTGCTGCACCTGGAATGCATGGGTTTCCACGGGCAATTCGGACGGACAATCCACCGCCGGCACATAGGCAAAACGCCAGCCCTTCAATTGCGCGCGATAGCTCAGGTCCGAGTCTTCGGTAAGCGTATCGTGCTGCCAGCCGCCGGCGTCGCGAATCATCGCCTTCCGCAGGATGCCGGCCGTGCCGTTGAAGTTGAAGAAAAGATCGTTCCCGCTGCGAGCGCCGTGCTCCAGAATGAAGTGCGCATCGAGTAGCATGGCCTGCACTTCCGTCAGCAGGTTGGAATCGCGGTTGATATGGCTCCAGCGCGTTTGCACCACGCCGATCTTGTCGTCGGTGAAGTAGTGGATGGTACGTTCGAGGAAGTCCGCCGGCGGCAGGAAGTCAGCGTCAAAAACCGCGACGAACTCACCGATCGCCGTTTCGAGCCCGTGCTCCAGCGCGCCAGCCTTGAAGCCTGTCCGGTCAACGCGGTGAATATATTCGATGTTGTGGCCTTCGGCTCGGTAACGCGCGCATAGCGCGGCCGTAAACGCCGAGGACTCGTCCGTGGAATCGTCCAGCACCTGTACCTGAAACAAATGTTTCGGGTAACGCATTTGGAGCGTCGTCTGAATCAGCCGCTCCACCACGAACTGCTCGTTGAACAAGGGCAACTGAATCGTCACCGGCGGCAACTCGTCCCAGAGCTTGGCCGGCGGCTGGTTCAGCTTTTTCTTCACCCGGAAGTACTCGTGGATCACCTTATAGCGGTGCAAGCCGTAGAGCGACAGGATCAGCAACGTGCCGAAGTAGGGGATGAGAATCGCCCAATCGAACCATGTTAATTGGTGGATTCCGGCAAACGTATCGTCGAACAGCGCGTTTAAGATCTTGTCAGTCGTCGACGCGGCAAACAACGGATGAATGGTGGTTACCATGGCAGTGTTTCGATGCAAAACACGCTCTGAGGATTCGCCATCGTGGCGCTAGGGTGGGAAGCGCGCTTGGCGGCGAGGGCTTCGGTCCACGATCCGCATCGAGTCTTGCTCGAGATTTTGATGTCCATTATTTTAGCAGATCTTCACGTTCGTCCTGCACCCGTTTCCATTGGCCGCTTGCAAATTGACGTCCGTAAACGCAACCGCTTCATTCCACGTGGCTTGATTCCCACGCCCTCCCGCTCCGTCGTACTATAGGAAGCACGGTACTATCGGAGGAGGAGAAACACGTTCCCTTATGGGCATGGAGTCACATGTCAAGGTTCTCGGCATCCTGTACGTCGGTCTCGGCGTGCTGGGTGGGTTGGCGGCCTTGATTTTATTAATCAGTTTTGGCGGCTTTAGCGGCCTGATGGTGCAAGCCGAGCGCTCGGATTTCGTATCCGGCCCGATGGTGCAAGTCATCCGCTTTTTCGGCGGCGGGATCACGGCTGTGATGCTCCTGCTCGCCATCCCCTCCGTTGCCGTGGGACTTGGATTGATGAAATTTCGCCCGTGGGCGCGCTCTCTGTCGATGGTGGTCGCCACCCTGCACATTGTGAACATCCCGGTCGGTACCGTCCTGGCTCTCTATAGTTTCTGGGTCCTGATGTCGCCGGAAACCGAGCCTCTGTTTAGCCCCACGTTGCGTTGAACCCCATGCCTTTCGATCTTGATCCTGTAGAAGCACGGGTGCTCGGCTGTCTCATCGAAAAAGAGATGGCCACCCCCGACTATTACCCGCTTTCGCTCAACGCGCTGGTCAACGCGTGCAATCAGAAATCCTCCCGCGACCCGCTGATGTCGCTCACCGAGGACGCCGTCACGCTCGCCCTCGACAAGCTGCGGCACCGCGGCATGGCCCTCATCCACACCGGCCGCGACAGCCGCGTGCCCAAGCACGGCCACCGGCTCGTCGAACGCCTCGAGGTCGGCAACCGCGAACTCGCCGTCCTCGCCTGCCTCCTGCTGCGGGGCCCCCAGACCCTCGGCGAAATCCGCTCTCGCACGCAGTCTCTTTACGACTTTGAGGACATGGAGAGTGTCGAAGGCGTCCTGCGCCGGCTCTCCGAACGTACCGACCCTTTGGCCAAGCCCGTGTCCAACCGCTGGGCTCACCTGCTCTCTGGCGATGTCACTGGCTTTGCCCCTGCCACGCCGAGCGCCTCTTCCGGCGATCGGGTAAGCAAACTGGAAGAGCAGGTCGCGGAACTCTCAGCCCGCCTCGCACAACTGGAAGCCGAGATCGCCAATTTCCGCCGGCAGTTTGAGTAAACCCTTATGAAAATGCGCGCCGCGGTCCTCCGCGAAATGCAGCGGCCTCTGCCTTACGTGGAGTCGCGGCCCTTTACCATCGAAGAGGTCGACCTCGACCCGCCCGGCGAAGGCGAACTGCTCATCCGCATCCACGCCGCCGGGCTCTGCCACTCGGACCTCTCCACCGTCAACGGCGACCGTCCCCGCTCCATGCCCATGGTGCTCGGCCACGAAGCCGCCGGAATCGTGGTCGAATGCGGCCCTGGCGTGCACGACCTGGCTCCCGGCGATCACGTCGTCATGGTCTTCGCCCCCCGCTGCGGGCGTTGCGCGCCCTGCATCGAAGGCCGCCCCGGCCTCTGCGAACCGGGCCAACAAGCCAACGGCGCCGGCACGCTTCTGGGCGGAGGCATGCGCCTCTCGCAGAATGGCCAACGAATCTATCACCACATCGGAGTCTCCGCCTTCGCTGAGTACGCCGTCGTCAATCGCGGCTCCGCCATCAAAGTCCCCACGCATCTTCCGTACGAACAGGCGGCCTTGTTCGGCTGCGCTGTGCTGACCGGCGTGGGCGCGGTGGTCAACACGGCGAAGGTGCAACCCGGCCAGCGTGTCGCCGTCATCGGACTCGGCGGCGTGGGCCTCAACGCGGTCCTCGGCGCGCAACTCGCCAGCGCCAGCACCGTCATCGCCATCGACGTCCATCAGGACAAACTGATGCTCGCCAAATCACTCGGCGCCACGCACGTCTTGAACGCCGCCTCACCCACGCTGGTCGCCGACGTGAAGGATGCCACGCAAGGCGGTGTCGACTTCGCCTTCGAAATGGCCGGCGTCACCGCCGCCCTCGAAGCCGCCTATCGCGTCACCCGCCGCGGCGGCACCACCGTCACCGCCAGCTTGCCGCATCCCGATTCGCGCTGGCCGATGCCACCCACCAATCTGGTCGCCGAAGAGCGCACGTTGAAGGGCAGCTACATCGGCTCCTGTGTGGCCGCGCGCGACGTCCCCCGCTTCATCCAGCTCTTCGAGCAAGGACGCCTGCCCGTCACCGCCCTGCTCAGCGAACGCCTCACCCTGGACCAGATCAACGAAGGCTTTGATCGCTTGGCCGCCGCCCAAACCGTCCGCCAGATCATCGTCACGTGATACCGTCTTCCTGATGCACGCGCTGCTCTTCGTTCTCGCCCTCGCGCAGGACCGCCCCCAACTCGTCCTCACCAATCCTCACGCGGAAGCCGCCTTCGACCTGGGCGGCGGCTCCTTCGTCTCTTTCAAGCTCAAGAACGGCGTCAATCCGCTGCGCTGGCTGGGCCCCGGCGACGAAAAGCAGACCAATCGCCCCATGGCGCATTTCCTGTGCCTCGACCGTTGGGGCGCCCCCAGCGATCCGGAACTCGCCAACGGTATGCCGTATCACGGCGAAGCCGCTCGCGTACCGTGGAAGGCGCTGGATGCCAACACCATGTCCGCCTCCCTGCCCATGGCCGGTCTCGACGTGGTCCGCAAAGCGCGCCTGGCTCCTGGCGCCGCGCTGATCACCGTCGACGAAACCGTCACCAACCGCAACAAGCTCGGCAAGCTCTACAACATGGTGCAGCACCCCACCATTGGCCCGCCCTTTCTCGACGAAAACACGGTCGTCGACGCCAACGCCCGCCGCGGCTTCTCGCAAGGCTCACCCATGCCCAACCCCGAGGACCCATCCTTCGTCTGGCCGCAGGCACTCAACGATTCGGTCTCCGTCGACATGCGCCGCCTCACCAACGATCCCAACCCCAACGTCGTCTCCTATGTCATCGACGAGCCACTGGGCTGGGCCACGGCTTCCAACGCCAAGCTCGGCTTGCTGATCGGCTATCTCTGGAAAACCAGCGACTATCCCTGGTTCAACGCCTGGCGTCACGTCGACCGCAATCAGAAGCCGCTCGCCCGCGGCCTCGAGTTCGGCACCACCGGGCTCCACCAACCCTTCCCCATCCTCGTGCGCAAGGGTTCCATCTTCGGCCGTTCCATCTACACCTACCTCGACACCGGCGAAACGGTCACCCGTTCTTACGCCGCGTTCCTGTTGCCCATCCCGGCCAATTGGAATGGCGTGGCGCGCGTGGAAACCGCGGCAGGCAAGGTGATCGTCCATGAGCGCGGCTCATCGCGCAAACTGGAAGTTGCGGCCGCGCCGCAATGGTAGCCTCCTCGTGGTCAAGTTTCGATACAGTTCATACATCGCCGCCCCCCTCTCCGCCGTTTGGGCTTTCCATGAACGGCCGGACGCCATTCAGTTGCTCACCCCACCCGAAACGCCACTGATCGTCGAACAGCGGACGGGCGGGCTGGAGGTCGGCGCCCGGCTCACCATGCGCATCACGCACCTCCGCTTCCGATGGGTCGCTGAACATACCGAGTACGAATACCAGCGTCTATTCACCGACCGCCAGATCAGCGGCCCGTTCCGCAGTTGGGTCCACCGCCATCGCTTCCTTGCCGAAGGCCCGGGCACCCGGCTCACCGATGAAATCGAATTCAGCCTGCCTGGCGGCGCCCTTACGGATTGGTTATTCGGCTGGGTCATCCGGATCCAGTTGCGCAACCTCTTTCGTTATCGTCACGCCATGACCGAAATCGAGTGCGGGGCCAAACCGTGATCAAATAACGCGGTGAGCACCTCCGCGTTATCGGCCGTTCGCTTCCGCGTCGCCGCCTTCACTGTCGCCCTGGCCTTCGTTACTTACCTCGATCGCGTCTGCATCAGCAAACTCGCCGGCCCCATCTCGGCGGACCTCGGCCTCTCGATGCAACAGATGGGTTTCGTCTTCAGCGCCTTCACCCTCGCCTACGCGATTTTCGAAGTCCCCACGGCCCGCTGGGCGGACCGCCTCGGCTCGCGCAAAGTCCTCACTCGCATCGTCATCTGGTGGAGCATCTTCACCATCGCCACCGCCGCCGCCTTCAACTTCGCCAGCCTCCTCGTCATCCGGTTTCTCTTCGGTATTGGCGAAGCCGGCGCCTGGCCGGTGGCCGCACGTGCCTTAAGCCGCTGGATCCCCCAGCAGGAACGCGGACGTATCCAAGGCATCTTCTTCGCCGGCGCCCATCTGGCCGGCGGCATCACGCCCTATCTCGCCTTCGTACTGGAACAATACGTCGGCTGGCGCGCCGTCTTTGTGATCTTCGGCTGCGTCGGCTTCGGCTGGGCCTCGGCCTGGTATTGGTGGTTCCGCGACGAGCCTCGCGAACACGCCTCCGTCACCCCCGCCGAACGCGACTACATCGAAGCCAACCGCGCCGGGGACTCGCCGCACGGCACCGCCAACATCTGGGGACGCATCCTCCGCCACCCCTCCATGCTCGGCCTGTGCATCATGTACATCGCCAATACTTACGGCTTCTACTTCATCATCACCTGGCTGCCCAAGTACCTGGAGGCCGAACGCGGCTTCAGCGGCGCCCAACTCGCGGCGCTCTCGGGTCTCCCCCTGATCCTGAGCATTGCCGGCGACTTCGGCGGCGGCTGGGCGACGGACTGGGCCACGCAACGCTTCGGCCTCCGCTATGGCCGCGCCGTCTGCGCCGGTGTCGCCAACTTGCTGGCGGGTCTCGCCATGGCCGGCGCCGCTGTCGTCGCCAGCCCTGTCCTTGCCGCCGTGCTGATCGCCGTCTCCATCGCCACCAGCATGTTCACCTTGGCCGCCAGTTGGGCCACCTGCGTCGACATCGGCGGCACCAATGCCGGCGTCGTTGCCGCTTTCATGAACACCAGCGGCCAGATCGGCGGCATCGTCGGACCTTCGCTGGTCCCCTGGTTGGTGGACGGCCACGGCGGCTGGCCCATGTCGATTGCGATCATGAGCGCCCTCTATCTGATCGCCTCCGCCTGCTGGCTCTTCATCGATGCCCGCCACAAGCTCTAAATGTTCCGCCTGACCCTGACGCTGGACCCCGACCTCGAAGACGACATCGTCGCCGCCTTGGCCGACGCTCCGCTCACCGGACTCGACCAGTTCAACCGTGACGACGGCCTGCTCGATCTCAACATCTGGTTCGCGGATCGCGCCGCGGCGGAAACGGCGGCCGGCTTATTCCCGGCCCTTCCCGCGCAAGTGGAGGAAATCGCCGATCAGAATTGGAACGCCGCTTGGCAGGCGCAATGGCAGCCCCTCGAAGTGGGCCAACGCTGGTATCTCACGCCGCCCGACGACACGTCCCCCACGCCCGCGGGCCGCGTGCGCTTGTCGCTGAAGGCTGGGCTGGCCTTCGGCAACGGCGATCATCCCACCACCCAGCTTTGCCTCGCCGCCCTCGAACAAGTGATCCAGCCTGGCGACCGTTTCCTCGACGTGGGCTGTGGCTCCGGTCTGGTCGGCGAAGCCGCCGCCTTGTTGGGCGCACGTTCTTTCGGCTGCGATCTCGCCGCCGTGGATCTCCCGGCCAACGCTTTCCTCGGTTCGCTCGACGCTCTGCAAACCGCCAGCGTGGATGTAGGCGCCATGAACATTCAAGCCGGCATCATCGAGCAATTGTGGCCGGACTTTACCCGGGTCGTCCGCCGCCACGCGATCCTGAGTGGCTTTTTGCCCGAGCAAGCGGACACCGTCCGCGGCCTGCTACAACCCCCTTGGCAGATCGTCAGTTTCGCCGAGCAGGACGGCTGGTGCGCCCTCGTGGCTATTCGATGATCGGGTCCACCGGCCCGCTGGTCACGCGCGTGTGGATCGTGGGTGTCGCCAGCAGCGTATTGTGGATCAGGCACTTCTCCACCGAGTGGTGAACGCCCTCCTCGTGCTGCGGCTCCAGCTTGTGCGGCACGTGGATCTCCAGCCGGAAATTGTCGAGGCGCGGCGGCCCCTTCACCTTATCGGCCTCCACCTTCAGTTCCAATCCTTCCGACGGCAACTGGTTCTTGTTCAGATACTCGGCCGCGTAGTAGCCGGCACAAGTTCCCAGCGCCGCCAGCAGATACTCCACGGGAGTCATCCCCTCATCGAAACCACCGCTGCTCACCGGCTGATCGCAAAAGACTTTGTGTCCCCGTATCTCGGCTTCGAACTGCACCGCGCCGAGGTAGCGCACTGTCATGACGCTCATACCCTTAGTCTAGCCCCAGCATCGGGCGCCCACCCCATCGATGGATAGGCCCACCGCCTCCACGCTCAAAATCAGAACCGCATCCCGCCGCTCACCACCAGCACTTCGCCGGAGACATAGTCCGACAGCGGCGAACAGAAGAACCACACCGGCGCAGCGGCTTCCTCCACTGTGCCCAGGCGCCCCAGCGGCACCATCTGCTTCATGCTGTCGAGCACCTTCGGCTGCACTCCCACCGCAATCTCGCGACCCGCGATATCGATCGAAGCGCCCTGGTCACCCAAAGGCTGCGTCAGGCGCGTCTCAATGAAACCGAACGCCACCGAGTTCACGTTGACGTTGTAGCGGCCCCACTCCTTCGCCATCACATTGGTGATGCCGTTGATGCCCATCTTGCCCGCGCCATAGCCGATCTGCCCCGCATTGCCGTAAACGCCCGAGACGGACGAGATGTTCACCACCTTCCGCATCACCCGCTTCCCCTGCTCGGCTTCACGCTTCGCCGACGACCGGATGAACTCGGACGCCGCTCGCAACACCCGGAACGGCGCCACCAGATGAATGTCGAGCATGGCTTGAAACTGCTCGTCGCTCGTCTTTTGAATCACGTTGTCCCACGTATAACCGGCGTTGTTGACGATGATGTCGAGTCCCCCATAGGCTTCGATCGTCGCCTTTACCAACTGGTCCGGGAATGCCGGATCTGTCACGCTGCCGGCCAAATACTCCATCCCCAGTTCGCCGGCCGTCTCGCGAGCCACATCGGTATCCAGGTCATTCACCATCACCGACGCTCCCGCGTCCGCCAGCATCCGTGCAATCCCTTTGCCGATCCCGCGTCCGGATCCCGTCACCAGTGCCGTCTTGCCTGTCAGTTGGAACATGACCTCAGCATACAAGCGCCCACAGTAGACTGGAGAGAACGCCATGTACCGCATCCGCTTTTCGCGCAATCACGACCTACCCTCCTCCACGCCGGACGCTGCCGGCGGCGTCGAGTACGTCAATCTCACCACGCCCGAAATCCCCCCGGACGTCAAACTGCTGCCGCCCGTCTCGCCTTCCAAGATTGTCTGCGTGGGCCGCAACTATGCCGCGCACGCCAAGGAACTCGGCAACGACGTCCCCACCGAACCCCTCATCTTCCTCAAGCCGCCGTCTTCGTTGATCGCCGCCGGCGACAAGATCGTCTATCCGGCCATCAGCCAGCGGGTCGATTTCGAGGGCGAAATCGGCGTCGTGATTGGCCGTCGCGCCCGCCACGTGAAAGCCGCCCAGGCCTTCGACTACGTCCGCGGCTACACCATCGTCAACGACGTCACCGCCCGCGATCTGCAAAAGAAGGACGGCCAGTGGACCCGCGGCAAAGGCTTCGATACCTTTTGCCCCGTCGGCCCTTACGAAGTCCCCGCGTCGGAAATCGACTTTTCCCAACTCTCGCTCGAGACCTTCCTGAACGGCGAGCGCCGCCAGCATGGCTCCGTCTCACAACTGATTTTCAGCCTGGGTGATATAATCGAGTTCGTGACTCGGTTCATGACGCTTGAACCGGGCGATCTGATTGCCACCGGAACTCCCGAAGGCGTCGGACCCATGCAACCCGGCGATTCGGTCACCGTGAAAATCGAAGGCCTCGGAGCGCTAACCAACTCTGTCATTCGCGAGTAAACCAACATGAGAATCTTTCTAGATACCGCCAATCTCGATGAATTGCGCAAAGGCGCTGCCTACGGCATTGTCGATGGCGTCACCACCAACCCTTCGCTGATCGCCAAGGAAGGCGTACCGATCGAAGAGCAGGTCAAGCGCATTTGCGAAATCGTCGATGGCGATGTCAGCGCTGAAGTCGTGGCCGTCGAAGCCAAGGCCATGATCGCTGAAGGCCTCAAGCTGGCCAAGATCCACAAGAACATCGTCGTCAAGCTGCCGCTCATCCGTGACGGCATCGTCGCCTGCTCCGCGCTGTCGAAGGAAGGCATCCGCACCAACGTCACGTTGTGCTTCTCGCCCGCGCAGGCGTTGCTCGCCGCCAAGGCCGGTGCCTACCTCATCAGCCCCTTCGTCGGCCGCCTCGACGACATCGGCGATACCGGCATGGACCTGATCACCAGCATCTGCCGCATCTACAAGAACTACGGCTTCAAGACCCAGGTTCTCGCCGCTTCGCTCCGCTCGCCGCTCCACGTCGTGCAGGCCGCCGAAGCCGGCGCGCACGTTGGCACCCTGCCCTACAAGGTGCTCGACATGCTGTTCAACCATCCGCTGACCGACAAGGGCCTTGAGCAGTTCCTCAAGGATCACGCGAAAGCTTTCCAGGAAACCGGCGTCCGCTAAACTTCCAGTGGCCACGCCGCCCCCCGATGTCCTTCTGGCCAGCGCCGGCATCTTTGCCGCGCTGGCCATTTTTCTTTGGGCCTGCTGGCGCATGCGACTCACGCCCCAGCAGCGTGAACTCCGCCGCGAGTTCCGTCGCCGGCAGACGATCGCCCGGGAGGGCCGCATCGCCGAAGCCATGATCACCGACGTTCAAGACGAAGCCGTGTATTACGCGTATGAACTACAAGGCGTCGTCTACCACACTTCGCAGGATGTGTCCGCTTTTCGCGGCACGCTCCCCGAAGCCCGTGAGAAGCTGGTTGGACCAGCGGCTTGCAAATACATTGTGACCAACCCCGCCAACTCCATCGTCATCTGCGAAGGCTGGTCGGGACTGAAACCAATAACAAAGGATCTACATGAAACAACTACTTCGTAATCTCGTCCTCGTCGCCGCCTCCCTCACGTTGGGCTGGGGCGCTGTGAAGATGCCCAAGTCGGTCATCCACGTCATCAATGTGAAGTTTAAGCCCACCGCTTCGAAAGCTGACGTCGACGGTGCTATCGCCTCGATTGGCGAAATGGCCAGGAAGTTCCCCAAGGCCGGCATCACCCGCGTATGGCTCAAGCCGATCCTCGTCCAGGGTGGCGAATCGAAGTTCACGCATTGTCTGGTGATGGAGTTCAAAAACGAAGCCGCCCTCAAGGCTTATAAGGACTCCGAAGCCCAAAAGTGGTGGTACACCAAGTGGCTCCCCGTGCGCGAACTCTCGAACACGCACGACGTCTCCAACTAGTCCGTCCGCTTAGCGAACCAACAGAGGCGGCTCCACCGGGGCCGCCTCTTCCACTTTCAGCGGCCGCATGTCGCCCATCCCCCAATGCAGAATGGCCAGTCCCGTCAGGTGAAAGCCACCCATGATCAGGAAGACGGGCGTGAACCCATAGTTCTGCGTCACGTACCCCGCCATCTGACCCGTAAAGAGAAACCCGCCAAAGCCCCCCAGACATCCCCCCAGACTCGTCACCGTCCCCACTGCTCCCTTAGGGAACACGTCCGAAGCCGTCGTAAACAGATTCGCCGACCACGCCTGATGGGCCGACGTCGCCACGCTGATCAACGCCACCGCCACCAGCGGATTGCCCGCCAGCACGCACGTCGCGCCCACGGGCATGCACAGGGCAAAGATCAGCAGACTCACCTTCCTCGCCTGCCCAATCGCCCAGCCCCGGCGGATCAGGAAGCCTGAAAGCCATCCGCCGAACACACTGCCCAAATCCGCCATCAGGTAAATCACCGGCAGCGCCCACCCGATCTCCGCCAGCTTAAAGCCCCGCACTTCACTGAAGTACAACGGCAGCCAATACAGGTAGAACCACCAAACGGGGTCCGAGAAAAACTTCGCCGCGGCAAAGCCCCAGGTCTGCCGATAGCGGATCGCCTGTCCCCAGGTCACCTTCGGCTCCCGGCGCTCGGCCGCCGCATCGGCATTGATGTAGGCGAGTTCCGCTCCATTCACGCCCCTGTGCCGCGCCGGCAAACGATACGTCAGCCACCAGATCACCATCCACACCAGGCCGCTCAAGCCTGTCACCAGGAAGCAGGTCCGCCAGCCGTACGCCGAGTTCATCCACACAAACAACGGCGGCCCCACCATCGCCGCCACACTGGCTCCCGAGTTGAAGATGCCGCACGCTAACGCGCGCTCCTGCTTGGGGAACCACTCGGCCACGCTCTTGATGGCCGTCGGAAAGTTGCCCGATTCGCCCAATCCCAGCGTCGCGCGCCACATCGCCAGATCGATGCCCGTGCGGGAGAAGGCGTGCAGCGCCGCCGCGATGCTCCACCAGCCGGCGCTGACGGCATACCCGATCCGCGTACCGAACCGGTCGACAAACCATCCGAAGAAGAGAAAGCCCAACGTATAGGTCAATTGGAACGCGCTGGTAATGTCGCCGTACTGCTGCTTCGAGACCTTCATCTCGGAGAGGATCACCGGACTCAACACTGACAGCACGATCCGATCGAGATAGTTGATGGTCGTGGCGAAGAAGAGGAGGACCAGGATCCACCAACGGACGGAAGTCATCACGTGATTATATGGGACCCCGCCCCAACAGGCGACAATAGAGGTTCATGCGTTACGGATACCCGGTCTTTCTCGACCTTGAAGGCCAGCCGTGCGTCGTCTTCGGCGGTGGCTGGATGGCCGAAGAAAAGGCCCGCGGCCTCGTCGAGGCGGGCGCCCGCGTGACCGTCATCTCCGCCGAACTCGACCCCTCCTTCGGCCCCCTCATCGCCCGCAGCCACTGCCATTGGATTGCCCGCAACTATCAGCCCGGCGACCTCCACGGCTTCTTCCTCGGCGTCTCCGCCGGAGACCGCGCCCACAACGCCACCCTCTGGGCCGAAGCCCAACGCGAAAACGTCCTGCTCAATTGCCTCGACGATCCCCCGCACTGCCGCTACATCTACCCATCTATCCACCGGCAAGGCGACCTCGTCGTCGCCCTCTCCACCACCGGCCGCTGCCCCGCCCTCGCCGTCCGCCTCCGCGAGCGGCTCGGCCAGCAGTTGGGTCCCGAATACGCCGTCTTCCTCGAAATCGTCGGCCGTTTTCGCGAGCGCCTCGCCAGCCTCATCCCGGACTTCGCCACCCGGAAGGCGGTATGGTATCAGTTGGTGGATTCACCCGCCCTCGCCCTTCTCCGCCGTGGTCTGCGGGCTAAAGCCGAAGCCGAACTCGAAGAAATTGTTGACCGCGCCACGCACCCAAAACCATGACGCCCATTCGTAAGCTTGCCCCCGCCTCTGCCAAGGTCCGCCGCCGTCGCAAGCCTGCCGAAACGGCCGGCCTGTTTCTGGACAACCCCAGCCTCTACGTCAACCGTGAGCTCAGCCTGCTGCTGTTCCAGCGCCGCGTGCTCGAAGAGGCGCTCGACGAAACCAACCCCTTGCTCGAGCGCGTCAAGTTCCTCGGCATCCTGGGCTCAAACCTCGACGAGTTCTTCATGGTGCGCGTCGCCGGTCTGAACCAGCAGATCGAAGCCGGCATCCAGGAACCCGGCCCCGATGGCCTCACCCCGCGTCAGCAACTCGACGCCGTTCGCGCCGAGTTTGCCAAGATCCTCGTTGAAGCCCACTCCTGCCGCCGCAAACTCTTCGACGACCTGCAGCGCGAAGGCATCCGCATCCTCGATTACAAGGACCTCACCAGCACCCAGCGCCATCATGCCGACGCGTACTTCCGCGATACCGTCTATCCCGTTCTCACGCCCCTCGCCGTCGACATCAGCCGCCCGTTTCCCCACATCTCGAATCTCAGCCTCAACCTCTCTATCCTGATTCGCGATACCCAACAACACGAGCAGTTCGCGCGCGTGAAGGTGCCCGATACCCTGCCGCCGCTGGTGCCCGTGCAGGCCGCGCAGAAGCGCAATGGCCGCCCGCTCTGCTACGTCTGGATCGAGCAGGTGGTGCAAGCCAACCTCGCCCAATTATTCCCTGGCATGGAAGTGATCGAGTCGCACATCTTCCACGTCACCCGCGACGCCGACTTTGCCATCCAGGAGCTCGAAGGCGGCGACCTGCTGGACTCCGTCGAGGAGGGCGTCCGCAAACGCCGCTTCGGCGACGTCGTCCGCCTGAAGGTCGATGCCCGCATGCCGGCGCACGTCCTCAAAATCCTTCAGACCAACCTCGAAATTGAAGACTCCGACATCTTCCGGGTCGATGGTCCGCTCGCCCTCAGCCGGCTACGCCACTTCACCCAAATGGATCGGCCCGACCTCAAGGAGCCACCCTTCGTCCCCGGCCTGCCCGAAAAATGGAACGAAGACAACGACATCTTCGGCCAGATCCGCCGGGGCGACATCCTGCTTCATCACCCCTTCGACTCGTTCGCTCCCGTCGTCGACTATCTGCGCGCCGCCGCCCGCGACCCCCAAGTCCTCGCGATCAAAATGACGCTTTACCGCGTGGGCCGCAATTCGCCCGTCGTCGAGGCCCTGCTCGAGGCGCTCGAGAACGGCAAGCAAGTCGCCGTCCTCGTCGAACTGAAAGCCCGCTTCGACGAAGAGAGCAACATCGAATGGGCCCGCGCCCTGGAGCGCGAAGGCGTCCACGTCGTCTATGGTCTGCCCGGCTTGAAGATCCACGCCAAGGTCGCCCTGGTGGTCCGCCGCGAAGCGGACGTCATGCGCCGCTACGTCCACCTCTCCACCGGCAACTACAACGCCGTCACCGCCCACCTCTACACCGATGTCGGCCTGTTCACCTGCGACGAAGACTTGGGCGCTGACGCCACCGATCTGTTCAACTTCCTCACCGGCTATTCGGCCAAGGCCGACTATCGCAAGCTGCTGGTCGCGCCCGTCAATCTGCGCGACAAGTTCGAAGCCATGGTGGAGCGCGAGATCGCCCACGCCCGCGCCGGCCGCCCCGCGCGCCTCATCTTCAAGACCAACGCCCTGGGCGATCCGCGCCTCATCCGCCTGCTTTATGAAGCCTCACAGGCCGGCGTCCAGTGCGATCTCATCATTCGCGGCATCTGCTGCCTGCGGCCGGGCATGCCCGGCATCAGCGACCGCATCCGCGTCGTCAGTATCGTCGGCCGCTTTCTCGAACACAGCCGCATCTTCTACTTCCACAACAACGGCGAAGAAGAGGTCTATCTCGGCTCCTCGGACATCATGCCCCGCAACATCAACCGCCGCGTGGAGATTATCTTCCCGATCGAGCGGCCGGCGCTCAAGCGCTATCTCGTCGACAAGGTTCTCGAGGTTTATCTGGCTGACACGGTCAAATCCCGCCAGATGCAATCTGACGGCTCGTACCTCCGTACGCCCAAGCCCGATGGTGCCCCCTCCCTGAACAGTCAACTCGTCTTACTGAAGAGTCGATGCTCAAAAACGTCAATCTGAAGCGCAAGCTGACCCGCGACGAATACAAGCAGCTCCTGCCGGACCTCCAACAGCGTGTCTTCGGTCTGGAGAAAGCCTGCTGGGATAACGGCGTCTCGACCATCGTCGTCGTCGAAGGTTGGGACGGCGCCGGGAAAGGTGCCGCCATCGCCGCGCTCACCCAACGCATGGATCCGCGCGGCTTTAAGCTCTATCCCATCACCAAGCCCACTCAGGAAGAGCTGCGCATGCCCTGGCTGTGGCGCTTCTGGATGAAGGTGCCCGACAAGGGCGACATGGTGATCTTCAATCACTCCTGGTATTACCGCGTGCTCGATGCTCGCGTCGAACGCGAGACCAACGAAGTGGAATGGCGCCGCGGCTATCGCGACATCATCGAGTTCGAACGCACGCTCGCCGATAGCGGCGTGGTGATCATCAAGCTCTTCCTGCACATCAGCCGCAAGGACCAGAAGAAACGCTTGCGCGAAATCGAAGCCGACCCGCTTGAGTCCTGGCGCGTCACCGCTGACGACTGGGATCGTCACCGCCGCTACGACGACTACCTCGCCGCTCTCGAAGACATGCTCGAACTCACCGAAAGCGCTCAGGCCCCCTGGACGGTGGTGGAAGCCTCTTCTCGCTGGTACGCGCGCCGCAAGGTTTTCGAGACCATCATTAGTGCGCTCGAAGCGCGCCTCGGTTCGCTGGCCCCCTCCTCGCAATCGGCGCACGAACGTGCCGAGCGTGAAACCGACCTCCGCGTCGCCTCCGACATGCTCGATGCCAGTAAACCCGAAGCGGAGGAAGAAGAGTAACTTGCTGGAAACCCTGAACCTCTCCCTGCGCCTGGAACGCGAAGCCTATGTGCGCGAACTCACCCGGCGCCAGCTTCAACTCCGCGAACTCGGCTATCAGGTCTTTCGGCAGCAACGCCCGGTCATTATCCTGTTCGAGGGCTGGGACGCGGCCGGCAAGGGCGGCGCGATCAAGCGCATCACCGAGCGCCTCGATCCTCGCGCCTACAACGTCTTTCCGATCTCCGCGCCCCAGGGCGACGAAAAGACTAAGCATTACCTCTACCGCTTCTGGAAGCGCTTACCGCAAAGCGGCCAGATCGCCATCTTCGACCGTTCCTGGTACGGACGCGTTCTGGTGGAGCGCGTTGAAGGCTTCGCCACTGAACCCGAATGGCGCCGCGCTTATCGCGAGATCGTCACCTTCGAACATCAGCTCCGCGATGCGAACACCATCCTGTTCAAGTTCTGGATGCACATCTCCCGCGACGAGCAACTCGCCCGCTTCGAACACCGCCAGCAAATTGGCTACAAGGCCTGGAAACTCACCAGCGAGGACTGGCGCAATCGCGAGAAGTGGCCGCAGTACACCGACGCCGTCGAAGAGATGCTCCTGCGCACCAGCACGCGCCACGCTCCCTGGACCCTGGTCGAAGGCAATGACAAATACTGGGCGCGCGTGCAAGTGCTCAACAAGCTCGTCGAAGGGCTGTCGCAAGAGCTCAAGTACCAACCCGCTGACCCTCTCGACGACAAGAAGAAACGCAAAGCCCGTCTTTAGCGCAAGGACTTGGCGTCCACCGTCAAGCCCAGGTAGTTGGCGCGCTCGTGCTTCTCTCGAATCACGTCGGACCGTTTCTCCAGCTTCTTCGCTTCCGCCCCATGCCCGGTCCGGCGCAGCAAACTGGCATAGTCCCGCAGCACGCCGGCCAGCAGCGGATGCTCCTGCCCCAGCCGCGCTCCGCCCAGATCCAGCGCCCGCCGATAGTATTTCGCAGCCGTCTCCGGCTCGCCCGCTTCCGCGAAAGCGGCCGCCGCCTCATGCAGCGTCTTCACCTTGGTCGTCGGATAACCGTTCGGCAGCTTCTCGAGCACAGCCAATGCCTCCCGGTAGTTCGCCAAGGACTTCGCCACTTCACCCGTCGCCAGAAACAACGCCGCCTGATTGCTGATCGCCAATGCGAAACTCTCCTGCTGCAAATCGCTCGGAGCCTCCTTCGCCAGCAACTCACGCGCCTCGGCCATCAGCGGCGCGGCCTCCGCATAGCGGCCCAGACGTGCCAGGACAGACGCATACACGCCCCGCATCCGCGCGCCATCCCCCGGACTCGCCACCTCCGCCTGCAGCCAGGGCCGCAGATGCTTCTCCGCCTTGTCCCAGCGTCCCGTCTCCGAATAGATAACGGCCAGGTTCATCACCACCCGCACCACCGATGACGAGTACTCCGGCTGATGCGCGGCAAACCAGCGGAAGCTCTGCCCGTAGTAGCGCTCCGCGTCCGCCAAGCGGCCCAACTGATGGTAAAAAAAACCCGTGTTGTGCACCACGATCGCCATCGCCGGGTCCTCGGCCTTCTCGAGTCGTGCTTCCTTCAGCGCTCGCCCGTAGGCCCGCTCCGCCTCTGCGATGCTCCCCGCGCGGCGCCAATGCTCGGCCTCCTCCAGCCACGCAAGCCACGGAGGCGTCGCCTCGCCTTTTGGATCAATGCTCGCCAACGCGATCACCGCCCACATTGCCAGAATCATCGGAACGCGTCCTCCTGGCGAGGTATACGTCCGAGTAGGCCGGAAGCTAGCGAGGCTGAAAAAATAGGTGGGGCGGCCCGCCCGAGCGAGGGGCGGGCCCGACCTCACAGATGGTCAACGGAAGAGACCGGGCCCAGCCGCCTAGAAGACGAACTTAGCGCCCAACTGGATGACGCGGGTCGTCGTGCCGCGCACGCCGCCGCCGATCATCCCGAACGTCTGCGAGCGGACGTTCAAGTCCACCGACGCCACATCCGGATTGTAGTGATTGAAGAGGTTGAAGATCTCCGTACGGAACTCGAAGTAGCGGCTTTCCCCCACCGAGAAGCGTTTGTTGGTCGAGAAGTCGAAGTTAAAGAGTCCGGGCAGACGCACGGCGTTGGTGCGTGGCGCCGTGCCGAACCGGCCATAGAAAGGCGTCGTGGTACCTGGCTGATTGATCGTGAACGCGCTCGTGTTGATCCAGCGCTTCCACGTGCGTTCTGATCCATCCAGATTGCCGTTCTGCCCCGCCACCACGTCAGGCCGCGACCCCACCCCCGTGCCCGTCGTATCCACGCCATACGTCACCGGCGCGCCGAAACCCGTTTGCGCCGTCGCGATGGTCGAGACCTGCCAGCCCTTCGCAATGTAAGCCAGCGCGCCCTTCGAGCGCTTCATGAACGGCAGCTCGTAGAGCACCGTATTCACCGAACGCAGCTTCTGATCGAAGCCGGCAATCGAACGCTCGCCCTGCAGGTTATACAAATCCTGCACGCTGCCGATATAGTTGCCGCCGCCCACCTGCCCGCCGATATCCGTCGGGCCCGTGAAGGCCTTGGACCACGTAAAGGCCGACAGCACCGTCACGCCGGTCGCCATGCGGCGCTCCAGCTTCACCTGCATCGAGTGATAGATCGAATTGCCGATCGCCTTGTCGCCCGTCACCGCGCGCTGGAACAATTGGTCCGGCCGGCGCGAGTTCAGCGACGGCGTACCAGCCACGCGCGGATCCAGCACCTGCACCGGCCGGTTGATGTCGCCCAAAGTCGCCACCAGCCGCGTGCCCTTGCTGCCCACGTAGCCGACATCGAGCACAAAGCCTGCGACCAGTTTCTTCTGCACGTTCAGATTCCACTGCTGGATGTAGGAGTCGCGCATGTTCTGATCGTTCGACACCGCGAAGTTATAGACGCCGGTGGTCGCCGCGCCGGCAAACGGATTCGAGAAGAACAGATTCGGCGCTCCGGCGATGTTGCCCACCACCGCCGCGCCCGCCGTGGCTTGAAAGCCTTCCGCCATAGCGAAGATCGCGTTCGAGATCTGCGGCGTGTAGTAGATGCCGTAGCCGCCGCGAATCACCGCGTCCTTCAGGAAACCGGGCTGATACGCGAAACCAAAACGCGGGCTCCAGTTGTTCTTGTCCGGCTGCAGCAACCCGCGGCCGAACTTGGACTCCTTCGGCGTCACCGGCACCGTGGGCTGCAAGCCGTTCTGCTCGATGTTGACGAACTTATCGTCGCTCTGCACCATCTTGCCGAAGTAGTCGTAGCGGACGCCGTAGTTGATCGTCAGGCGGGGGGAGATCTTCCAGTCGTCGTTGAAGTAGTAAGCCTGCCACCAGTTGGTGAGGTCCGTCACCGTGACGGCGGGATTCAGATTGGCGGAGCGAACATAGCCGAGCATGAAGTCCGCCAGCGCGCTTCCCGTATAGGTGCCGTCGAAGCTAAATGTGCCGCGCGGATCGCGGGCCTGGTTAAAGGTCACCAGGCGACGCGCGATATCCGTCCCCATCTTCAGGAAGTGCTTTCCATGCGCCCAGGACAGATTGTCCGTGAACTGCATAATGCCGTTCGAACGCTCACGCGGCCCAATCGTCCGATTGAGAACGAACGTCGAGTACCCGCCATCCGCCCCGCTGATGTTCACCACCGGCGGCCCGAAGAACTTGGGATCCTTCGACACCAGCGGCAAGCCCATCTTGTTGGCCACGTCGAACTCCGGCTTATTCGTCGTTCCAAAGATTTCGTTCTCGTAGAAGTTGTGATAGCCGCCGCGCAATTCGTTCACGATGGCCGAACTCACCGTCCGTGTATAGCCCAGCGAGAGATTCTTCGTCCGTCCCAGATTGTCCCGCTGATCGTTGCCCCAATAGGGCACCCCGGCCTCGAACGTATCGTTAAACACAAAGCGACCGAAGATCGCATCCTTCGGCGAGAACTGGTGATCCACGCGCGCATTGTAATTGTCCTGCCGCGACGTCGCGGCCACCGGATTGTTGATGAAATTGAAGGTGCCGTTCGAGGTATTCGGCAGCGGCGTGAAAGCCAGGAAGGCCAGCGCCTGCGGGCTCAACTGACTCTTCGGAATGATGTTGTTAGCGATCGGCACATTCTGCGGGTCGCGCAAGATGATCGGCTGGCGCGTCGTCGCGTTGATCAGCTTGGAAAAGTCACCATTGCGGAAGTCGGCATTGGGCACCGTACGATACCCCGCCACCGCACCCTGCAGATTGCGGCCGCGCTCCCAGTTGAAGAAGAAAAACGTCTTGTTCGATCCCTTGTAGAGCTTGGGAATCCACACCGGACCGCCGATGTTGGCCCCAAACTGATTGCGGTTCAGCCGCGGACTCGGCAGCGACGTGCCCCCAATGGCATCGTAGGTCTGCGTCAGCGCATCGTTACGGTTGAACTCCCACAGCGTTCCGTGAAAGACGTTGCCGCCGCGCTTGGTGAGCATGTTCACATGGCCGCCGGGCGCCCCACCCGATTCAGCCGAGTAGTTCGACGTCTCCACCTTGAACTCCGCCAGCGAGTCCACCGACGGCGAGAACGAGTACGTCATCGCGTCGTAGTCCATCACTTCAATGCCGTCCAGGAAGAAACGGTTCGCCGTATCGCGCGACCCGTTGGCCGAGAAGCCCGTGCTGCCGAAGGAACTGTCCTGCTGCCCAATCGACCCGCGGCCGCGTCGCACCGTAATCGAACCCGGCGTCCCGGCCTGCGCCCCGGGAATCAGTTGCGCCAACTGAATGAAGTTCCGGCCATTCAGCGGCAGATCGACAATCTTCTGCGCGTCGATCACCGAACCCACGGTTGCGTTCTCCGTCTGCAGCACTGCGGCGTTCGCATCGACGTTCACCGACTCGGTGACGTTGCCCACCTTAATCTGAATATCGACGCGAGCCGTCGCGCCCACCTGCAGCGACAAGCCATTCACCTTGCCGGACTGAAAACCGTCTTTGCTGGTTTCGAGGTTGTACTCGCCGGCCGCAAGAAAAGGCAGCGTATAGGTGCCAGCTTCATTGGTCGAAGTGTCGCGCACGGCACCGGTGAGAGTGCTGGTCGCTTTTACCCGCACCCCCGCCACAGGAGCGCCCGACGGATCGGTCACAATGCCGGTGACGGTGGCCGTGGTCTGCTGCGCCAGCGCGAACGGTGCGAGCGCAACCAGGACAAGGGTTGAGACAAACAACTTGGTTATCGTTTTCATAAGACCTTCTGAAGACTGTGCTTCATCATGCACCCGATTCCGGCCGATCGAGCCAAAAATACAGTACTGCTTCGTTTTTTCAATAATTTACAGACCCGTATGATACGTTCGCAGTAGCCTGTTATAGACTGAGAGAACCTCGTTCGGAAGCCATGAAGCCCAGGTCGGAAGTCATCGCGGAGTTGTCGGTTGCCGAAGCCGAGGTTCGTGCTCAACTTCGTCTCTTGCTCGCCAGCGAAACCTTCAAGGGCAGCAAGCGCTGCTTGACCTTCCTCGAATACGTCGTCAACCAACGGCTGGGCGGCTTCACCGACAACCTCCGCGAGAAGGTCATTGGCGTCGAGGCCTTCGGACGTCATCCCGGCTACGACAGCAACGACGACCCCGTCGTCCGTGTCACCGCCGGCGAAGTGCGCAAACGACTCGCGCAGTACTATCAGGATCCGCCCCACGCTGACGAACTCCGCATTGATCTGGTCGCCGGCTCTTACGTCCCCGAGTTCCATCCGCCTCCCGCGCGGCCCGCACCGGCCGCCGCCCCACCCACGGACATCTCTCTCGTCGCGGCCACCGTCATGCCCCCGCGCCGCAGCCGAGGACGGCTTGGCGCCATCCTGGGCCTCGCCGCCGTGCTCCTCGCCGGCGTCGCCTGGCAGCGAGGCTGGTTCCAGCAGCGCTCCGCCTTTGAAGAGTTCTGGGTCCCTTCCCTGACGGTGCCCGGCCCCCTTCTGCTCTGCATCGGTCAAGGCCGCGTCTATACCTTTCGTAAAGACATCGCCAATCGCCTCGAACTGGCCATCGACCCGCGAAAGACCGGCAAGCCGACTCAAGCCCTCTCGCCCACCTTCGAGCTCAGCGCTAAGGAGGTGGTGCCCGCCTGGGACCGTTACGTTCCCCTGGGCGACGCCGTCAGCCTGGCCAACGTGGCTCTCTTCCTCAGCAACCGTCACCACGAATACCGGATCCGCGGCAGTGCCGACACCCGCCTCACCGACTTGCGCGAAGGCTCCGCCATTCTCTTCGGCGCCTTCAGCAACGACTGGACCCTCCGCATGAACAAAGAGCTCCGCTTCTTCTTCGAGCTCATCCCCGACGGACGGCGCTTTGTCATTGACCGGCAGCACCCCGAGGCTCGCCAATGGATTGGTCCGCTCGTCAACGGCCCCTTCGACGGCGAGAACAACGATTACGCCATCCTGACGCGCATCTTCGATAAGACCACCGGCCATCCTGTCATCAGCGTGGGCGGCATCACGCATCTCGCCACGCAGGCGGGCGGTGAGTTCCTGCTTTCCGAAACGCTGATGAACGAAGCGCTGGCCAAAGCGCCTCCCGGCTGGGAGACCCGCAACCTGCAAATCGTCATCACCACCAAGATCATCGGCGCCAGTGCCGGTCCCCCGCAGTTCTTAACGATTCATACCTGGTAGTTATTCCCGAAAGAGTTTCATGTCCCCACTTACTCCACTGACCTCGGAGATTCTCCTCCACCTTTCTCAGCTTCTGAACGTCTCGATGAAGAGCCTGGTGGCCACCATCGAACTGCTCGATGAAGGAGGCACCGTCCCGTTCATCGCCCGCTACCGCAAAGAAGCCACCGGCAACCTCGATGAAGTGCAGATCCGCGCCATTGAAGAGAAGCTGGCTTACTTCCGCACCTTGATGGACCGTAAAGCCACGGTGCTCGCCTCCATCGCCGAGCAGGGCAAGCTCACCGACGAACTCAAGGCCCGCATTGAAGCCACGCTCGACGCGAGCGAACTCGAAGACCTCTACCTGCCTTACCGCCCCAAGCGCCGCACCAAGGCCACCATTGCGCGCGAGAAAGGCCTGGAGCCCCTCGCTCTCTATCTCTGGAATCAGGAACCCACCGGCACACCGCTCAGCGACTTCGCCGCCACCTTCGTCGACGCCGAGAAGGGCGTGGCCACCCTCGACGAAGCCCTCGAAGGCGCGCGTCACATTGTCGCCGAGCTGATCAGCGAAGACGCCGACTACCGCAAAGCGCTGCGCCAAATGATGCTCGAAGAAGGCGTCGTCACCAGCCGCCGCATCGCCGACGCTCCCGACCCCGAAGAGAAGTTCAAGATGTACTACGACTATCGCGAGCCTGCGAAGTCGATCCCGTCACATCGCATGCTCGCCATCCGTCGTGGCGAGAACGAAAACGTCCTCTACTTCCTCATTGAGCTCGAAGCCGAACGCCCGCTCGCCTACTTGAAGTCCAAGGTCATCCGCGCCGCCGGCGACTGGGCTCCGCATCTCGACCTCGCCGTCGACGACTGCTGGAAGCGCCTGCTCAACAACTCCATCCAAACCGACATCCGCCTCGAACTGAAACAGCGTTCCGACGCCGAAGCTATTCGCGTTTTCCGTGAGAATCTGCAGAACCTCTTGCTCGCCCCGCCCGCCGGACAACTGCCCGTCCTCGCCCTCGATCCCGGCATTCGCACGGGTTGCAAAGTCGCCGTCATCGACGACACCGGCAAGATCCTCGAACACTCCGTCATCTATCCGCACGAGCCCAAGAACGACATCATCGGCTCCTCCCGTACGCTGAAGGCTCTCATCGAAAAGCACCAGGTAAAAGCCATCGCCATCGGCAATGGCACGGCTTCCCGCGAAACCGATGCCTTCGTGAAAGACTTCTTCCAGCGGGAGAACCTGAACGGCATCTTCGCCGTCACCGTCAATGAATCCGGCGCCTCCATCTATTCGGCGTCCGAGATCGCTCGCCAGGAGTTCCCGGACCTCGACCTCACCGTACGCGGCGCTATCTCCATCGGCCGCCGCCTTCAGGACCCCCTCGCCGAACTCGTCAAAATCGATCCCAAGTCCATCGGCGTCGGCCAATACCAGCACGACGTCGACCAGCGCCAGTTGCAGCAATCGCTCGAAACGGTCATCGAAAGCTGCGTCAATCGCGTCGGCGTCGACCTCAACACGGCTTCCTGGGCGCTGCTCCGTTATGTCGCCGGCATCAACGAACGCACCGCCATCAAGATCGTTGACTTCCGCAATGAGCACGGCGCCTTCAAGTCGCGCGTTCAGTTGATGGCCGTGCCCGGCGTGGGCCCCAAAACCTTCGAACAGGCCGCCGGCTTCCTGCGCATTCGCCACGGGGAGAACCCGCTCGACGTCACCGCCGTCCATCCGGAAAGCTACCCCGTCGTCGAACAGATCGCTGCGTCGCTTGGCAAGAACGTCTCCGATCTGATTCAGGAACCGGCCCTCTTGGAGAAGGTCGACAAGAAGAGCCTCACCGCCGGCACCTTCACCCTGAACGACATCCTCGAAGAACTGAAGAAGCCCGGCCGTGACCCCCGCGACAAATTCGTCGCGCCCAGCTTCCGCGATGACGTCCGCACCATCTCGGACCTCCACCCCGGCATGCAGCTCGAAGGTGTTGTCACCAACGTCACCAAGTTCGGCGCTTTCGTGGACGTAGGCGTGCACCAGGACGGCCTCGTGCACATCAGCGAGCTCTCCAACCGCTACATCCAGGACCCCTCCGAAGCCGTCAAAGTCGGTCAGATCGTCAAAGTCCAGGTCCTCAGCGCCGATCCCAAAGCCAAGCGCATCGCCCTGTCGATGAAAGCCCTGATGGGCCCCGCCCCCCAGCGCCCCAACGGTCCGCGGCAGGGCCCGCCGCGCCCTCCCGCCGCCAAGCCCGCCCCCAGCATGGACGACAAGCTGGCCGCGCTCCAATCGAAGTGGAAGTCGCGCTAAGCAGTCCTCTTCCAGGTCGCCGGACGATCTCCGGCGACCTATACTCGAAGACAGTAGCTTATGCGCATCTCTTTGTTCATCGGTGGTCTTGTCACGCTGCTCAGCCTTTCGGCGGCCGCTCAACCCAAGAAGTCCAAGCCGCCTGCCGGCTTTACGCGCCTGTCGAACGGTAATGACTTGAAGGGCTGGCGCGGACGGCCCGGCGGGGGCGGCGTCTTCAGCCCCTATGTCGAAGCCAAGTTCACCCCGGAAGAGCGCGCCGCGAAGCAAGCCGAATGGAATGCCGACCGCGACCTGCACTGGCGCATCGATCCCGCCAAGGGCGAGATCATCTCGGACGGCAAAGGCGTGCACCTTGCCACCGAGAAGTTCTATGGCGATTTCGAGTTCCGCGTCGACTGGATGCTCACCCAGCCCTGCGGCGATTCCGGCATCTATCTGCGCGATTATCCCCAAGTCCAGATCTGGGATCCGGCTTGTCCCAAAGTCCAGAAGAACGGCGCCGACAAAGGTTCCGGCGGCCTTTGGAACAACAATAACGACAACCCCGGCAAATGGCCGCTCGCCAAAGTCGACCGTCCCATCGGCGAGTGGAACACCATGGCCATCAAGATGGTCGGCACCCGTGTCTGGGTGAAGCTCAACGGACAGGACGTCGTGGTGGGCCAAGTGCTCGACAACTTCTTTGACCGCGCTCAGCCTGTGCTGCCCACCGGCTCCATTGAGCTGCAAACGCATGGCTCCGAAGTTCGTTTCCGCAACGTCGACGTCCGCGAGATTTCCGCCAAAGAAGGCGAGAAGTTGCTCAAGACTGTCGGCGCAACCCGTTAGCCCGGTCGGCCTTCTGAAAGTGCCTCATGAGCGCCAACGGACTCACGGCGTTTCTCGCGGCCCGCGACTTCGTCTTGCGGCATCGCACCAGCCCTGACGATGCACTCCGGGAATTCCGCTGGCCTTCGCTCACGCACTTCAACTGGGCGCTCGATTACTTCGATACCTTCGCGGCCAACCAGGAGCAACTCGCCCTGTGGCTCGTGGACGACGACGGCACCGAACACCGGCGCACCTACCAGGAGTTGTCCCGGCGCTCGAACCAGGTAGCCAACTACCTGCGCACCCACGGCGTCGGACGCGGCGACCGCCTCCTGCTAATGCTCGGCCAGGAGCCCGCGCTCTGGGAGTCCTTGCTAGCGATCATGAAGCTCGGCGCCGTAGCCATTCCCGCCAGCACTCTCCTCACGGAAGCCGATCTGGCGACCGTCTCGCGCGCGGCGCCGTCCGCCATGTCATCGCCGGTGCCGCCCACACTGCAGCCTTCGCGGCGCTCGATGGCTCGTTCACCCGCTTCGTCACCGGCGCTCCCACCCCAGAGACCACAGGCTGGCTGCCCCTCTCGGACTCCGAGCACGCCTCATTGCACTTCACTCCCGACGCGTCCACCGCGGCCGACGAACTCCTGCTGCTCTACTTCACCTCCGGCACCACCGCCAAGCCCAAGATCGTGCAGCACTCCCATCAAAGCTATCCGGTCGGCCATCTCTCCACCCTGAGTTGGCTCGGCCTCCAACCCGGCGATGTCCATTGGAACATCAGCTCACCGGGGTGGGCCAAGCACTCCTGGAGTTCGTTCTTTACTCCCTGGACCGCGGGTGCCACTGTGTTTGCGTACAACTACGCTCGCTTCGACGCGCGGCGCGTGCTCGACGTACTCGTCAAGCATCGGGTCACCACGCTTTGCGCGCCGCCTACGGTTTGGCGCATGTTCGTTCAGGAACCCCTCGGCGATTACCGCACCTCTCTGCGCGAGCTCTTAAGCGCCGGCGAGCCCCTGAATCCCGAGTTGATCGCGACACTGCGCGCGGCCTGGAATCTCACCATCCGCGAGGGCTACGGGCAAACCGAAACCACTGCTCTCATCGGCAACCGTCCCGGACAGCCGCTCAAGGTCGGCTCGATTGGCCGGCCGCTGCCCGGCTATCGTTTCGTCATTCTGGACGACGCGAATCAACCCGCTACGGGAGGCGAACTCTGCCTCGACCTCTCGGAACCGCCAACCGGCCTGATGCTCGGCTACGCTGACCAAGACACCCGCCTCGAGGATCAACGCCACTACCGCACCGGCGACATCGTCTCCCGCGACCCTGACGGTTACTTCACCTTCATCGGACGCGTTGACGATGTCTTCAAGTCCTCGGACTACCGCCTCAGCCCCTTCGAGTTGGAAAGTGTCCTTCTGCAGCACCCCGCCGTCGCCGAAGCGGCTGTCGTCCCCAGCCCGGACCCACTGCGGCTAGCCGTCCCCAAGGCCTTCGTTTCGCTCGCCGCCGGGCACGCCCCGGATCAGGCCACCGCCAGCAGCATCTTTGCCTTCCTCCGTCAGTCCCTCGCTCCTTACCAACGCATCCGTCGCCTGGAGTTCCGCGAATTGCCCAAGACGATCTCCGGCAAGATCCGTCGCAGCGAGTTAAGGCGCGAAGAAGCCGCCCGCGGCGAGTCAAGGCCCGGCGAGTTTCTCGAAGGCCCAGTTATGGTACGAGAGGAAGGGTGAAGACGAAGTTCCCCAGCGAGACCCGCCCCTACGAGACCTTAGGCGGCATTCCGCTGCAGCCGTTCTATACCGCCGCTGACGTCCCTTCCCCCGGCCCTCTCGAACCCGGCCAGTTCCCGTACACGCGCGGCATCCACCGCGGCTATCGCGAAAAGCTGTGGACCATGCGTCAGTTCTCCGGCTTCGGCACGCCCGAAGCGACCAACGAACGTTACCGCTATCTGTTAAGCCAGGGACAAACCGGCCTCTCCGTTGCCTTTGACCTGCCGACTCTAATGGGCTTCGATGCGCTTCATGAGTCTTCGCTGGGCGAAGTAGGCAAGTGCGGCGTCTCCATCTCTTCCCTGGCCGACATGGAAACCCTCTTCAGCGGCATTCCGCTCGATCAGGTCACCGTGTCGATGACGATCAACTCGCCGGCGCCCATTCTTTGGGCCATGTATCTGGTGGTTGCGGAAAAGCAGGGCGCTTCCTGGCAACGGATCTCCGGCACGCTGCAGAACGACATCCTCAAGGAGTACATCGCGCAGAAGGAGTACATCTTTCCTCCGGAGCCCTCGATGCGCCTGGTGACCGACGTCATCGAATACGCCGCGCTCCACGTGCCCCGCTTCAATCCGATTTCTGTCAGCGGCTATCACATCCGGGAAGCCGGTTCCACTGCCGTGCAGGAACTGGCCTTCACCCTGCGCGACGGCATCGAGTATGTCGACTGGGCCCTCGAACGTGGTCTCGGCATTGATCAGTTCGCTCCGCGGCTCAGCTTCTTCTTCAACGCCCACAACGACTTCTTTGAAGAGATCTGCAAGTTCCGCGCCGCTCGCGCCATCTGGGCCGACCTCATGCGTCATCGCTACGGAGCGCGGGACGAGCGCAGTTGGAAGCTCCGCACCCACGCGCAAACCGCCGGCTGTTCCCTCACCTGGCAGCAGCCGTATAACAACATCGTGCGCACCTCGCTGCAAGGCTTGGCTGCTGTGCTGGGCGGCACGCAGTCTCTGCACACCAACTCGCTCGATGAAGCCTATGCGTTGCCCAGTCAGGAAGCGGCCACCATCGCGCTCCGCACCCAGCAAATCATCGCTCATGAAAGTGGCATCCCCGCCGTCGCCGACCCCCTGGGCGGCAGTTACTTCGTCGAAAGCCTGACCGCCCAGATGGCGCAGCAGGCGAACGACTATATCCGCCGCATCGACGAGATGGGCGGCATGATCGCCGCCATCGACCGAGGCTTCCCTCAAAGCGAAATCGCCAAAGCCAGTTACGCCTACCAAACCGAGATCGAGCGCGGCGCGCGCCAGATCGTCGGCGTCAACTCCTTCCAGGCTGCCAGCGAAACGCCCATCGAATTGCTGCAGATCGACGAATCCGCTGCCCGGCTCCAGCGCGACCGGCTCCATCAACTCAAGTCCGAACGCGACTCCGCTCGCGTCGCCCGCGCTCTCGACGCCCTCCGACAATCCGCCGCAGCCACCGCCAACACCATGCCCCACATTCTCGAAGCCGTCCGCGCCTACGCCACCGTCGGCGAGATCTGCGACGTCTTCCGCGAAACTTTCGGCACTTACACCGAGCGCGCCAGCTTCTAAAGATTCTCCAGCGAGAGTGACGCTTTCGGTGCAGACGCCAGCGATCCGAAACTTTTCTTCCTCCAGTGAGCCAATTCCCTCCGCCAATCCGCGCTTAGATGTGGAGCGAATGGAGGATGCAAATGGAAACTCAGCCCAATCGACAGCCGGCACGGATTTTCGGCCTGGCCATGATGGTTCTCGGCGTAGCGGGTGGTTGGTACAACTGGCACCTCGCCACCAACGAAGGAGAGTTTTCGACGAAGCTTTGCGTCTTCACCCCACTCGCGCTGGTCGGCGGTCTGCTGATGGCCGTGCGGCCGGAATGGGCTGGCTCCTGGCAGGCGGGTAGCACTCACGCACACAAGCGCGCCTTAGTCGCCGTCGTCGCGTTGATGGCGCTCGGTTCGGGGCTCGAGTTCTTCTGGTTGCACCGCGAGGTGAACCGGCAGGCGCCGCCCCAAAAGGTGATCGCCTGGAAGCCGGAGATGGGCCGGCCCACCTTACCGCTGGCGCTGGCGACCCGCGTCGTGGAAGCCTCCGCACCGGTAGCGGTCACGTTCCTCGGCCGCCAGTATCGACTGGGATCGTACAACGAGCGCAACAACCGCATGTGGGAGTTCGTCACCGCCGGCGAGACGGTAAACAACTGGACGACGCTGCTCACCTTGATCGACCGGCCCGACGCCCGCAGCCGTCAGGATCTGGACCGCCTCGCCGAAGGCATTCTCGCGACCTACCGTTCCCGTGGCGCCAAGATTCTGATGGCACGCACCATGACTCCGCGGCCCGACCTGGTCTTTAACTACGCCATCGCCGCCTTCGAAGAACCCAAGCAGCAGCGCTACGAACTGAACTTCGTCAAAATGCAACTCGGTGCGGACCACGCCAACGTGGCCGTATACGGCGTCCGCATTGCGGACCCCCAAGACTATCGGACCAAGGCCCGGACGTTCGTCGAGGCAAACTCGAGCGAGATCGGCCGCGCCCTCGAGAACCTGACAATGCCAGACTTGGCCACCTTGCCGCGGCGCGAGTTCTAAACGGCCAGAATGAGGCTAAAAGGGCACGAACCGCACCGTCCGTTCGGGCGATGCGGTTCGTGTTCTAGCGAGTTGCCCAGAGGCGTTTAAGCAGCGATGGGAATGAGCCCTTGCTTGGCGATTCCAGGAATCGCCGCGCGCAAGACATCCTGCACGTGGCCGGCGAAGACGAACTCCATCTCCTGCCGGGCGTCGGCGGGCAGGTCGCGCAGATCCTTCTCGTTCTGCTTCGGAAGGATGATGCGTTGGATGCCCAGCCGCCGGGCGGCCAACACCTTCTCCTTGATGCCGCCGACGGGCAGCACCAGGCCGGACAAGGTCACTTCACCGGTCATGGCGGTGTCGCTGCGGACCGGCAAGCCGGTATAGAGCGACGCGAGAGCGGTGGTCATCGTGACGCCCGCGGACGGCCCATCCTTGGGGGTGGCGCCGGCAGGGACGTGCACATGCACCCCATGCTTGCGGAACATCTGCTGGTCAATGTTGAACTGACCGGCATGCGACCAGACGTAGCTTTGCGCCGTCTTGGCCGACTCCTGCATCACGTTCCCCAACTGACCCGTAATCGCGAGCCCTTTGCCGTCTTTGAGCAAGGCCGCTTCGATGTAGAGGACGTCGCCACCCGCTTCGGTCCAGGCCAAGCCGGTAGCCACGCCGGGAGGGACATCCTTGCGGGCTTCTTCCGGCGTGAAGCGTTCCGGACCCAGCAGCTCTTCCAGTTGGTCCGGACCAAGATGGACCGGATCCTGGCCAGGAGCGCTTTCCGCGGTCTTGAGCGCGAGCTTGCGCATC
Source organism: Bryobacteraceae bacterium (assembly GCA_965229305.1). Classification (GTDB taxonomy): domain Bacteria; phylum Acidobacteriota; class Terriglobia; order Bryobacterales; family Bryobacteraceae; genus JALHNI01. Next base: position 269,663 of record CBDDIZ010000039.1, on the reverse strand, counting down.
ACGCGGCCGATGGAGCGTTCGAGTTGCCGCACGCCCGCCTCGCGCGTGTAGCCCGCGATGATGCGCCGCAGGGCTTCATCGGAGAGGGTAACCGCCTCAGCGTTGAGGCCGGTTTCCTTCAGTTGCTTCGGCACCTGATAGCGCCGGGCAATTTCGAGCTTCTCTTCGTTGCTGTAGCCGGCCAGGCGCACGATCTCCATGCGATCCAGCAGCGGCTGCGGAATACTGTCGAGCGTGTTGGCCGTCATCACGAAGAAGACCTTCGAGATGTCGAACGGCAGGTCGAGATAGTTGTCGCGGAACGTCCGGTTCTGCTCGGGATCGAGAATTTCGAGCAGGGCGGCCGCGGGGTCCCCCCGGAAGTCACGGCCCAGCTTGTCGACCTCGTCGAGCATCAGCACCGGATCATTGGCGCCGGCCCGGCGCACGGCCTGGATAATGCGACCGGGCATCGCGCCGATGTACGTGCGGCGATGGCCGCGCAGTTCGGACTCGTCATGCAACCCGCCCAAGCTCAAGCGCTCGAACTTGCGGCCGAGCGCCCGGGCGATCGATTGGCCCAGCGACGTTTTGCCAACGCCGGGAGGGCCCACGAAGCACAGGATCGGCGACTTCGCGCCGGCGTTCAGCTTCAGCACGCCGAGGTGCTCCAGGATGCGCTCCTTCACAGGCTCGAGGCCGTAGTGTTCATCCGCCAGTATCTTCCGGGCGCCGGCGATATCGATGGCCGCGCCAGTGGATTTGGCAAAGGGCAGTTCGAGAATCAGTTCGAGCCAGGCCCGGCCGACGTTGTAGTCGGGCGCCTGGGGCGAAAGACGATCGAGACGCGACATCTCGCGGTCGGCCTCTTTGCGGACCTCTTCGGGTAGTTCCGCAGTCTTCAGACGTTCGCGGAGAACATCGAGTTCCGAGTCTCCATCCTTCCCGCCGAGTTCCTGCTGAATGGCCCGGAGTTGCTGGCGCAGAAAGTAGTCGCGCTGCTCCTTACCCATTTCGTTCTGGGCTTTGGAAGCGATTTTGTCGCGGATCTCCAGAATTTCGAGTTCGTGCGACAGGTAGGTGTGCACGGTCCGCAGGGCGGCCAGACGGCTTTGCGCGGAGAGGAGCGAGTGCTCAAGTTCGACATCCAGTCCGAAGAAGCTGGCGATCGTCCAGGAAAGTTGCAGCGGATCGGCTTGCGCGGCGATCAGGCGAGTGACGTCCGGCGGGAGCTCGACGTTGGCGTGCTTGAGGACGTCGGTGGCGGCTTCCACCACGGCGCGTCGGAGAGCCTCGATCTCCTGCGGCGAATCTTCCGCCGACTCATCGTTGACGGGCAGCGGCAGGGGCTGGAAGGAGGCGCGGAGGTATTCCTCGCCCACGAAAACGAGATCGGTCACGCGTTCAAGACCCATCACGAGCAGGTCGTAGTGTCCGTCGGCGCGGCGCTTGGCGCGCTTGATGACCGCAGTGGTGGCCGTGGAGAAAAAGTCTTTCGGTTCAGGGACTTCCACGGCACCATCACGCTGCGTGACGACCAGGATCTCTTTGCCTTCCCGAGTGAGGGCGGCATCAATCGCAGCGATTGACCGCGCGCGCCCGACCGAGAGCGGCATGAGGAGATTGGGGAACAGAACAGTGTTTTTTAATGGCGAGGACGGGAAGTGCTTTCTCGGTCATTTGATTTACCTCTTTGCACATAAGATGAGCAGAAGTCACTCAAGGTTTCAAGGATAAGGATCGCAAAGGGAAGCCAGGACTCGCCGATGACGCGTGCGCTGGCCGCGTGGCAAGTGAACCCGGGCTCGGGTCCTGGGTTCGGTCGGGTTCTGGAAGGGAGCCTTCCTTTGTTTTGAACGAGATCGCCGGGTTTGTTTCCCACATTTTATTTTTCAGGTGGCGAAGACGGCCGGGACGAGAAACGAGTCGTAGCCGGAGTCAGCTAGCGCCTGCACGGAATTCTCCGAGCATGAGCGTAGCAGGGGCGGCCTCATTTCCTGCGCACGTTTGGTCGGACTGCGTATTGTTTGGTTGGAGTTACCGAAATTGAAAAGGGCGTGAACGAGGTCTCTGCATGATTGCTGTGATTACCCCAGCGAACGGACAGGAAAGTGCACGATGGTATTCTTTACGCCAGAATGGCTCTGATGAAACGACGCAAGCAGCCCGGTGCTGACCCAATCCGCCAAGCGGAACTGATCCTAAAGCTCTACGAACTCCGCCGGGAAACCGTGATGAGGGAGGCCCGCTCCTACATCGGTGGAAGGTTCCTTCCTCAATCTGCCGACGAAATCTTCGAGATCGTGTCAGGTGGCGCAAAGGAAGGCGCTTTTGTTCTTCAGGTCTATGGCTATTGGGACATGGTGGCGGCATTCGTGGCCAGCGGCGCGCTCGATTCCCAACTTGTCTATGACACGTGTCAGGAGATGTACTTTCAGTACGCGAAAATTCAACCATTTCTGGCGGAGCTGCGCACGAGAATGAACCTTCCGGAGTTTCTCATCAGCATTGAGAAGCTGGTCGATGGCTCCGCTGCTGGACGGCGGCGGCTGAAGGTCATGAAGAAGAATCTGTCGGTGATGGTAAGTGCGCGTCCCCAACCCTGAGCGGCACGGCGATTCGTCGCCGCACAAAAAAACCGGGAGCCCGACGGGCCCCCGGTCGTCCTTTTCAGTTACTCACTCCGCTCAAAACAGCGTGCAATTACCCGCCCCGTGGGGATCATACCTCGGCAGGTCGCCCTGGTTACGCAATGCCACCGGTCCCAGTGCGAACCAGACATCCTTGGGCAAACCAGGTATGCCGGTGGCGGCATCTGGCAGGAAGAGGATTAGACCATACAGCGCCGGCGGCATCTTCTCCTTCATCTTCGAGGCCGAGTTGTTCGTGATCTCGCCCGCAAGATAGAAGATGTCATTCCCGGGCGCGGTGAACGAAGGGAACACGCCCCAGCTATTCGTGCTGTCACTGTAAAGAGGGTCACACGTCTTGATATGGCCGATATCGTTGGGCCCCCAGGCTCCGAGTTGGCTCGGCAGAGTCACGTTCCAGCCGTAGTAGCTGTCGAGCTGATATGTCCCGACCAGCAGCGCCGAGGTGAAGTAGCGCTTCGCCCCCAGTTGCATCACTTGGTCGACCTTATCCACCTGGCTGTCCTCAAAGTCGACATTACGGCTCATGGTGCTGAGTTTGGCCCAGTCCTGAACGAGGGTGCTGAAGACCGCGTCATAGGTCTCATCCTGGTGCTGCAGGTAAGTGGCGAAATTGGCAGGCACGTCTGCCGCATTGGCAAACACCGTATAGTCGGGGCTCCCGTCGTTCCGTGGGTCTAAGAGGCCGGAGGAACTCATCGCGTGGACATAGCCGCTGATCAACCCGTACAAGTAGCCCTGACCGGTTGTTGACGCCAGTACTCCCGTGACGTTGGCCATTGAGGCTCCCCAGTTCGCCACGTCATTCATGCGGAAAGAGAGTTGCGTCTGGCCGTTGCCCCCGCTCAACAGCGCCAGGTTGAGCTCGGCGGTCATATGCGGAATCACGCTGTTCAGCATCGCGTCCCGCAGGCCGTTCTCGGACCCGAACACGTCGACGACCCGGGATACGGCGACGGCTTCCGCCTTAAGCTGCTGTGCCACGTCGATCATGTCCTGCTGGCTGAAACTGTAGATCGCTCCGTTGTCGGGATTCGTAAAGGTGCCACCCGAAGGATACGGATACTTCGTCAAATCCGTGGGATCCACTCCGCCGAAGACCCCGTTGATCGAAGGCTCGCCATAGATCCCGCGAATATCCGTGGTCGCGGAGGTCGGTTGCTGGTCTGCTGACCACACATTGTGGAAGATCTTGTAGCTGAGGTACTGGTAGGCATTCACCCGGCCGGGCGTATCCATCATCGGCCAGGGCGTGGAGGGCTGCCAAAGGGTCTTGAGGAAGCTCAGGTCGATAAATGCCGGCCCCTGACTACCGTCAGCCGACAGGTTGTTCTGCACGCCGTTGACCGGACGGTACAAATCGTACATGTCGCGCATCAACACCGCCGAAATCTGCCCCAGTTGGCCACTTGTGCTGGGCGTCGAAGACACCAGCGCCTGCCGGTTGGGAAGCCGCGCCCCGACCGCCGGGTCCGGAGTTACCAGCCCGGCCAGAACGGCAGTCTGATCGCTCATCGACGACAGACTGTAGGCCGGAATCCCCAGCTGGGTCAACATCGGGAAGGGCTGTCGATCCGCCACTGAGGCGATCGATTCCACGCCGGGCTGCTTTCCCCAGGCAACTACATAGATGAGATCCCGCCACGAGATTCTGCTCAAATACACCGTCATCGAGGTTAACGCCTCGACCTCCGTGGAGTAGACGGCGCCACAGGACTTCGGGCATTGCGAGTTGTCCCACTCGGGTTCCTGCACCGGAGTCAACGTCCGCCGCGAGATCGGCAGTAGCCAGAACCCCTGCTGCAGGCCGCGAGCCGAGGCCGGAGGCGTGTACGTCACGCCGCCGATTTGAATGGTCCTGGCCACCGCATCCACGTGGGTAATCTCGACGTTGGTCGGGTGAAAATCATAGAGCCCGTGCGCATTCATCGTCAGCACCCCGTTCACCTGAGCCTGCTGGGCCGGATCCAGTTCGTAGCCCGTGTTGTAGGACTCCACGCCCAGGCCCCAGCCGGACTTCCCCATCCCCAGCATCATGTAGGTCCACGGGGCTTCCTGGTCTCCAATCTTCCGGTAGTCACTGCCGCCGATCGCTTGCGGGTAAAGGTTGCTCCAGTCGGCGTTGATGTAGGCCAGACTGCCAAAGACGGCGAACGACGTCGACGGAATCGCCGCCAGCGCCGCGTTCACTTGCGGCGACGCCAGGCACGTCGATTTGATCTCCTTTAGCGTCCGCCGGTCCACCTCAACCAGCAAGTAGACACTGTTGGAGCAGGAGATCGGGTTCGACGGGAACGTCCTCGGGCTGCCTGCCGACAAGGCGTTAGAGCTGATCTGGAACCAGGGCTGCGAGCCGCCCTGGTGTCCACCAGGTGTCAGGGTAGTGAAGTTGAAGTCCGGCTGTACTGCGGAGACGGCGGGATTAGCAGCCACGTTCTTGAGGAGACTCCAGGTGAACGCGGCCCGCACTTGCGAATACTCGCCGCCCCGCTCCCGGACACGCATCCGCACCACGTTCCGTCCTTCCGCCAGCCCGTCCACCCTGCTGAGCGCGGCCGACTCGGTACAGATGACGGGATTGCCACCGCAGCTCCGTAAAAACACGGCGGTGATGTCCTTGCCGTTCAACGTGGCCTGGAACGTCGCTTCGGTGGCCCGCGGGCTGATTTGGGCCGACACTCGCACCGTCACACCGTCGAGAGTGGCGCCGCGCTTGGGACTGGTGACCACCAGCAGCGGTGATGTGCGGGCTGGCCGAGTTGGAGGAGATGCCGCCCATCCCAGAGAAGTGAGCGCCAGTAGCAGCCCGATCTGGGAGGAGGCAGTGGATATCGATTTCATAGAGTTCTTTCCTTTCTTCAGGCCAAGGCGCCATCCAGCGCCCCCCTACAGGCAGGGGGGACAGTGACGCGAGGATTTTTATCAGGGGTTGGCGGAAAATCGCTCGGCGAGCGCGCGGTTTAGGGCAACTTGCTCACATTCAGGATCCAGCGCTGGCTGGCCTGGGTGAACCACACCCCGCCATTACTGGCCGGCGCGGCGCCCACGCTATCGTGAAAGGCAATGTTGATCCGGTAGGTGTTCGCGCCATCAGGCGCCAACCGGAACGTCTGGCGCTGCACTGCCATCTGGCACGCGGACTGGAACAGGATGTCAAAGACGGCCCCGGCCATCTTGAACTCCCCGCAGTATCCCGTTTCCATGCTGATGAACCGCACCGTTGAACCGGGGGCCGGGGACGTGGCGGCCACCACCCAGTTCTGTCGCGGCGTCTGGGGTCCGGGCACGCTGAGGGTCGTCAGATTGCCTACCGCCCCTCCCGTCTGCCACTGCGCACCTGTGGCTTGCAAGGTGACCGTCGTCACATCCAGCGTGCGCCACAAGCCGTTGCCGGAAAGCAGCAGCTTCAGACGCGGCCCCGCCTCTTTCACCAGGAAGTACTGGGGGTGTGCGGCCCACACGACCCAAAAGGTTCCGTTGGGACCGTCGACGAGCCAGAATACCTGCGCTGCGGCTTTGGGAAGTTCCGGTTGGCAGGCGGCCAGCACGAGCACATCCGAGCTGACCTCCAGGCACAAGCCAGTGCGATCGTGGCGGATCTGGTTGACGTAACCGCCGGGCCACTTGGCGGGCCAGAAGGTCCAGCTCTCGACGCGGCCGGACCCGAGCGTGGCCGCGTGCAACTCGGTGCCGGGCGTGTCCACGCCGCCATTCAGGGTCCAGGCCGGGCTGAGATCGTAGTCAGACGTGGTAACCGGGCCCCGGCGGTACGAGTTGGAGAACTCGAGCTTGCCGTCGTAGGTCACCCAACCGTAGCGGGTGCCGCCATCCACCGGAAACAGCGACGTGGCCCGCGGGGTCTTCCCCCCGGAGGAGCCCAGAAAGACCGCATCGCCATAGGCGTGGACACCGCCATCCTGTTCCAGCATCCAGTACCCGTTCACCGTGCCGCCTGCCGTCCGGCTCAGCACCAGGCCGTTGTACTCGCGGTTGAAGTGACCACCGGTAGACCCGAAGAACGCCGCGTCCCCTCGGGCATGCACGCCGCCGTCGCTCTTCAGGATGTAGTAGCCCTTGCCGCTCGGGGTCGGCGTGATGGCTGTCCCGTAGATATGTTTCTCGCCCCGCGCGTCGCCGTACGGCTGGGCGGTTCCCACCGTCCAGACCTGTCCCCCATAGCCCAGGGCCCAGAAACCGCCGCCATCCGGCGTGGCTGCCGCATGGCTGACGTATTCCATGGTGCTCGGACTGGCCGGGAAGTTGCTGCACTTCGAGAGGTGCCCCTCGCACAGCATCGGAGCCTCCCCCCGTGCGTGAATGTCGCCCCGCTTCGTGATCACCCAATAGCCGTTCTTGCCGGGAACGGCCACGAGGGCGCCGGGGGCGTTTACGCTCTCAAACACCGGGGCTTGTCCCGACACGATGGTCCTGCCGCCATTCACGGTGTCATTCACCTGAATCCAGAAGCCCCCGTTGGGAGCCTGCGCGACGCTGGTGACGTAGAGGTTGCCATCGTAATAATCGGCGGCTTTGGCGGGACCGCCGAAGGCAAACGCCGCCAGCACCAGGGGGGCTACGTTTCGGATCAATTGACTCGTTTTCATTTTTCTAACCTTTCTTGCTCTTTCGAATCTCGTTGAGGAATCTGTTGTCTCGGCGCGCGGCGCCCTACGGCAATTTCGGGGCGTCCAGGATCCAGCGCTGACTGGCCTGGGTGAACCACACTCCGCCCTTGCTGGCCGGCGCGGCGCCCACGCTATCGTGGAAGGCAATGTTGATCCGGTAGGTGTTCACGCCATCGGGCGCCAACCGGAACGTCTGGCGTGGCACTGCCATCTGGCATGCGGACTGGAACAGGGTGTCAAAGACGCCCCCGGCCATCTTGAACTCGCCGCAGTATCCCGTTTCCATGCTGATGAACCGCACCGTTGAACCGGGAGCCGAGGACGTGGCGGCCACCACCCAGTTCTGCCGCGGCGTCTGCGCATTGGGTACGCCGAGGGTCGTCAGACTGCCCACCGCCCCTCCCGTCTGCCACTGCGCTCTGGTGGCCTCGGAGGTGACGGTCGTCACGTCCAGCGTGCGCCACAAGCCGTTGCCGGAAAGCAGCAGCTTCAGACGCGGCCCGTCTCCCTTCACCAGGAAGTACTGCGGGTTGACGGCCCACACCACCCAGAAGCTTCCGTTGGGACCGTCGACGAGCCAGAATGCCTGTGTCCCGGCCTTACTCATATCCGGTTGGCAGGCCGCCAGCACGAGCACATCCGAGCTGACCTCCAGGCACAAGCCATTGCGTTCGTTGCGGATCTGGTTGACGTAAGTTCCTGCCCACTTGGTGGGCCAGAAGATCCAGCTATCCACGCGGCCGGACCCGAGCGTTGCCACCTGCATCTCCGCGCCGAGCTTGTCCACGCCATTCATGGTCCAGACCGGGCTGAGATCGTAGTCGGGCGTCGTAACCGGACCCCGGCGGTACGAGTTGGAGAAACCGAGCGTCCCGTTATAGGTCACCCAACCGTAGCGGGTGCCGCCGTCCACGCTGAACATCGAAGTCACTCGCTTACTATTGCCGCCCGTGGACCCCAGGAGAACGGCATCGCCATAGGTGAACACGCCTCCGTCTTCCGCCAGCAGCCAGTAGCCGTTCACTGCCCCGGCCGCGGTCTTGCTCAGCACCATGCCGGTGTATTCAACGAAGCGGTCGCCACCCGTGGAACCGAAGAAGACGGCGTCGCCCCGGGTATGTACACCCCCGTCGCTCATGAGGATGTAGTAGCCCTTGCCGCTCGGCGTGGGGACAATGGCGGACCCATAGATTCTGTCCTCTCCCTGCCGGTCGCCGTAGGGCTGTGCTGTCCCGACGGTCCACACCTGGCCGTCATAACCCAGGACCCACAGGCCCAAACCGTCGGGCGTAGCCGCGGCATGCATGACGAAGTTCTTGTTTCCCGGATCGCTCGGGTAGTTGCTGCACTTGGACAGGTGCCCCTCGCAAAACACGGGAGCGTCGCCGCGCGAAACGATGTCGCCCCGCTTGGTGACCACCCAATAGCCGATCTTGCCGGGAACAGCCACGATGGTGCCAGGCGCGTTGACACTGTCAAAGACTGGAGCGGCGCCCGACACGATCGTCTTGCCGGTATGCGCGGTATCGTTCACTTGGATCCAGTAGCCGCCGTTAGGAGCCTGCGCGACGCTGGTGACCCACATGTTCCCGGTATCGTGATGGGCCGCGGTGGCAAACGGGCAAAGCGTGAACGCCGCCAACGCTGCGGCGACCACGACTCGGGTGAATTGAATGGATTGCATTTTCTGTTCTCTTGGCCTTCGTAGACTTTTTTGATCCGGACAAGAGCCATGTTGGGCGAATTTCCGGTTCGAGACCATGGAACACAGATGAACCCGAGATGAACCTATATCTGCTTTAGATTCAGATCGTTAAACGCTCGAGTGGCCACCGGGGCGGCGTGGGCCGTCAGGCAAGTTTAGAGTGGAAAGTCTTGGACCCGCGATCGTGGGCCGGGGCACGCCTTGCAGAACTGTTGGGTGGCGATGTCCCTGATCGTCGTAAAGTGTGCAGCCGCGCACCCGCGGGGCTCAGGGAGCTCAGGTTCCCCGGAGACCTGAGAAGCGACCTCTTTTGTTTTAAGCGAGATCCCCAGGTTCGTTTTTCAATTTTTGTTTTTACGGCGGGGGGCTTAGGCAAAGCGATCCGGTCGGCTGCCGTTTTTGGGCCTCCGAGCATGAGCGTAGCAGAGCGAGCTACGCCTCCCGCTCGAGTTCCGGCAGATTGGACTTTGTTTGCTTAAGGTTAAAAGAACGAATTCGCCTGACCCAAGCCGGGGATCGACCACCAACGAAGCCCCCTGGATCGTGGACTCAACTTTAGGCAGCAACGCCGCGAGGCTGTCCCGGCTGTCGGAACGGGCGAGGGAACGTGTCCGCCGCGGGCAGCAGCGTCGCAATCACCATCTCCGCCAATGACAGCGCCGAACGCTCCCGGCGCGCCGCCTCAGCCCGAATCCACTCATCCGCCGCAGGCAAGCTGAGGCCCCGGCTCTGCGCCAGCAGACCGGCGGCTCGACTCACCGTCTTCTCCGTGCGCAGCAAGGTCTCAAGCCCCGCATGCTCCTCGCGCAACGCGACCTGAACATGCTTGAGATAAAGCCGCTCAGCGTAGAGGGCAAGTTGCAGCGTTAAAGTCTCCAATGCGGCAAAAACCACCTCCCGCTCCTCCGCCTCATCGAGCAGTTCGATCGAAATCCGACCGTAGTCAATGCCTCGCACCTCATGAGGACGGACAAAGGCCACCACCGGATCACCCTGAAAGATGGAGCCCGCGCTCGATGAAGCCAGCGGCTGCGTCGACACGTGCCCGTAGATCGACAGCGACACCCGCGTACGGGGCGCGAGCGCACTCATCGCCGTTACCACGGCGGACACCACACCGGGACACGAAAGCTCACGAGTGAGCCTGGGGAAGTCAAGAAGGAGGTACGAAACCAGGGCATGCGTGGCGAGGGTGGAGTCCACAGGCGCGACAGCCAAGGGCCGAACCGCCCGCAGAGGATCAATAGACGACTTCATAGATCGAGAATATAGGCACTTAGAAAAACTGTCAAGAGATTAGATAACTAAAACAGTAGAGAAATATTTCTCTTGTTTTCTTCACTATATGGCATACTCTCCAATCGTTCCGAATTTTATTCTATAAATTTGATCGATTGTTGGGTATACTCCATCCAGTGTCGCACCTGTTCCGGTCTCTCGCTGTTTTCGTCGCTTTCGCAGCGGTGCCGGTGACCCACCTTTTGTTGGGCGCCGACGCCATCAAGCCCGTCACCAAGAACCAGGGCTTCCTCCCTTTTGCCGACGCCCCCATCAACTACCGCACCTCACGGACGTTGGGCGACCAGATCACCCAATTGAACCGCCAGCTCGAACGCGGCGAGGTCAAGCTCGACTATGACGAGAAAGGCGGGTATCTCCAGTCCGTTCTGAAAGCGCTCGGCGTGCCGGTGAGTTCGCAAACCCTCGTCTTCTCCAAAACCAGCCTGCAGTTTCAAAACATTTCGCCCAAAACGCCCCGGGCGCTCTACTTCAACGACAACGTCTATGTCGGCCAGGTGCAGAACGCCAAGTCTCTCGAACTGATCGCCTTTGACGCCACCCAGGGCGCCGTCTTCTATGTCCTCGGCGAGCACCAGGTCGAAGCTCCGCGTTTCGAACGGGCCCAACTGGATTGCGTGCAATGCCACATCGCGACGGCCACGCGCGGCATTCCCGGGGTGATGGTGCGCTCCGTGCTCACCTCGCCGAGCGGCTATCCCAAGGGTGGGGCTCCGGTACACACCATGGGTCACGAAACGCCGGTGGCCAATCGCTGGGGCGGCTGGTACGTCACCGGCTCCGGCATCGACCAGAAGCACATCGGCAACGTGCAAGGCGCGGGCGAGAATCTGCCGGGACTCCAGGGCGTGGTCGACACCACCCGCTACCTCACCTCGCACAGCGACATCGTGGCGCATCTGGTGCTCGCCCACCAAACTCAGATGCACAACCTGGTGACCGAGACCAACTACCGCTATCGGCTGGGCGTCCACGCCGACCAGTTACGCGCCCGGCAGCAAGGCACCGACTACACGGAGCCTTCCCCGGAAACGCGCGCCCAGTATGAACGCGCCGCCGAGGCCACGCTCCGCTACTTACTGTTCGCGGGCGAAGTGCCGCTTACGGCGCCAGTGAAAGGCAGTTCGACCTTTGCCGCCGACTTCGCGGCCCTAGGTCCACGCGACCGCCGCGGCCGCTCCCTGCGCGACTTTGACCTGCAGAAACGAATTTTCAAGTACCCCTGCAGTTACTTGATTTACTCCGACGCCTTCGACGCCATCCCGGCACCTGCCCGCGATTACCTGTTGAAGCGTCTGTTCGAAGTACTCAGCGGGCGCGACCAAAGTGCTGATTTCGCCTCGCTGTCCGCCGAGGATCGGCAGGCCATCCTCGAAATTCTACTCGATACCAAACCCGGCTTGCCCGGCGAATGGAAACAACGGCCGATCACGCAAGTTACTCGTTGAGAAACAAAAGGAAAGGAAGCTGATATGCAGTTCACTGCGAAATCAATGGCGGTTGCCGCCACGCTCGCCTGGGGCTTAACCGCCCAGGCGGCGAACCAACTGGAGGGCCGCTGGGCGGCCACTCTTCAACAAGCCTCCGGCGCGGAAATCCCGTTCCGGCTCGATATCTCGGGCGATGGCGATCACGTCGTGGGGACGCTCTTCAACGGACGCGACCCCAAGACCACGTCAAGCGCGACCCTCAAGGACGGCAAGGTGGTGCTCAACTTCGAGCACTATCTCACCTCCATCCAGGCCGAACTGAAGGACGGCGAACTGGACGGCGAGATCATCTCGCTGCGCAAGACGCGCACCGCGCCCGGCCCGCTGGGTAACCAGCAGTATGCCGGCACGGAGAAGTCGGCGGCGGTCTATCGCGCCACGCCCAAAACTGCTTTCCACGCCAAGCGCTATGTGCCACAGCAGTCGCAGGTCACCGGCCCGGTGCCGCAGATCGGTGGCGTGTGGGAAGTGGCTCAGGAAACACCGAAGGGCGAGAAAGCCTGGCGCGTGGTGGTGGAGCAGAAAGGGCCGGAAATCCTGGCCACGATCCTGCGCATCGACGGCGACACCGGCGGCCTCACCGGTGAATACAAAGACGGCAAGTTCGTCGCCAGCCACTACGACGGCTCCCGTCCGGGTCTGGTGGTGCTTACCCCGCAAACCGATGGCAGTTTGAACGTGAAGCTCAACGCCGTGCCGCGCGTCGTGGAACTGACGGCCTATCGTCCGGAAGTCGCCCGCGCGAAGGGTCTGCCTGAACCCTCGAACTTCCTCACGCACACCACGGTGCGCGACCCCAACGAAGTCTTCACCTACAGCTTCCCGGACGTGAATGGCAAAATCATCTCGAACGAAGATGCCATCGTGAAGGGCAAGGTAGTGGTGGCCGTAGTCACCGGTACCTGGTGCCCCAATTGCCATGACGAAGCCCAGTATCTGGTCCAACTCCAGAAAAAATACGGACCGCAGGGCCTCCAGGTGATCGCCCTCGACTTCGAAGAAGAAGATCAACTGAAGTCGCTCACCCGCGTGAAGGCGTTCACCAAGAAGTATGGCGTTCCTTACCCTTATCTGATCGCCGGCACGCCGGCCGAAATGTGGGACAAGGTTCCGCAGGCAGTCAACCTCAACACCTGGCCCGCCACGTTCTTCGTCGGACGTGACGGCAAGGTGAAGGCCGTTCACTCCGGCTTTGCGGCTCCCGCCAGCGGGGCTTTCCATGTGGCGTTGAAGGAAGAATTCACGTCCATCATCGAAGGCCTGCTGAAGGAGAAGCCCGGTTCGGAAGCCACGGTTTCTTCGGCCGCCGGCGGCCAGTAAGTCGGTCGACGCCAAGCTCCTGACGGCCCGCGGGCGCCTCCAGCGCCAGCGGGCCGTTAGTGGAAATGGACTTACTTTATGTTTCTTCTTTTGCTGCTTACGCTCAGTCAGGATGCGCCCCCCGCCGCGGTGAGCCTCACCATCTCCACCGACGTCGCCGCCCGCCTTGAACTCGATGGCCAGTCCGTCGGGCAAGTGGACCCCGGCACGCCCCTCCGCCTGGAGACCCAACCCGGTGACCACCAGTTGACCGCGACGCCCAACGACGGTGGCCCCACTTGGCGGAAGCAGGTATTTCTTACGTCAGCCATGCCCGCGAACATTGCCATTCCGCTGCGCAGCCACTTACTCCGCACGGAGATCCAGAAGGCGGGCTACTGGCGGGATCCGCGGACCAAACTGATTTGGGCCTCCGCCGACAGTGGATCCGGCGTCACCTTGAGTCAAGCGCACACCTATTGCCGCGCCCTGACGGCCGGCGGCTTTCAAGATTGGCGCCTGCCGGATATCGAAGAGGCGCAAACGCTTTTTGGCGGCTTCACGCTCACCGCCGATGAACGAGGCTTTCGCTTAGTCGCCCCCCTCAAGCTTTCTGGCTGGTCCTGGAGCCGCAATCAGGGCCGCGAGCCGGCCGAAAATTGGACGCTCGACCTGGGCGATGGCGCGCGCGCGTCGGTGGCTGCCGGGGATGCGGGCCTCAACCGCGCGCTCTGTGTGCGCACGGAATAAACGCTTTTATACTCGGACTCCCCGCTGTAGTCCTCTCTTGCCGTGACTGCTCCGCTCCGTCTCGCGGTGGCAGCTTCCCCTGGAGAATTATGAAACTACTCGTCTCTCTACTCGTCTGGTCGTCCCTGCTCTTGGCGCAGACGTTTCAGGCCACTCTGCGCGGCCGCGTGACTGATCCGGGCGGCGCCCCCACCCCGGACGTCAAAGTCACCCTGGTCAACGAAGCGACTTCCGTCCCGCGCACCACCATCACGAACGGCGCTGGTGAGTACGTCTTTACCGCCGTCGACCCGGCCCTCTATCGCGTTAGCGCCGAAGGGAGCGGCTTCAAGCGCGTGGAGCAGCGCAACGTGCAGGTCGCCACGCAAGCCGCCCTCACCGTCGATATCCGGCTGGAACTGGGTCAAGTCACCGACCAAGTCACCGTGAGCGTCGAAGTCCCTCCGCTCGAAGCAACCGACGCTTCCGTCGGGCAGGTGATCGACGCCAAGAAGATCACTGATCTTCCGATCCTCGGGCGCAACCCCTTCTACTTCGGCAAGCTCGCCCAGACGGTCGTCTTCGCCGGTAACCCGAAGTTCGCCCGCATGCAGGATCAGAACGCCAACGCCCAAGTCTCCATCGGCGGTGGTCCGCTCCGTACGAACAACTACCTGGTGGATGGCATCTCGATCACCGATTCGCAGAATCGGGCCGTGATCATTCCCTCACCCGAAGCCGTGCAGGAGTTAAAGCTGCAGGCCAGCACTTACGATGGCGAAGTGGGCCGCACCGGCGGCGGCACGTTCAACACTCTGCTGCGTTCGGGTACCAACGAGATTCACGGCAGCGCGGTCGGCCATCTCCGTCAGACGGAGTGGCTGGCCAACGACTTCTTCGCCAATCGCGCCGGCCGCACCATCGCCGACCAGCCTTATCGCGATTGGGGCGCCTCGCTGGGCGGCCCGGTCCGCATCCCCAAACTCTACGACGGCCGCAACCGCACCTTCGTGTTTGCCGCGACGGAAGCCTATCGCCAGAAGGACGGCTCCACCACGCTCCTGGCCGTGCCCACCGCACTCGAACGCCGCGGCGACTTCTCCCAGTCGCTCAATCGGGCGGGCACGTTGCAGACGATCTACGATCCGAACAGCACCACGGCCACCGGCGCTCGCACTCCCTTCGCGGGCAATGTCATTCCGGCGGCGCGCATCAATTCGGTGGGCAACGCCCTGGCGTCTTACTATGCGCAGCCCAATCAGCCCACACCTTTCTACGGCGCGAATAACCTGGCCGTAACGGGAAATTATCCGAACCGCGGCAATCAGTTCATCGGCAAGGCAGATCATCAGTTCGCCTCCTGGCTACGCCTTTCCGCTTCTTACATCTATCAGCGAACCTTTGAGACGGCCGCCCCCAACCTGTTCGGCAACCCGGGCTCGCCGAGCCAAGGCTACTGCTGCGATCGCAAGGTGAACGCCACGCAAGCCAACGCCACCATCACCCCCAGCGCCACGACGGTGGTTGCGGTGCGCTGGGGTTTCAATCGCCTCTACTCCCGCAGCACGCAGGCCAGCCAAGGCTTCAACCTCGCTTCGCTGGGATTGCCGGCCTCGCTGGTCGCGGCGACCACCAACCCGGCCTTCCCGGCGATCACCATGGGCGATCTCAGCAGCTTTGGAGGCGGAGGCGCCGCGCAGGACGTCTTCTATTCGCGCAACTTCGGCGTCACGCTGTCCAAGTTCCAAGGCAAACATAGCCTGAAGGCCGGCTTCGAGCGCCGCCTGGTTGGCGATGCCGGCACGCCCACCGCCGGCCCGTCCAGCTTCACCTTCAACGACATCTTCACGCGTCCCAACCCGTCAACCGCCACCGTCGGCCAGGGCAGCAGCTTTGCCGCCTTATTACTCGGCGTCCCCTCCGGAGGGTCGATGAATGTCGTCACCAACTTCGATAACTACCTGCGGTATTACGGTGGATTCGTGCACGATGACTACCGCCTCACGTCGAAGCTGATCCTGAACTTCGGCGCGCGCTTCGAGCACGAAACCGGCCTGCAGGACCGCAACAATCGTCTGATTGTCGGCTTTGACCGGAACGCCCCGAACCCCATCGGGCAGAACACCAAGGGCATCGTGCAGTATGCGGGGGTGAACGGCGCCCCACTGTCCACCTTCAACCCGAAGACGGCAAAAATCAGCCCGCGTTTCGGTTTTGCTTACAGCTGGAACCCGAAAACCGTCTTCCGCGGCGGCTACGGTATCTTCTGGGCGCCCACTTACTTCAACTACCAGAACACGATCGGTTACTCACAGTCCACCGACATCATCGCTTCCACCAACGGCAACGCGACTCCGGCCTCGTCGCTCTCAAACCCCTATCCCAATGGTCTGCTGCAACCCACGGGCAACGCGCTCGGCGGCCTCTCCGGCATCGGCCAAGCCATCTCGATCACGGATCCCCAAACGCGCTCGGCAGGCTACGTGCAGCAGGCGTCGTTGGAAGTACAGCGCCAGTTGCCCGGCGGATTCACGTTCACGGCCGGCTTGCTGGGCTCTCGTTCCATCGGTCTGCTCCGCCCCACGGCTGGCCCGAACATCAACCAGCTTGACCCGGTCTACTTCTCGCTGGGGAGCGCGCTCACCGCCCAAACGCCGAATCCGTTCTTCAACAACGGCGGCGTCGGCACCATCGGAACCGCCAACGTCCAGCGGAACCAGTTACTCCGTCCTTTCCCACAGTTCACTTCGGTGGCCCTGCTGAGTTCGGACAACGCTTCCGCGCGGTATTACTCTTACTACTTCCGCGGTGAGCGCCGCTTTGCCAACGGCTTCAGTGTGCTCGCTTCCTACACCTGGTCGCGCAGCACAGACGATATTACCGGCGCGACCGGATCCGGAGCGAATCAGGTGCAGTTAGTCTCCGGTCCGCAGAACGCCTACCATCTTGCGGGGGAGCGGAGTCTGTCCACGCAGCATGTCCCCCACCGTTTCACGGCGGCCTTCACCTATGAGTTGCCCTTCGGCCGAGGCCAGCGTTATCTGAACAGCCATCGTCTGGTCGACTGGACGCTGGGGGGCTGGTCCGTCAACGGCATCGGCACCTGGCAATCCGGCTTCCCCATTTTCATCACGCAGCCCAACAACAACAGCGTGATCGGGGCGAACCACCAGCGCCCCAACGCCACGGGCATCAGCGCGGCCACCAGCGGCTCCACCACGGACCGTATCGATGGCTGGTTGAACCCGGCGGCATTCAGCCAGGCACCGCAATACACGTTCGGCAACATCAGCCGCTTCCTCAATCTGCGCGGCCCCTCCACCAGCAACGTCGATGTCTCCGTCTTCAAGACGTTGGCGATTCGCGAACGGATCCGCGCCCAGTTCCGTGCCGAGGCCCTGAACGCGGCCAACACGCCGATCTTCGGCATCCCGAATACGACGTTCACCAACGCCCAGTTCGGCCAGATCACTTCCCAGGTCAACAACCCACGGCTCATTCAGCTCGGGGTGCGCGTTACTTTCTAGCGAAGATTGAGGTGGGCTGGACGAAGATAAATGTCCCGCAAGATTTCCAACAGTTGACGCTCAACGGGCGGTTCTACGGTTGCAAGCGAGCAACCATAGAACCGCCATAACCATTTGGTACTATTAGTACCTTTCTACAAAAAACTGCACTTTGTCTCATTACACCCATTGCCTTTGTACTAGGCCTGACATAAGATCGCGAACGTCGTAGCAGATGTAAACTTCGAGATCCGCGGTATCTCGTTAAGGACCTCCGAGCGCGACAGCACAGAACAAGAATAAGTGGCGGAAAGGCGAAACGTGATGAAACAGACGATACTGTCAGTCTCTCTGTTGGCACTGGCGGCGACGGTTGCGCCAGCACAGTTGTCAGCACAAAATTTAAACGCGCTCAGCGGCACCTACGTTTTCAGCGTACAGGGTGCGCCGATGCTCGAGGTTCAGCGGTATATGCGCGGCGACGCGACGAAGGCGGAAAGCAAGGCCGGCTATTCCTACGATCAAACGAATAGCTTTGTGATCGTCGGTCAGTTCAAGGCGAGCATTGGGCTCGATCGGGCCGGCAATCAGATCGGCGTGCTGGCGATCAACGCGACGTCGATCATCAACGGCTCGACGACGCGGCTGGAGGGCGACGTAGGCCGTTATCAGATCAACTCAACCGGCACGGGCGGCACGATCACGATGAATCTGTCGTCGTACCCGATGCAATACGACTTTTGGTTCTCGAAAGGCGGCACCGTCATCAACCTGGTGAGCACGCTGCAGGAGAAGCCGGCGACCGGCTATGCGGTGCGAGCTCCGGAAGGCTGCCCGGCCGGCGTGGGTGATCTACTCAGCCTGGTGTCGGGCGCGTATGCGTTCAAGCTCCAGCACATTCCGATCACCAGTGAGAGCTTCAGCGACGGCTATGGCATCGCGGGGCGCTTCACGGCCAGCATCGTGAACAACCGCGCGGGGCAGCCGACGGGTTCACTGGCGATTGTGGCGACCTCCAATTTCACGAGGCGTTACTCGGTGACGCGGCAGGAACGTGACGCCGGCAGCTATCAGATCAACTCCGATTGTTCGGGCGGCACGTTGACCTTCAACCTGTCTTCGCGTCCGTATCAGTACCAGTTCTACTTCAATGCGGACTTTACGGAGCTGCATGTGATCAGTACGTCCAACGTGCCGATCTACGGCATCGTGACGAAGACGAGCGTCGGCGGCGTTTGCCCGGCGAACCCGCTGAGCCTGCTGAGTGGTCCGTGGACGTTCAACGTGCAGACGTTGAGCCAGCTCTACGATCCGGCGCAGATTTCGGTGGCGGGCCGCTTTGTGGCTTCGGCGGGAACCAATACGCTGGGCCAAGCGGTGGGCTTGCTGAAGATCAACGCCTCCACATTGCGGACGGCGAGAAACGGCGGCAACGACCCCACCCGGCTCGAAACCGACGCGGGCAGCTTCCAGATCAACGCCGATTGCACAGGCGGCACGCTGACGATGAATCTGTCGTCCTATCCGATGCAATACGACTTCTGGTTCTATGACAACTACCAGAAGATGTACATCGTGAGCACGACGGCCGGCCGCGGCGCCACGGGTAGTGCGACGGTGGGCGTTTCCGGTTGCCCGGTGAACGGTCCCGTGAACCCCGTGAATCTGATGGTGGGCACCTACGGCTTCCGCGCGCAGCGCGTGCCGAACTTCACGTATGAGCCGTTCGGCATCGCCGGCGTGTTCACCGTGGCGCCGCAGCCCGGCTTACTGCAAATTCGGGCCACGTCGAGCGTGGGTCCGTTTGGCGGCGTAGCTCGGCTCGAAGGCGACGTAGGCCAGTATCAGATCGACGCGGATTGCACGGGTGGCATTCTGCAGTTCAATCTTTCGTCTCGTCCTACCCAGTATCAGTTCTACTTCCGCGCGGGCTTCACCGAAGCGGACATGATCAGCCTGGTGGGACCGGCCGCTTACGGCGTGTTCGCCCAGTAAGCAACCGGCGCAGAACGAACACGAAGGGCCCGAGGCAGGAAGCACCTGCCTCGGGCTCTTTCTATTTAGCCCGGGCCGGAATCCAGCTTCACCTCTCACGACCGCCACACCGCTGCCTTATTTGGGTATTTATATATTTGACGCAACCAGATGGATCAGCCAACCCGCACAGCTTTGGGTTGCTCGTCAGACAAGACCTCAACCACATCGTTTTCCGTACTGATGACGTAATGAATCGTAAGCGTACGGCGAACCCACCTACCGGCGGGCGGACCAGGCCGATGGCGTGAGCGCGGCGACCTCGGGTAAGCGCCGCCGGCCCAGTCCTGGCAGGATCGCCAGCAGATAGTCCCGCACGGGCACCCGCAGCCGCCGGCAGGACTCCACCACCGACATGATCGCCGCCACTTTCGGACCCGCCTTCGCGCTCCCCACATGCAGCCAGTTCTTGCGGCCCAGCGCCACCGGCCGCATCGAGTTCTCGGCCAGATTATTCGATAACTCCACCACGCCGTGGTCGAACACCCGCGCCAGTTTCGGCCACGCGTTGAGCGTGTACGTCACTGCTTGCCCCGCCGCGCTCTTCGGCAAAACGTGGCCGCTTTGTTTCAAACATTCTTCATGGATCTCGTGCAGCCACGGCAACGCCTGCTCGCGCCGCAAAGCGTGCCGCTCTTCCGCCGTCAACGCCGAACGCTTCGCCTCACGATCCACGCAGAATAACGCGTCCATGCGAGTGACCATCGCGATCGACGCCGCATCGTCCTTATTCACCTTCACCGCATCTACAAACTTACGCCGCGCGTGCGCCCAGCAACCTACATGGATCAAGCCCTCGCCGCCCACGCCGTCGTAAGCCGCATAGCCATCGGTTTGTAAGATGCCTGCCCAATCACCCAGAAACTTCTGCGGACCTTCCCGTCCGCGCCCCAGCTGAAACTCGAAGACTGTCGCGCCGCCCGGCGCGCCGTACTGCCATAAGTAAGCTTGATGATCCGAGCCACTCTTGTCGTTGAGCTGCACCGGCACAGTCGTCTCATCGGCCTGTAAATAGGGCTCCCGGAGCAGTTCGGCGCGCATCGCCTCCACGACCGGAGCGAGTAACTCGCCCACGCGCAGCACCCAGCCATCCAGCGTAGCGCGCGAGATCTCGACGCCCGCTTCGCGCTCGAACATGGCTTCCTGCCGGTAGAGCGGTAAGTGGTCGCAGTACTTGGCCACCACCGTGTCGATCACTACCCGATCGCTCGCCAAGCCTTTCTCCACGATGCGCGGCGCTAACTCCGTCATCCGCACCGTTACACACTTGGCGCAGGCCCGCTTCTCGCGCCTGGTGACTCGCACGAACCAATGCGCCGGTTCGCGATCCAGCACCTCGCTCACGTCATGGCCGATGACTTTGGTTTCGCCTCCGCAACAAACGCATTGCGCCGCACACGGCAGCGTCTCCTCCACCCGCGCCAAAGTCTCCGGCAAAGGTCTTCTGCCGGGATGCGGTTTTCGCTCGCGCGGCTGATACGGCGGACGCGCCGCTTCGGCCGTGACTTCATCCTGCGTCACGCCGGGCTCTTCCTCGAGCAGGTTCAGTTGCAGGTCGCTCAGCGTCTCGCTCTTCGGACCGTACTTCTCGATCAGATGCCGCCGCCAGCGCTCTTCCAGTTGCTGGATTTTCATGCGCGACCAAGCCAACTCTTGCTCCAAGTTCGCGATGCGGGCTTGCGGATCCATGCGGGAAAATTAATAGTACGCGATGTCCGGAAAATGTTCCAGCATCATTTTCACGCTACTTTGTTCCGAAACCATTTTCGGGGCTGGGTGTTTTTCCAGTCGAGTCCATTCAGCAGCATCGCCAACTCTTCGGCTCGTAGCGTTACGCTGGGGCCAGCCGCTTCCGGCCAGCGAAAACGGCCCTTTTCCAGCCGTTTTGCGCAGATCCAGAGTCCGCTGCCATCCCAGATCAGCGCCTTGATGCGGGTCCGCGGCTTGTTGGTGAAGAGGAACAGATGGCCGCTGAGCGGGTCGTGTTGCAGGCAGTCGCGCACCAGGCCGTGGAGCCCGTCGAAGCCTTTCCGCATGTCAACCGCGGCGGCGCCTAAGTAAATCTTCGTCGCGGGACCGAGCCCGAACATCACGCTTGTTCGGCGGCGCGGATCAAGCTGGCGAGTCCTTCACTTGCGCATTCGATGCGGCGGCCGTTGGCGAGCACCAACGCATAGCTGGGGTGGTCGTCGAGCACTCGCACCGGCACCAACTGCGGCCGGTTGGCCAACTCGCGCCGCCAGTAGTCCAACGTCGTCACCGCCAGTCCGTGTTCCGCGCAGAACGCCCGCCGCGGCAGTCCGCTCGCTTCGTACTCCGCCACCATCGCCCGCATCTGCTCCGCCCGCCTGCTCATGCCTTAGCTTCCCGCTGGCACGCTCCCCTCGCAAGATGGGTTCGCCGCTCGCTTACAATGAATCAGACCCGGATGAAAGAATCCCAGAACAGGCTCGGTTACAAACGCTTGAATCCACGGCGATTCGGTTACGATGAATGTCCGGCCCAAGTCCTCCGCATTCGTCAGTTCGTCCCGGCGCTTCCATAGCCCCAACCGATAGATTTCATCGACGTTCCGATACGCCGGGTACCGTTGGAAAACCACCTTGAACCGAGCGGTCTCTTTTTCATTCCGGTAATCCGAAAGCACGATCTCCAACGATCCATTCCGGTCGCAGAGCGAGTCCATGAAGAGATGATTTGCGTCGGACATGGGCGTTTCCCACCGCATCAAGTTCCAGTTCTCATACATTCGGTTGTGCCAAGTATATAGATACCCTTATTTGCGTACCCACCGGGCGGCGGGCGGCAAATCTTACCCTGGCCGGGCGAGCGCTGCGACATGGCTCGCCCGGAAAGCCTGCCGTGTCAGCCGGGCCGGGGCGCGGAATGGCCTTTTCGCGACGTCCCAGGCGCCAGCCGCACCAGAGTTTACCCCCAGTCTGCCGAACGATCGACGCAACGGGCATTGTTGGTCCTCACCTTGCTCAGGCACAAGTGAGCAAAGGAGAACCTCATGATTCGCAAATTGAAGTCCGGTGAATATCGGCTCTACTCGGGCAAGGCTGACCCGAAGACCGGGAGACGCAAAAACCTGGGAACGTTCAAAGACCGAGCAGCGGCCGAGAAGCACGAACGCGAAGTGCAGTACTTCAAGCATCAGTAGGAGGAACGTATGCCCGACAAAGAGACATTAAAGCGCGTGCGGCAGGATCAGACGAAGGGCAAGTCGCCCTCCACGCAGGCTGGCGAATTCGTTCGCGAAGAGATTGAGCACATTCGCGAGGGAAAGCACGGCGCACGATCCGCCAAGCAGGCGATTGCCATCGGCCTTTCGAAAGCTCGCCGGGCCGGGATCAAACTGCCGGCTCCTGAGCCGGGCTCGGTTTCGGCGGAGACGCGCAAACAGGCGGCGCGAGACACGGCGCGAGGGCAGGCGGACAGTCAGCCGGCGCCTTCCCGTAAGCGTTCGCGCGCAGCAACGGAGGCGCTCAAGAAAGAGAGTCCGCAGGCGGCGTCCAAGCTGGCTTTATCCCGGCAAGCTCGCGCCAGCGCTCGGAAACGTAGCGCCGCCGAGCGGAGCCGGTCCGCCAAAAAGGGGGCGAAGACTCGCGCAGCCCAAACAGGCTAACTTCGGCAGACCACCGGATAAACTCTGAGTATCATGAGGCCCCTGCTCGGGATATGGGTGCTCGCGTCGCTGTACGCCCAGCCCCCGGAGGAACCGCGGTTCACGGTTGAAGGAAGATACACCGGTCCAACGTCAGCTTACACTTTGCGGGTACGAGCCGAACCGGTGCCACGCGTAACAGGCCGGATGCTCCAACAACTGCCAGTGGGTGCCGACGGCAAGTTCACCCTGACTGTTCCCGCCGGCCGGCATCGCATCGTGATTACAGAGTGGCCTAACAACAGACCGCTGGTCACCAAAGCCAGCCAGGAAATTATGGTCACCGCCGATATCAAGGATTTGGAAATCCAACCGTTGGCCGGGCGCAGCTTACGGGTAACGGTGCGTCCAACGACTGGGGCCACAGCTACCGGTTTGGTGATTCTGAATCCGCTCTCGCGCGGCGGCGGACCCGGCACCATGCAGGCGAAGCCCGTCGGGAAAGACGGGACCGCCGTGTTGGACGACGTGGCCCCGGATCGGTATGTGATCCTGGCAGAGAAGCTCTCCGAGGGAACCTACATCAAGACGGTGCTCGCCGACGGGCGCGACGTCACGGCCACCGGACTCGACCTCGAGAACGGGAGTGCGTCGCAGGTAGAGCTGGTGCTAGCCGAGGGAGGCACGCTTACCGGTCAGGTGGTGGATGCGCGCGGAGAGGTGTGGCTGGAGCCAGAGTGTCGGTGAGCCTACAAGGCGTCAGTCACGAAGAGTTCCAGTTGAGAGCCCGAGGCATGGCGGCGGATGACAAAGGGCGCTTCCGCATGTCCGGACTGGCTCCCGGACGCTATACCGTGGGCGCGAATGCTGGCACCCTGACGCCTGCGAGCCGTCCGGAGGTAGAAGTGCGAGTGGGGGCCGAGGCGCAAGTCTCCGTGCAATTAGTCGCGCGGTAGGCAGTCGCTCGTTCGGTTCGGCGAGTCGGCATCACCACGACTGAGACTTAAGAATCGCGGCTGACACATCAGGGCCTCCACTCGATGCAGGACCGCATACCATTGCAGCCAGACCATCGCCGCCGTCACAAACAGCAGCGGCCAAAGGGGCTCCCCCAGGAAGTCCGCAGCGACGCCAACGACGATCATGGCCGGCAGGTTGAGCATGGCCCAGGCGATGGCACTCGCATTGCCGATCGTGCCGTCCAGGAAACCGCGTTGGCCAGCGACGATGAGGAGCCCGCCAGCAAGGGCCATCCCCGTCGGCAACCATCTCCGCCAGCGGCGCCAAAGCCGCCGGTGAACGGCGGGACTGACGCTTCCGCGAAAGCGCGCGTCGAACATCCGCCAGGCAACCATGATCGCTACCGTGACGCCCAGTAAAGCAAGAAACTGCAAGGTATCGGTAGCGGTCCAGCGTGTATCCCACGCCGGACAAAAGATCACCTCCGTCTCCTGACCACCAAGGCGACCGGCGATCAGCAAGCTGCCTAGGATCCGCATGCCGAAAGAGACACCGGCGGATCGCGCGAAGTGCCGGCAAAGTTACTTCTTCGGCAAGGCGAACGCGACGTAGCCCTTGGGATAGTCCGAGCGGAGCTCACGCGGCGGCGCCTGACTACCGGGATGACCGCCCCCCGCGTTCAGCGGGGAAGAGGCAGGGACCACCAAATACTGGCGCCCGCCGGCCTCATACATCGCCGGGATGCCTTCGGAGCCGGCGGGCAGGGCCGCTTCCCACAGGACTTGGCCATTGTCGGCGTCGAGCGCACGAATCTTGCCGTCGCTCGCGGCAATGAACACCAGGCCCGTGGCGGTGACGATGGGGCCGTGGTGCTCCGCCATGAAGGCGCCGGTATCGCGAGCGCCTTGCGCGGCGGCAACGGCATCCTGCCCCAGCGGGACTTTCCATTTAATCGTGCCGGTGTTCAGGTCGTACGCCACCACCGAGGACCAGGGCGGGCCCGCGATGTACGGTTGATTGGGATAGAGGCCCCAGTCCGTGTAATAGCGCACGCGCGGCGTGGCGCTGCCCGCCGGGTAGGCGGGTCCGCCGAGCGGTGTGAACTGGTCGGCGTTGCCGGGCCTCGCCACCAGCCCACCGGGCGCACCGCCGGAAGCCACCACGGGACCACGCACGACGGGCGGCCGCTTGGCCGACACATCCGCACGCGCCGGCGGCTCAAACGCATTCAAATAGGAGAAGAGCTCAGCCACGGCAGAGTCGTCCAAATCGCGGAACGCCGGCATCTTGCCGCGACCGTTGCGGACGGCGAGCCGGAACGCATCGAGCGGCAACCGCCGCCCGATGCCCGCGAGTGGCGGCGGTCCGGAGCCGCTGCGCAGGCCATTCACACCGTGGCAGGCCTGGCAGCGCGCCGCGTAAACGGACTTCGCGGTGGTGTCGGTGGCGGCTTGCGCCAGCGGATCCTCCAAGCCGAGTTTATAGATGGTGGGCCAATCCTGCGTGTTGAGATACATCAACCCCTTCGTGGGGTGCACGGCGCCGCTACCCCAGTTGGAACCGCCACGCGCGCCCGGCATGGAGATGGTTTCTGTGAGACCAGGGGGCGTAAACAGCCCCTCATTCCGCATCGCGCCGATCCGCTGCTTCCAGGCAGCGCGCTCCTGCGGCGTGAGGATATACGGATTCACGTCGTCGGCCGTAATCTTCTGGCGGGCGAAGGGTGGTGGCATCGTCGGAAACGGCTGCGTGGGCCAAGCCTGCTCGCCCGGCATCAGACTCTTGGCCACGGGCCGCTCCTCGATCGGCCACAACGGCTTACCCGTCACGCGATCGAAAACGTAGAGAAAGCCTTGCTTACTGGATTGGGCGACCACATCGACCCGCTTACCTTGATGAGTGACAGTGAGTAACTGCGGCGCGGCCGTGGTGTCGTAGTCCCAAAGATCGTGATGCACCAGTTGAAAGTGCCAGAGACGCTTGCCCGTCCGGGCATCGAGCGCTACCAGTGAGTTGGCGAATAAGTTGGACCCGAGACGGTCCGCACCGTAATAGTCGTAAGTCGGCGAGCCCGTGGGGAAGTAAGCAATGCCGCGCTTGGTGTCGACCGTAATTTCGCCCCAGGTATTCGCCCCGCCTGAGTACTTCCACGCGTCTTTCGGCCAGGTGTCATAGCCGAACTCCCCCGGATGAGGAATGGTGTGGAAGGTCCAGACCAGTTTGCCGGTAATGACGTCGTAGGCGCGAATGTCGCCGGGAGGCGCGAGGTACGCTTCGCCGGGCGTCGAGCCCAGCAGAATGAGATTCTCGAAGACCCGCCCGGGCGTATCGGTTTGAATGCGATTGATCGTGAGGGGATCGCGCCCCAAGCCTTGCCGCAAATCCACTAAGCCGCGCTGGCCGAACGTCAGGATGGACCTCCCGGTGCGGGCGTCAATCTCTTCCAGATAGTCGTTCATGGCGAAGATCAGCCGGCGATCCTTCCGGTTCTTGCTTTCCCAGTAAGCAATGCCGCGGCTGGTGAGACCAGGAAGGTTCTCGTGGATCCAGATCTCCTGACCGGTGGCCGCGTTGAGAGCCACCAGCGAGTTGTTCTTCGCCAGCACGTACATCACGTTGTCCACCACGATGGGATTGAACAGGTACGAATGGTCGTCGGCGGTGGGATACACCCAAGCGACCTGCAACTGGCTGACGTTGGCTTTGGTGATCTGACGAAGGTCGACAAAATGGGAGGAATCGGGGCCACCGCCATAGTCGGACCATTGCTGGTGGTTCTGCTCCGCGGCATTGAGCAGAGCCGCCGCCAACAGGAGCGGCCGGGCGAGAGAGCGTAGAAAAGGGAGGAAGAGCATCGAGGGTCTTTCTGCATGATCCACCATTCGGAGACCGCCTGCGCGCGCTGGGGTGGACCCGGGGGGCGCACCTGGGATAATTCCTATTGCATGAAGGTCATCCTCGCACTTCTCTTCGCTCCAACCCTTTTCGCCATACCGGCCGACTGGACCACGCCGCTCGCGCCGTTCCGCATTGCCGGCAACCTCTACTACGTCGGCTCCCGCGATCTCGCCTCCTACCTGGTGACGACGCCGCAAGGCAACATCCTGATCAACGCCAACCTCGAGTCATCGCCCGCGCAGATCCGCCAAAGCGTGGAGAAGCTGGGCTTCAAATGGGCTGATACGAAAATCCTGCTGAGCAGCCAGGCGCACTACGATCATGCCGCCGGCGCCGCGGAAGTGATTCGGCAGACGAAGGCCAAGCATATGGTGATGGAGGGAGACGTGGAGGTGATCCGCACCGGCGGCGCCGCGGACTACGACCAGACACTCGATCATTTTCCGCCCGCGGCGGTGGATCGCGTCCTGCATGATCAGGACACGGTACAGTTGGGCGGCGCGGTGATCCGCGCCCACAAGACGGCCGGCCATACGCGAGGGTGCACCACCTGGACGCTCGAAACCCGCGAGGGCCAGCGCACGCTGAAAGTGGTGATCGTGGGCGGCTGGGGAGCCAACCCCGCGGTGCAACTGGTGGCCAAGCCCGGCAAACCGCTGGGCTATCCCGGGATCAGCGCCGACTTCGATCGTACCTTCAAGACCCTGGCGGCCCTGCCTTGCGACATCTTTCTGGGCGCCCACGGCGTGTACTTCGACATGCTGGGGAAGCTGAGCCGCGTCAGCAAAGAAGGTCCGGCGGTGTGGATTGACCCAGCCGGGTATCGGCAGGCGCTGGCGGAAAAGGAAGCTGCGTACCGGAAGCAAGTCGCGATGCAGGCCGCCAAGTAAGGAGGGCGCCGTCCTCTATACTGAAGCAAAGCGTTGGAAGGTTCAAGATCGATCACTGCCTGGCTCGGCATCGTCCTGCTGACTGGAGCCGGCTTACTCCGTTGGCACTCGTTGGGCGAGCCCCAGTTCTGGTATGACGAAGCCATCACCGCGCTGCGGGTTGGCGGACACACCGAACAGGAGGTCCTCGATTCTGCCAGCTCGCGCGGCGTGACGCCGCTGGGCGATTACCAGCGCTTTCTGCGAGGGGCTCCGGACCGCGGAGTACGCGACGTGGTCCGCAGCCTAAAGGCCGAGGATCCGCAACACACACCGCTTTACTACGTCGTGGCGCACTACTGGGTCCGCCTGTTCGGCAGCGAACCGGGCCGCGCCCGCGGACTGGCGGTGCTGTTCTCGCTATTCCTGCTTCCGGCCACTTACTGGCTAGCCCGCGAGTTATTCACTTACAGCGGGACGTTCGCGTCGCCCTGGCCGGTATGGCTCGCCGTGACGGCCGCGACCCTTTCGCCGTACAACGTCGCCTTCGGACGGGAACATCGCGAGTACTCGCTGTGGATGCTGACACTGGCGCTGCTCTCGGCCGCCTTTCTGCGAGCCTTGCGGCTTCGCCGGGGTGGGGATTGGGTCATCTTCAGCGCCTTGCTCGCCCTGGCCGCCTACACGCAGATGTTGACTTGGCTGGTGGCCGCGGCGCTCGCCGTCTATGTCGGTCTGCGCCATGCGCGCGAGTGGCGGACGGTGGGCCGCGATTTCGCTTTGTCCGCCGTGAGCGCGGGATTGCTGTTTCTGCCGTGGGCTTCCGTGCTGCTGACGCATCGCAGCGCCGCTCAGGAGAACCTGTCGTGGGTGGACCAGCAGGCGACGCGCCCGCGCTTCTCCTTAAGCCATAGCCTCGCCCCTCATTTCATCACCGGGGAGTTCGCGCTGGCCGGCGTCAATTCGCGCCGCAGCGACGAAACCCGCAGCGGGAACCTGGCGATCCAACTGGCGAGCACTTACTTTCCCTATCTGCTCTTGGGCGGACTGGCTCTGCTCTATCCCCGCTCGAAGAACGGAGCGCTGCTCTGGATCGGGCTGCTCTATGCGTCCACCACGCTTCCCTTCCTGGCGGCCGACCTGTGGAGCGGCGGCATCCTGGGCTATGTCTTTCGCTACGCGGCGCCAGCCGCCTTGGCCTGGATGCTGGCACTCGCGTTCGTGTTGGGTTGCCTGGCGGAGCAAGCGGGCCCCTACCGGATACCGGCGCGAGCCGTCGTGGTGGCCGCGCTGGCCTTGATGGGATGGGGCGCCTATCTCGAGAATCAGGAGGTTTACCCGGCGCAGAAAAGTCCGAGCGACTACGGGAGTGTGGCGAGTTACTTAAACCTGCACCCCGGCGTGACGCTGCTGAGCGACGAGTATGTCGGTTCGCTCCTCAGTTTGGCCAGCCACACGCGTCCGGACTTGCCCGTCCTTTTCCGTCCGCGCTGCCTGAGCTGTCCGCAGCCGGGCCGCCCCATCCTGGACGTCCCGCCGTTCGATTTCAGCACTCAGCCCCTTTACTACCGCTCCTGGTACAACCTGGGCAGTGCAGCTACCGATCAACTGGTGACGCGCCTGACGGCAGATCAGGCAGGCGATCCGCGCTACCGCAGTAAGCCAGTGACGACGCCCGAGGCGGCGATCTTCCTCTTCACGTTGCAGGCTCGTTGAAGTGACGCACATGCCTGAGCCACCACAATTAACGCTGGCCGTGGTGGTTCCCACCTTTCAGGAGCAGGCCAACGTCGGGCCGTTGCTCGACTTACTCGAAGTGGCGCTCGCCGGCATCGGCTATGAAGTGATCTTTGTGGATGACGACTCCACCGACGGCACCGTGGACCGCATCCGGGAGCGAGCGCAGCAGGACGCGCGCGTTCGCCTGATCCGGCGTCTGGGGCGGCGCGGTCTGTCGTCGGCTTGCCTGGAGGGAATGCTGGCCACCACCGCCCCCTATATCGCCGTGATCGATGCCGACCTCCAGCATGACGAGCGCATTCTGCCCGTGATGCTGCGCAAGCTGGTCAATGAAAGGCTCGACATCGTCATCGGAACGCGCAACGCGGCAGGCGGCAGCATGGGTGACTTCGCCCCCTGGCGCGTCTGGCTCAGCCAGTGCGGACGCCGCTTGAGCGGCTGGGTGACCCGAAGCGAATTGAGCGACCCGATGAGCGGCTTCTTCGTTCTGGATCGGCGCTGGCTGGAAACGACGCTGCACCTGACTTCCGCCGTGGGCTTCAAAATTCTGATTGACCTGCTGGCCAGTTCGCCTCGCCCGGTGCGAGTCGGAGAAGTACCCTATACCTTCCGCACGCGACAGGCCGGCGAAAGTAAGTTGGATGTGCTCGTGGTGCTGGAGTATGTCCAGTTACTCCTGGATCAGTCGATCGGGCGGATCGTGCCGGTTCGCTTTCTGCTCTTCAGCGCCGTGGGCGCGGTGGGCGTGGCGCTGTCGCTCGGCTTATTCTTCCTGCTGCACGATGTCCTCAGCGTGGCCGAGGACCCGGCGTTCTTCACGATGCTGTTCATCGTGATGAGCGCTAATTTCGTCCTGAACAATCTCACCACTTACCGCGATCGCCGGCTGAAGGGTGCCGCTGCCTGGCGCGGCTGGATCTCGTTTCTGCTGGCCTGCAGTGCGGGAGCTTACTTGAACTACTTGGTCGTGCAACAGACGGGCCGGCTGGGCTTCGGCTGGTCGCTGCGGCTGATCCTCGGTTTGGCGGTGGGCGCGGTCTGGAACTACGGGGTCACCGGCGTCCTCACGTGGAACCAGGATCGCCGCGCGCGCCGGAACCGGACGGCACGGATCCTGGCAAGCGGTCCGCCGCGTTAGCGCGATGCCTTGGGTGTCACGTGAATCAGGGCGCCAGGGTTCGCATCCTCCAGCAGCCAGAGCGAGCCATCGGGCGCTTCCTCCACGTCGCGAATCCGCTTGCCGATCTCCCAACGTTCCGCCATCTTCGCCCCGCCGCGGCCATCGAATAAGACGCGATTCAGCGACTCAGTCCCCAAACCGCTGATGAAGCCGCTGCCGTTCCATTGCGGAAAGGTGCGCGTGCCGCGATAGAACATCAGGTTGCCGGGCGCCACCACCGGCACCCAGTAGAGCACCGGCTTGGCGAGATCAGGACGCGTGTCCGGATGCGGAATCCGCACGCCGTTGTAGTTCTTGCCGTAGGAAACCAAGGGCCAGCCATAGTTCTTGCCACGCTCGATCAGGTTCAGTTCGTCGCCGCCGCGAGGGCCATGCTCCACTTCCCAGAGTTCGCCATTCGGCGCGAAGGCGAGTCCGTAAGGGGTGCGGACGCCCGTAGCCCAGGTTTCCGCCGGCGTGAGATTGGGGCCGGGAAAAGTATAGCGGCTGACGACGCGTGCCGACTTAGCAGCTTCGGTATCGTGCGGCGGATCGATCAAGGGAATCGTGGCCGCTCCGGTTTTCCCGAAGTTCGGGTTACCGGGCGCTGGCTTGCCGTCGAGCGTCAACCGCAGGATCTTACCCTCGGGCTGACTGGGATCCTGAGCCGGCGTCATGCGCTGACGATCGCCGACGGAGAGGAATAGATATTGGCCATCCGGCGAAAAGGCCACCGCCGCGCCTTCCTGGCCGCCCTTCCCTTTCGGCATTTGGCGCCACAGCACTTCGAAGTTCTCGAGCTTGGCGGACCCGCCCGTCAGCGTCAACTTCGCGCGCGCCAAGGCGAGACCGCCGCCATAGTCACCCGGTTCGGAGTAAGTGAGGTAGATTCGCTGATCGGCGCTGTAACGCGGCGAGAGATAGACGCCGTGCATCCCGCTCTGGTCATACCAGTAAACGGCCGGTGTATTGGCGATCTTCGTCTTCTGCCCCTGCGGCGTCACCAGCCACACCGGACCTACCTTTTCGGTCACCAGCATCCGGCCATCGGGCAGAAAAGCCATCCGCCAAGGCAGGTTAAAGGTGGCGACGGTCGTCAGTTGGAACGGCACCCGGGGTTCGGCTCGCTGCTCGCCGACATTCACCTGAGCCTTCAAGGCCCCCACCGCCAGCGTGAAGCCGCAAAGCGTCGTCGCCCAAGTCATCCGTGATCCTCCTGAAGCTGTTTTCAGCTTATCAGGGCGATGTTTCCCGACGAAGCAACTGGCCCGCCGAAGCGGCGCGCGATCTGCTCTTCGCGATAGTCGAAGATTCTCCGGACATTCGCCTTCACCTGCAGCGCGTGGACCAATTCCCCCAGCGGGCCCAAAGGCAGCGCGTACTCCACCAGATCCTCGATGCGCGTGCCGCCGCCATCGGCGAAGAACTCGTGCGTGTGCCGCCACAGCGCATAAGGACCGCGCAGTTGCACGTCCTGAAACAGGACGTTGGGCTCCCAACGGGTGATCTCAGTGCGCCAGTGCATGGGCAAGCCGTGGTAGCGCAGCCGGTAGTCGATCAGGGCGCCGGGCCGCATCAAAATGGGCCGGGGCGTGAGGATCTCGAAGTTGAGCCAAGGCGGCGTGATGGCTTCGAGATTCCCGGCGTCCGAGAAGAAGTCAAAGACTTCGTCCAGCGGGCGCGGCACCCATTGGCGGGTTCTCAGTTGGTAGATCTTCATCCCGCCTGCCCGGATGCGATGCGGAGCCGCGGAGATGGAAAACTGTCGCGCCCCACGAGCTGTCCGGCAGGATGGTCATTTCTTCCCAGTACCGAATCTCAATCAAATCGATCATTTGAATTGACTAATACTCCATTCACCGCTAAAGTCAACTCAGATTATCGATTGAATTAGCTTTATGCGGAGTAAATAGTGAAGATTCAGTGGCTTATCCTGACGATTTTGGCTGGCGGGCTGAGCGCTCACGCGGAAAGCGTCGTGAGTGGGGTGATTCGCGACACGCGCCAACAGGGCGTGGGCGGGCTCACCGTGGCAATTGTGCGGCCGGACACCGGCGCCCGGCAGACGGCGACGACTGCTCCCACCGGCAGCTTTCGGGTGACGGGTCTTGCCCCCGGTGCCTACCGCGTGCAGACCGAGCGGGGCAGCAGCAAGCTCGACTTTGGCTTAGAAGTCGTCCAGAACGATCAGGTAATCGACCTCGGCACGCTGGTCGTCGGCGACGATGTCGCCCGGCCGGCCGCCGCTCCCCAGGCACCCGCCGCGAGCCCGGAGGCCGCCCAGCCCCTCGAGCCCGTACATGAGGAAGTGACGGTAACCGCGCGCCGCGTCGAAGAAACTGCGCAAAGCGTGCCGATCGCCCTCAACGTGATCAGCGGTCAGGCGGTGGAGGAGCAAGGGGCCTTCAACGTGATCCGGCTCAAGGAATTGGTTCCCTCGTTGCAGTTCTACACTTCGAATCCACGAAATACCGCCGTGAACATTCGCGGGCTGGGGTCACCGTTCGGTCTGACGAACGATGGCATCGAGCAGGGCGTCGGTTTTTATGTGGACGGCGTGTACTTTGCCCGGCCGGCCGCCGGCACGCTCGACTTCATCGACATCGATCGCATTGAGGTCCTGCGCGGGCCGCAAGGGACGTTGTTTGGCAAAAACACGACCGCGGGCGCGATCAACATCATCACCAAACGCCCGACGTTCACTCCCGAAACCAACGTCGAGTTGAGCTTCGGCAACGTGGGGTATCTGCAGGCGAAGGCATCGATCAGCGGGCCGCTGGGACGGAAGTTGGCCGGACGCCTCTCCTTCTCCGGCACGCAGCGCGACGGCATGTTGCTCAACACGCGCACCAATAACCCGACCAATGACCTGAACAACCAGGGCGTCCGCGCCCAGTTGCTCTACATCCCCACCGACAAACTCACGGTGTTGTTCTCCGGCGACTATACGCGGCAGCGTCCCGATGGCTATGCCCAGGTGATCGCGGGCGTGGCGCCGACCTTGCGTCCGCTCAACCGGCAGTGGGCGGCGATCGCCAACGACCTTCGCTACACTCCGACCAGCTACAACGCCTTCGACCGTCACGTGGACACGGACACGCCTTGGCGGTCTTATCAGGACATGAGCGGCGCTTCGGTAACGCTCGATTGGAATCACGGTCCGGGAACCCTGACGGCGATTACCGCATGGCGCTTCTGGGATTGGCGTCCGTCGAACGATCGCGACTTCACGGCCCTGCCGATCACAACGGTCTCCGCCGCGCCGTCCAAGCATCATCAATGGACGCAGGAGGTCCGCTATGCGGCCACCCTCCATTCCCGCGTCAACTTCGTCGCCGGCGCGTTTCTCTTTGGCCAGAACCTGAAGCCGTCGCCCTTCCATAAGCAGGAGCAGGGCTCGGCCGCCGCCCGCTATCTGCTCGCGCCCAGCGCGGCGGCGAACACGCCGGGGTTACTCGATGGCTACGGCCAGAACATCAACTTCAACTTCGACACCTTCAGCGCGGCGGGCTTCGGGCAGGTGGAGTTCAACCTCACGCGCCGCCTGCGGCTCACTCCGGGCCTGCGCTTCAACTACGACAAGAAAGACCTCGACTATGACCAGCAGGTCTATGGCGGTCTGCAGACCACCGACCCGGCGCTGATCGCGTTGCAGCGTTCCGTGCTCGCCCCGCTCAAGTATCAGGCGCATGTCGCCGACAACAACGTCTCGGGCCAGTTGACGTTGGCCTATCAGGTGTCCGAAGGCATCAACGCCTACGCCACCTACGCGACCGGCTTCAAGTCAGTCGGCCTGAACCTGGGCGGCGTGCCCACTGACGCGACCGGGGCGCCGATCACCTCCGCCGCCACCGTCCGCCCCGAAGACGTGCGCAACGTGGAGATCGGCATCAAGACGCAGCCCTTCGCCGGCGTCACGGCCAACTTCGCCGCCTTCAACACCGGGACGAAAGACTTTCAGACGCAGGTGGTGAATGCGCAGGTAGGCGTCTTGCGCGGCTATCTGGCCAACGCCGAAAAGGTGCGGGTGCGCGGCATTGAGTTCGACGGCACGGCGAAGTTCGGCGAGGACTGGTCGTTCTACGCCTCGGCCGCCTACACCGATGGCCGCTACATCTCCTTCCGCGACGCGCCTCCCCCGCTGGAAGATACCGGTGGTCCGCAGGCGAAGGACATCTCCGGCTCCATCCTGCCGGGCATCTCGAAGTGGGCTGGTTCGTTCGGCGGCGAGTGGACCCGCCCCGCCACCGTGATGGGCCGTTATGGCCACTTCTTCGTCGGCGTGGATGCGAGCTTCCGCTCGAACTTCTCCTCCAGCCCGTCGTATTCGAAGTATCTGGTGGCCAATGCCTACGCCTTGGTCAACCCGCGCGTCGGTTTCCGCTCAAACGAGAAATGGTCGCTTACCTTGTGGGCCCGCAATCTCACGGGCAGCAACTATTTCGAGCTGATGTCGGCCGCGCCCGGCAACTCCGGCCTCTACGTCGGCCTACCCGGCGATCGCCGCACCTTCGGACTCACCCTCCGCAAGACCTTCGCGGAAAAGACGTCCCCCACGCGTTCGGCCAAGCCCTCGCGCGCCCAGGTGAAGCCCAGCGCCGATCCGGCAGCGGAGAGCCAAGTAGCCGCCCCGGAGCGCACCGTTCAGTAACCCAGATGCTTCAGCTTCTCCGGATTCCGCACAATGTAGAGCGCCTGAATCATGCCATCGACGACCTCGAAGGCCGCAGTTTGCACTGGCCCCTCCGGCGCATCCACCACGATGCCGGGCAGGCCATTGATCGTCGCGAAGCGCAGTTGGTAGCCTTCCTGCCAACCCTTGTGCGCCACGCCGATCAGGAAGCGGGCGGCCCGGTCGGCGCCGTCCAGCACGTTCAGCGCGGCTGCCGCCTTGCCGCCGCCGTCCGTCATCAGGCGGACGTCGCTGGCCAGGAGTTGCACCAGCCCCGCGAGGTCGCCGGAGCGCGTCGCCGTCACAAAGGCCGTCAGTAGGGCGACATGCTGGTCGCCGGTTGCTGCGTGCAACCCTCGCGGACGGGCTTCACGAACGTGCGCCCGGGCGCGCGCCGCCAGTTGACGGCACGCGGCCTCGCTCCGCTCCAGGGCCTCGGCGACCTCGGCGAACGAGAAGTCAAACACCTCGTGCAGCAGGAAGGCCGCCCGCTCGAGCGGCGAGAGGCGGTCCAGAGTTAACAGCAGCGCCACCGACAGATCCTCGGCCAGTTCGGTCTGCCGGTCCGGCGTCAGCGCCGCGGTATCGATGACAGGTTCAGGGAGCCAGGGTCCCACGTATTCCTC
This sequence comes from Bryobacteraceae bacterium, assembly GCA_965229305.1. Classification (GTDB taxonomy): domain Bacteria; phylum Acidobacteriota; class Terriglobia; order Bryobacterales; family Bryobacteraceae; genus JALHNI01. The sequence goes on along the minus strand of CBDDIZ010000039.1, from coordinate 233,815 downwards.
CCGCTTGGCCCGCGCCGAAGTCAGCACATCCAGGCAGATCCGCGAGGTGGTCGTCATCAGAAAAGCGCGCGGATCCGCCACGCGACTCCGGTCGGCCGCATGCCAGCGCAGATAGGCCTCTTGCACCGCATCCTCCGCTTCGCTCATCGACCCCAACATGCGATAAGCCAGCCCCTTCAACCGCGGCCGATGCGGCTCGAAACTCTCTGCCGGGCTCAGCGCGTCCTCCTTCATACCGGTTGCGTCGGTGCCTCCAGACGCACCGGCCGACCGGCCACCACCACGCGCTCGCAAGCTTGCCCATGCCCCAGCGCATACTTCACCGTCGGATACAGCCGCGCCGCCGTCATGGCAAACGCCAGGCTCACCAAGGCGCGCCGTCCCCAGCGCCGCACGATCTCTTCGCGCAAGTTATCGGCCGGCTCATGCGCCAAAGTCGCTCGCGTGAACCGCCACACCAGCGCCACCCCGTCCGGCAGCTCCTGCGGACGCTCTTCGAGCACCGCCCGCAAAACCTCCGGACTCACTCCCGCTCGCTCCGCCATCCGCACCGCCAGTTGCGTGCACGGCCCACAGTCCTCCTGCCGCACCGCGGTGATCCCTGCCACACACCATGCCTCAAGCGGCACATCGCGTCGGAATTGCCCCAGCGCGGTCACGCGAGAAAACAGCCAGGCCGCCTTCGGACTCACGTCGTTGATCTCGCGCAAATAGCTCGCATCGTAGTCCCAATCGCGTTCAAACTTCGCAATCGCTTTTCGCAAAACCCATTTGATCATGGCGTAATTTCCTGTCTCCCCCAATGAGACGGAATCGCCGCGCGCTGTGTGACATGGTCCGGACGGGCAAAAGGAAGACTAATCGGGAGCCGCGTGCGATCCACGGGTGAGGAAGCGCCGCGGCAATTGGTGGATTACCACCGCTTTGGTGGTTGTCCACCTGCCAGACCCGCACTACAGGCCAGTGTTATCAAGCAGTTAAACATGGCCACCCAATTGCATTATGTGTAGTCCGTAAGCGGAAGGAGCTAGACATGAAAAGCAATTGGATCAAGATGGCCGTCGTCGCGCTGGGAGCGCAAGCGGCGATGTGGGCTCAAGCCTACCAGCCCCAGGACCCCAACTATTACCCGGACGACCAACGGCAGTACAGCACGGCCCCCAACAGCCCTTACGACGGTCAGTACGGCCGTAATCCGGCCTACAACCAGGGCTACGACCCCAATTACGACCCGAACTACGGCAGCAGCTATGGGCCCAACTATGGCCCGAACTACGACCCCAACTATGGCTACCAGGCGCCGCCGCCCCCGCCTCCCCCGGCTTACGCCTACTCCCGCCCGCCGATGCCCGGCCCGGGCTACCTCTGGGTCGACGGCTATTGGGGCTTCTACGGCGGCCGGTATGCCTGGACGCGCGGCTACTGGCGGCAGCCCCCTTACGCCGGCGGATATTGGGTAGCGCCGCGTTATAGCGGTGGCCGCTTCTTCGCCGGCTTCTGGGCTGGCCCCCGAGGCGGTGGCTACGTCCGGGGCCCGGCCTATCGCGCCCCCTATGGCCGCGGCTTCCACGGCCGCCGCTAACCCTTCGCTCCAACACGAAACCGGCCCGCGTGACGTCGTTCGCGCGGGCCGGTTCGCTTTTATCCCTCGTCCCGATACTGCGTCTTCAGCCGCGCCAGTTCCCGCTCCAGTTGCCTCGTCACCCCCGCCATGCCCGGCTGCCCGTAGAGATTCCGCCGCTCGTCCGGATCCTGCCGCAGATCGAAGAGCTCCCACGACGGCGGCTGATCGCCGTAGTAGTGGATCAGCTTATGCGTCCGCGTCCGCACGCCTCGATGCGGCGGCACCCGATGCGGCGTTAAGTATTGGAACGTCGGATCCGCATGCGCCTCCTTGCCCTTCCCCTGCAACTCCGCCCAGGAGTTCTCGTAGTAGGCGTAGTAAACCGACTGCCGCCAATCCCGCGGCGGCTTCCCCTCGAGTAGCGGCCGCAACGACCGGCCCTGCATGGACGGCGCCACGGGCACTCCGGCATAGTCCAGCATCGTCGGCGCGAAATCGATGTTCACGGTCATCGCGTCGTTCACCGCGCCGCTACGCCCGCCAGGCGCCCGCACCAGCAAAGGCACCCGCAGTGACGGCTCATACATGAACCGCTTGTCGTACCAGCCGTGGTCGCCCACGAAGAAGCCGTTGTCCGACGTGTAGATAATCAGCGTGTTGTCCATCTGGCCGGTCTGCTCCAAGTGCGCAAACACCCGCCCCAGATTGTCATCCACCGCCGCGATGGCCCCATAGTAATCCTTCACGAAGCGCTGATAGAGCCACTTCTTCTGCGCCTTCGCCTCCAAGCCTTTCGGCAAATCTGGATAGTCGGGTGCCAGCGACAGATCGAAGCGCATGTCTTCCGCTTCGCGCGCCATCTTGCGCGTCGCGTAGTCGTCATCGTACGTCGGAGGCGTCGGGATCTCCACGTCGTCATAGAGGTGAGCGAACCGTGGTGGCGGCTGAAACGGACGATGCGGCGCCTTGTGCTGATACACGAGGCAGAACGGCTTTTCCGACGGCTGCTTCAGAAACTCGAGCGCAAAGTCCGTGGTCAGATCCGTGGCATAGCCTTCGTACTTCTTGCGCTTTCCCTGCTCGATGAACTCCGGATTGAAGTAGAGGCCTTGGCCCGGCAGAATCCGCCACGTGTCGAAACCCACCGGATCATGCGACAAGTGCCACTTACCGACCATCCCCGTCCGATAACCCGCCGCCTGCAAGAGTTGCGGATACGTCACGAGCTTCGGATTGATGTGCTCTTCGTGGCCCTTCAGTTCCGAGTTGCCGCGAATGCCATGCAGATGCGAGTAGCACCCCGTCAGAATGGTCGCGCGGCTGGGAGCGCACAGCGAGTTGGTGACGAACGCATTGGTGAAGCGCGTGCCCTCGCGCGCCAGCCGGTCCAGATTGGGCGTCTTCACCAGACGATTGCCGTAGCAGCCGAGATGGGCCGCGGCGTGATCGTCGGTCATGATGAACAGAATGTTGGGACGGGGTCGGGCGCCGGCTGCCGCCGTAGCCGCCAGAAAAGTACGTCGGGTAACCATGCAGGCAAGCTGATGGTATCACCCGCTTCAGACGCTACGTATAACGCATCTTGGTCTGCTGCCGCAGTCCGCCCATGAACTCGAGCCCCACGATGAAGTTCAGTCCGCGTTGCTCGCACCGGCGGACATTCGCCGAGCCCTTCACGCCATTCGCCACGCACTCCACCTGCACCAGCGCTCGCAACGGCACCCGCTCGCGGATCGTCACGCTCAGCCCCGAGTCGGAGACGTCGCGTGCCTCGGCGCGCACAAAGTGGGCTACCTTGTTGTCGTCCTCCCAATACAACCGCACGACGCCGGTAATGGGAGTTCGTTCATGGTTTCGCTGATGGGACACGGCAATTTCCGCACGAAGAACCGAACTGCACGAAATTCGGCTGTTTCCGCAGAAATGTTTAGAGAGCCCGCACGCGCATGCCATCCCGGAGCACCAGTTCCGAAGGCAGGACCACGCGCGCACCGTCAGTGATTCCCTCCAGCACTTCGATGTGGGTCACGCTCGAAACACCCGTGCGAATCGGACGCCACCGCAGCAGTTCGCCTTCGAGCACATACACGCCCATCTGATTACCCTCGCGCCGCACGGCTTCCTTCGGCAGCGTCAAGGCGGACTCCACCACCTTCGTCTGAATGAACGCGTTGACGTTGGTCCCCGGCAGCAGCACCAGGCCCGGATTCTCGATGATGCAGACCACTTCGCCCACCTGCCGCGTGTTGAGCGCCACAATCCGCGTCGGCAGTTGATCCACCACGCCCGTCCAGTTCTCGTCCGGATGCGCGTCCCAGGTGATGCGCACCGGCAGCCCCACCTTCACGCGACCCAACTCCGGCTCATCCACGTACACCACCACCTTCAGCCGCGCGATCTGCCCAATCGCCGCCACGTCCGCTCCCGGACTCAGCCACGCGCCCTGCCGCGCGTCCACCTGATACGCCACCCCGGCCATCGGCGCGCGCACCACGGCCAATTCGATCTTGCGCTTCGCCTGCTCCGCCACCGCCTGGGCTTCGCTCAAGCGCGCCCGTGCCGACCGTACCGACGACGCGTCCACCAGCCGTCCTCGCCGCTCTTCCAACGACCGGATCTGCAATTCCGCCTGGGTAAGCTTCTGTTGCTGCGGAATCAGTTCCTGCCGCGGCACAGCATTGGCCTTGATCAACCGCTCCAGTGTCGCGATCTCGCGCTTCGCCTCCGCCGCATCCTCGCGCGCCCGGCGCAAGCCGCTCTCGATCTCGGCCAGTTCCACACCCCGGCCGCCCTGCTCCAGTCCGGCGATCTCCGCGCGCGCCTGCTCGATCCGCGCTTCGGCCGAAGCCAGTTCCGCCTGCGCGTCGCGCGCCTCCAGGCTCACCAGTACTTCGCCTTTCTGCACCGCCTGCCCGGCCTTCACCCGCAGGTTCGCCACCAGTCCCTCGCGCTCGGCGCGCGCCATGGCCCACTCCACCGGCTCGGCCTTGCCGTTGGTGGAGAGCACGCTTTCCAGCCGCTGACGCTTCGCCGCCGTGAGCGTCACTTCCGGCAGCGCGTTCGCCGCGGAGTACCACCACCAGCCGCCAGCCAGCACCAACGCCAACAACAGTCCCCAAACAATGCGCTTCAAGCTGGCTCCTTGCAATAGTCAAACAACAGGCGCCATTCGGTGAGTTGCCGCTCGAGCGCCCGTTTCTCTGCCTCGCTACCCGGCTGCGCCTGGCCGCACTCTTTCACAAATTCGATCGGGTCCCAGCGTCCGTACTGCGCCGCCAGCGCCTGCTGCACCGGATGATTCCCCGTCCGCCGAAACCAATACCCGGCGTTGCCCGCGTCCGGCTCCTGCCGGTGGATGATGGCGTGCCAGTAGCTGCCTTCGGCGCTCTCGTCTTCCTGCGCCGCTTCGTGGGCTTGTTCCCAACAGCCGAAGTAGAAGTAAAGCCCCGCCAGAGCGCCCTGGGGCGCGCGCGCACCCGGAAACAATTCCTGGGCTGAATGTCCGGAAAGAATCTGGATCACCTGCGCGTCGCCATGATCGTGTCCCCGCCGCACCAGCTTCGGCACCCGCCCGGGCGCCGCCTCCAGCAACGCGCCCGCCAGGCTCATTGCAGCCCCCCGGCCCGATTGGCCGAAAGGATCTGCTCGATCACCTCGCGCGCCTCCTGCTCGATCCACGTGGCTTCGCAGCGCGGGCACACCAGCGCCGGCACATTCTCGATCTCGAACATCTCGCCGTCCACCATCTGCTGATGCAGAATCACGCGGCGTTCGAGCCCCACATGGCACTCCTCGCAATGGGTCAGAATCCCTGAGTTCGCGTCCACCCCTCTATTATCGAAGAAGACATGCGCGTGGCGTTAGTTCTTTCCGCGGGAGGCCTGTTTGGCGCCTACCAATGGGGTGCCTGGGAGGCGCTCGAGGACGTTCTGCATCCGGACATCGTCATCGGCACCTCCATCGGCAGCCTCCACGCCTGGGCGATCGCCGGCGGCGCCCGCGCCCAGGACCTCGCGCCCCTCTGGCAGGACCCCTCCCTCGAAAAAGCCATCGCCTGGCGCTTCCCCCGCGGTCTCCGCGAAGGCGTCCTCGACCCCCGCCGCCTCGAGCACCGCATCGAGCAACTGCACTCCGCCTACGTCCCCCAGCGTTCCATCGGCATCGTCGCCAACGCCTACCCGCGCCTCCGCCCGCGTCTGTTCCGCGATCGCGAGATCACCTGGGAGCATCTGGCGGCCTCCTGCGCCGTCCCGTTCTTCCTGCGCCAACCGCAGTTGAACGGCGCCACCTACGCCGACGGCGGCTTGTTTGACTCGCTCAACGTCTGGGCCGCCCACGAAATGGGTGCCGATGTCGTCGTCGTCCTCAATTGCTGGAAACCCCAACAGCCGTGGATCATCGATAAGCCCGTCGGCTGGGTGGCGGCGCGCCGCCGGCGGGAAGCGGCCGCCATCGCCCCGTCCAATTCTTCTCCACAACGCCTAGTGCTGATAGAACCGGCCCAGTCGCTCGGGCGCATGCGCGACAGCCTGTTCTGGAACCGCGAACACATCGAGAACTGGCGCCAACTGGGCCGCGCCGACGCGCTTTCAAAGAAACAAATCATCTGTGATATGTTCTGAAGATGCCTTGCTACCGGATCTTCCGGATGCGCGATGAGAAGCGCCAACAGTTTCGCTGGGCACCGCATACGAGCGGTGTAACCCCCGTCAAGCCAAAAGATTACGAATTGGTCGAACAAGTCCATGAAGCGCCGACGCCGTATCGGCTCTGGGCTGAACTGCGCGAGTCGGCGCAGCCTCTCGATGTCGGCGATGTGCTCGAACTCCCGAACCAGGAATTGCGAATCTACAAGTACATCGGCTTCGAAGATGCCAAGTGGGTCCTGCCTGAGGTAAAAACCGGCATTGAGTTCGGTGACGCCGCCGCGGGTGGTCCGGTCGCAATGGCGCCCGCGACAGCGTAAAATAAAGGCATGGGTTGTAAAGCCGCGGGCGGTACCCCGGTGAACTGCTTCGCGCTGGTGAATTACCTTCCCGGCGAACTGGGTGAGTTTCTGAATGAGCTTCGAGGCGAGCTGGTCAACGGCTGTCACGCACAGTCCCACGTGACCCTCTTGCCGCCTCGCGCGATCCAGGCGTCCACCGAAGCGGCTTGGGCGGCCATCACTGCCGCCCGCGAGAGCCTCGCTCCCTTTCAGGTGACTCTGGGGCAAGTGGAAGTGTTTCCCGGCACCAACGTCATTTACCTGGCCATCGCCGAGGGCTGGTCAAAGCTGCTGGCCGCGCACACCTTGCTCTCCCAGGGCGTGCTCGACAACCCGGAAGCCTTCCCCTATCACCCGCACGTCACGCTCGCACAGGGCGTAGCGCCCGAGGGGGTGGAAGCTGCCGCCGAACTCGCTCGGCAGCGCTGGCGAGCTTATTCCGGCCCGCGCAGTTTCCTGGTGAATGATTTGGTCTTCGTCCAGAACACGGATGCTAATGACTGGTTGGATCTCGAAGCCCTGAAACTCGCTCCCGACGACGTCCCCGTCCCCGTTAGCTAGTTCCCTTGTCCGCGACCCGACCTTCTGCTTAGTTCGGGTGAGCCCCTGGCCACCCGGCCACTTTGGCCATCAGCGCCACGAAGTAGTAGCAGATCCCCGCCACCAGCGCCGAAGCCGGCAGGGTCAGCACCCAGGCCCACAACAGCCGCCGTGCCAGCCCCCACCGCACGCTCTTGACGCGATTGATCGAGCCCACGCCTGCAATCGCCCCGGTGATCACGTGGGTCGTCGACACTGGAATCTTCAAATATGTGGGAAACAGAATGGCGATGGCGCCCGCCGTTTCGGCGCAGAAGCCGCCGCGTGGCTTCAGGCGCGTCAGTTTGCTGCCCATCGTATGCACGATGCGCCAGCCGCCCGTCATCGTGCCCAGCGCGATCGCGCCAAACGCGGAGAGAATCACCCAGCCCTGCACGTGGAACTCTTTCAGATAGCCCGCCGACACCAGCACGCCCGTGATGATGCCCACCGTCTTCTGCGCGTCGTTCGAACCGTGCGCATAACTGAACAGCGCCGACGAAAGCAACTGCAGACGCCGGAACCAGCGGTCCATCTTGCTCGGCGTGGAACGCTGGAACATCCAATACACCACGCCCATCAGCACATAGCCCAGCACCAGCCCCATCAACGGCGCCAGCACAATGAACTTGGTCGTCTCGATCCAGCCATCGATCTTGATGCCCTTGAGCACGTTGGCCGGCCCTTCGAGCATCGCCACTTTGCACATCACCGCGCCCGCATAGCCGCCGATCAGCGCGTGTGACGAACTCGACGGAATGCCGTAGAACCAGGTGAACAGATTCCAGGCAATCGCCCCCAGCAACCCCGCCAGAATCACAATCGGCGTCACATAGTTCAGATTGACCAGGTTCGCGCCCACCGTCTGCGCCACGCCGGCCTCGGCCCTAAAGAGCAAGGGCAACGCCGCCGCGAAGTTGAAGACCGCCGCCCACAGCACCGCCTGGAACGGCGTCAGGACGCGCGTGGCCACAATCGTCGCCACCGAATTCGCGGCGTCGTGGAAGCCATTGATGTAATCAAAAACAAGCGCCACCAGGACGATGACGATCACCAGCACCAACAGAGCGGACATGACGCTAGCCGTTCTTCACGGCGACGTTTTGCAGAACGTCGGCCACGTCTTCACAGGCATCGGTCGTGCGCTCGAGCAAGTCGTAGATTTCGCGCAGCTTCATCACCTGAATCGCATTCACTTCCCGTTCGAACAGGTCAGCCACCGCATTGCGCTCGATCGCGTCCACTTCGGCTTCGATATGGTTGATTTGCACGCAGTATTCATCGAAAGAACGGCCGTCCCGCAGCGCTTCGAACGCCTTGGTCATCTCCGCCGTGCACCGCACCAGACAGGCGCAAATATCGGTCACCGGCTTCGGAATCGGATTTACCTTATACGCCACCAGGCAATGAGCCGCGTCCTCCAGATAATCGAGCACGTCGTCCAAATGCGATGCCAGCGAATGAATGTCTTCCGGATCGATCGGCGTGATGAACGTCTGATTCAGCTTGATGTGGATCGCATGGAGCACGCGATCCGCCTGCCCCTCGATATCGGAAAGCTGCGCGGCGATCTCCGCCGTCAGCGAGTTATTCTTGCAGGCTTCGTGGAGCAACACCGCCGCCCGTTGGCTGAGCGTCGTCTGCTCCAGGAAACTCTGGTAAAACTTTTCTTCTTTGGGGAGAAACCGCATAGGCGCGATGGCGAACCTCTATCGTCTCAAAGGGGTGTGAACGGGTCAACCTGACTTGGTTACAGTCCGATGAATGACTAGTCCCCCGTCAGGATGGGGAAAAGCTCGGCTCTGGCCGGCTCCTCAGCCGCATCGGGGTCAAAAAATCGGGGATCCAGCAGCCGCTCCGGGTACAAGTTCCCCATCGCCGCCAGCATCGTGTCCTTCATCCGGGGATGCTCGTGCTCCATCTGGTCGATAAACTCCCGGAGCGCACTCCGCACGGTGCCCGTCTTTTGCGAACAACCGCACGGCACCACCGAATCGGTGAGGCCGCCGGCATACGCTTTGGTAATCGTCTCCTGGACATACACCAGGGGCCGAATGAGTCGAAAGTCCTTATTTTTAGAGTAGGTTACGGGCGGCAGCGCGCTGATGCGGCCCGTGAACATCGTGTTCCGCAGCAGCGACTCGCAAAAGTCGTCCGCCGTGTGTCCCAGCGCAATGACGTTCGCGCCCAACTGCCGCCCCACGTCATAAACCGCGCGCCGGCGAAAGCGGCTGCAAAGGTCGCAGCCATGGTCCGGCTCATCGTCCAACAGCTTCAACGACGGGTTGTCGACAATGTAATGCCACTCGATGCCGCGCGACACCAGCCAGTCGCCCAACGGCTGGATCGGGCGCAGAAACTTGCCCTGTTCAATGGTAAAAGCGCAGACGGAAAAATCGATCGGTGCGCGTTTTTGCAACAGCAACAGCGCTTCGAGCAGGGTGACGGAGTCCTTACCGCCGGAAAGAGCTACCGCGACGCGATCGCCTTCGCGGATCATCTTGAACCGCGTTACTGCTTCGCCGACCTTCCGCAGCAGGATCTTTTCAAGTTCCAAACCTCCATTATAGGAGGTTGCCGCGGTTACTTGCCTTCTTCAATGGGCACGCGGACGGGGATGATCTTCGTAAAGACCTCCACTTCCACCAGCACCACACGCGGTTTGAAGCTCGCCCCGGGCTTCATTTTGATAATCAACTTGCCCGACGACATCGGCGCCAGCTTCTCCGGCTCAAACGACGCTTCCACGTCCGGATCGCGCACCGAGCGGACTTTCGGCACCAGATAGCCGTTCAGCTTGTTCTCGAAAACACGCTCCATCCGCGGCGAAGCTGGCGTCAGCGTCGGGCGGCCCGGCACCTCCACGAAGCCGAACGACGACATCACTTCCGCCATCGGCGGATTCTTGATGCGGTCCTCGATCTCCTTGCGCTGCTTCTCGGTCACTTCGGTCTGCTGATCGCTCTGCGGCAAGGCGCCGCAGCCCATCGGCGTCGCCACGCAATTGCGCTCCGGCAGATACCACATCCACTGCCCGTCGACGACCTTCCAGTAGCTCTGCATCGGCACTTTCATGCGGATCACGCCGCCCATCGCGATCATCCGATCCTGCTCCGCCAGCGCCAGCACAATGGCCTTGGTGAAGTTCTCCTGGTACTTGATCTCGCTGATCAGATAGCTGTAATACGGCGGCTTCGGCGCCGCGTAATAACGGTCCTTCGAGTCCTCCGCCACCAGCGCGTCCGACAGCCGCCACTTCTTATCCACGTAGGACTGGTAGAACTTCGAGACACGCTCCCGCAACGCCGCATCGGTCGCCGGCGGCGCCTTGCGGAATACTTCAACAGCCGTCTGGCCAAACAGCGCAGAGGTGAGGGCGAGGACAAGGGTAAGGGTACGCATGAGCGGTGTCATCATTTCGACGCATGCGAGCGCAAAATGGTTTGACCTCAGAATAGCAAGCCCTAAAAGAACCAGCGCAGCCCCAGCAGCCCCGTGCGCGCGCTGCCCGCCGCCGGGAAGATGTGCGACGACGTAATCGTCCCGCCGTTGGCATTGTTCACCGTCACATTCGGCTGCCCGTAGTTCAAATGATTGAGCGCATTCTGGAACGTCGCCGAAAGCTGCAGCGTCCCGAACTTCTCAAACCGGGTCGTCTTGGCGATGCCCAAATTAAAAATCGTATACCCCGGCCCCACAATGCTGTTGCGCGGCGCATTGCCGAACCGCCCCGTGGGCGGCACCGCGAACGCTGACCGGTCATACCAGTTCGTCAGCGTCTCCGGATAGCTGATCGCGCCGGTGAGGTCCGGCCGGCCGCCCGTCGCCCCGATCCCCGCCGGATCCGCCCCCGCAAACTGCGGATTCAGAAAATGCCCGGAGCTCACATTCAACAGCGCGTTCACTTGCCAGCCCTTCAGCACGGCATGCCGGCCCAGCGGCAATTCATACAGCGCCTGACTCTGCCACAAATGCCGCGGCACGGCGTAGACATCGCCGCGATCGCGCCGCCGATTGTAGGCGTCTTCGATCGCCGTGTTCAGATCGCCGTTGCCCGTGTCGTCCACCTCGGACACCTGCCGCGCCAGCGTATACGCCGTGCTGAACTGCAGCCCGCGCGAGAAGCGCTTCGTGAGCTGTGCCTGCAAACCGTTGTAGGAGTTGTAGGCGCCGTTCTCCGTCATCGTGATGGTGTTGTAAAGCGGATACGGCCGCCGGTTGTTGTTGAACGCCTGCGTGCTCGCCACCGGCTGATTGATGTTGCGCTGGTAAACCTGATTCACGCCGCGCGAGCCGATATAGCTCACCCGCGCCGCGAAGTTCTGGCTCAACTGCTGTTCAACCGTCACCGAATACTGCATCGTGTAAGCGTTCTTCAGCCCCGCGTCGATCGCCGTTAACGCCAGCGCCGAAGGGGACCCCGCCGCCGCGAACGGACTCGCAAAAGTAAACTGCGCCTGCCCATTCACGATGTTGTTGTTCGCCGTCGTCGAAACCGCAAACGGACCCGCCGCCAATGCCCCGCCCACCGCCGCCGAATAGTGGTTATAGTAAACGCCCCACCCGCCGCGGATCACCGTCTTCGCACTCGCCCCCGGCTGATAGCTGAAGCCGAAACGCGGCGCAAAGTTATTGCGATCCGCTCGGCGCAGCGTCTCCGGAAAGCCCACTTCGCTCGCCGTCTTTACCGGAATATTTGCTGGAAAGTACGGACTGAACGCGCGCCGCGAATCGTTGTTCGGCACGACGATCGCCCCCGATGCCGCGTCGAAGCTGTAGATGTTGCCGTCGCGCGTCTTCAGCGGCTGATTGTACTCGTAGCGCAACCCGAGGCTCAGCGTCAGCCGCGACGTCACCTTCCAGTCGTCCTGCACGAACCACGAAAAATCCTTCCAGCGGAAGTACTGCGTCGGCCACGGATCGATGCGCTGCACCGTATTCGGCAGGCCCGTCAGGAAGTCCGCATAGGCGTTGCCCGTAAAGCGGCCACTGAAATTAAAGTTGCCGAACGTCCCCGTCTGCAGCGGATAGTAGCGATTCACAAACCAGTCGATGTACTCTGCCCCGGCCTTCACCGTATGCCGGCCCTTCACCCACGTCAGGTTGTCTGAAAGCTGATAGTGCCCGTCGTTCACCGGATTGAGCAGCAGGATCGTCACCGGCGTAAAGCCGGCCACCGCGATATTCGGCAACCCGTTCAGCGTGCCGCGCGACGGCAGCCCCGTAATCCCGAACTGATCAAGCAGTGCCTGCCCCTTGATGTCACCTTCCGATTGCGACACCAGCACCACCAGGCCCGCGCGGAACTCGTTGAACATCGTCGGCGTAATGGTGAGCGTATCGCCCACCGTCACCATGTTCATCCGCCGAATGTTCTCCGAGGTGCCGGTGGATTGCGGCGGCAGCGCGCTGCGCACCCCCGGAATCTCGTAATCGCTCTTCTTGTGCTGGAACCGCCCGAACGACGCATGCCGCGCCGACCAATTCTGATCCAGCCGCACTTCATAGATGTTGTGCGTCTCCGGACCATTGAAGGCCGCGCGATAGTTTGCCGCCGTCAGCGACGCCGCCCCGAAGTTCGGCGTCGGGAAGAACTGCTGCTGCGCCTTTAGCGCCACTGGGCTGATCTGGCTCGCCGGAATGCGGTTATTCGGATACGGCTGATTCGTGTACGGATCCCGCACGGACCCCGCCGCGAGCGCACTAAAATCACCCTGCCGCATATCGAGCGTCGGCACCGACGGCGAGAACAGATACGCCCGCGAGCCCCGCGTCGTGTCGTAGTTGAAAAAGAAGAACGTCTTATTGCGCACCAGCGGCCCGCTCACATTGCCGCCGAAGTTGTGAATGTTCTGGAACGGCCGCGTGGTCGCAAACGCATTGCGCGCGTCGAAGGCGCTATTGCGCGGGAACCAGAACACGCCCCCGTGGTAACGGCTCTGCCCGGACTTGGTCACCGTCGTCACCGCCCCAAGCCCACCGAACTCCGCCTTGTTCGAAAGCACGTTCGCCGTGAACTCTTCCACCGACTCAAACGACGGCTGCGACACCGGATCCGGCGTGCCGAAGTTGCCGAAGTTCGTATCGATGCCGTCCACCTTCAGCTTCATGCCGTTCGCGGTCGCCCCCGGCGTCAGCCACGTCGCGCCCGCGCCCACCTGCACCACGCCCGGGATCGTCAGCGGCATCATCTGGAAGATCAGGCCGGAGTCGCCCGAGTTGTTAAACACCGAACGCAGGTTCGTCGGTAGTTCGGCCAGTTGCTTCGAGGACAGCCGTTGCGTAATCGCCGGCGAGTCGAACTGCAATTGCGAATCCGCCGCCGAGTTCACCGTCACTTCCGTATTCGCCGACGCCACCGCGAAACGGATGTCCTGCCGCGACGTCGCGTAAGCGTCCACGCGGAACGGCACCGTCTCGTAATTGTTAAAGCCCTTCGCCGACGCGCTCAGCTTGTAGCGGCCCGGTGCCAGATTCGGAAAAAGATAGATCCCCGCGTCATTCGAAGCGGACTCCCGGTCCAGCCCCGTCTGTTCATCGTGTAAACGGACCTGCGCGTTCGGCACCGCCGAACCGGTCGCATCCACCACAATGCCGGTGACAGTTCCCAGCGGCGACTGCGCCCAGGCAGCCAAAGAAAACAGCAAAACGTACCACAACCTCATGTCTCTTCATGATGCCACGCCCCTTCGGTGACGCGCGTTTGCCCTCGCGTAACTCATTGACTCGGCAAGGCGTTCTCTCTCGCCGGGGGCCGAAAATTTGCGCGCCGCTGCTACCCTGAATCAGGGAGATTTTGGCTAAAACAAAACGACGGCTGGCTGATTTATTCGCAACTCGCACAAAGCAGAGGATTTAACCTGAAATTGGCTTCGCTCCGGAACGCCGTAACAACACCTGAAAAATCAACGTCTTAAGCTTTGATAGGATTTCCGTAATGTTCGGCCTGCGTTTACTCCCGTCCATGCTCGCCGTCCTTCCGCTTTTGGCGCAGGAAGATGGTCCGGCTTTCTTCGAAAAGAACGTCCGTCCCTTGCTGGTTCAACAGTGTTTGGGATGTCACTCCGCGACTTCGCAACCCATCATGGGTGGCCTCCGCCTCGACGATCGGGCGATGGCCCTCAAAGGCGGCACCCGTGGTCCATCGATCGTTCCCGGCGACCCCGCGAACAGCCTCTTACTCAAAGTGGTGCGTCACACCGCCGGCGCCTTGAAGATGCCGCCCGGCCCCAAGATGAAGGACGCCGACGTCGCCGTTCTCACGCAGTGGGTTCAGATGGGCGCGCCCTGGGGCGCCACCAATGTTTCGCAAGCCGCCCCCGCTCAGAAGTATTGGGCCTTCGTTCCGCCCGTCGCCCCGGCGATTCCCACGGTCAAGAACAAAGCCTGGGTGCGCTCGCCCATTGACAACTTCATCCTCTCGGCCCTCGAAGCCAAGAATCTTCAGCCCGTCAAGTTTGCCGACAAGCGGACCCTGCTCCGCCGCGCCACCTACGACCTCACCGGCCTCCCGCCCACGCCCGCGGAAATTCAAAACTTCCTCAGCGACCAGTCGCCCGACGCCTTCGCCAAAGTCGTGGACCGCCTCCTCGCCTCGCCCCGCTACGGCGAACGTTGGGGCCGCCACTGGCTCGACGTCGCGCGTTATGCCGATTCCAACGGCCTCGACGAAAACCTGGTCTATAAGAACGCCTACCGCTATCGCGACTACGTGATCGCCGCCTTCAACAAGGACAAGCCCTACAACCAGTTCCTCACCGAACAACTCGCCGGCGACCTGCTGCCCGAGTCCAACGACCTCGACACCATGTACGAACGCTGGACCGCCACCGGCTTCCTCTCCCTCGGCGCCAAGATGCTCGCCGAAGACGACCCCAAGAAGATGGAGATGGACATCGTCGACGAGCAGCTCGACACCACCATGCGGGCCTTCAACGGCCTCACGGTCGGCTGCGCGCGCTGCCACGATCACAAGTTCGACCCCATCCCCACCGCCGACTACTACTCGCTCGCGGGCATCTTCAAGAGCTCCAAAACCATGGAGAACTTCAAGGTCGTCGCCAAGTGGCATGAGTACGTGCTCGCCCCCAAGGCCGACCGTGACAACCTCGCCGCCCACGAAGCCGCCATCGAAGCCAAGCGCAAAGAGATCAACAAAATCGTCAAGCGCGAAAACGACGCTCTCGCCGCCATCGCCATGAACCGCGTCGGTGCCTATCTCCAGGCCGCCGCGCACATTCAACGCGACGAACAGATTCAGGTCGCCCCGGTGGAGACCGGCGGCATCGTTCGCGACGCCGGCACGTTCGATAACGGCAACGTTCCGCGAAAGCTCGAGAAGAAGAAGGCCAACACCGTGAAGGACACCACCGGGCCCCACTTCGCCGAATACAAGATTGAAGCGCCCGCCGAAGGCCTTTACCAGATCGACGTCAAGGAGCAGGAGAAGGGCGCCGGCACCGCCGACCTCTGGATCAACGGCGTTTGGATGAAGCGCGGGGCGGACCCCGTCCAGAACCGCGAAGCCTCCCCCGAAGCCGGCGGCTGGACCTACCTGGCCATCGTTCCCCTCAAGAAGGGCACCAACGTCGTGCGCCTCGAGCACGCCTCTCGCTTCCCTTACTTCGAACAGCTTCTGATCTCGAAGAACACGCTCACCAACGTCCCGCTTACGCCCATCCAGATCGCTACCAAGTACGACGTCAACCCCAGCTTCCTTGAACAGGTCGTCGACTACCTCAAGCGCAGCAACGGCGCCACGGCCTCTGTTCTCTATGCCTGGGAGATCCTTGGCACCGACGCGCCGCGCAGCGCCTGGGTCTCACCCGTCGCCAAGCACTTCGACGGCATCACCACGCCCGACGCCCTCGCCGCCAAGTACGAGACGCTCTTCCAACAAGCCCTCAAAGAGGGAAAAGCGGCCACGGACCCCGGCATCAAAGCCCTCCACGACTTCCTCACCGAGAAGTTCGGCCCCTTCCGCGCGCCGGGCAACGCTCGCCGCTATTACGCCGCGAACGTCCGCACGCAACTCACCGACATGGAAGCCGAAGCCAAGAAGATGGAAGACGCCACGCCCGACTATCCGAAGGCCATGGGCATCACCGAAGGCACCATCGCTAACACCAAGATCCATACGCGCGGCAGCCACTGGACCTTGGGCGCGGAAGTTCCCCGCCGCTTCCTCCGCGTAATTTCAGGCGACCAGCAAAGTCCCGTCGACAACACCACCAGCGGCCGTCTGCAACTCGCCCAATGGATGACCTCCAAGGATCATCCGCTCACCAGCCGCGTGATGGCCAATCGCCTCTGGCGCTGGCATTTCGGCAAAGGCATTGTCCCCAGCGTGGATAACTTCGGCCGTCTCGGCGAGAAGCCCACCAATCAGCCGCTGCTCGATTGGCTGGCCGTCGAATTCGTCAAGCAAGGCTGGTCCATGAAAGCGCTGCACCGCGAGATCATGCTCTCGAGCGTCTACCAGCTCGCTACGGACCTCGACGCCAAGTCCGCCGAAGTCGACCCCGAAAACGTTCTCCTCTGGCGAGCCAACCGCCAGCGCCTGGAAGCGGAAGAGATCCGCGACGGCATCATGTCCGCCTCGGGCGGCCTCACCTTCGATGGCCATGGCACCATCCTCACTTACAAGGACCGCCAGTACGTCGCCAACACCTCCAAGGGCAGCAGCGTCGATTACGATCGCCCCGTCCGCGCCGTCTACATTCCGGTTCTCCGCAGTTCGCTGTACGAAGTCTTCCAGGCCTTCGACCTGCCGGACCCCACCACCTCCAACGGCGACCGCGACTCCACCGTCGTCGCGCCGCAAGCCCTGTTCATGATGAACAGCTCGGTCATGCTCAAGCACAGCAAACAGATGGCCGAGACGCTGCTGAACCAGTCCTCCGTCGATGACGCCGGCCGCATTCAACAGGCTTATCTCCGCGCTCTCGGCCGTCCGGCCACCGCCCAGGAAGTCGATTCCGCCCTCACCTTCATCGCCCGGATGGAGAAGGAATGGAACGGCAACAAAGTCAACGCCTGGCAGAGCTATTGCAAGTCTCTGCTCGCCTCGAACGAGTTCGTCTATCTGAACTAACATGAATCGCCACTGGAACAGCTATCTGAATCGCACCCTTTCGCGCCGCAATCTGCTGCAGGTTTCGAGCGCCGGTTTCGGCAGTCTGGCGCTGGCCGGTCTGTTAGGACAGGAGCAAGCCCGCGCCGCGAGCGTCGGGGCCAAAGAGCCCGGCCCGCTCGACGTGCGCCAGCCGCACTTCCCCGCCCGCGCCAAGCGCGTCATCTTCCTCTTCATGCACGGCGGACCGTCGCAGGTGGACACCTTCGACTACAAGCCGCTCCTCAAGCGGGACCACGGTAAGCCGCTGCCCTTCGCGCGCCCCAAGGTCGTCTCGAGCGAAACGTTCAACCTGCTCCAATCGCCCTGGGGCTTCAAACAATACGGCCAAAGCGGCGCCTGGGTCAGCGACCTGTTCCCCGAAATCGCCAAGCACGTCGACGACATCTGCTTCATCAAGTCGATGTACGGCTCCAACAGCCGTCACGGTGGGGCGCTGCTCGAGCTGCACACCGGTTCGGACACCTTCGTCCGCCCCAGCATGGGCTCCTGGGTCACTTACGGGCTGGGCACCGAGAATTCGTCCATGCCCGGTTACCTCACCATCTGCCCCACGCAAAGCCACGGCGGCGCGAACAACTTCGGCTCCGCGTTCCTGCCCGCGCCCTACGCGGGCACGGCCATCGGCTCGGTGGGCATTGCCGCGCGCGACGCCCGCATTCCGTTCATCCGCAACACCGAAACTCCGCGCCCCATTCAGCGCATGGAGATTGACTACTCGCAAGATCTCAACCGCCGGCAACTCGAGCTCACCGGCCATGACCGGGCACTCGAAGGCCGCATCGAATCCTTTGAACTCGCCTTCCGCATGCAAGCCGAGGCGCCCGATTTGCAGGACCTCAGCCAGGAAAGCGAAATCACCAAGAAGATGTACGGGCTCGATAATCCCGTCACTGAGGACTTCGGCCGTCAATGCCTTATGGCGCGCCGCTTCTCGGAGAAGGGTGTCCGCTTCGTCCAGGTCAGCCACACCTACAAGTGGGATCAGCACGAGCGCTTGAAGCGCGACCACGAATCGAATGCCGCCGAAGTGGATAAGCCGATCGCGGCCTTGCTGCAAGACCTCAAGGCCCGCGGCCTGCTCGAAGATACGCTCGTCCTGTGGGGCGGCGAGTTCGGCCGCACGCCCACCGCGCAAGGCTCCGACGGCCGCGACCATAACCCCGAAGCCTTCACCATGTGGATGGCCGGCGGCGGCGTGAAGCCCGGCCTCTCCTACGGCTCAACCGACGATTACGGGTATTACTCGGTGGAGAACAAGGTCCACTTCCACGACCTCCATGCCACCATCCTGCACCTGCTCGGCATGGATCATCACAAGCTCACCTATCGCTACGCCGGCCGCGACTTCCGCCTCACGGACGTCCATGGCAACGTCGTGAAGGACATCATCGCTTAGTTGCTGGAAAGAGCCTGCAGAATCGCCATGCCGTAGCGGCTGGCGATGCGCGGGCTCACCCCCGCCACCGTCGCGAGATCGTTCTCGTCGTACGGCTCGGCGTCCACAATCGCTTCCAGCACCTTGTCCGGAAAGATACGGAACGCGGGCACGCCCTGCTTCTTCGCTTCCGCCAGCCGCCACGCCTTCAAGGCCTGGATCTGCGGACTCGACTCCGGCGCTTTCTTCTTCGTCTTGGTCGCCGTCTTGGCCTTCGCCTTCGACTTGCTCCGGCCCTTCTTCTCCGGCCGCTCCTTGATCAGCAACTCGTATTCGGCATCCGGCTCCGACGTCAGGATCACCTTGCGAAATGCGATCTCGCGGCCTTCGGCCTGGAACGTCGCCTCACGCACCTCGATCAACCCGGCCCGGGCCATGGCTGCCAGCAATTGCTCGAACGCATCCCGATCGAGCGATCCGCCGAACTCCGCATGTAACTTGCCGGTGGACCGCCCATCGGACCGCCGCAACGCCATCAGCACCTGCTGCGCCGCCGCCTCTTCCGTCGGCGTTGGCGCGCGGAACACCTGCGTCTCGCAGTTCTCCGGCGCACAGAAGTCACATACGCCGCAAGGCTCTTTCGCGCCGGCATGGTCGCCGAAGTGCGCCACCAGCGAGCTCATCCGGCAGCGGCTCGCGTCCGTGAAGCGCAGCATGCTCTGCAACTGCGTCAGCCGCTGATCGATCTGCACCTGATACGGCGCCCGCCAATCATCGCCGCCGCGCGTCACGTTCTCGGCAAAGTCCACCACGGCGCCGCCATGGATCCAGAGCTTTTCCAGCGCCTTGTCGAAAGCCTCGGCATCGATCTTCAGCCGCTTCTGCAGCTCTTCCTTCGGCTGCGCCGTCTCGGTCAGCGCGTTGAAGATGCGGTCCAGCAGCTTCACATCCGGATAGTCGCGCTCATGGAAATAGTCGTGCGTATGGCGATCCGCATAGGAGTGCATCAGCACCGCGCGCGAAGGCTTCCCGTCGCGGCCCGCGCGCCCAATCTCCTGGTAGTAGCCTTCCACGCTTGAGGGCAGCGCCGTATGAATCACCGTGCGCACATCGGCCTTATCGATGCCCATCCCGAAAGCAATCGTCGCCACAATCACGTCGAGTTTGCCTTCGATGAATGCCGACTGCACCTTCTGCCGCACCGCCGTATTGAGGCCCGCATGATAGGCCGCCGCCGGATAATGCCGCTTCAACTCCGCGGCCAGCTCGTCCGTTTTCGCTCGCGTCGGCGCATAGACGATCGCCGGACGCCGCGAAGCATCGCGCAGATACTCGCGCGCCAAATCCGCACGTTCGCTGGGGCTCGCCTCCACCACTTCGATCGCAATGTTGTCGCGGCGAAAGCCCTGAATGAAGCGCCCCTGCTGCCCGAGGTTCAATTGCTCGGCGATGTCGTTCTGCACCACGGGAGTCGCGGTCGCCGTGAGGGCGATCACCGGCGCCGGCCGCAGCAATGGCAGATACTGCCCCAGCGTGCGATAGTCCGGCCGGAAGTCATGGCCCCATTGCGAGATGCAATGCGCCTCATCGACGGCCACCAAAGCCGGCTTGCGCTTGGCCAGCATCTCCGGGAAGCCCGGCACGCGCAGGCGCTCCGGCGCGATGAAAAGGAACTGCAGCTTGCCTTGGAGATAGTCGACGCATGCCTGGCGCGAGTCCGCGCGATCGCGCCCCGAATGGATGCGCTCCACGGCGAAGCCGCGCTCCTTGAGCTTGGCGACCTGGTCTTCCATCAGCGCAATCAGCGGGCTGATCACCAGCGTCGTCCCTCCCAGAGCCAAGCCCGGCAGTTGGTAGCAGAGACTCTTGCCCGCTCCGGTGGGCATCACCAGCAGCACGTCCTGCCCGTTCACCACGGCGCGGCACACCGCTTCCTGGCTGGGGCGAAACTCGGAGAAGCCAAACGCCTTGTGCAGCACGTCGCCCAGGTCGCCGCTGTAGGTGATGGGCTCCGCCGGCGTCACCGGTTCCGGCGCCCGTCCGGCTACCCCCACGGCGGCCCGCTTCACCGGCTCGCCCACCTTCCCCACCACGTCGCGCACGTACTCTTCGATCCCCTTCACGAACGGCTGCAGTTCGCCCTGTCCCCGCTCAATGCGCTTCAGGTACGCTTCCCACTGGCCCGTCATCATGGGGCTCTTCACTTCCGGATGTACCACCTCAATCAGATGGATGCCTTTGTCGGTCGCCTCCAGCGTCTTCGCCTGGCGCTGAATGTAACCGCGCTTGAGGAGCACTTCGATAATCGCCGCGCGCGTCGCCGGCGTGCCCAGGCCGTTGTCCTTCATCGCGTCGGAGAGCTCTTTCTCATCCAGAGTCTTCCCAGCAGTCTGCATCGCCGTGAGCAGCGTCGCATCGGTGAAGCGTTTGGGCGGGCGCGTCTTCTTGAGCAGCGCCTCCGCCTTCAGCATGTCCTGCACCTGCCCCACCCGCAGGCTGGAAGGCAAGTCTTCTTCCTTCTCTTTCTTGTCCTTCTCGGCCACGATGTCGAGCACCTTCCAGCCCAGTTGCCGCACGATGGTGCCGGTGGAGTGATACCGATCGACGATCTCACCGTTGGTGATCTTCGTGATCAACGTCGTGACTTCGGTGAGGTAGTCGTCATGCCAAGCCGCCAGCAAACGCCGGCACACTAAGTCGTACAAGCGCTGCTCATCCTGCGACAGCTTCGCCTTGCCAGGCGGTGTAGCCGTCGGAATGATCGCATGGTGATCGGTGATCTTCGCGTCGTCCACGTAGCGCGGCCCCAGCGGCTTGCCCGTGCCCGGTGCAACCAAGTCCGGATACTGCGGCGAGATCGCCTTGATCACGGCCGGCAACGTCGCCGCCACCGTCTGCGAAAGATGGCGGCTATCGGTGCGTGGATAGCTCAGCAGCTTGTGCGTTTCATAAAGCGCCTGCGCCGTGTCGAGCGTCTTCTGTGCGCTAAAGCCGTACAGGCGATTCGCATGACGCTGCAACTCAGCCAGGTCATACAAGCCGGGAGGCGCCATCCGCTTCGCTTCCGGCTCAATCGACTCGATCTCCGCCGCGCCCGTCTTCGCGCGCGCGACAATCTGCTTGGCCTCGTCGGTATCGGCGGGCAAGCGGGTCGCTTGCGGAAACGGATCCTTCGGCCGGAACCATGTGCCCTGGTAGGGCGTGGGCTTCGCGGCCCCCTTGGGAGAGAACGTCGCCACCACTTCGCGATATTCCTCGGGCACGAAGTTGCGAATCGTGAGCTCACGCTCGACGATCATGGCCAGCGTCGGCGTCTGCACGCGCCCAACTGACAACTCCTCGTCGAAGGCCAACGAATAAGCGCGAGACAGGTTCATGCCCACCAGCCAGTCCGCCCGGCTGCGTCCGCGCGCGGCATTGCCTAGACCATCAAACTCATGACTGCTCTTGAGCGAGGCAAACCCTTCGCGAATGGCCTCGGCGGTGAGCGACGAAATCCACAAACGCTCCACGGGCTTCTTGGATTGGGCCGCGTCGTAGATGTAGCGGAAGATCAGTTCGCCCTCGCGCCCCGCGTCCGTCGCGCAGACAATGCGGCCCACCTTGGGCGAGTTCAAAATCTGCCGAACGACTTCGAACTGATCCTTGGTCTTGTCGTAAACCACCAGGGGCCAATCTTCGGGCAGCATCGGCAGCAAATGACGCCGCCACTGCTTCCATTCCGGCCGGATCTCGTGGGGTTGGGCGAGCGAAACGAGATGGCCGATGGCCCAGGTGACGATGAAGCCGCCGCCATGCAGGTAGCCGTCGCCCCGCTGCGTGGCACCCAAAACTTTGGCAATGTCACGGGCGACAGACGGTTTCTCCGCAACAACGGCGGTGGCAACAGCGGTATCCAAGGCGGTTCACTCCATTGTATCGAGCCTGTCGCGATGGCCAGGCTCGGCGAGCCGGCCAACCAAGGTCTTCACGGCATAGCCGCCCACCCGCACCCGCGTTGCGCCGCTGCCCGCTGCCTCAGCCGAAACGTACAGCTTGCCGGGGCGGTGAACCTCCGCCCCTTGATCGATCACAATGCGCTCACCCGAACTCACCAGCTTCCGTCTCACCAGGTAGGCGATGGCCGAACCCGCGGCGGAGCCCGTTACCGGATCCTCCGTGGTCGGCGTCAGTTTGCGCGCCTGGAACTTCCCGCCGCGTTCGGTTTCCGCCGTCAGGAAGTAGAAGCCACGCGCCTTATCGCCGGCGGCAAAGTACTCGCGCGCCTGATCCCAATCGACGCGCGCCGCACGCAGCGCCCGCAGGCTTTTCAGCAGCACGATCAGGTTCGGTCGACCCGTGGAGACGTTCTGAATCGGATGCCGCAGGTCGAGGTCATCAACCGCCAAGCCGACGAGCTTGGCAATCGCAGCTGGATCGTGCTCTTCCGCAAACCTGGGCTCCGGCTGCAGCATCTCGCCATAGATGCCCTCCGGGTCTACGCGAAAGTCCACCGGCACGGGGCCGACGTTCAACTCGAGCACGACCCGGGTCATGCCGCGGCGCCATAAGCTCATCGCTGTGCCGAGCGTGGGATGGCCGGCGAAGTCCAATTCACCGGACGTCTGAAAGATGCGGGTGCGCGCGCCCCGGCTCTTCTCCTCCACCGCCGGCCGCCGGAACACGAAGGTGGTCTCCGAGAGGTTGGTTTCCCGCGCGATCGCCTGCATCTGCTCCTTCGTCAGCGAGCCCGCGTTGGGGAACACGGCCAAGGGATTTCCCGCAAAGCGTTGGGTGGTGAAGACGTCCCAGTATTCGAAAGCCAGTGATGAAGAGGCAGGCAAGGCGGCGAGCAAGGAACGGCGCGAGAGGTTCCGCATTCCTAGTTGTAGCGCGGTTCAGGCGCGGTCGGCGAGGTCGAGGGTTTGGAGAACGGCCTCCTGCTTGCCTGTGAAGTGCAACGAGTCCGCCGCCGCCACTTCGCCGAGCCAGAAACGGGCACTGCCCCAGAAGAGCAGCAGAATGGTGGCGAGCAACGCGAAGCGCCACGGCGAACGATACATTGCGCTCGCCAGCAATGCCCCACCCGCCGTGAAGATCCCGAAGCCGACTAAGTGGCTGAGAATCACCACCAACGTGTCGTTGCGAAAAGGCGGCAGGCTGCAGGTGAAAGGCACCTTCCGAAAGTCGACGACGAGTAACTCGACGAACATCATGGTGACGACGAGTAAGTAGATCGCGTAAAGAGCGCCGGTTGCCGGCCCGTAAGCCCAGCCGA
The DNA here is from genome assembly GCA_965229305.1 of Bryobacteraceae bacterium. Taxonomy (GTDB): domain Bacteria; phylum Acidobacteriota; class Terriglobia; order Bryobacterales; family Bryobacteraceae; genus JALHNI01. The sequence continues at coordinate 209,918 of CBDDIZ010000039.1, read as the reverse complement.
AGACGCCACCAGTCACCACAACCAAAGGCAGGATCGCTGTCAACAACAGCTTTCGCGCGACGGCCGGCGCCGGATGATCGCGCGGATCGAGTAAGTAGGCAAACAACCAGTTTGCTTTCCAATGCACCGGAATCTCGAAGGAGAAACGCACAGCGAGTGGCCACAGATAGGCCAGAATCAACGGGACGGAAAGCCAGGAGAGCGAAGGCAGGCCATCGGCGGGCCGCTGGCGATGTAACGCCTCCACCGCCGCTTCGATCACCAGCAACCAGGCCAGCCCCCCCAAGCCACCCATTACCAGCAGGTGAGTCTCACTCCGCAGCAGAGCCCGCAGCGAGAAACCATAGATGCCTTGCTGAACCGGGGAGCGGAGAAACAGGCGGGCCAATCTCCAGCCGAACGCCGGCGCGCCCAGCGAGGCCGCCACGCCATCGCTCATCTCGGGAATGCGCCGGAAGTAACGGTGGTAAGCAAGCCAGGAGACGAAGGCCGACGAGACAAGTGACGTCAGCAGACCCCACCAAGCGAACTCCGCGTACGGCAGTAACTGGACCGGTCCGGAAGACTGCAACTGCTGATAGAGAGCCACAAACCAGACCGGTGGGAGCCAGTGATACCAGGAGTCCGGCGAGCGAAGAATGCTGTCCGGCACGACAGTATTCGAGACCAGCATGGCGAGCAACCCGACCATCAGTGCCACGCGCAGCGGAACAGCGACGCGCGCGAACAGTCGCGCAGGCAGCAAGGCCAGCGCGGCCGTCATCAGCGAGAAGCAAGCAAAGAACGTGAAGAGACTCGCGAGAGTTACCACCAGGGCATGCGTCAGCACGAAGGCGAGAAATGCCAGGAAGGATGCGCCTTTGACACTCGCCATCACCACCAGGGGGAAAAAGAACGTGGAGCCTAAATTGACGTCGAGCGCGAAGATCCCAGCGGCCAGTAATGCCGCGAGCAGACTCGCCAGATACACCCGCACCGCGGGCAGCGGCAGCGACACCAGATTGAAGTAGTCTTGCTTACTGGGCAGAAGGCGATCCCACTTGAAGACGACTACCAGGCCCGTGATCGTCATCGAGAACACAATAAACGAGTATTTGTCGGCCATCGACACCAGGAAGACATCCTGCGGCGGACGCTGGTGAAAGTAGTCCATCAACGTGGAGTAACGCGAGAAGAGAAAGAACGACGCAAACACCCCCGGGATGGCCAACAACGCCAGGAGCGCCGAGGCGCCAAACTCGAGTTGCTCACTCTCGTGACCGCTCTGCGTGAGGGCCTGGAGAAAATGCAGGCACAGCCGACCGAAGGGTCGCGAGCGCCAGTCAACGAGCTTGGATCGCGCCCATGAGGCGCCCGGCAATGGCATCGGCATCCATCTGTTCCGTTAGTTGGAAGAAGCTATCCTCCAGCGCCTCGCGGCTCGCCATAATCTCTGCCAGCGTCCCGCGGGCGACTAACTCGCCTTGCCGCAGGACGACTAAGTGCGTGCAAACCTTTTCCACTGTTTCGAGCACCGGCGAACAGAAGAAGATCGCCTTGCCACTGGCCGCCAGCAGATTCAACAAGCGCCGCATCACCAGGGCGCTCACGACGTCGAGACCGCTGAAGGGCTCGTCGAGGATCAGCAACTCCGGATCGTCCAGTAAGGCGGCAATCAGCATGATGCGCTGGCGCATGCCCTTCGAGTAGGCGGCGATCGCCGTGTGCCGGTGGCGAAAGAGCGACAACTCCTCGAGCATCAGCGCCGCTTTGCCTTCGCGCACCGAAGGCGGGATGCCTCGCAAAGTGCCGACGAGGTCCAGATACTCCCAGCCAGTGAGAAACGAGTAGAGATGCGATTCTTCGGGGACGTAGCCCACCCGCCGCTTGTAGCCGGCCAAGTCTTCGCGGATGTCGGCGCCGTGGAAGAGAATCTCGCCGCTGGTAGGCTCGAGCAAGCCAGCCAGCATCTTGACCGTCGTGCTTTTGCCCGCGCCGTTGTGGCCCAGATAACCGAGCACTTCGCCGGGCTGAATGGCGAAGCTCATGGTACGAACCGCCGGCAGCCCGGCGTAGTTCTTGGTCAGATTGCGCACCTCAATGACGGCAGCCACGCAGCAATGACACCCGCTGCCGGGCGAAAGTTCCCATAGACTGGAAATTTGCACGACGTAATTGCCAAGTCGCGACGCCTGCGCGTTCAGGACTTATTGCCGGCGTATCGCCAAGGCGTGTTCCCCATGGGCTACGCGGGCGTGGAGTGGGTCACTTGGCATCGCCCACCCCAGCGCGGCATTCTGCCGCTCGAGCAAGCGCACTTCTCCCGCTCCCTGCAGCGAACTCTGAAGCAGCACCGTTACCGCGTCTCCTTTAACGAGGCCTTCGACGAGGTGATGCGAGCCTGCGCGCGTTCGCCCGAGGAGTGCTGGATCACCGATACGTTTCGTCAAGCTTATGGCGAGTTGCAGAAGCAAGGGCAGGCTCACTCGGTGGAGATTTGGGTGGAGGGTGAGTTAGCCGGCGGCTTGTATGGCGTGCAGATCGGCGGCGCGTTCTTTGCGGAAAGTAAGTTTCATCGCGTGCGCGATATGTCGAAGGTGGCGCTGGCGGAGTTGGTGCTGCATCTGCGCGAGCGTGGGTTTGCGCTGCTCGATGTGCAGTACGAAACCGAGCATCTGGCCCAGTTCGGCGTGACGTCCGTGCCGGCCGAAGAGTATGAGCGGCAGTTGGCCGAAGCGATTTCCTTGCCGCGGCAATTTCTCCTGTAACGCAACGCCGAGTGTTACGTCTACCTGTGCCGGAGGATCGTAAAGGCGTTGAAACGTTATCGTCCGTTGCTGAGCGTGCTGCTCGGCGCACTGTTGGTGATGGGCCAGGCGGTGGCGCAGGAGTCCGCTCCGCCGGTGGAGCCGAAGGCCCCGGTCGGGAAGCAGGAAGAAGTGAAGAAGCCGCGGCCGTTGAAGAACACGGTGGCGGTGATCCTGGCGGGTGCCGCGGCAGGTTCGGCCGTCGGCGCGGGCATCAGCAAGGACAAGACGAAAGGCGCGATCTTCGGCGCGATCGCCGGGGGCGTGGCCGCGGTCATCTATGATCGGGTGACCAAGGACGATCCGCCCGGCAAGTTTTAAGAGCTCCTGTCCGTAGCGCAGAATGTGCGTGGAGCACAACAGCAGGCCCGGCATGTCCGGGCCTGTTCGTTTCTCGTGCTATGATTTCTCAAGGACCGCTACGCGGAGAGGTGGCTGAGTGGTCTAAAGCAGCGGTTTGCTAAACCGTCGTACTGGCCTAAACCGGTACCGCGGGTTCAAATCCCGCCCTCTCCGCCAGATTCCTTCCTTCCCTTCTTTCTTTCGCCAGTTCCTTCATTTTGTCGCGGTGATTTTTCTCTTCGCCTTTCTTCGCCTTTTCTTCTTGACAGAAGGCGAAGAACAGGCGTAGATTGAAAAGGCGAAGAGAAAGCGATGAATGACTTACCCCCCTCCAGTCTCCGCCTCGGACCCGCCGGCTGGGCACACGCCAGCTGGGATACTCACTTCTACCCGTCACCGAAACCGCGCGGCTTTCACCCGCTGACGCACATCTCGCAATTTTTCAATATGGTGGAGATCAATTCCTCCTTCCACCAGGCGCTGAAGCCGGAAGTCTCGCAGTTGTGGGCGAGCCTGGTTTCCCATCGGCGCGACTTTCTGTTTACGGCGAAACTGGCCCGGCAGTTTACGCATGAGACGAAGCTGAACGAACCCGATGTAGCGATGTTCCGGGCTGGGCTGGCGCCGCTGGTCGCCGCCAAACGGCTCGGAGCGCTAGTGATGCAGTTCCCATGGTCGTTCCGGTTCACCGAAGAGAATCGTGCTTATCTGATCGAACTGCGGAAGGCGTTCCACGGCTATCCGCTGGTGGCGGAGTTCGCCCACGAGAGCTGGCTCTTGCCGGAGGCCACCGGCACGCTGATCGACTACCGAATCGGGTTCGGGAACATCGACCAGCCGTCATACGGCCGCGCGATGCCGCCGACGTCGATCCTCACCAATGGCGTGGGCTACGTGCGCCTCAACGGGCGCAACTACAGCCACTGGTTCGACGGCCAGCGCTACGACTATCTGTACGCGCAGAGCGAACTGAACGAATGGGCGGACCGCATCGAGCAGATCGGGCGCCACGCGAAGCAGGTCTTCGTGGTCTTCAACAACGAAGCCAACGCCCAGGCGTTGGTGAATGCTTTTCAGATGCAGGCCTTGCTGGGCTCGCCCGGCATTGTGCCGAAAGAACTGCTCCGCCGTTATCCGGTGGCGCTTGACGGCTTCCGCTCCTCGAAGCCGATGCAGCGGTCGCTGTTTGCTGACGCGGCCTAAGCAGTTCTAAACGATCTCCGGGGGGAGAGCATCAAAGGGAATCGTCGGCGCTCCATGAGCGTCAGCGGTTCCCTTTTTGCTATTCGCCGCAGGCTCGGCCGCGTACGAAGAAAAAGTCCTATTGGTTCCATTTATAAGCAAATAAATAGATCGAAACGTAGGCCCGTTTTCATGCATCTGCTGAGGTGTCGAAAGGAGTTCGGCATATGAAACGGATGAAGATGTTGGGGCTGATGCTGGCGGTTCCGGTGCTGCTGCTGGCGAGCGACCGGCCGGCCAAAGATCTCACCGAGCGCGTGCGCCACGAGTTGGTGACGCTGCCGTGGCTCGGCGTTTTTGACCATATGACGTTCCAGGTGGAAGGCGACCGGGTGATTCTCGGTGGCCAAGTGAACCGTCCGACGTTACGGACGGACGCCGAACGCGTCGTAAAGAGAGTGGCCGGGGTGGCCACGGTAACGAATCAGATCGAAGTGCTGCCGTTGTCGCCGTTTGACGATCGGCTGCGTTTGGCGACGGCCCGTTCGATCTACGGATATCCCGCGCTGCAGCGGTATGGCTTGGGGGCGATCCCCGGCATTCACATTGTCGTGAAGAACGGCAACGTGACTTTGGCCGGTGTGGTGGCCAACGCCGGCGACCGTCAGTTGGCCTATATGCGGGCCATGCAGGTGCCGGGTGTGTTCTCCGTCAGCAATGAGCTGATGGTGGAGGGCGCTCGTCAAGGGGCGCTCTAGTGTGAGTCGACTGTTTCCCTCCATTTAGAGAGTTGCCAGCGTTCGCTGATAACCCGGGCCCGAGGCGTCGTCCTCGGGCCCGTTTTTCTATTGGGGCGTCTACCAGACCCGGCAGGCATCGGCGGGTCGCCGCACCATCGGGTCGCCGGCTTGGCACATGAAGGCTTCGCGAAACTCCGGCAGATTCGAGAGCGGCCCGTTCACCCGAAAGCGCGGCAAGGGGTGCGGATCCGTCATCGTCGTCATGCGTTCGAACTCCGGCCGGTAGTTCGCCGCCCACACCTGCGCCCAGCCCATGAAGAAGCGCTGTTCGGGCGTGAAACCGTCGATCAAAGCCGGACGCGGTTTGCCCGCCATCGACTTCTGCAGCGCCCGGTACGCCAGGCGCAACCCACCGAGATCGGCGATGCTCTCGCCGAGCACCAGCTTGCCGTTGACGTTCAGGCCGTCCTGCACCTTGAAGGACGAGAACTGGTTCTCCACGCAATCCGCGCGGTCCTTGTACTTCTTGGCGTCCTCAGCCGTCCACCAGTCGCGCAGATTGCCCTGGGCGTCGAACTGGCGGCCGTTGTCGTCGAAGCCGTGGATGATCTCGTGGCCGATCACCGCGCCAATGGCGCCGTAGTTCAGGCCGTCGTCGGCTTCGAAGTCAAAGAAGGGCGGCTGAAGAATACCGGCGGGGAAGACGATTTCGATGTTGCGCGAATGATAGTAGGCGTTTACCTCCGGCGGCGTCATCAGCCATTCGCCGCGATCGACGGGCTGGCCGATCTTCTTCAGATCGCGCCGTACCTCGAAACGCGAAGTCTCGAGCGCGTTGGCGAAGTAAGACTTTCGCGCCACCTTCACCGAGGAATAGTCGCGCCATTTTTCCGTGTGGCCCACCTTACGCTTAAAGGAATCGAGCTTCGCGAGCGCCTGGCTGCGGGTGCTCTGCGTCATCCAATCGGCCTTGCCGAGATCCTCGCGCAGCACGACGAACAGGTTGTCGATCAACTCATTCATGCGCTGTTTGGCTTTGGCCGGATAATGCTTCTCGACGAACTTGCGGCCCAGCGCTTCGCCGAGTTGCTCGTCGGTGGACGCCACGCAACGGCGCCAGCGCGGTAGCTGCTCTTTGGCGCCGGTGAGGACCTTTGTGAGACTGAAGGCCTCGTCGACGAAGGCTTTCGACAGATACGCCGCCGCGCCATGCGCCACCTGCCAGCGTAAATAGGTGCGCACGTCGTCGAGCGACGCCGTGGTCAGCAGCTTGTCGAGCGCCTTCAAGTACTCCGGCTGCGCGGCGTTGACGGTGGTGAAGGCCGGCGCCTGGCGCAGTTTGAAGTAAGCGGCCCAGTCGAACGACGGCATTAATTTCACGAACTCGGCCACCGGCATCGGGTGATTGGTGGCCTTGGGGTCGCGCAGTTGGGTGCGCTCCATCATCGCCGTGGCAAGTTGCTTCTCAAACGCGAAGATGCGGGAAGCGGCTGTCGCGTCCGCCTCGCCGATCAGCGTCATCATGCGCGTCAGGTGCTGCAGATACTCTTTGCGAATCGTCTCGGACTTCTCGTCGTTCTTCAGATAAAAGTCGCGATCCGGCAGTCCCAGGCCGCTTTGAAAAACGCCGGCGATGATCTTCGAGCTGTCGTTCGCGTCGGGCTGCGCGCCGAAGTTGAACAGAGCGTTGGTCCCCGTGGCGTGCAGGGCGGCGAGTACGCGGGGGAAGTCGCGGCGAGTCTTCAGGCTCGCAATCTCCTTGAGATCGGGCTGCAGCGGCGTGGCGCCGGCCTTCTCGATGCCGGCTTCGTCCATGCAGGCCGCGTAGTAGTCGCCGATCTTCTGTTCGTCCGAACCGGCGGGCGCTTTGGCAGCACCGGCGGCTTCCAGGATTTCGCGCATCAGATCGCGATTGCGTTCGGCCAGCGCTTGAAAGTTCGTCCAGCGCGGATAGGCGGCGGGGATGGGATGGCTGGCGGTCCAACCGCCGACGGCGAATTTGTAGAAGTCGTCGCAGGGCTTGCAGGTCGGGTCCATGTTTTGCGGTTTGAAGCGCAGGGAGTTGAGTTCCTCCGCCGGTAGTGCCACCACCAGCCAGAGCGAGAGAGAGAAGCGAACAATACCCATGTCGCTATTGTGACGAAGGCTTCAGGCGATTTGCCACTGGCTTGGGGCCAGGCGGATCAATTCCATATGAGAAAATCCAAGGGACATGAACTTCGAGCGATCCGCCGCGCTTTTGGAGCGCGCCCGCAAAACGATTCCCGGTGGCGTGAACTCACCGGTCCGCGCCTTCCGTAGCGTGGGAGGCAAGCCGCTCTTCATTGCGAAGGGCGAAGGCGCCCGGCTGATCGATGAGGACGGCAACTCGTTTCTGGACTATATCGGCAGTTGGGGTCCGCTGATTCTGGGGCATCGTCCGCCTTGCGTGATCGAAGCCCTGCGCGAAGTGCTCGAGATCGGTACCAGCTTCGGCGCGCCCACCGAACGCGAGATTCTGCTGGCCGAAGCGGTGACGGACGCCTTTCCGTCCATGGAGATGGTGCGTTTGGTGAACTCCGGTACCGAAGCGGCAATGAGCGCGCTGCGCGTCGCCCGCGGTTTCACCGGCCGCGACCTCGCCATCAAGTTCGAAGGCTGCTACCACGGCCACGTCGATTCGCTGCTGGTGAAAGCCGGCTCCGGACTCGCCACGCTCGGCCTTTCTGACTCCGCCGGGGTGCCGGCCAGCTTTGCCGCCACCACGATTTCCCTGCCCTACAACGACCTCGCCGCGGTCGAGCAGGCCTTTGCCAATCACCCGGGCCAGATCGCCGCGCTCATGCTCGAAGTCGTGGCCGGCAACATGGGCTGCATTCCGCCGGCGCCGGGTTTCCTCGCCGGTCTGCGTGAGCTCTGCACCAAGCACGGCACCCTGCTGATCTTCGACGAAGTGATGACTGGTTTCCGCCTGGCCTACGGCGGCGCGCAGGAGCTCTACGGAGTGAAGCCCGACATGACCGCTCTCGGCAAGATCATCGGTGGCGGCCTGCCGATCGCTGCCTATGGCGGCAGCCGCGAAGTGATGACGCACGTGGCGCCCGAGGGCCCGATCTACCAGGCGGGGACACTTTCCGGCAATCCGCTCGCCGTGGCCGCCGGCCTGGCCATGCTGCGGTACTTGAAGTCGCACCCCGAGGTCTACACCAAGATCGACGCTTTGAGCGCCCGCCTCTGTGCGAACCCGCCGAAGGGCATCACGGTGAACCGCGTGGGCTCCATGTTCACCTGGTTTTTCACCGATGAGCCGGTGACCGATTACGCCTCGGCCAAGAAGTGCGACACCAAGCGCTTTGGCGACTTTTTCCGCTGGATGTTGGAGCGAGGCGTTTACCTCGCTCCCAGCCAGTTCGAAGCCGCCTTCATGTCCGCCGCGCATACCGAAGCCGATATCGACTACACGGCGGAACAAGCGCACGCGTTCTTCGCTTAACGCTTACTCCACGCCGGCATCGCTCGCCTGCGGCATCGCCGCGGGCGGCGCCACGGCCAGGGCCAGCGCGGCCCAACTGGTGCCCGTTGCCGAGATCCACTGATCCTTGCCGTGGGGGAAGCCGCTTTCCTTCAGCGGCTGCAGCGGAAAGGAACGGCTGCGCACGTGCCAGGAGCCATCCGCCAGTTGCGTCCGCAACAGGTACTCCGACCCGCGCCGATACGCCAGATCGGCCGCACTCACCTGGCCGGCGATGAACAGCGCATACAGCGCCTGGCCCGTGGCATAAGCATCCGTTTCAAGCGTCGCCAGTTGCGCCCAACCGCCATCGGCCCGTTGCTCGGCGAGCAATGCCTGCGCCCGCTTGGTCAACTGGGCCGGCTCGGCTTGGGCCCAGGTGAGCCCCAGCAACTGCATGGCCCGCTCTTCATTGGTGCGCGGTTCCTGCAGCAGCAGCCAGGCACGAGCGCGCTGCACCGCCGCCTCCGAGTTCTTGCCGTAGACCTGCATGGCGCGCAAGCTGAGAGCCGTGGCCGTGATGTCGCTCGATTCGATCGGGGGGCGGCCCGGCATGGAGGGGAAGCTGCCGTCGGCGCGCTGCTTGGTCGAGATCACATGCGCCATCGCTTCGGTGACTTCGTCGCCCCGGTAGCCTTCGGCATGCAAGCCGAGCAGCGAGTAGCCGGCCGAGATGGTGACGTCAGGGATCCGGTCAGTGCCCTGGAGCATCAGCTCACGCGCGGGCTTGAAGACGGCGATCACGGCGTCCGCCTGCTGCTTCGAGATCTTCTCGTTGACGGCGTAGCCGCGCTGCCGCGCCATGCCGGCCACCATCTGCGGCAGCGATTGGTGATGACAGGAGGTGCAACCGGAAACGCGCGCGAACTGGTCGCCGCTCTTCTGCAACAGCGCCAGCGCCTTCTCCACGGCCTCTTTCGCCCGCGGCGACTCTTGCGCGCCGGCCTTCAACAAGGCTGTCACGATCGGCGTATGGCCGCGGCGGCGCGCCCAGGTAAGCGCGGTTTCGCCGGCCTGATTGACGGCGTTGACGTTCGCGCCATGTTGGATCAACTCTTCGACAAACTCGGGTGACGTCACTTCGCTGGCGGCGGCCCACATCAGCGGCGTAAAGCCGGCCGGATTGGGCGCATTGACGTTCGCGCCTTTGGCGAGCAGCGCTCGCATCATCGGCAGGTTGCGATTCATGATGGGCTGCACGAGGGTGGACAGGCCGACCACGGTGCCGTCGTTGGGATTGGCTCCGGCTGCCAACAGACGCAGGGCTTCCGCCGTATCGTTCCGCATGGCAGCGGCGTAGAGCGGGTTGGGCGGGGTAAAGTCGGGTCCTTGGGCAAACAGGGACAGGCTCGCGAACAAGGCGAGGCCAGCGAACTGACGCATGAGTTTGGGCTCCTTCTCCAGAGCAACGCGCGGAAAACTGCGAGATTGGCTCAGCTTTTGATAAGCTCCGAGCAAAGAAAATGATGAACCTCACCTTAATCACCCTGCTTTTCTGGAGCGGACCCGCGGCCACGCATCTGGATAAGGCCCAGATGGAGGCCGCCTATCCGAAGCACAGCGTGCTCCTGGACCAGGGCCAGTACCGGGTGATGGCGATCGGGCGCGAGAAAGACGGACAGGCGGAAGTCCACGCCCACGACACCGACGTCGTCTACTTCGTTTCCGGCACCGCGACACTGCTCACCGGCGGCAAAGTGAAAGACGGCAAGTCCACCGGGCCGGGCGAAGTTCGTGGCGCGGCGGTGGAAGGCGGTACGGCCCAGCCGTTGAAGGCGGGCGACGTGGTGACGATCCCGAATGGGACGCCGCACCAGTTCGCCAACGTCCACGCCCCGTGCAAGTACTTCCTGCTGAAGGTCCGCACGCACGACGAAGGCAAGGCGCCCACGGTGACCACCCTGAGCAAGGGCGGCGCCCTGGCCGCGGGCGACCACTACAAGGTCAGCGCCAGCCATCGCGACAAGGACGGCATCGCCGAGCAGCATGCCCGCGACACGGACGTGATGTTCTTCGTGAAGGGGACGGCCACCATCGTCACCGGAGGCACGGTGGCCGAAGCGAAGTCGACGGCGCCCGAGGAAGTGCGCGGCACCAATGTCGAACACGGCACCCGCCAGGCGCTTCAACCGGGCGACGTGATGGTGGTGCCCAACACGGTGCCGCATCAGTTTGTCGACGTAAAAGGCCCGCTCGACTACTTTGTAGTGAAGGTGCGCTCGGCCGAGTAAGCCGCGGGCGAATGTTATCCTGAACGATCCGGCGCCCGCTGCCGGCTACGCCATGAAGACCATGACGCTCTCGCCGATGAAGGCTTCCACGCTCCGCGAACACATCGCGGAAGTGTTGATTGAAGCGATCCTTTCCGGCGGCTTCAAGCCCGGCGACCGGCTGAACGAAAGCGACCTCGGCCGCAAGATGCAGGTGAGCCGCGCGCCGATTCGCGAAGCGCTGCACCAGTTGCAGGAACAGGGTCTGGTGGTGAACCAGCCACGGCGCGGCATGTTCGTCGTGAGCCTCAGCAACGACGACATTCAGAAGATCAACTCGCTGCGCGTGGTCCTCGAATCCGAAGCGCTGCTGCTGTGCCGCAAGGCGCTGACCGCCGCCACGGAGAAAAAGCTCATCGAGCAGATCGAGCGGATGGAGCGCGGCGGCTCCACCTCCGCCCTCGAAGCCACGCGGCTGGACCTGGGCTTCCACCGCACCATCTGGAAGCTGGCCGACAACGACTATCTGGAGCGCATGCTGACGAACCTCACGTCGTCGCTGTTCGCCTACGCCATCGTCAAGAAGCCGCCCAGCGAGCAAACGCGGATGATCCTCGATTCGCACCGGCCCTTACTCGAGTTCCTGCAAGGCAAAATCCCCGCCAGCCAAGCCCGGCGGGTGATGCACGATCACGTGTCGCTGCGCTGGGGCTCGCCCGAATTATGACCATTCAGCAGTTGTTTGACTTGAAGGGCCAGGTAGCGTTGGTAACCGGCGGCTATGGCCTTTACGGGTCGCCGATCTCCGAGGCGCTGGCCGAAGCGGGCGCCCACGTGGTGATTGCTTCGCGTTCGCAGGACGCGTGCGAAGAGACCGCCGCCGAATTGCGGGCGCGTGGCCTCGCGGCCTCCTCCGAAGGCTATGACCAAGGCAGCGAGAAGTCGATCCTCGACCTGCGCGAGCGTCTTCGCGCCCGCCACGGCGGCGTGCAGATTCTGGTCAATAACTCCGTGGCGCGCACCATGCGCCGCTACGACGATCCGCTCGAAGCCTGGCGCCAATCGATGGAAGTGAATGCCACCGGCCTGTTCGCCATCTCGCGCGCCTTCATGGAAGATATGCTCTCCGCCAAGGCCGGCGCCGTGATCAACATCGGCTCCATCCAAAGCGTCGTCGGCCCGGACTTCACCAATTACGCCGGCACCAACATGACCACGCCGCCCGACTATCACTTCACCAAGCACGGCATGATCGGCCTGACGAAGTATCTGGCCGCCTGGGGAGGACCGCATGGCGTGCGCGTCAACGCGATTTCCCCCGGCGGTTTGCAGACGCCCGACCACCAGGAGCCGTTCATCAGCCAGTACAACCGGCGCGTCTATCTGGGCCGCTTGGCGCAGCATGACGACATCAAGGGCGCCGTCGTCTATTTGGCCTCGGCGGCCTCCGCTTACGTCACCGGGCAGAACCTGGTGCTCGATGGCGGCTACTCCGTCTGAGGCTGCCCCAGGATAATCTCGAGCCCCGCTAGCGCTTCCTCCGCCGGCACGCGCACCGGGCCGGCCGTGACAATCGCTTGCCGGAAGTGCTCGATTACATCCTCGTGAATCTTCTTGCCCGGCCCGCGCGAGTGGTCTTCGTCGCCCTCCGGACGGCGCAGCAGTAGAGTGCCGGAGTGGTCCTTCGAAAAGAGCGGTGAAGCGAGAATCGACCCCTCCGTGCCCCAGATCTCAATCATGCTGGCCGAATCCGTGTCCGGCATGCGCGCGCTCCAATGCGTGGTGACGGTGGCTTGCGCCCCGCTCTTCAGCCGCAGCAGCATACTCGCGGTATCTTCCACATCGGTGTCGTAAGCGAGCGAGTCCGTCAGCACCGCCGCGGTTTCGATCGGCCCGCAAAGGTACATCAGCAGATCGAGACAATGGCTGCCCAAGTCCATGCTGGGGCCGCCACCGGCGATGGCGCGCTGATGGCGCCAGGCGTCCTCGGTCGGCGGCGAGTAGCTGGAGAAGTTCATCCGCACGGCCACCACGCGGCCAATGGTGGCGGCTTCGAGCCACGCGCGAATCTGCACATGGCGTTGATTGAAGCGCTGGTAATGGCAGATCATCAGGCGCACGCCGTGCCGCGCGCAGACGTCGATCATCTGCCGGGCTTCGTCCACCGTCGCGGCAATGGGCTTTTCGCAAAGTACATGCTTGCCGGCGGCGGCGGCCATCGCGGTGAGCGCTGCGTGCGAGGAGGGCGGCGTACCGATGAAGACGGCATCGATCGCCGGATCGGCCAGCAAGGCTTCGGCCGTGGTGTAGAACTTGGGCGCGCCGAAGTCGGCGGCGAACTGGCGGGCGAGCTCTTCATCACGGCGCATCACCGCGTGCAGGCGGTGGCCCGGCGCGTTCTGCATGGCCGCGGCCACGTGCTTCCGGGCGATGTCGCCGGCGCCGATGATTCCCCAGGAAAATGACATCCTTCGAGTGTCTCGCAATCGGGCCAGAATCAAAGGATGAAGAAGATCCAGGTCGGGCGGGCCGGCCTTGAAGTGTCACGCATCGGTTTGGGCTGCGTGACGTTTGGACGCGAGATCGACGAGCGGCAGGCATGCGCCGTGCTGGACTACGCGATGGAGCGCGGCATCAACCTGTTCGATACGGCCGAAGCGTATGGCCAATCCGAGGCGATTCTGGGGCGCTGGCTGAAGTCGAATGGCTTGCGCGACCAAGTGGTCCTGCAGACCAAGGTCTTGCGGCCGGCGCGCCTGCGCGAAGCTCTCGCCACCAGCCTTGAACGGCTGCAGACCGATCGGGTGGACCTCTATCTGTTCCATCGCTATGACTCCGAGACGCCGCTCGAGCAGTCTCTCGCTGCGATGGCCGAGGCTGTCGACGGCGGCACCGTGCATGTCGCCGGTTGCAGCAATTTCAACGCCGCGCAACTGGCCGAAGCCGAGCGTCTGGCGCCGGGACTGCTGCAGACCATCCAGCCGATCTACAACTTGGTGCGGCGGGAGATCGAAGCCGAGTTGCTGCCCCTCTGCGCGCGCCTGGGTGTCACGGCGATCAGCTACAGTCCGCTGGGAGCCGGCTTCCTCGCGGGCAAGTATCGGCCGGATGCGCCCTTCCCGCCGGGCACGCGCTTCGACCGGGTGCCCGGCCACACGAACGAATACTTCAGCGAGCGCAACTTCGCCATCGTCGAGAAGCTGCGGGCGCTGGCGGAGGAGACGGGGTTATCCATGGTGCGTTTGGCGATGGGCTGGGCACTCGCCCAGCCGCAGATGGGCGGCGTGCTGATCGGCGCGCGCCATCCGGGGCACATCGACAACGCGCTCGCCGAACCGTTGCCGCCCGAACTGCTGAGCCGTCTCGATGCGCTCTCGGCGTAACATGAAGCGATGAACAACCGCCGATCGTTCTTTCAAGCCGCGGCCGCCCTCTGGCCGTCTCTCGGCATCGCGGCCAGCCGCAAAGCGAACAGCGTTTATGCGGATTTGGGCCTCCGGCCGGTGCTGAATTTTCAAGGCCCGGTAACGACGATCGGCGCGTCGAAGATGCTGCCGGAAATTCAAAGCGTGATGGCTGAAGCCGCACGCGACTTCGCCGTGCTCGAAGAGGTGAAGGATGCCGTCGGTGCGCGCCTCGCCAAACTCTGCGGCACGGAGTCCGCGCTGGTGACCTCCGGCACCTGCGGCTCGATCTCGCTCGCCACCTACGCCTGCCTCACCGGCGACGACGTCGCCAAAGTGCGGCGCTTGCCCGACCTCGAAGGCATGAAGAGCGAGGTGATCATTCAGAAGCCGCATCGCAACGGCTATGACCATGCGGTGCGCAGCGCCGGCGTGAAGATCGTCGAGGTGGACTCGCAGGAAAGCTTCGTAAACGCGCTCAACGCGCGCACGGCCATGATCTACTACCTCGGCGGAACGCGCGGCGATTGGGCATGGGAAACGCCCGTGCCGCTCAACGAATGCGTCGCGCTCGCGAAGAAGGCCGGCGTACCAGTGCTGATCGATGCGGCCAATCTGCTGCCCAGTTGGGACAACATTCCGCGCGTGGCCGCCACGGGCGTCGACCTGATCGCCTTCAGCGGCGGCAAGCACATTCGCGGTCCGCAAAGCTCCGGCGTCCTCGCCGGGCGCGCCGACCTGGTGCGGGCGGCGTGGCTCAACTCGAATCCGCATTCGGACTCGATGGGCCGCGCCATGAAGGTGAATAAGGAAGAGATGATCGGCCTGCTGGTGGCGATGGAACGCTACGCCAAGCTTGACTTCGCCGCGCTCGATCGCGAGTGCGAGCGCCAAGCCGCCTACACCATGGAAGCGCTCGGCAAGCTCGGCATCGCCGTCGAGAAGGCGCGCTTCGAGCGGGGCCGCAAGGTTCATCGCGTCCTCGCCACTTGGGATGAAGCGCGGCCCGGGCTGACGTCCGCCGCCGTTTTGAAGAAGCTGAGCGAAGGCGAGCCGCGCATCGCCGCGCTCGCCGGCCCCGGCGGCAAAGGCCTGGAGTTCACCTTCCTGATGAACGACTCCGGCGACGAAAAGTTGCTGGTGCGCCGGATGCGGGAGATCTTTGGATAGCCATGTTCGAACTCGATGCCAAATTGCTGAAGAAACTCCGGGTGAAGCCCGGCAAGAAGATCGTGCTCGCTCGCGACTTCGCCCCGGACTTTGACGCCGGCTTGTCACATGACGAGTCCGAAGCGGCGTTGCGCGAAAGCGTCCCCCATCTCGCCGAGATGCAGGACAAGCTCTACGCGCAAAACACGTATTCGCTGCTGCTGATCTTTCAGGCGATGGACGCGGCCGGCAAGGACGGCACGATCCGGCATGTCATGTCCGGCGTAAATCCCCAAGGTTGCCAGGTGTTCAGCTTCAAGGCTCCTTCGGCGGAAGAAGTGGATCATGACTTCCTGTGGCGCGCCGCCAAAGCGCTGCCCGAACGCGGGCGGATCGGCATCTTCAATCGTTCTTATTACGAGGAGGTGCTCGTGGTGCGGGTGCATCCCGAGTTCCTGGACCGTCAGCAACTGCCGCCCGAGGCCCGTGGCAAAGACATCTGGAAACGGCGCTTCCGGCAGATCAACAACTTCGAGCGTCACCTCACCGAGAACGGCACCGTGGTTCTGAAGTTCTTCCTGAACGTCTCCAAGGCCGAGCAGAAGAAGCGCTTCCTCGAGCGGATCGCCGAACCGCAAAAGAACTGGAAGTTCGCCGCACAGGACGTGGTGGAGCGCGGCCACTGGGACGAGTACATGGCCGCTTATCAGGATTGTTTTCGCGCCACCAGCACCGACTACGCACCCTGGTACGTGATCCCGGCGGACGACAAAGCCTTCATGCGCGTGGCGGTGGCAGGCATTATCTGCCAGACGCTGAAGAAGCTGAAGGTGCGGTATCCGGAAGTGGAGCCCGAGAAGCGGCAAGCGCTGCTCGATGCCAAGCAACAGCTCGATTCCGAGGACGCCTAAGGACGCGCCATGTAGCGCTCGCGTGCCTGAACGTTCAAGCCCTTTTGCTTCGTCGAAAGGCGCAGAGTGCGGAATTCGGAAAGGCGCGTGGGCTGATCGGAGACGAAGCCCAGGTGATACTGCCCGCGCAGCTCATCCTGAATTTTGTCGAAGATCTGCTCGATGCTCTCCTTCCTGCTGACTTCGAAATAGCCCGCGCCGGTGCCTTGCGACATCTTCCGCAGCACGCCGCGGCCATTGCCACCGCCGCTGGTGAAGTAGATCGTGTAGATCAGCGTGTCGGACTTCACGGCCGCCTCGATCGCCTCATCCAGCGAGCGCTCACTGCCATAGTCCTCGCCGTCGGAAAGCACGATCAGCGCCTTGCGATTCTTCTGATCCTTCATCACTTCCGCAGCCGCTTGATACACAGCCTGGTACAGCAATGTCCCGCCGCCGGTCTGCACGCGGAGCTCGTTGCGCGTCGGGGTATCGACGTAGTTGAGTACCTCTTCGAGCGACCGGCGCGACGAAGTCAGCTTCTGGCGCAGCTGCACGGCCATGTCGAACTGCATAACGAACACCTGATCCTTACGCTCGCGCAGCACCTGATCGTAGAAGCGCATGATGGCCGCGCGTTCGGCGTTCAGCACCTTCTCCTGGCTCATGCTGGTATCGATCAGCAGGCCCACCGTCAGCGGCAGGTCCGTCTCACGCGAGAAGTAGCGGATCTCCTGCGGACGATTGTTTTCGAGCAGCGTGAAGTCGTCCTTGGTCAGGTCGCGCACCAGTTGCCCGGCCTTCGTGCGGACCGAAGCCAGGATGTCCACGATCTTCACCGACGTCGTGAAGGTAGGCTCAATCGGCTCCTGCGCGTGCAGAAGGCAAAGGCCCAGAATCAGCGTGCCCGCTCTCATTTCTTCGTCTTGTCGTAGGTGAGGCCTTTGGCGGCGTACCACTTGTGCAGTTCCACACGCAGCCGGCCGGCTTGGATCGCCGGATCGCGGTCACACCATTCCTGCGCTTTCTTCACGTCGTCGGTGTCGAAGATAAAAATGCCCCGCAGATCGCCAGTGCCGGCCATCGGTCCGGCAATCAGCAAATGCCCCTCCTCGGCCAGCTTCATGATGTTCGCCATGTGGCCGGCTTGGAGTTGCTTGGCTTCGTCGGTCAACTCGGCGGTCCACTTCGGTCCGCGATACAGCATGCCCATCACGTAGAAGCGCATCTCCTGTGCCGTCAGCGTGGCGCAGAAGAACAGGAGCAACAGTGCTTTCATGCCTGGAAGTATAGCTCCGATATACTCACGGGGATGACCACCCGACGTGACGCGATCGCGGCCTTTGCCGGCGCGGCCTATCAGCCGCAGCGGCGGCCCAACCTGCTGTATATCATTGCCGACGATCATGCCGGTTATGTGCTGGGCGCGCACGGCAACGCGCTGGCGCAGACGCCGCACCTCGATCGCCTGGCCAGCGAAGGCACGCGCTTTGCGCGGCACTACTGCAATTCGCCGGTGTGCACGCCGTCCAGGCAAAGTCTGCTGACGGGTCAGTTGCCGCACGCGGCCGGAGTGACCGTGCTCAAGACGCCGCTGTCGACGGAGAAGCCGACGGTCGCCAAGCAACTGCAGAAGGCCGGCTACCGCACCGGCGTGATCGGCAAGATGCACTTCAATCAGCCCGGCCGACCCGGCCTGCATGGGTTTGAAACTTGCCTCACTGAAGGCGAAGTGCAACGGGCGTGGCTGGCCAATGAGCCCAGCGGCCTACCCGCGGGTGTGCGCGTCAAGCCGCCTTGGCGCCCTTTCAAGGATCCGGCGCGGATCTGGCTCAACGCCGAGAAGCTGCCGTTTGGCCGCCGGGAGGCCGAGATGAAGTCGTTGTACCAGCTGAAGCTGGCCGACGAGTTTCTTGGCGCGCAGCAAAGCCAGCCATTCGCCCTCTGGCTCAGCTTTCAGGAGCCGCATTCGCCGTATGACTTCCCCATCGAAGATCGCGAGGCGTTCGATCCATCGAAGTTCCCCGTGCCGAAGGTAGGCCCTGAAGACCTCGGGCAAATCCCGCTCATCTTCCGCGACCTGAGCCCCACGGAGAAGCAAGGCATCATCGCGGCTTACTACACTTCGGTTCGCTTCCTCGACCGCAACGTCGGCCGCGCCCTGGACCTGCTGAAGAAGCACGGACTGGAGGAGAACACGCTGGTCGTTTACCTCGCCGATCACGGCTATTCGCTCGGTCAGCATGGCCGCTTCGAAAAGCACTGCGGCTATACGCCCGCGCTCCACGTGCCGCTGATGATGCGCTGGCCCGGCCGCATTCGCCAAGGCACCGTGCAGGACCTCACCGAGCACGTCGACCTGCCGCACACCCTCACCGACCTGCTCGGCGTCGACGCCTTGCCCGTTCGCCACGGCCAATCACTGCGGCCTTATCTCGAAGGCAAGCGCCCGCCGACGCCACGCGATCACATCTTCAGCGCCTACCTCGAGAACGAGGAGTGCTTCGTGCTGAATCAGCGCTGGAAGTTGATTTTCGGCTCCGGGAAACGGCAGCGCACCGATGGCTACGAAACGGACCAGCCCACGCCCGGCCGTTACGTCAAGCTCTTCGATCAGCGCCAGGATCCCGGTGAGTTCAAGAACGTCGCCGCACGCCATCCGCAGGTGGTGAGTCAACTCGAGGACTTAGCCGTCGCTCGCTATCGCGCCACGCATCCGGAAGCCGGGCAGGAGCCGCCGCGCTTAAGCCGCGAAGAAGCGCTCGAGTGGTACGTGCGGCCGCGCGACGCCAACTAAGCGGACGCGGCGAACTCGCCCGCGGCGGCGCCCACGCCGGTGCGGGTGATGCGCGCTTGCGCATAGCGGCCCAGGAGGTTCGCCGCCTGACCAGCGGGGTGCACGAAGTTCAGCGTACGGTTCTGGCTGGTGCGGCCCACCCATTGATTGGTGTTGCCGTTCCATCCTTCCACCAGCACCTCTTCGAGGGAGCCCAGGGCTTCGGCGTTCTGGCGGATCTGCATCGCGCGCTGCTTCTCCTGCAGCATCAGGAAGCGCCGCGTCTTCTCTTCTTCCGGGATGTGATCGTCGTACTGCAGCGCCGGCGTATTCGGACGCTTCGAGTACTTGAAGATGTACATCGATTCGTAGCGCGCGTGATCCACCAGCGAAAGCGTCTCTTGAAACTCTTCTTCGGTCTCGCCCGGGAATCCGACGATCATGTCCGTCGTAATGGCGATGGGCCGCTTGGCCTGGTGCATCCACTCGATCCGCCGCAGATACTCTTCGCGCGTGTAGAGCCGCTGCATGCGGCGCAGCACCGACGTCGAGCCCGATTGCACCGGCAGGTGAATGTGGTTGCAGAGCACCGGATTCTCGTCAATCGCGTCGACGATGTCCTTCACGAAATCGCGCGGATGCGACGTGGTGAAGCGCACGCGGCGCATGCCGGGCACTTCGCCCATGCGGCGCAGCAGATACGCGAAGTCGTAGCCCAGCTTGCTGCCAGGGATGGAGGGATCGCGGAAGCTGTTGACGTTCTGGCCCAGCAACTGCACTTCCGTGTAGCCCATCTGCACCAGTTCGCGAGCCTCGCGCAACACGGACTCCACCGTCCGGCTCCGCTCCGGTCCGCGCGTGAACGGCACCACGCAATAGGCGCAGCTCTTATCGCAGCCCTCGATGATCGTGATGTAGGCCTTGTGCGGGTTATCGCGCCGGGTGAGCGGCGTCTCAAACGTATCTTCCGTATCCAGGCTCAAGCCGGTCACCCGCTTGTTCCCGGTCTCGATCTGCACTAGCAGTTCGGGAAGCTTGTTGTAGCTGGCCGAACCCACCACCATGCTGACATGGGGCGCTTTCTCGAAGATCTTTTCGCCTTCCTGCTGCGCCACGCAGCCGAGCACGGCGAAGGTTTTGCCGGCGTGATGCTTCTTGAAGTCCTGCAGGCGCGCGAAGACTTTCTGCTCCGCTTTATCGCGAATGGAGCAGGTGTTGTACATGATCAGTTCCGCGGCTTCGGGCGTATCCACCTGTTCGTAGCCGCGCCCCACCAGCGTGCCAATCACCTTTTCCGAGTCATGGGCGTTCATCTGGCAGCCAAACGTCTCGATGTAGAACCGCTTCATGCCCCTTTATTATAGGGTTTTTGCCTCATTGCCGCCCTGTGTTTCGGGCCTTAGCATGGGGTATGCTCGCCTTTCTCCTGCTCTTCGCGTTCCAGGACTACACTTATGACCTGAACGGCAGAAAGGTGCCCGCCCCCAACGAAAACCCCGATCGCGTCGAAGAACGGGTGGTGGAAGAGGGTGGCGGCCGCAAGGTGATCGAGCGGACCATCCGTCGCCTGAACGGCCAGCCGGAGAAGGTGCGCATCGAAGAACGCAAGAACAGCGACGGCTCGGTAACCACGGAAACCGCCGTGTATCGCGGCGATCTGAACGGCAATCTGAACCTGGCCGAGAAGCGCGTCTCGGAGTTGCGCAAGTCGGCCAACAAGCTCGAAGAGACGGTGACGGTGCAGCGCGGTTCGCTCAACGGCGGCCTCGAGGTAGTGGAGAAGTCCGAGCGCACCGGCAGCACGGTCGCCAAGGTGACCAACGAAGAAGTCCGCACCTTCCGCAAGGATCAGAACGGCAGCTTCCGTGAAGCCGCCCGCCAGAACATTGAGCGTCGCGAAGAAAACGGAAAGATCGTCGAGCAGGTGGCCGAGTATCAGGCCGCTACGACCGATGGCCGCTTACAGCTCTCGGCGCAGCGCGTCTCGAGCGAGCAGAAGCGGCCCGACGGCACGCTGGTGAAGCAAGTCGCCGTCTATGGCATGGCCCAACCCGGCCGCGCGAGCCAAGCTGGGGAGTTGAAACTGCGCGAAGAGCAGCTCATCGAACAGCGGCCCGCCGGCGGGCAGAACGTGGTGGAGAGCTTCAGTATCCGTCGCCCGAACCTCGACGGCAAACTGCCGGACAGCTACCTCAAGATTGCCGAGCGCGTCTGCCAAAAACAATGCAATTAGCGCGGTAGCATGTTGGGTGCCGTGTCTTTTATCCACCCCGACTTTCTGCTGGAAACCGCCGCCGCGCGCCGACTCTATCATGACTTCGCCGCCGGCGAACCGATTCTCGACTACCACTGCCATCTGCCGCCGCACGACCTGGCGGGCAATCGCCGCTTCGCCAATCTCTTCGAAATCTGGCTCGAAGGCGACCATTACAAATGGCGGGCGATGCGGGCCAACGGCGTAGCCGAGCGCTACTGCACCGGCGACGCCAGCCCCTACGAGAAGTTCCTCGCCTTTGCCCGCACCGTACCCCAGACGCTGCGCAACCCGCTCTATCACTGGACGCACTTGGAGTTGGCCCGCTACTTCGGCATCACGGACCTGCTGAATGAGGACTCCGCCGAGAAGATCTGGAACCAGGCCAACGAACAGCTCGCGGGCGAACTTACCGCCTGGGGCATCGCTCGCAAGTTCGACGTCCGCGCCGTCTGCACCACGGACGATCCCATCGATACCCTCGAGCATCACTACGCCTTTGCCGAAAATCCGGATCGCGCCGAGTTCCTGCGCACGAAGATGTACCCCACCTTCCGGCCCGACAAAGCGCTCACGGTCCACCAGCCCGAAGCCTTCAATGCCTGGACGGCCAAGCTGTCCGCCGCCGCCAACGTCGAGATCGATTCGTTCGCCAAGTTCTGCGACGCCATCGCCAGGCGCCACGCGGCCTTCGCGTCGATTGGCGGCCGTCTTTCTGACCATGGCTTGAATCACTGCTTCGGCGCGCCCTGCCCCGAAGCCACCGCCAAGGCGATCTTCGATCGCGCCCGCGCCGGACAAGCCGCCAGCCCCGACGAGCATCGCCAGTTCGCCAGCTACCTCATGTTCTACTTCGGCCAACTGGACGCCCGCGCCGGCTTCACCAAGCAGTTGCATCTGGGCGCCCTGCGCGCCGCCAATTCTCGCGCCTTAGCGACCATCGGCCCGGACACCGGCTTCGACTCCATCGGCGACTGGCCGCAGATGGAAGGTTTGCGCGACTATCTTGACGCCCTCGAGCAGGACGGCTCGCTGCCCAAGATGGTGATCTACAACCTGAACCCTGCTGACAATTACGCCGTCGCCACCATGGTCGGCAACTTCCAGGACGGCAAAATCGCCGGCAAAATGCAGTTCGGCTCCGGCTGGTGGTTCCTCGATCAGAAGGAGGCGATGGAATGGCAAATGAATGCCCTTTCCAATTGCGGCCTCTTCTCGCGCTTTGTTGGCATGCTCACGGATTCGCGGTCCTTCATGTCCTACCCGCGGCATGAGTACTTCCGCCGCACGCTCTGCAACCTGGTAGGCCGTGAGATGGAAATCGGACTCATTCCAAATGACTTCGCCCTCGTCGGGGGCATGGTCCGCCGCATTTGCTTCGCCAATGCCCAGGACTTTTTCGGCCTCACGCTGTAAATCTATTCAACAGCGCCGAAACCGGAAAGGCTGCGGGGCGCGTATACCGAGTGTGCGCCCCGTGATCGCCTGTTTCGCTCTGGTGGCCTTGGCCGCCTGCTCCAAGTCGAACCCCACCTCATCGACGGGTTCGGTCCCTGCCAACTCGGTTGCCGCACCGGGTTCGGGCCAAGGTCAGACCCAGAGTCCGGGCCAGACGATCGCGACCTCGCCGGGGACCCCTTCGGAGGCGAAGCCGTCCCCGGCGCAGGTCGTACCGCCACGTGACCCGGTCACCGTCGCGGCCGGCACCCCGCTCGAAGTCCGCACCACCTCCACGATCTCGAGCAAAACCCACGCCGCTGGCGAGATGTTCACGGCCACGCTGGAACGTCCCTTAACCAGCGGCGACCGCGTCCTGGCCCCCGTCAACTCGCGCGTGGAAGGCGTCGTGTCCAGCGTGGATCCTGGCGGCAAAGTGAAAGGCCGCGCGACCATTGCCATCCGCGTCACTTCGCTCACCACCCCCGATGGCCGCACCATCCCCTGCCAGACGCGCAGTTACGGCGTACAGGCCCGCGGCACGAAGAAGAAAGATGCCCTCAAAGTCGGCATCGGCGCGGGCGTCGGCGCCGCCATTGGTGCGATCGCCGGCGGCGGCAAGGGTGCCGCGATTGGCGCCGGAGCCGGCGGCGGTGCCGGCACGGGCGTCGTCCTGGCCACTCGCGGCGAACCGGCCGTCATTCCGGCTGAAAGCCGCCTTCGCTTCACGCTCACCGCGCCAGTTTCCTTCCCATAAGCTAAAATCGAGGGTTGTCGAGCCCCAAGCCCGTTCTCGCCCTTGAAGATTATCTTGCCTCGGAGCAGGTGCTGGTCGATCGTGCCCTGAACCGTTGGCTGCCGCCGGAATCCGTTGCTCCGGAGACGCTGCATAAGGCCATTCGCTACAGCATCTTCGCCGGTGGCAAGCGCATTCGTCCCCTGCTCGCGATGGCCGCCGCGCGCGCCGTCAAGCCCGACGTCGCTAACGCCGAGGATGCAGCCTGCACGCTCGAGATGATCCACACTTACTCGCTCATCCATGACGATCTGCCGGCCATGGACGACGACGACCTCCGCCGGGGACGCCCCACCAACCATGTCGTGTTCGGCGAAGCCATCGCCATCCTCGCCGGCGACTCGCTTTGCACGCTCGCCTTCCAGACCCTCTCCCGCCTGCCCGACACCAGCGCCGACACGCGGCTCGCGCTCGTCGACGAACTCAGCACCGCCTCGGCCACCATCGGCGGCATGATCGCCGGCCAGGTCCTCGACATTGAGGGCGAAGGGCAAGCCCCCACCGCCGAACTGCTCGATGCGATTCATCACGCCAAAACCGGCGCTCTCCTGCGCGCCAGCGTCCGCATGGGCGCCATCTACGCCGGCGCCACCGCCGTGGAACTGGCCGCCCTCACCAGCTTCGGCGAACACATCGGCTTGGCCTTCCAGATCGTCGACGACATCCTCGATATCGAACAAAGCTCCGAGGCCCTGGGCAAGACCGCCGGCAAGGACCAGGAGCAGCAGAAGATCACCTTCCCTGCCGTCCACGGTCTGGAAAAAAGCAAGGAGATGGCCGCTCGCGAGCGCGCCGCGGCGCACACTGCCCTGGACCCCTTCGGTGCCCGCGCCGACCGCTTGCGCCAACTGGCGGACCTGATTGTCGAGCGCCAAAAGTAAGTCGCGCCTCGACGTCCTGCTCGTCGCCCGCGGGCTGGCCGCCTCGCGCGAAAAAGCGCAGGCCCTCATCCTCGCCGGGCAGGTGCTGGTGAATCAGCAGAAAGCCACCAAGGCGGGGCAAAGCGTCTCCGACGACGCCCTCATCGAACTCCTCGGACAAACCAAGTACGTCGGCCGCGGCGGACTCAAGCTGGAAGCCGCGCTCGACCATTGGGCCATCGATCCCACCGGCTGCGTCGCCATGGACGTGGGAGCCTCCACCGGCGGCTTCACCGATTGTTTATTGCAGCGCGGCGCCCAGCGCGTCCATACCGTCGACGTCGGCAAGTCCCAACTCGCGTGGGCCATCCAAAGCGATCCGCGCGTCGTCGTTCACGAAGAGACCAACGCCCGCTTCCTCACGCCCGACGTCATCGGCGAGCGCGTCCAACTGATCGTCTGCGATGTCAGCTTCATCTCCGTCACCATGATCCTGCCCGCACTGGCTCAGTTGGCGCCGCGCCTGCTGATCCTGGTGAAGCCGCAATTCGAAGTCGGGCGCGAGCAGGTGGGCAAAGGCGGCATTGTGCGCGACCCCGCCTTGCATCGCCTGGCTTGTGAAAAGGTGGGGGAAGCGGTGCGACACTTAGGGTTTACTCAAGATCTGATACCCTGCCCGGTGCTGGGAGCGGGCGGAAACCAGGAGTTCTGGCTAAAGGCCGAGCGCGAACCATGAGCATGCAGACCATTGGAATTATTTCGAAGCCCGAAGCGGCGCAAGCGGTGACGCTGGTGCCGCAGTTGCTCGCCTGGCTCGCCAAGCGCGACATCGCCGCGCGCATGGACGAAGCCACCGCCGAGTACGCCGGCCGCAAAGATGGTCTCCCACGAGAAGAAGTCCCCCAGGGCGCGCAACTGCTGGTGGTGCTGGGGGGCGACGGCACGCTGCTTTCCGCGGCGCGCGCCATGCAAGGGCTCGACATCCCCGTGCTGGCGGTGAACCTGGGCGGCCTTGGCTTCCTGACGGCAATCACCGTCGAGGACTTCTTCCCGGAACTTGAGAAGGCCCTCAAGAACGAATTCCGCATCGGCAAGCGCCACATGCTCCGCTGCGAAGTGCATCGCGACGGTGAGGCCGTGGCGCACTACGAAGCGCTCAATGACATCGTCATCACCAAGGCCGCCCTGGCGCGCATCATCGACGTCGAGTGCTGGGTGGATACCCACTTTGTGTGCCGCTACAAAGCCGATGGTCTGATCGTTTCCACGCCCACCGGCTCCACCGCCTATTCGCTCTCCGCCGGGGGACCGATCCTGTTTCCGCAACTGGGCGCGCATCTGATCACGCCCATCTGTCCGCATATGTTGACCAACCGCCCGGTGATCGTCCCGGACGCGGGGGTCATTCGCTTGTACAATCGTGCCGAGGATGATGGGGCCTATTTGACCGTGGACGGTCAGGTGGGAGAGCCGCTACGCCGCGACGACTTGATTCTCTGCCAAAGGTCGGAAAATGCCGTGAGCCTGGTCCGGCCGCCGAAACTACTCTTCTTTGACGTTTTGCGTTCGAAGTTGAAATGGGGAGAACGATGAAAAAAATCAGTCTGACGACTTGGATCTTTATTGCCTTGGTGGCCGGCGTCCTGGTGGGCTACAGCTTCCCCGAGGTGGGCGTGCAGATGAAGATCCTCAGCACGGTCTTCATCAAGTTGGTGAAGTCCATCGTGGCGCCTCTGTTGTTTGCCACGCTCGTTTTCGGAATTGCCGGCGGCGCGCACTCCGGCGCCATGGGCCGCATCGGCGCCCGCGCCGTGATCTACTTCGAAGTCGTCACCACCATTGCCTTATTCGTGGGCCTGGCCTTCGTCAACTTCTTCCAGCCGGGCCGTGGCGTCGACCTGTCGAAAGCCAAGGCCGTCGACGCGCCCACCGCGAAAGTCACTTGGCAGGGCATCATCGAGCACACCTTCCCGGCCAGCATCATCGACTCGATGGCGCGCAACGACGTTCTTCAAGTGGTCGTCTTCGCCATGATCTTCGGCATGGCCTGCGCGGCCGTCAAGCATAAGGCCAAGGCGGTCGTCGAGTTCTGCGAGTCGCTTTCGGAGGTCATGTTCAAGTACACGGCCTACGTGATGTACGCCGCGCCCCTGGGCGTCTTCGGCGCCATGGCCGCCACCGTCGGCCAATATGGCGTCGCCGTGCTCTTTAACCTCGCCCAGTTAGTCCTCACGATGTTCGCCGCGCTCGCCTTCTTCGTGATCGTGGTCCTCGGCGCCGTCATCGTCATGGCCCGCATCCCCCTCGCGAAGTTCGTTCGCGCCGTGAAGGATCCATACATTCTCGCCTTCTCCACGGCCTCGAGCGAAGCCGCCCTGCCGATGGCGCTGGCCAACATGGAGAAGTTCGGGGTGCCCAAGCACATCGTCTCGTTCGTCATGCCGTTGGGCTACAGCCTGAACCTCGATGGCTCCACGCTCTACCTCGCCGCCGCCTCCATCTTCGTGGCGCAAGCGGCCGGCATTGAACTGTCGATCGGCCAGCAGATCATGATGATGCTCACCCTGATGCTCACCAGCAAAGGCGTCGCCGCGGTACCGCGCGCCAGCCTCGTGATTCTGATGGGCACGCTCTCCACCTTCGGCTTGCCCACGGAACCGGTGGCGCTGATCCTCGGCGTCGATGCCGTGCTCGACATGGCCCGCACGTCGGTGAACCTGCTCGGCAATTGCCTCGCTTCCGCCGTCGTCGCCCGCTGGGAAGGCGTCGACCTCTCGGGCGACGAGAAGCCCGAGATCGTCAGCGCCTCAGCGGCTTAGTCCGTTTGGCGTTTGCGCCGCATAGGCATAGACGGCGGGAAAATCGGCCTTCTCCAAATACGGATAGTCCTCGAGGATCTCCGCTTCGGTCAAGCCGGAAGCCAGCATCTCCAGGACATCCCACACGGTAACGCGCAGACCACGAATGCAGGGCTGACCGGAACGCTGGCCGGCCAGCACCACAATTCGCGACATGTCTACGTCTTGCGTGGCGCCCATACGGGCATTATGCCAACTTTACGAAGCGAGCGTGTTCAAACTACCCGCACGCTTCGCCTCAAACGCCGCGATCTGCGCTTCGTGCTGCTGAATATAGCCCAGTTCGTCGACGCCCTCGAGCAGGCAGTGCTTCGAGAAAGGCTCCACCGCAAACTCCGCCGAGGTCCCATCGGGCAGCGTCAGCTTCTGGCTCTCCAGATCCACGCTCACCGCGGCGTCTTCCGGCAGCGCGAACAGCTTCGCGTGCAGATCCCGGCTCACCACGATCGGCAACAGACCATTCTTCAGCGCATTGCTCTTGAAGATGTCCGCAAAGCTCGTGCTGAACACGGCCCGGAAGCCGTACTGCGTCAGCGCCCACGGGGCATGCTCGCGCGAACTGCCACACCCGAAGTTGTCGCCGGCCAGCAGCAACTGGGTCTGCTTGGCTTTGTCCGTATTCAGGATGAAGTCCGGCTTCGGCGCGCCGTTCGCGTCGTAACGCCAGTCGTAGAACAACTGGTCGCCCAGGCCGTCCTTCGAAATCGTCTTCAGGAAGCGAGCCGGAATGATCTGGTCCGTATCGATGTTATCGATGCCCATCTTGACCATCGGGCTCGAAAATGGCGTGAACTTGGCCATGATTAGTTGCCTCCCACCAGCGTACGCACGTCGGTCACTTTGCCGGTGATCGCGCTGGCCGCCGCCGTCAGCGGGCTCGCCAGGAACGTCCGGCCGCCCTTACCCTGGCGTCCTTCGAAGTTGCGATTCGACGTCGAAACGCTGTACTGACCCGGCGTCAACTGATCGCCGTTCATCGCAATGCACATCGAACAACCCGCCTCGCGCCACTCGGCGCCCGCCGCACGGAACACCTCGTCGAGCCCTTCGGCTTCGGCCTGACGCTTGATTTCCATCGAGCCCGGCACCACCATCATGCGGACGTTCGGCGAAACCTTGCGGCCCTTCACCACCGCCGCCGCCGCGCGCAGATCGCTGATGCGCGAGTTGGTGCAGCTACCGATGAACACCACGTTGATTTCCTGACCCGTCAGCGGCTTGCCCGGCTCGAGCGCCATATACTGCAGCGCTTTCTTCAGCGAATCGCGCTCCAGCGGATCGGCCACCGAACCCGGATCCGGCACCGTGCCGTTGATCGGAATGCCCATGCCCGGATTCGTTCCGAAGGTGATCATCGGCTCGAGCGTGTTGGCATCGATCGAAATCTCGTGTTCGAACTGCGCGCCTTCATCCGACGGCAGCTGCTTCCAGCGCGCCACCGCCGCGTCCCAGTCGGCGCCCTTCGGCGCATACTGACGGCCGGCCAGATACTGATACGTCGTGTCGTCCGGCGCGATCAACCCGGCGCGGGCGCCTGCTTCGATCGACATGTTGCACACCGTCATGCGCTCTTCCATCGACAGCGCGCGGATGGTGGAGCCCTGGAACTCGAACACGCAAGCCGTGCCGCCACCGATGCCGATTTTGGCGATCAGCGCGAGGATGATATCCTTCGCCGCCACGCCCGGACGCAGGGTGCCTTCCACGCGCACCGCAAAGCCCTTGGAGGGCTTCTGCAGCAGGCACTGCGTGGCGAGCACATGCTCCACTTCGCTGGTGCCGATGCCGAACGCCAAGGCGCCGAACGCGCCGTGGGTCGCCGTGTGCGAGTCGCCGCAAACGACGGTCATGCCCGGCTGCGTCAGGCCGTATTCCGGTCCGATGACGTGCACGATGCCCTGGCGCGAATCCTGGAAGCCGAAGAACGGGATGCCGAATTCGGTGCAGTTCTTTTCGAGCTGAGCCACCTGCGCCTTGGCCACCTGATCGACGATCGGCAGACTGCGCGGCGTGGTGGGCGTGGAGTGGTCCACGGTTCCGAACGTGAGGTCCGGACGGCGCACCTTCAGGCCGCGCGCGCGCAGACCGCTGAAGGCCTGCGGGCTGGTCACTTCGTGCACCAGATGCAAGTCGATGTAGAGCAGGGCGGGCGCCGGCGGCGTCTGCGACACCACATGCGATTCCCAGATTTTTTGAATGATCGTTTTCGGTGTACTCACGTGGTAACTCCTACAGGGCCGCGCAGACCGCGTCGCCCACTTCAACCGTCGTTTTCTTGCCGCCCAGGTCGGCCGTCACATCACCGCTCTTGAGCACCGCTTCCATCGCGCGCGTGATGGCGGCCGCTTCTTCTTTCAACCCGAAGCTATACTCCAGCATCGCACCCACGCTGCCGATGGCGGCCAGCGGGTTCGCTTTGTTCTGCCCCGCGATGTCCGGCGCCGAACCGTGCACCGGCTCGTACAAGCCGGTGAAGACGCCGTTCGCCTTCTTCGCGCCGATCGATGCCGAAGGCAGCATCCCGATCGAACCAGCCAACACCGACGCTTCGTCGCTCAGGATGTCGCCGAACATATTCTCGGTCAGCACCACGTCAAAGCTCTTCGGTTTGGTGATCAGCAGCATCGCGCAGCTATCCACCAGCTGATGCTGCAATTCCACGTCCGGATAATCCTGGTGCACGTCGATCACCACGCGGCGCCACAGGCGCGAGCAGTCGATGACGTTCTCCTTGTCGACGCTGGTCACCTTCTTGCGACGGCGGCGCGCCAGATCGAACGCCATGCGCGCAATCCGCTCGATCTCCATGCGCGTGTACACCATCGTGTTGATGGCGCGCTCGTTCGGCGCTTCGCCTTCAATGCCCTTGGGCTGGCCATAATAAAGGCCGCCGAGCAACTCGCGGACGATCAGCATGTCGGTGCCGCGCACCAGATCATTCTTGAGCGGCGAGCTGTCCAGCAGGCTCTCGAACAGAAACACCGGCCGCAGATTGGCGTACACGCCCATCGCCCGGCGGATGCCAAGCAAGCCGCCTTCCGGCCGCTTCTCGAGCGGTTCCTTCTCAAAGCCCGGCAAGCCCACCGCGCCCATCAGCACCGCGTCGGCTTCCAGCG
This sequence comes from Bryobacteraceae bacterium, assembly GCA_965229305.1. Classification (GTDB taxonomy): domain Bacteria; phylum Acidobacteriota; class Terriglobia; order Bryobacterales; family Bryobacteraceae; genus JALHNI01. Next base: position 179,628 of record CBDDIZ010000039.1, on the reverse strand, counting down.
CCAGCGCCTTGGTGTCGTCCGGAAACGGCTGCCCCGTCTTCTGAATCGCAATGCCGCCGAGCAGCGCTTCGCGAATCTCGATCTCATGCTTGAAACGGCCGGCCACCACGTTCAAAACCTTGATGGCTTCGCGCGTGACTTCGACCCCGATCCCGTCGCCGGGCAGTGAAAGAATATTGAATTTCATGAAACTGTTCTACTTGGCCGCGGTTACTGTGCCGCGGAAGCCGCCGCTTCCCGCGCCCCGATCTCCCGGAGCAAACTGGCAATCTCTTCGTTCCGCACACCCTTCTTGCGATCCGCAATTTCGGTGAAGCGGGTATAGAATTCGTCGAGCTGTTCCTTCTCGAGCGAGAAACCCAGCGCCTCGGCGCGCTGCTTGAGCGCATGACGGCCGCTGTGCTTCCCCAGCACCAGTCGCGTCTCCGGCACGCCCACGGACTTCGGGTTGATGATCTCGTAGGTCGACGGATTCTTCAGGTAACCGTCCTGATGAATGCCCGCCTCATGCGCAAACGCATTCTCGCCCACGATGGCTTTGTTCGGTTGCGGCCCGAAGCTGATAATCGACGACAGCAACTGGCTCGCCGGATAGAGGTGCTCCGGCACGATGTTGGTGACAAACGGCAGCCGGTCCGGCCGGGTGCGGAACGCCATCACAATCTCTTCGAGCGACGCATTGCCGGCCCGTTCGCCGATGCCGTTGATCGTGCACTCGATCTGGCGCGCGCCCGCCTGCACCGCGGCGATCGAATTCGCGACCGCCAGGCCCAGGTCATCGTGACAATGCACACTGACGATCGCCCGGTCGCCGATCGCGCCCACAATCCGCCCGATAATCTCCGCATACTCCTGCGGCACCGAGAAGCCCACCGTGTCCGGCAGATTCACGGTCGTCGCGCCCGCCGCCACCACGGCCCGCGACACCTGCTCCAGGTAGTCCGGATCCGTACGCGTCGCGTCCTCGGCCGAAAACTCCACGTCATCGACGAACGTCCGCGCCAGTTCCACCGCCCGCACGGCGTCTTCAATCACTTGGTCGCGCGTCTTCTTCAGCTTGTATTCGAGATGGATGTCGCTGGTGGCGATGAAGGTGTGGATTCTCGGCTTCTTCGCCAACTCCAGGGCCCGCCCGGCGCGCTCCACGTCCAACTTATTGGACCGGGCCAGCGCCGCCACGCGCATCTCAGGAAACTCCTGGCTCAGCGCGCGCACTGCCTCAAAGTCACCCTCGGAGGCGATCGGAAACCCGCCCTCCATCAGGTCAACGCCGAGATCGGCCAACTTGCGGCCCATCTTCAGTTTCTCTGCCACCGTCATGCTGCAGCCCGGCGATTGCTCGCCATCGCGCAGCGTCGTGTCAAAGATGTAGACGCGGTTGCTCATACACCCTCTCTCCTTTGCTGTGAAAACCGTCAACCGGGGGGTTGCCCCGTGTCTTCGATTCTAAGGACACCTGACCGATTTGGCAAATTTATATAATTGCAGGTAGCGATAATCCGTAATAATATAATAAGGAACGGTTATCCACCATGCTGCTCCATTCGCTCAAAGTCTTCCTGTCCGTCGCGACTGAGAAGAGCTTCTCGCGCGCCGCCGAGAAGATGTTGCGCACCCAGCCCGCCGTTTCCCTCGGCGTTCAGCGCCTGGAGGCCGAACTCGGCGAGCGCCTGATCGACCGCTCCGCCAAGGAACTCCTGCTCACCGACGCCGGCCGCATCGTCGTTGACTTCGCCCGCCGTTTCGAGAATCTCGAAAGCGAACTGCAGAACGCCCTCGCCGAACTGAGGGACAATTCCGCCGGCCGCCTCATCATCGGCGCCAACGAATCCGGCTCGCTTTACCTGCTGGGCCACATCGAAAACTACCGCCGCCTCTATCCCAAAGTCAAAGTCCAGGTCCGCCGCAGCTACTCCAGCCGCATCCCCACGCAACTGCTCGACGGCGACCTCGAACTTGGCGTCGTCACCTACGACCCCAACGACGAGCGCCTCATCTCGAGCGTCATCTACACCGACCACTTGGCCTTTGTCTGCTCCACCAAGCACCGCTTCGCCGAACGCGAGTCGCTCTCCATTACCGAGCTCGACATGGAAACCTTCATCGCCCACAACGTCCTTTCGCCGTATCGCGAAGTGGTGTTGCGCGAGTTCCAGCGGCACAAAGTCCCGCTGAACATGGACGTCGAGATGCCCACCATCGAAACCATCAAGCGCATGGTGGAGCGCAACGAAGGCGTCGCCTTTCTGCCCCGCATGTGCGTGCTGCAGGAGATTGGCCAAGGCTCCCTGCGCGAGATTCCGGTGACGGAAATGAACGTCGAGCGCAAGATCCGCCTCGTCTACCCCGCGCGCCGCAATCTGTCGCACGCGGCCAAGGCGTTTCTCGAACTCGTCGAGAAGGACGCCTCGGCCGCTTCCTAAGCCTGCGTTAGAAGCGCAGGCGCAACGCCATCTGATACGTCCGCGGCAGGTTCGCCGCCGACGTAATCCGCCCGAAGTTCTGATTGGTCGGATTCAGTTCCGGGCCGTTGAAGTTCGTGCGGTTAAACGCATTGAACGACTCGACGCGGAACTGTAGGGTGAAGCGCTCCACCAGCCGGATATTCTTGATCAGGCTGATGTCGACGTTGTTGATCTTGTCCGCCCGATAAGCCGAATAGCGGCGCTGGAAGGTGCGGATGTTGCGGTCAGGCTGATTCGCCGCCACCCGCTCGAAGCGCGTCACGTCGAACGTATTGGTCAGGTTGCGGCCGTTCCAGTTCAGATCGCCACCCAGGTAGGTCAGGTTCGTCGACCAATCCACCGGCGCGCCGGACTGCGTCGTGTAGATCACGTTGGTCTGCCAGCCATTCACAATGCGATCCACCGCGCCGTTCACGCCCGAGAGGAAAGACTTGCCCTTGCCGAACGGCAGGTCATAGCTGCCGCTGAATACGAAGCGGTGCGGCCGGTCCTCGTCCGCAATGCGGTACTGCAGGAACGGGTCGCCCACATTCAGCCGATCGGTCGCCTCCATGAACTTGCTCCAGGAGTAGTTCGTCAGGAATTGCAGACCGTTTGAGAAGCGGCGTTCGAACCGCAGTTGCAGCATGTGGAACTTCGAGTAGCCGTTCGCCTGACCTTCCACCCGTACGCCGCCGTTGCCGTTAAACTGCGGGAACGCCCGCAGCAGGTTCTCCTGATTGGTCGTGTTCGCATTCAGATTGGTGCCGGGCAGCAATCCTCGGAACGGATTCGCCACCGCCGTCGTCAGGCGCGTAATCGTCGCCTGATCGCGGACCTGCGATTGCGCCAGGTAGACGTTCGGCACGAAGTTCAGGTCGCGCGACTCGACAATGCGGCGCGCATCGCTGCCGATGTAGCCGATCTCGAACACGCCGTTCTTGCCCACCGCGCGCTGAATGTTGAAGTTCCAACGCCAGGTGATCGGGCTGCCCAACTTGCGCTCCTGGTAGGTGACGTTCTGCCCGACAAAGGTGTCCACGCCGCGGCTGTTGCCCGCGGGCTGCAGGATGCCGCCCGGGTAGGGATCCGCCAGCGTCGCCACCGGCGTGAGGAACACGCCGCCGCCGGCCGAGACCAGGTCGGTCTGCTGGCTGAAGCCCGGCTGCTGTACCTGCACCGTGCCAAACGTGGCGACGTAAAGTCCAATGCCGCCGCGGATCACGGTCTTTTCGCCCAGCTTATCGGGCGTCCAGCTAAAGCCGAAGCGCGGCGAGAAGTTGTACTTATAGGGCGTATATGTCGTGCGCCCGTTCTGACCGGCGAAGTAGATGCCGCCCACCGGATTGAATTGCGATGCGGGGAGCAAGGGTGAAGACGGATTCGCCGTATAGGCCGCCTTCGCCGCCGCCGTCACCGCCAGCGTCGCGCCGGGGTTAAAGCCCGCCGTCGCCCGGTCATAGCGCTCCGTCGTGCCGCTCTCCGCTTCATAACGCAAGCCGACATTCAGGTTCAGATTCTTTCGCGCCCGCAGATCGTCCTGCACGAAGAACGCGTAGTAGTTCGCTTGCTGCGTGCGCGTCGCGTTGATCTGGAAGTTGCCGCCCGTGGGCAAGCCCAGCAGGAAGCCCGCCATGTCCTGGCCGATCGGCGCATTCGCGGCGTTCGAAGCCGCCTTCGTCCAATCCGAGTTGAAGACAAAGTTGCCCGACGAGTTGCCGAAGCTGTTTGAGCTCTCACGCTGCTGCCGCAAATCGGCGCCGAACTTCAGCGTGTGCCGCCCGGCGATCTTCGTGAAGTTCTCGAAGATCTGGAACGTATCGAACGGCGTGCGGTCGCCGCCCGAATCACCGACGTCGGAGAAGTTCTGGAAGTCGATGCGCGGGAAGACATTCTTCGCGCTGTTCGCCTTCATGTAGCCGGGCAGCCCCAACGCCGAAAAGTCGAAGCCGTCGCTGCTGCGCGAGTTGCCTTCGTCGAAACGATTCCAGCTCAGGCGCGTGTTCATCAGGAACGTCGGCGTCAAGGTGTAGACGTCGTCGAACGTCATGCCCCAGTTGATGCGCGCGAGGTTGTTGCCCGTCAGGATATTCTGGTAGACGTTGCCCCGGTTCTCAATCCGATCGTTGTTGCGCATGTTGAAGAACAGCTTGTGCTTGTCGCTCACGTTCCAGTCGAACCGGCCCAGATAGCTCGAAAAATTGTCGCTGCGCACGGCGTTGTTGAAGTAGTTGTTCTGGCCGATCGCCGTTCCCGTCGCATTCGGCTGCGGGAAGTAGCCGAGGATATTCTTCGCAATCGGGCTGATCCGGCTCGCCGGCACGATATTCCCCGGGAACGCCGTGCGCGTGATGATGCCGTTGTTCAGCACGCCGGACGTCGGGTCAAAGATCGTAATGCCCGACGCCGCCAAGGCCGAAAAATCACCGTTGCGCTGCGCCGCGGTCGCCACCGTGGCAAACGTCGGCTCCGGCTCGCTCTGCTTGATGCCTTCGTACGTAAAGAAGAAGAACAGCTTGTTGCGTCCGTTCACCAGCTTCGGAATCCAGATCGGCCCGCCGATCGACCCGCCATACTGATTGAAGCGCGTCACCGGCTTCTTCTGATTCGCCGCATTCGTAAAGAACGGCGTCGACTTCAACGCCGACACCTGATTGAACTCATATAGGCTGCCGTGGAACTCGTTCGTTCCACCCTTCATCACCACGTTCACCGTGCCGCCCGCCGTATTGCCGTAAGCCGCGTCCGGCTGGAACGCTTCCACCTTCACTTCGGACACCGCATCCACCGGCGGGTTATAAGCCACGCGGCGATTGCGCGTCATGTCCGGCGCGCCGTCCAGCAACAACTCATTCGACTGGCTCTGGCCGCCGCCCATCGAGAAGCCTGCCGGACCGCCGTTATCGAACGGCCGCGTAAACCGCGGGTCGCTCGCCGGCGTCACGCCGAACGCCAGTTGCGCCAGCGTCAACGCCGTCCGCCCGTTCATCGGCATGTTCTCGATCTGGCTCGAAGTGATCACCTGCCCGACGCTCGCCGTCGCGGTCTGCAACAACGCCACGTCGGCGGACACCGTCACCGATTCGGTTTGGCTGCCCACCTGCAGCTGCACATCCTGCGACACCTTCTGATTGGTTCCGATTTGCAGACCGGTCTGTTCATACCGCTTGAAGCCGGCGGCTTCCGCGGTCAACGTGTACGGGCCCGGCGCCAAAAACGGCAGCGTGTATTCGCCGTCTGGTCCGGACGTCGCTTCAAAGCGCGCCCCCGTTTCGCGTCCCGTCGCGGCGACTTTCGCCCCCGGCACGGCCGCTCCGGCTGGATCGAGTACCCTGCCCGAAAGAGTGGAGCGAAACTCCTGGGCGGTTAACAAGCATGAAGAAAAGGCGATCAGAACGAACGCCGTGGACGTACAACAAGGCAGACTACGAGACATAGGAATCCCCTCATTCACTAAATCACCGCGCTCACCAAGCGCGGCACCCTTATCGCCAGCCATTGTATACGTCTTTTTGCCGGTCGGGCCGGCCCCCGTCCCAGACTTCATGTAACGCGATCCCCCCGGAGTCCGTCTGGACTCACTGAAAGCCACTGGCTGAACTTTGTAGAATAAGTAATGATTGCCACTCGTCAGCGCGGCGAGTGAAACATTAAGAAGGAGAACATCCACGCGATGCTCAAAAGAACCCTCACCAGCGTTTCTCTCGGCGCTTTGCTGCTGGTCAACGTGGTGAACGCCCAGGATAAGGCGGTCGCCGCAGGCAAGGAAATCTTCGAACAGTGCTCCGGTTGCCACAACGCCGACAGCGACGAAAAGAAGATGGGCCCGGGGTTGAAAGGCCTGTTTTCCAAGGCCAAGATGAAAAACGGCAAGGCTCCGACGGAAGCGAACGTCCGCGCCCTCATCAACCAGGGTGGCGGCGGCATGCCGGCCTACGAAGACATGCTCGACAAGGAAAAGGACGAGTTGGGCAAGCTCATCGCCTACCTCAAGACCCTCTAAAGTTCCCTCTGGAATTTGCCTCACGCCGCTCCCTTGGGGGGCGGCGTTTGCTTTTTGCCGTCCCTGCTTCGATACACTGGGAGTCCGCATGAGTGAACAGATTGACGTGATCGCGCACATCCACGCCAAGGCCGGCGAAGAGGATGTGGTCCGCGCAGTATTGGAAAGCTACGTGGAGCCCACCCGCAAAGAAGAGGGCTGCCTGCGCTACGACCTCTTCGTCGATGTCACCGATGCCACCAAGTTCACCTTCGTCGAAGAGTGGACCAGCATGTCCTGCCTGGAACAACATGGCCAGTCGGCGCACATCACCGCCGGCCGCGCCAAGCTCACCGACAAGCTCGCCGGCCCCGCCTGGGTCCAGAAGCTGACGCGGATCCGTTAGGCGGCCCGCAGGGCCAATCCGCGCGCCACGGACGTAAACTCGTGGCCGGTCCGGATGCGTTCGCCCCCAAAGCGGCTGCTAAAGACCGCTTGCACCGCCGGCACGAACGAAGTACCGCCGGTGAGGAACACCGCATCCACGTCGCGCGCGTGCACGCCGGTCGCCTGCAGCAGACGGTCCACGCACCCTTCGATCGCCGCCAGTTCCTCGCCGATCCAGTTCTCAAAGTCCCGCCGCGCGATCTTCTCTTCGATATCCGCCACGCCGTCGTAATAACGGAAGATCGTCTCCGGCGCCTGCGACAGTTCCACCTTCGCCTTTTGCACCGCCTGATGCAGCCGGTAGCCCAGGTCCTCATGGATCAGGTGCAGCAACGCCTCAATGCGCTCGCTTTCGATCGCCTGCTTCCGCGTGGTCTCGAGCATCTGCAACGTCTCGCGGCTGCGCAGCAGCGACAGATGATGCCAGCGCTCGAGCTTGGCATAAACCCAGGTCGGCACCGGCAGGATCTTGCCGAACGACCGCAGCGACGTCCCCGCCCCCAGCGCCGGCGACACCACATGCCGCACAATCTTCGCGTCGAGCGCGTCGCCCGCCAGGCCCACGCCCTCGTTCCCCAACAACTCCGCCTGAGCGCCGCCCACCCGCAGTAAGGAGAAGTCGCTCGTACCGCCGCCGAAGTCGCCCACCAGAATCAGTTCTTCGTGATCGAGCGTGCTCGCGTAATGATGCGCCGCGGCCACCGGCTCCAGCTCAAACTCTACTTCCGTGAAACCGGCCTTGCCGAACGCCACGCGCAGCCGCTCCGTTGCGTAGTCGTTGTCCTCGTCGCTATTGGCCCCGACAAAGTGCACCGGGCGCCCCGCCACCACCGACGTCACCGGCCGCCCGAACTGCCGCTCCGCCTCTTCCCGCATTGGCCGCACGATCCGCGCAATCAGGTCCTCGATCTGCGCCTGCTGCCCGAAGATCTCCGTGCTGCGCAGCGCGCGGCTCGTCAAAAACGACTTGAGCGACTGAATTAGCCGTCCCTTCGTGTCCGCCTCGAGATACTCTTCGATCGCCGTCGGGCCGGCAAACGCGCGCAGACGTCCGCTCCCCGGCTTCTCGAAATAAAGCAGGGAACGAAAGCTGGGAGTTTCACCAGTCTTCGCCGCAAAGCGGACCAGTTCTAATTCTGGAGCCTTCCAACAAGCAAGCGAGCTGTTGGTCGTGCCAAAGTCGAGGCCAACCCGCATCCGCTAACGAAGCAAGTCCTCGAGCTGAACCTTGGCGTCGGTCTTGGCATCGCGATACTTCACAATCACCGGCGTGTAGACGCTGATGCCCCAATCCTTGCCCGGACCATTGGTCACCTGCCGCGCGCCGGACACCACCACCGCGTTCGCTGGAATCACCAGCGGCGTCTCGTTGCTGCCCGCATGCACCTGACCCGTCACCAGGTCGTACACCGGCGTCGAGCGATTCAGAATCACGCCCGAACCCAACACCGCCCGCTGCTTCACCACCGTGCCTTCGTAGACGCCGCAATTGCCGCCCACCAGCACGTCGTCTTCAATGATCACCGGCAACGCGCCCACCGGCTCGAGCACGCCGCCGATCTGCGCGGCCGCCGAGAGATGACAGCGCAAACCGATCTGCGCACAGCTTCCCACCAGGGCATGCGAATCCACCATCGTGCCTTCATCCACCCACGCACCGACGTTGATGTACATCGGCGGCATGCAGGTCACCCCGCGCGCAATGTAGCAGCCGTCACGAATGCTCGAGCCGCCCGGCACGATGCGCACCCCGGACGTCGCCGAGATCTGCCGCACCGGATAAGTCGCTTTGTCGAAGAAAGGCTGCCGCGCCGGATTCACCGACATGTCCACGATCTGCCCCATGCGGAAGCCGAGCAGAATGCCCTTCTTCACCCACGGATTCACGCGCCAGCCGGTCGGCGTCGACGCATCCGGTTCCGCCGCGCGGATCAGACCGCCATTCAGCGCTTGTTTGAAGTCCTGAAAAAGCTGCGCATGCTCTTCGGTATAGGATGCCGGAGGCGTATCGAACAATGCCTCCACCAACTGCGCCAAACTATCGACTCGCATGCTGCGCCTGCTCCTTCAACAATCCACACTGCGTGAGCACCGCACGGATGCGCGCTTCGCTCGCCGGCGAAGGCGGCACCATCGGCAACCGCCACACCGGCTGGCACAGGCCCATCATGGCCATCGCCGCTTTCACCGGCATCGGGTTCGACTCGATAAAGTTCACGTTCATCAGCGGCAGATACTGCCGTTGAATCGCCCGCGCCGCCGCAAAGTCGCCTTGCCGGCAATGGCGCGTGATCGCCGTCATCTCGGCCGGAATCTCGTTCGAAGCCACCGAGATCAAACCGTGGCCGCCCAGGCCCATCAGGCCGATCGTGATCGAGTCATCGCCCGACAGCACCTTGAAGCCTTCCGGCACTTCGTGCAGCACGTTCGCCATCTGCGCGATATCGCCCGAAGCTTCCTTTACACCCACAATGTTCTTGATCGTCGCCAGGCGCGCCAAAGTCGACGGCTCCACGTTCACGCCCGTCCGGCCCTTCACGCTGTACACGATGATCGGCAGCTTCACCGCCTCGGCGAGCGCCTGGTAGTGCTGATACAAACCTTCCTGCGTCGGCTTGTTGTAGTAAGGCGTCACCGACAGAATGCCGTCGGCGCCCATCGCCGCGCAGCCTTCCGCGAGTTCGATCACTTCCTTGGTGAAGTAGCCGCCCGCGCCCGCCAGCACCGGCGTCTTGCCGGCCGCTTCCTCCACCGTGATCTGCACCACGCGCAGATGCTCTTCGAGCGTAATCGTGGGGCTTTCTCCGGTCGTGCCACAAGGAACGAGGAAGTCGATGCCGGCTTCGATTTGCCGGCGCACCAGTTTGCGGAGCGTTACCTCGTCGAGTGAGCCGTCCGCCGTGAACGGCGTAATCAGTGCGGTACCGCAACCTTCAAACATTGTTGGACCTCTTCGTAAAAAGCGTTTCGCTGAACTCGTAAAAACCCTTTTGGCCGGCCACCCATTGGGCGGCCTTCAGCGCACCCCGCGCAAAGCCTTCCCGGCTCCGCGCCGCATGCTTGAGCGTAATCGTATCGGCCGCCGAATCGAACCCGATCTCATGCGTCCCCGGATGTTTCCCCGCCCGATTCGAACTCACATCGATGTGCCGCGCGTAGCCCGCCTGCTTCATTTCATCCACCAGCTTCAACAGCGTGCCGGACGGCGCATCCAGCTTCGCGTCGTGATGAATCTCCCAGGCCCAGGCGCCGTATTCCTTCTCCTCCGCCAACAGGCGCGCCGCCTCATGGATCAGCCGGAAGAACACATTCACGCCCACCGAATAATTCGGGCTCCAGACAAAACCAGTGCCGGCCTGCTCGATGATCGCCTGCACCTCGGCCTTATGCCCCAGCCAGCCCGTGGTGCCCACCACCGTGTTCACCTTCAACTCCGCCAGCTTGCGGATATTGGACAGGCACGCCTCAGGCGTCGAAAACTCGATCGCCACATCGACGTCCTTGAAGTTCTCCGGCGTCATCGCCGACTGATGCGGATTATTGAACTCGTCCAGCCGATGGACCACCGTGAAGCCGTACTCCGGCGCCAGGCCATCGATCATTTTGCCCATCTTGCCGTAGCCGATCAGTGCCAGATTCACGCTTCAAAAACCTCGGGATCCAGTTCGCGGAAGAACTCCGCGTGGAGCGATTCTACCGCTTTCCGCAGATCGCCCTCCGCCACCACCAGACTCAAATTAAGCAGCGAGGCGCCCTGCGAAATCATCCGCACGTTAATCGGCTCGAGCGCGGCAAACACGCGCGACGCCACGCCCGGCTTGTGCCGGATGTTCTCGCCCACCAGACAAACAATCGCCTGGCCGGTCTCCACCGTCACCTCGGCAATCTCTTCCAACTCACGCACCACGGCGGCCAAATGTCCGGTGTTATCGATCGTCAGTGACACGCTCACCTCGGAGGTCGCCAGCATGTCCACCGGCGTCTCGTAGCGATCGAAAATCTCGAAGATCCGCCGCAAAAAACCATGCGCCATCAGCATTCGCGTCGACGTGATGTTCACCAGCGTGATGTTCGTCTTGCACGCAATCGACTTCACCGCATTGCGGCACGGCACGCTCTCGCTCACAATCCGCGTCCCGGACACTTCCGGCCGCCGCGAATTCAGAATCAGCACCGGAATGCCCTTCTCCATCGCTGGCAACACGGTCGACGGATGCAGTACCTTGGCGCCGAAATACGCCAACTCCGCCGCCTCGGCAAACGAGATCGACTTCACCCGATGGCCGCCAGGCAGCACCCGCGGATCCGCCGTCAGCATGCCATCCACATCGGTCCAGATCTGAATCTCGTCCGCATTCAAACCGGCGCCCACGATGGAAGCCGTAAAGTCGGACCCGCCGCGCCCCAGCGTCGACGTCACGCCGGCTTCAGTGGAGCCGATAAAGCCGCCCATCACCGTAATCGGCGTAGGCGGCAGGTTCTTCAGCCGCGCATAAGTCTGCGCGTAGAGCGGCGCCGCCTGCGTATGGCGACCGTCCGTGATGAGGTAGTCGCGCGCGTCGGCGTGCACGGCATTCAGCGCCTTGGCCACAATCAGGCTCGAAAGACGCTCGCCGTAGCTCGCGATCGCATCCAGCGACCGGCCCGTGAGTTCGCCCAGCACCGCCAGTCCGCGCACCAACTCGGCCAGTTCCGCAAACGGCTGGTCGATCAGCGCCACGGCCCCGAAGTGATCGGCGATCTCGAAATGATGTGCGCGCAGTTCGTCGAGCTTCACCAGCGCGCTCTGGCGCTGGCCAGCCACGGCTTCGTGCGCGATCTCGAGCAGACGGTTCGTCGTCTTGCCGATCGCCGACACCACCACCACAATCGGTTGCGTGGCGCGCGAACGCACAATTCCGGCGACCCGTTCGATCGCGGCGGCACTCTCGACCGAGCTGCCGCCAAACTTCATGACGAGCATGTTTACTTGATCCAGCCGCCGGCTGCCAGTAACTCCGCGTTCAACACGGCTGCGCCCGCGGCGCCGCGAATCGTGTTGTGAGCCAGCACGAGGAACTTATAGTCCAGCACCGGGCACTCGCGCAGACGGCCCACAAAGGCCGCCATGCCGCGGTCGCGCGTCGCATCGCGGCGCGGCTGCGGACGGTCGTTCTCGGGCAGATACTGCACCGGGAACTTCGGCGCGCTCGGCAGGTTGAGGCGCTGCGGCTCGCCCTTGAAGTTCTTGATGGCTTCGCGCAAGGCGTCCAGGCCGGGCTTCTCGCGTAACTGCACCGACGTCGCCACCAGATGGCCATCCAGCACCGGCACGCGATTGCACGCCGCGCTCACTTTCGCCGGCAACGCCGCCAGGGCGTCGCCCGTAAAGGCGCCCAGGATCTTCTGCGTTTCCTGCTCCATCTTTTCTTCTTCGCTGCCGATGTAGGGAATCACGTTGCCCAGGATGTCCACCGAAGGCACGCCCGGATAACCGGCGCCCGAAACCGCCTGCATCGTCGTCACCAGCACGCGCTCGATGCCGAACGGCTTGAACGCCGCCAAGCCCATCGTCAGCGCGATCGTCGAGCAATTCGGATTCGTGATGATCCGGCCCTTCCAGCCGCGCTTCGCCTGCGCTTCCAGCACGCCCAGATGGTCGGCATTGATCTCCGGCACCAGCAGCGGCACATCGGCTTCCATGCGGTGATTGCGCGAGTTCGACACCACATAATGACCGGCCGAGGCGAAAGCCTGTTCGATCTCCGTGGCCACGCTCGCGTCCATCGCGGAAAACACAATCTTCGGCGCGCCCGGTCCCGGCACACTGTCCGAAACGGTCAGGTTGGCAATCGCCTCGGGCATGGTGCCTTCCAGGCGCCAGTCAGTCGCTTCGGAGTATTTCTTCCCGGCCGAGCGCGCGCTCGCTCCCAGCCAAGTCAACTTGAACCAGGGATGACCTTCCAGAAAACGCACAAAGTGCTGACCGACCATGCCGGTGGCTCCGAGGACACCAACTTCCATCTCGAGACTCAAAACAAACCTTCTTCCTGCGATTCGCTCAGATTCAGGGGGATTTACTGCCCCAGCAGTTGACGCACCATCGAACGATAGATCTCAACCGCTTCTACCAATTGACCTTTGGGTACCCGCTCCTCACTCGTGTGCGCGACATGAATTGTCCCGGGACCCAACAGGTAAGGTTGGCCCCACGCACCGCCGAAAGCAGGTATATCCGTGGTGTAGGCAGCTACCATTGTCGCAAATCCGGGCAACCGTCCGAAGTGCATGGCGGGAATGCGCAAAACCTCTTTCGCCTCCACCTCGGACCCAGCCGCCGCCAGCACTCGTTCGTACGTGCTATCGCCTTGATCCACCAGCCGGATCAGCAACTCGGCCTTCGCGGCATCGGCAATCACATTCGGCGCCCGCCCGCCTTCGATGATCCCGATGTTGATCGTGCTCGGCCCCAACATTTCGTCGGTCTCGAGCTCAATGCGGCGGATCCGCTCGAGGGCATCGAGCAGCTTGTTAATCGCCGAATCGCCCAACTCCGGATAAGCCGAATGCGCCATCCGCCCCTTCGCCACGATCTCGAAACGGTGGGCGCCTTTGGACCCCAGCGCCAGCTTGTTCTCCGTGGGCTCACCGTTGATCAGGAACTTCGACCCGCGCGGATTCTTGCCCGCAAAATAGGCGCCCGCGCTGTTGCGTTCCTCGCCCACCACGAACATCAGGCCGAACTCGCGCACGCCTTCTTCCAGCAGCCAGTCCGCCGCCGTGACCATCGCCGCGATAATGCCCTTCACGTCGCAGGCCCCGCGGCCCCAGATGAACTCGTCATCCTCGCGCGAAGGGAAGAATGGCGGCACCGTGTCGAGATGGGTCGTCAGCGTCACCGTGGGCGTGGTGCCGAAGATCGCCAGCACATTGAAACGATTGGGCTCCACCTCAATGCGCTCCACGGTGCCGCCGTATTTCGCCGTCCGCTGCGCCAACAGATCGTAAACGGCCTGGCCCACCCCGGCTTCGTTGCCGGTGATCGATTCGATGTCAATGAGTTTACGGGCGAGCGAGAAGAGTGCGTCCATTCACTCTTCAGTGTAAAGGTTCGGCTGCCGCTTACACCGCGCGCGAACGGCGCGCCGTGGTGCCGGATTCCGCCCGCACCGGCTTGCGCGCCGAAGCTTCCAGCCGCCGCACTTGGTCGGTCACACAAACCAGGAACATCGGCTGCCGCGCATTCTTCAAAATGTCGATGATCTTGTCCGAATTCTGCTCGAGGTAGATGTTCTTGCCGTCGGTCACCAGGTGCAGATGCGAATCCCCCGCCAGCACATCGGTTAACCGTTTGCCCATCTCGCGCTGCAGGAAGCGCAACACCCGGCGAATCTTTTGTAAAGAGAAGCCCTTGCGGCGAAGTTCGGCAATCACCGTGATCTCCACTACTTCGTCCGGGCTGTACACTCGGCGGTGCCCTTCGTGGCGCGGACTCACCACTTTTTTCTCGTCCCACCACTGCAGTTGCCGCAAACTCACTCCCCCAATTTTGCTGACTTCGCTCGACGAGTACGCTTTGGTGGGGGGAGCGGGATCAAGTTTGGTCTTTTTTGTTTTGAACATTGGAGGCAATTCTTGTTTGAAACACCCCACCGGTAAGATGTGGGTGCCTCCCAATATCGGCCATAAAATACGGCGCGTCAAGAGTTTCGGAATCAAGAGTTTGCGCCTACCTGGGCACCACTAGATCTAGTCCCTGGGCAGTTTCCGACACTGGATCTGGAGTCCCGGTACGACCCGCGAAATACGCAACTTGCAACCCGCCCGGAAGCGGGATACCATGAGGAGTCTGCTACCAATGTCGGGGCGTGGCTCAGCCTGGTAGAGCGCCTGGTTCGGGACCAGGAGGCCGGAGGTTCGAATCCTCTCGCCCCGACCATTTACGGAATTTGTAACGGCCGAGGGCTCCATGTCCTCGGCCGTTTCGTTATGATGCCTGCGTACCCGCATGCAACGCCGTAACTTCCTCGCTTCCTGCCTGCCCACCCTCGTCGCCGCCCGCGCCCAGGCTTCCACCCGGCGCATCTTACTCCGGAGTTCCTGGCAAAGCGTCAACATTGGCGACATCGGCCATACACCTGGCGTCCTGGCTCTGCTCGAGAAGTACTTTCCGGAGGCGCACATCACCTTGTGGCCAGGCAAGCTCGGGCATGGCTCCCGCGAACTGCTCGCCAAGGACTATCCGCGGGTCACCATCGCCGAAGGCACGCTCGACGCCAGGAACCTGCCCACCACTCCCGCACTGCAGAAAGCCTGGAACGAGGCCGACCTGTACCTCAGCGGTTCGGGCTCCGGGTTCCCGGCCAGCAATCATGCCGTTGCCTTCCGTAAGGCCACCGGTAAGCCCGTGGGCGTCTTCGGCGTCAGCACCGATCCCATCTCCGGTCTCGGCGAGGGCCGCGAGCCGGAGGGCGGCACACTCGTCCAACTGCGGGAGAAGTCGCTGAAGCTGCCGCCCACCCATCTCGCCGGCGATCTGCGCTACATCATCGACCAGTCGGCGTTCTTCTTTTGCCGCGATTCGATCTCGCGCGACTATCTGAAGGCCCAGGGCGTCCGGACGCCCCTCCTCGAGTTCGGCCCCGATGCCCAACTCGGCATGACCCTCCGCGACGACGCCAAGGCCCAAGCCTGGCTCAAAGAGCATCAACTCGTCCCGGGCAAGTTCATCTGCGTCATCCCGCGTCTGCGCTACACGCCCTACTACCGCGTGAACAACGTGCCTCGCGTGCCGAGCGACGACATCAAAGACGCCATCAACCAGCGCACCACCGAGCAGGATCACCGCAAGCTGCGCGAGATGATCATCAGCTACGTGAAGGAAACCGGCAACCGGGTGATGGCTTGCGCCGAGATGACCTACCAGGTGGAGATGGCCAAGGAAGTCCTGGTAGATCCCCTGCCCGCGGAGGTCAAGGAGAAAGTCGTGTGGCGCGACACCTATTGGCTGCCGGACGAAGCGGCCTCGGTGTACGCGCAAGCGCAAGCCGTCGTCAGCGTGGAGTGTCACTCACCGTTGATCGCGCTGCACAACGGCACGCCTGCCTTCTACGTCCGTCAGCCCACCGACACCTGCAAGGGGCAGATGTATCGCGACTTCGGCGCCGAAAACTGGTTCTTCGAAGTCGACGAGACCAGCGGCCGCCAGTTGTGGCAGCGCCTCTCGGCGATCCATCGGGATCCCGCCAAGGCCAAAGCCAAAGTGCGCGCCATCATGGCCGGCGTTGAAAAGCAGCAGAAGCGCATGGTGGACGCCGTGCGCGCCGCCTGCCACGCCTAAGTCAGGATGCCCTTCACCACCTGCGCCGGGCGCACGTCGGTGAGCTTCTCGTCCCGCGTGTCGTGATGGAAGCTCAAGCGTTGATGGTCGAGCCCCAACTGATGCAGGATCGTGGCGTGGAAGTCCGCCATGGTGACGCGGTTCTCGGTGGCATGATAGCCGAACTCGTCGGTCGCGCCGTAGACCAGGCCGCGCTTCACGCCACCGCCGGCCAGCCAGAGAGAGAAGCCGAACTTGTGATGGTCGCGGCCGTCTTTGCCTTCGGCCATCGGGGTGCGGCCGAACTCGCCGCCCCAGATGACGAGCGTGTCGTCGAGCAGACCGCGCTGCTTGAGGTCGGTGAGTAGAGCAGCCGCCGGCGCGTCCGTACGCCGGGCGATCTCGCGATTGCCGGACTCGTTCTTCTGATGCGTATCCCACGGCTGCCCATGCAGCAGCACCTGCACAAACCGCACGCCGCGTTCGGTGAGCCTCCGTGCCAAGAGCAACTGCCGTCCATGGATGCCGGACTCCGGATCGTCAGTGCCATAGAGCTCATGCATCGCCTTCGGTTCGCGCGAAAGGTCCAACGCTTCGGACGCGGCAATCTGCATGCGAGCCGCCAGTTCGTAACTGGCAATGCGGGCTTCGAGCGCTAGCTGGTCCGAGTGCTTGGCCAGATGCTCGCGATTCAATTGCTGCATCAGGCCGAAGCGCGCCGAAGCCGCATCGGCGGGGCCCTGCCCTTGCAGGTTCAGCACGGGCGTCCCTTCGGCGCGCATCGCCATGCCCTGATAAAGAGGCGGCAGCCAACCGCTCGAGTAGTTGCGCGCGCCATCCACGGGCAAGCCCTTCGGATGCATGATGGCCGCGAAGGCCGGCAGATCCTGATTCTCAGTGCCCAGTCCGTAGGTAACCCAGGAGCCCATCGCCGGACGTCCGGGCGTCGTGAGCCCGGTGTTGAAGTACCAGATGGCCTGCTCGTGATTCGAGTGCTCACTCACCATGGAGCGGATGAGCGTGATGTCATCGGCATGCTTGGCTAAGCCCGGCAGCAGTTCGGAGAGCTCCATGCCGCATTGGCCGTGGCGGGCGAACTCGAACGGGCTGCCCATCCAGGTACCGGTCTTCTTGATGTCCACCGTGTTGATGAAGCCTTCGCCGGGCTTCTCGCCATGACGGCGCTTGAGCTCCGGCTTGGGATCGAACAGATCCATCTGGCTCGGGCCGCCATTCTGAAACAGCAGAATGACCCGCTTGGCCTGGGGGGCGAAGTGCGGCTGCTTCGGGAGGACGTCGAAGCGGGTGGGAGGAGCGGCGTCCAGGAGCGAGCCCAAGGCCAGCCCCGCGAGGCCGGTATTCAGACTGCGAAACAGGTCGCGACGGGAGAGCAGGTGTTGAATGGGGGTCTGCTGAACGTGGCTCATGGTCAATCCAGGTAGATGAACTCGTTGGCGCCGAGCAAGCTCTGGCACAGGTCGCGGTAGGTTTGCAGCCGGCGCTCTTCGGGCGGGCGTTGCTGGTAGAAGGCTTCCTGCGTGCGCAGGAAGGTCAGCAGGCGATCGGCCTCGGTGGCCGTGGGCGGCCGGGAGAAGGCGATGCGGAAGGCCTGTTCCACGCGGGCGCGGTCCTCACCCGGCTGCTTCAGCAGGCGGCGGGCGAAGTGCTCGGCCTGGGTGCTCATGAAGTCACTGTTCATCATGGCCAGAGCTTGGGTCGCCGAGGTGGTGGTGACGCGGCGGGCACAGTTGATCTCCATCACCGGAGCGTCGAAGGCGTTCAACAGACTCTGCGGCGCGGAGCGGCGCACGAGTTGATAGACGGTGCGGCGGCCGGGCTGTTCGAGTTCCTTCTCTGGAACCACTTCGCCCGAGGGCTTGGTGACGGTCTTCACCGGCTCGCCGAACATGGTGGCGTCGAGACGATCCGCCGCGGCCAGCACCGCATCGCGGACGCTTTCGGCTTCGAGCCGACGGGGCGACATGCGCCAGAGCAGCTTGTTCTCGGCATCCTTGGCGAGGCCATCGGCGCGGCTTTCGGCGGATTGCCGATAGGCTGCCGAGAGCACGATGGTCTTGTGCAGCTTCTTTAAGCTCCAGCCTTCGCGGACGAACTCGGTGGCGAGCCAATCGAGCAGTTCGGGATGCGTGGGAGCCGCGCCGGACTTGCCGAAGTTATCGAGCGAAGCGACGAGGCCAGTACCGAAATGGCCGGCCCAAAGGCGGTTCACCATCACGCGCGCGGTGAGCGGATGCTCGGGCTGCGTGAGCCATTCGGCGAAGGCCCTGCGGCGGCCGGTGGTCTTGGCGCCTTTCTCGACGGCGGGAATCGCGAGCGGCCGGGGCGCGCGCGAAAGCACGTCTGGAGCCGCCGGCTCGACGATCGCTCCGGGGCTGAGCGGATCGCCGCGCTGCAAGACATAGGTGGGCGGGGGCGCGGAGTCGATGTCGTTCAGCATGCGGATGGTGGGCAGCTTGATCAGCTTGGCCGTCACCTCTTCCAACTCTTTCGCCGCGGCGTCCGCCTTGGCCGCGTACTCGGGGAACTCGGCGCGTAACTCTTCTTCAGTAGCCTTCTCGCGCTTGGGGTGGCGGCTGCGGAACTGCTGCCGCCGCGCACCTTGCAAATCGCGCAGGGCCTTCGCCACAGCCTCGAGCGGCTGGTTGTTCTCTTCGACGCGCTTTTGCTCAGCTTGCGGCGCATCGACGACGATGCGCTTGTAGGTGGGAAGTACGGGGCCAGTGGGGCGGATGGCGCTGGCTAAGACGGCTTGCAGGCCATAGTAGTCGCGCTGGGTGATGGGCTCGTACTTATGGTCGTGGCAGCGGGAACACTGCATGGTGAGCCCCATGAAGGACGAGGCGACGATCTGCTCGGTGTCGAACAGGGTGCGCCATTGGTACTCGGCGAAGTCCTTAGGCAGGAAGTCGTCGCGCGTGGCGTCGACAGCAGTGCGGAGGAAGCCGGTGGCTTCAAGCTTATCGACGACATCACGCGGCAGGGCGTCATGCTTCCAATACTCGGCCAGTTCATCGCCGGCGAGTTGTTCCTGCACGAAACGGTCGTAAGGCTTGTCGCTATTGAAGGCGCGGATGACGTAGTCGCGATAGCGCCAGGCGTTGGGGCGGATCACGTCGGCGTCGAGGACGCCTTCGGAGTCGGCATAGCCGGCGATGTCGAGCCATTGGCGGGCCCAGCGTTCGCCGTAGCGCGGGCTGGCCAGCAGTTCGTCCACGACGCGTTCGTAGGCATCGGGGCGCGAATCCTGGAGGAAGCGCTCGAGCAGTTCCGGCGAGGGCGGCAGTCCCGTGAGGTCGAAGGAGACGCGGCGCAAGAGGGCGGAGCGTGACGCTTCCGGGTTCATGGCCAGGCCGGCCTTTTGGAGAGAAGCCAGGACGAAGGCGTCGATCGGATTCACCACTCGCTGACGCGAGCGCACCGGGGGGACGGCCGGACGGCGCGGGGGCTGGAAGGCCCAGTGTTCGCGGTCGCGCGGCGAGATGTGGCCGGCCGTGGGAGCAGCATCCGGATGAGCCGCGGGGCCGCCCAGTTCAACCCATTGGCGCAGCAACTCGATCTCGGCGGCTTCGAGCTTGGGGCCGCCGGGGGGCATCTGGCCGGTGCGGACGCGCGCGATCAGCAAGCTGCGGTCGGGCTCGCCGGAGATGAAGGCGGGGCCGGATTCGCCGCCTTTCAGCAAGGAAGCACGCGTGCGGATATCCAGGCCGCCCTGCGCTTCCTCGCCGCGGTGGCACTTGGCGCATTTAGCCTCCAGCAGCGGGAGGACATCTTTTTCAAACTGCAGCGGCGCAGCGGCGAACAGGGGCACGGCGCACAGGGAAAGGGCGCCAACGGCCAGTCGGAAAAGCAACTTCAAAACCGGCATGGGAGTTGCCTGCCATTATCACAGATCCCTCTTGGAGCCTATTCAGGCTGGGGAATGGCGGAGCCGTCAGCACGGGGATCGGAGGCGGCGCTGTTCACCTTGGTCCGCGCGTTGTGCATGACAGCGTTGCCGCGGCCCATGCGGGCGGTGTAGGCCTGCGCGATGGTGACCTGATGGCCTTTGGCGGAGAGCTCGCGCAGCGTTTCGAGGCCGACGCGGTCTTCGATGATGACGTCGCAGCCGGTGGCTTTGGACTTGGTGAAGCGCGGCGCTTCGAGGGCTTCCTGCAGGTTCATGCCGTGGTCGGCCAGGTAGGAGACGAACTGTGCGTGCGCGAGGGGCTGGTTGGCGCCGCTCATGATGCCGAAGCCGATGTGGCGGTCGTCCTTCTGCATGATGGCCGGGATGATGGTGTGGAAGGGCCGTTTGCCGGGAGCCAGGGCATTGGCGGCCGTCTTATCGAAGCTGAAGCCGCCACCGCGGTTGTGCAGGTGGAAACCCATGCCGTCGACGGTGACGCCGGAGGCCCAGAGGCCCGAGACGCTCTGAATCCAGGAGGCGATGTTGCCTTCCCGATCGACGACGGAGAAGTAGGTGGTGTCGGAAGAGACGGGCGGGTTGCCGGGAGCGACGGCGCAGTTGGCTTCGTGGGGCTTGATCAGTTTGGCGCGTTCCTTGGCATAGGCTTTCGAGATCATGCCGGAGACGGGGATCTTGACGAGGCGCGGGTCCGAGACGAACTTGAGGTCGGCGTAGGCGAGCTTCATGGCCTCGATCTTGCGGTGGAATTCGGTGGCGCTGTAGGGCGAAGCCGCGTCGAAGTTCTCGAGGATGTTGAGCATCGACAGGGCAGCCAAGCCTTGGCCATTGGGCGGCAACTCGTGCACGCGCCAGCCGCGGTAGGTGGTGGAGATGGGGGTGACCCATTCGGGCTCGAAGGCGGCCAAGTCCTCTGGGGCGAGCAGCCCGCCGAGGCGCTGGGACTTCTTGAGAATGGCGGTGGCGATCTCGCCGCGGTAGAAGGCATCGGCGCCGCCGGAGGCGATCAGGCGCATGGCGTGACCGAGGTCGGGATTGCGATAGAGGTCGCCGATGGCGGGGGCACGGCCTTGCGGGTAGAAGACGCGGACGCCTTCAGGATCTTGGCGGACGAGGTCCGAATCCCAAACGCGGCCCACCATCTCCTGCATGGGGAAGCCATCGGCGGCTAAGTGGATGGCGGTGTCGAACAGCTTGTTCCACGGCAACTGGCCGTACTTGCGGTGCATGGCTTCCCAGCCGCGCACGCAGCCGGGTACGGTGGCGGAGTGGATGCCGTTGCTGGCCATTTTGTTGAGGCCCTTGGCTTGAAGGGCTTCGATGGTCATGGCGCGGGCAGAAGGGCCGCTGGAATTGAGCCCGGTGATCTGGCCGGTTTTGGCATCGCGGTACATGACGAAGAGGTCGCCGCCGATGCCGCACATCATGGGTTCGACTACGCCGAGCACAGCGTTGGCGGCGATGGCCGCGTCGACGGCCGTGCCACCTTGCGAGAGGATCCTCGCGCCGGCCTGCGACGCGAGGACCTGGCTGGTGGCAACGATGCCGCCTCGGGCAATGACCATGGAGCGGCCATGGGTGCGATCCGTCTTCTGGGCGTGAACCAGACCAGGAGCTACAGCAAGCAGAGGGGCGAAGTCACGGCGGCGCATTCCTCACAGAATAGTCGTTTTCATGATTTCGTGAGGGCAGCGGCACGAATGGCGGAGAGCGTGGTACGCGGGTTACTGACGTCGGTATCGAGACGCAGGTGAATGAGAGTGGGCCTTTCGGACGCGAGGGCGGCGGCGAAGGCAGGGGCGAAGGCTGCCGTTTCTTCGACGCGGGCGGCATTCCAGTCGTAGGCGCGGGCGAGGGCGGCGAAGTCGGGGTTGGCGAGGAGGTCGCTGCCGCTGACGCGCGCGGGATAGTGGCGCTCCTGATGCATGCGGATGGTCCCCCAGGTGCCGTTGTCGACGACGATGCTGATCAGGCGGCCGCGGCCTCCGCGTTGACGGTAGGCCTGGTAGGTGGCGAGTTCCTGGCCGGTCATCTGGAAGTCGCCATCGCCGGCGAGGTTGACGACGGTGCGGTCGGGAAGCAACAACGCGGCGGCAACGGCGGCGGGAACGCCATAACCCATGGCGCCGGAGGTGGGAGCGAGTTGTGTACGCCCGTGGTGCTGCAGGGCGGCGTAACGGACATAGCGATGCAGCCAAGCGCTGAAGTTGCCGGCGCCGTTGGTGTAGATGGTGTCGGGCGGGGCGAGGCGTTGGACGGTCTTGACGACCTCGGCCATGTCCAGAGGCGAGACGGGCGGGGAGACGTGGTTGGCTTCGTAGTCGGCATGGGCCGCGGCGGTCCAAGCGGACCAGCGGCAGTCTGGCGGGGCGGGCAGAGTGTCAAGGGCTTCGCCCGCGAGGCTGAGGGAGCACTGCAGCAAGAGGTCCGCGGCGTAGACCCGGCCGAGTTCTTCGGCGCCGGGGTGCAGGTGAATCAGCTTTTGGGCGGGGCGCGGCGGGGAGAGGAGTTGGTAGCCGCTGGTGGTCATTTCGCCGAGACGGACGCCGAGGGCGAGGATGAGATCGGCGTTTCGTACGCGGGCGGCGAGCTTGGGGTTGATGCCGATGCCGACATCGCCGGCGTAGAGCGGGTGACGGTTGTCGAAGGTGTCCTGAAAGCGGAAGGCGCACGCGACAGGCAGGTGCCAGCGTTCGGCGAAGCGCTCGAGGGCACGGGTGCTGGTGGGCGTCCAGCCGGAGCCACCGGCGATGACCAAGGGGCGCTCGGCCGAAGCAAGCAGTTCGCCGAGGCGGGCGAGCGCGGACGGAGCGGGCCAAGCTTCAGCGGGTATGGCGCGCGGGAGGACGGGCGCGGAGGTGGGGGCGGTGAGCAGGTCCTCGGGGAGGACCAGCACGACCGGTCCGGGGCGGCCTTGCATCGCGGTATGGAAGGCGCGGGAGACATACTCGGGCAGGCGATGGGGCTGCTGGACTTCGGCAACCCACTTTGCCATGCCGAGCGTGCCGGGGCCGAAGACGTGGCGGTAATCGAGTTCCTGAAAGGCTTCGCGGTCGCGCTGTTCGCTCGACACCTGACCCACCAGGAGCAGCAAGGGAGTCGAGTCCTGAAAGGCGGTGTGGAGGCCGATGGAGGCGTTGGTGGCGCCGGGGCCGCGGGTGACGAAGCACACGCCGGGCCGCCCGGTGAGCTTGCCGTGAGCTTCTGCCATGAAGCAGGCGCCACCTTCCTGACGGCAGGCGATGAAGCGGATGCGCTCGCCATGTTCGTGAAAGCCATCGAGGGCCGCGAGGTAGCTTTCGCCGGGAACGCCGAAGACGGTGTCGACGCCCTGGGCGAGGAGGGCTTCGACGAGGGCATGGCCGGCAAGCCGGGGCGTGGTTGGCATGGGTCGAGTGTAGCGCCGGCGGTCGACAGGATTCGACACAGTTCGACACTTTTCGCGCGTGAGGAAGGTGTAGACTGATTGGCGCCATGAATCGCTGGTCACCGGTCGGACTGTTTGTTTTTGCCGCTCTGCTTGCGGCGCAAGGGCGGCCTCCCGCGCCGCCGCCACAGAAGCCAGGATTGCCCGACGCACCGGGCCGGAGCACGGTGCAACAGGTTTGCGGGTCGACGTGCCACGGGCCAGAGATTGTGGCGAGTAAGGGTTATTCGCGGCAGAGTTGGGCGGGCGTGGTGAATGGAATGATCGCGCGCGGGGCGAAGGCGGACGCGAAAGAGTTTGCCGAGATTCTGGACTATCTGGCCACGCACTTGCCGCCGCGGACGGGCAAGGCGGGGGCGGGCGGCGTGGGGTTCATCGGGAGCGGTCCGGATGACGCCCATCTGGTGGATGGCGAAGCAGCAGAGAGAGGCAAGGCCGTTTATGTGGCCGAGTGCGTGACTTGCCATGGGAACCGGGCGCGTGGCGGTCCGGATTCGCTGCCGCCGCCGCAACGGGGTGCGGACCTGGTGCGGTCGCTGGTGGTGTTGAAGGACCGGTATGGCGCGACGATTGGCGAGTTCTTGAAGAAGGGTCACCCGATGCAGAGCGGACGGGCGAGCAGTTCTCTGGCGGGGAAGGACATCATCGACCTTTCGCACTTTCTGCATTTGAAGGTGAACGACACGCTGCGGAGCGGTCCGTTCTCGCAGGTGATCAACGTCCTGACGGGAAATGCAAAGGCGGGCGAGGCGTACTTCAACGGCGCGGGTGGCTGCAACAAATGTCATTCGGCGACCGGCGATCTGAAAGGGGTGGGGACGAAGTACGAGCCGCCGGCGCTGCAACAGAAGTTCCTGTTCCCGAAGAGCTTCCAGGTGGGCCGCGGCGGCCGCATGTCGAACACGGTGAAGCCGGTGACGGTGACGGTGACCGCGGCGGGGAGCGCTCCGGTGAGCGGGACGCTGCTGCATCTGGATGACTTCCATGTTTCGCTGCGCGATGCGGCGGGCGAGTATCACACCTGGACGCGAACGGCGACGCTGCAAGTGGTGAAGAACGATCCCTATCAGGGGCACGTGGACTTACTCGACAAATATACGGACCAGAACATTCACGATCTGGTGGCTTATCTGGAGACGCTGAAGTGAGAATCGCATTCCTTCTTTTGATGACGGTGGGCGCGTGGGCGCAGACGCTGGACCCGGCAAAGCTGACGCAGGCCCCGACGGACTCCTGGCCTTCGTTTAACGGCGATTTTTCGGGGCGGCGGTTTAGTCCGTTGACGCAGGTGAATGCGAACAATGTGACGTCGCTGAGCCTGGGTTGGGTGTATCGGATCAATGCGCAATCGGCGGGCCCGTTTCCGGGCTCAATCAAGTCGACGCCGGTGGTGGTGGATGGCGTGATGTTCTTCACGATTCCGGACCATGTGTGGGCGATCGACGCCCGGACGGGCCGCGAGTTGTGGCACTTTGCGTGGCCGTCGCGGGGCGGCATCCATATCGGCAATCGCGGCGTGGCGGTAAGCGGCAAGTGGCTGTATTTCGAGACGCCGGACTGCCATCTGGTGTCGCTGAACATGAAGGACGGCAAGGAGCGCTGGCACAAGCAGATTTGCGATCCGGACCAGTTGTATTTCGCGAGCGCGGCACCGTTGGTGGCCGGCAATCACGTGATTGCGGGGGTGAGCGGCGACGATTTGGATGTGCCGGGCTACATCCAAGCGCATGATCCGGAGACGGGCGAACGGCAGTGGCGCTGGTATGCGTATCCGGATCCGGGAACGCCGGAGGCGAGGACCTGGCCGAGCGTGGAAGCAATGCTGCATGGCGGCGGGATGACTTGGGGTTCAACGACGTATGACCCGCAGTTGAACCTGATTTACTTCGGGACGGGCAATCCGCAACCGGTGATTGCGCATAAGGGGCGGATGGGCGACAACCTGTTCACCGAGTCGATTATGGCGTTGAATGTGGAGACGGGAAAGACGGCCTGGTATTTTCAGTCGTCGCCGCATGATACGCATGACTGGGATGCGAATCAGACGCCGGTGTTGATTGACGGGACGATCAATGGGCAGCCGCGAAAGCTGATCGCGCAGGCGGCGCGCAACGGCTACTTCTTTGTGCTCGATCGGACCAATGGCAAGAACGTGGTGACGACGACGTTCGCGAAGACGAATTGGGCGAAGGGCATCGACAAGAAGGGGCAGCCGATCCCGGATCCGGCGAAGTATCCGCAGTTGGACGGGGCGCTGGTGTCGCCGAATCAGGCGGGGGCGGCAAACTGGCCGCCGCCGAGCTTCAGTCCGGCGACGGGGCTGTTCTACGTGAATGCGTCGAACGCTTATAGCGTTTACTACATCTACGACAACGAAGATAAGCCGGAGGGCTGGGGCGGCAACGATAAGGGCGGCTGGAGCGAATCGATGCTGCAGGCGATTGACTATCAGACGGGCAAGATTCGGTGGAGCCACAAGTGGGAAGGCCCGGGCGGGCCGAGGTCCGGGGTGCTGAGCACGGCGGGCAACGTGGTGTTTGCGGCGGATCCACTGAATAATTTTGTAGCGCTGAATGCGACGACGGGGCAGGCGTTGTGGCACGCCAATCTGGGCGCCGGCATGAGCAATGGTCCAATCACGTATCAGTTGGATGGGACGCAGTATGTAGTGGTGGGAGCGGGCGACACGCTCTACGGATTTGCGATGCACGCGAGCGCAGCAGCGCGGAAGTAGCATGGCACGTCGTTGACGGGCGGAGGTCACCGGGCGCGGCGGGGCCGGCGACCTCCCTGGATGGGGCAATTCGATTGTCAAACAGCGGGGCGGCCAAGGGGCAGCGTTTTCTGGGGTTCAGGTGGTTCAGGTTCCCCTAGGAACCTGAGAGGCGAGTTCGTTTGTTTTGAGCGAGATCGCCGGGTTTGTTTTCTAACTTTTATTTTTCGGGCGGGTGTTTTTTGAGGTTGCGGGCGAAGTGGGTGAGGTGACGGGGAGTATCGAGGCTGACGGGGCGAGGGTTGCGCCAGCCGCGATGTGAGGCGACGATGTCGTCGACGAGTCCGCAGATTTGTTCGAAGGCGGCGGGGTGGTCCTCTTCGAGAACGGCGTTGATCGGCGGAGAAGGTGGTGCGGCTGGGGAAAGGGTGCGGTCTGGGTCGTGCGGAGTCGGCCGGCGTGGATGCTGGAGGTCGTTATGGAGGTCGCGGGGCGGGCCGTGGGCTGAGTTGGGGTGTGCCCTCGCTTGCGCCGGCGGTCCGCACATTGGCGCTTCTTTCCTGGTGCCGAGATGGTCGACTCCGCGGAACAACCTGCGGCTGTTGTACCCCGGGATTGAGGGGCAGCCGGAGGCGGGTCTGCGGGCGGAGCAACTGCCGGTGGCGCAACTGCTGGGATTGATGAATCGGCTGGGCTAGGAGCGCTCACGCGGCGGGCCGTTTGGGGTCGTGGTCCGGCCGGCGTTGGGGCTTGGCGGCTTGAGGTGACGGGGCTTCCGTCTTCGGGGGCTGCGGTGGGGCGGTATCGGGTTGCTTGGTGGCGCTGGGCTGCTTGGTGGCGTTGGTGGGATGGGGTTCATCCGGGTCCGGCGCATCGAGATCGGGGAGGGTGGATTCGAGGTCCTGGCGCTCGGCTTGGAGTTCGCGGAGGAGGGCGAGGTTGCGGAGGTATTGGCGGTGGAGTTGGGCTTCGTAACGGCGGTTGAGTTGGGCGTGGGGGGAGCACAGAGCGGTGGCGTTGGCGACGTGGGCGGCGGCGTTGGCTTTGGGGAGTTGGCGCTGTAAGTCCTGCTGGTTGATGGCGATGGCCATTTCGACTAACTGGGTGTCGGTATTCCAGAGGCGCTGTTGACGCCACTTACAATAGGCGGCGTCGACGAGTAAGTCGACTTCGCCGGCGTGCTGGGGATTGTAAATGCGCATGTAACCGGCGAGGAGGCGTTCGAAGGCGGGTTTGTCTTCGACGGCGAGGAAGGCGTGGGGGCTGATGGCGGCGAGGCCGTGTTTGAGGGCGTTTTGCGCGGAACGGGCTTTGCCTTCGGGCGTGCGGGGGCCGGTGGATTTGAGCGCGTTGCGGCGGTTGGCATTGATTTGAGCTTCGGTCGCCATGGTTGGTTTTCCTCTAACTCCATTGTGCGGGAGGGGCAGTTAGTTTCTGGGTAGCGCGGACGGGGTAAGTTACTGGAGTTACTCGGGGTTGTTTTATTTTTTAGGCGCGTGAACGGGTTCGGGGAGGGGCGGGAGATTGGGTTCATTCGGGGAGCGAAGGGGCCAGAGGAAGAAGGTGCGGTGGCCGAGGTCGAGGTGGGTGGGGAGAGGATTGGGTTGGTTCGGCTGGCGGGGGGTGTTCGGGGGGACGGGCGCGAGGGCGCGACGGCCTTGGAGCCGGTCGGCGAAGTGGGAGACGGCGTCGATGACGGCCGCGAAGGCTTCGGGGAAATGGTGGAGGGCTTCCATGGCGGCGTGGTAGTAGAGGGGCCAGGCTTCCTGATCGGGCGGGAGGTAGGCGGGGTCGGCGGTGCGGACGAGGTGGATTTCGTAGTCCTCGGCGGGGGTGTCGGGGTCGAGGCCGAAGCAGGAGAAGAAGCGCGTGGGGAGATAAGTGTTGGCGGTGTGCATGGTGGTGTCCTCCGAGGATGAGGGTAGCAGGGGCGGTTGCGGTTCCCGGGGCGAATTTGGGGTGGTTGTGTTTTGTTTGGTTGGAGTTACGGGGATTGAATTGGTCGTGAACCAACATTCCCTACGGGCACAAACGGGGGATGAAACTGGGGGAGAGCTAAGCTGGAGAAGCTGAGGACGGAGTCGAGGCCGACGCCAATCTGGCGCAGGTGAAGCCCGTTCGTGAACCTGGTCCGGACACCCAGCAAAGAAGTTGTTGCAAGGCACAACGGAATGTCGCCTTCGCCGCCGGCGAAGAGCACGAGAAGGAAAGTCTCTGGTTATCCGGTGTCCTTCCGTCCGCAGTAGAAGGAGACGCGCGATGAAGATTACCTATATGCGTTGCGCGGGATTGGACGTGCACAAAAAGAGTGTGTTCGTTTGTATCCGCAGTGGCAAGGGACGAAAAGTGGAAACGGCCAGCCAGGTATTTGGGACGTTCACCGAGGATCTGCAACGACTGGGCGACTGGTTACGCCAACACCGGGTTCGCCGGCTCGTGATGGAATCCACCGGTGTCTACTGGATGCCGATCTGGAATGTGTTGGAGCGCCGCGAATGGAAGTTCGACCTGGTGCTGGTGAATCCGCAGCAGGTCCGGGCGTTGCCGGGACGAAAGACCGATCAGCAGGACTGTGAACGCCTCGCCGAACTGGGCCAGTATGATCTGTTACGCGGGAGCTTCGTGCCGCCGCGCGAGATTCGCGAGTTGCGGGACCTCACCCGGCGGCGTACCCAGTTGACCGGCGAACGCCATCGGCTGGTCAACCGGATCGCACGTCTGCTCGAAACCGCCAACTTCAAGCTGACTTCCGTGGTGAGCAGCCTGGACGGCAAAACCGGCTGGTTGATTCTCAATGCATTGGCTAATGGACAGACGGCTCCGGCGGTGCTGGCCGCCTTGGCCCAAGGCCGTCTGAAGCAAAAGCAGGCCGAACTGGCGCGGGCCCTGCACGGATTTGCCACGGAGCACTTCCGGTGGTTGCTCCGCCAACTGCTGGATGAACTGAGCACGGTCGACCAGCGGTTGAATGTGCTGGATCAGCGGATTCGCGAACGGATGGAGCCGCATGCGGAAGCCATCCGCCGTCTCTGTACCATCCCGGGCGTGCAAGAAGTCAGCGCCTGGACGCTGCTGGCCGAACTCGGCACGGAGATGAGCCGATTTCCGAGCGCCGCGCACGCCGCCAGTTGGGCGGGCTTGTGCCCGGGACAGCACGAAAGCGCGGGGAAGCGACAATCCGGCCGTACCCGCAAAGGCGACCGTTATCTGCGGCGATTGCTGGTCCAGAATGCCTGGGCCATCTCCCACCAGAAAGACTGCTTCCTCACGGCGCTGTTTCTGCGCGTGGCCGCGCGCCGCGGTCTGAAGCGAGCGGCCATGGCCGTGGCGCATCGCCTCTTACGCATTGCCTGGCACATTCTCCACGACGGCACCGTCTATCGGGAACTCGGCGGCGACCACTTCGACCGGCGTCATCCCGAACGCACGGCCCGCCGCCTGACTCAGCGCCTGGAGCGTTTGGGTTACAGCGTCACGCTGGCGACCGAACCCGCCTCCCGGCCCATCCGCAACGGCACCACTCGCTGGCCATCCGCACTCCGCGGCGGGACTGCACGCCGCTTCCGCTCTCGTCCCGAGCTTCCTCCCGCCAGTCCCGCGCTTTGTCCCAAGTGTGCCGCCTGGGGCATCCCTTGCCTCCATGCCAAGAACGCAAAATCTCCTCCCACTCTTTCTTCTAACTCCTTACCCGTCAACGCCTCAGAGGGGGAGTAGTTTCGAAGGATCGGGGTTGGGGCCCCGCATCGGGGACGGGGTGGTGCCCGCAAAAGAGTTTGAGATTTTTCGGGGCGGGAAACCACTAGTTGGTATGCGTGGTTTGCGGAATTTTCAGCCGGGGCGGTTGTACGGGATTACTCAGCGGGGTAATAAGGGGCAATGGGTGTGTCGGGATGAGGAGGACTTCGGCCGGTCGTTTGAGCTGATGCGGAAGTCGACGGCGCGGTATGGCGTCAAGGTGCATGGGTGGTGTCTACTCCACAACCATGGGCATTGGATTTTTGAGGCTTCCGATGCGGAGTCAATTTCAAATGCGATGCGGGATATGCAGGGTCAGTTTTCTCGGTATCTGAATCAGAAGTATCGGGCGGCGCCGTGGTTGTTGTTTGGGTCGCTGGGGGGATCGCGGCGGCGCAAACGCGGGTGGACTCGCTACTTGCGCGCGGGGCCGACGAACTGGTCGCCGCGGTTCGATGCGCAGTTGTTGAGTGACTTGGGGTTCAAGTCGTTTTTGCGGTATGTGGAGCTGAATCCGGTGCGGGCGAAGCTGGTGGGGGCGGCGGAGCGGTGGGCGTGGTCGAGCGCGCGGGCGCATGTGACCGGCTTCGATCCGACGGGTGTGTTGTGTTTTGAGCAATTTACGCGGTGGTCGTTGGATTGGGGGGCGTTTTTGCGGGCGCCGATTGAGGCGGAGAAGGTGGCGGCGGCGTGGGAGCGGGTGCGGTCGGGGTCGGTGTGGAATCGGCCGGCGTGGATGTTGGTGGTCGCGAAGGAGGTCGTCGGGCGGGCCGTGGGCTGAGTTTGGGGTCTTAGCTCTGGAGGCGTGGCCGGGTGGATGTGGTGATGGCGAGCTAGGGTTGCGGTCGGTGGACAATTGGCGGCAGGTGGGCCGTGGGGGCGGTCGGTGCCCTCGCTTGCGTCGGCGGTCCCCGCATGGGCGTCTCTTTCCTGGTGCCGGACATGGCCTAGCCCGCCTAGCCCGGACATGGCCTAGCCCGCCGGACATGGCCTAGCCCCCGGACATGGCCTAGCCCCCGGACATGGCCTAGCCCCCCGGACATGGCCTAGCCGCCGGACATGGCCTAGCCGGACATGGCCTAGCCCCGGACATGGCCTAGCCCCCGGACATGGCCTAGCCCCCCGGACATGGCCTAGCCCCGGACATGGCCTAGCCGCCGGACATGGCCTAGCCCCCGGACATGGCCTAGCCCCCGGACATGGCCTAGCCCGCCGGACATGGCCTAGCCCCGTGCCGGACATGGCCTAGCCCCCCCGGACATGGCCTAGCCCCCGGACATGGCCTAGCCCCCGGACATGGCCTAGCCCCCGGACATGGCCTAGCCCCCGGACATGGCCTAGCCCCCGGACATGGCCTAGCCCCCGGACATGGCCTATGCCCCATTGATCAGGCGGGAAATGCTTCCGTCTGGGCGGGGCCAACAGACGAAGCAATACAATCGATGCTGCGGGCTTCTCCATCATGAGTATCAACAATCAATTGATCGCCCCTTGCAATGCGCTGAACGATGCCAACCAAGCGGTATTTGATCCAGCCGCGCTTTTTCGGCGCCTGCTCCTATTCGAATCCGTCATTCTCCGCAGCAATCGCTTCACCGAGATCGTTTCACTCACTCGGCGAATGGGCGCGAAGCGCGTTATCAAGTTGCTCGAATCCGGATGCTTTCGACTGAAGGTCGAGCAAATGGTAGTGGGGCAAGCGGGACAGGCTCGGACGCCTCTCGGTCTCGGTGGACGAACAGCATTGCCTCTGGGTTCGTATCAATTTGTCAGGGTCGCTACGGCCGAGCCTCAGTCGTACATTTTGAAGTGTCTCGGTGAAATGAAATGTGAGCTAGTTGGATCGGAAACGGTTTCGTCGATCAGCAAGCTTCAGGAGGCGCTATTGAGGGCGCTGGTGCCAAATTCCGACGACGCAGGCACTGTCGCAGTCAGGGATCTACAGTCCGAGCTCCGGCGGGACTCTCCGCTTTTTCATGCAGCGCTCCGCCGCAAGGTATTGAAGGACCGTGGCGTGGATTTGCCGGAGGCAGATCTAAAGCTCAAGATTCTTCAAACTGACGAAATCGACTTCAGAGCCGAAACAAATCTGCAGGAGCTCCTGACTATCACGCCCGAAGAATCCCACAAGCTGGTTGAGGCTTCTATGCTCGCCATTGGAAGCTTGTGCCTGCGCCTTGAGGAGATGAAGACACATGAGGCACTATCAGGGTTAACTGATGAGGACCTTCCTATCTTTGCGGAAAAATTCGCGCTGCTGACCGAGCTGCTATCGCCGACCTATCCTGCGCTCAAGGCTGAGCGTACGCCGCTACAGTCAAAGGAGACTGCCCTAGGAACGTGTTGAAAAATAACCTCCCCGTGGATCCGCAGTGTATTTAAGGGGGAGTTAGCATCGGAAGGTTGCCTTTGGCGTGGTCCCGAAGTCGCCCTCGACGAAGCCGCCAATCGGCGGTTAGACGCGTTTGCCCCTCATTCAGGCACACTTCTCCTGCAGGGTCTTGATGCGGAGAAGGTTGTAAGCGGCGGCCGTATAAGTAACCAGCCATCCGACCTTATCCAAGCCGCGCAGTTTGATCTTCTTGAGTCCGCCGGTTTGCTTCATCCAGCCGAAGGCTTTCTCCACCAGCCAGCGTTTACTCAAGCTCATTCCATAACCCTGGTGTCTGGTCGTGCGCCCATCGATCGCGCTACGGCGGTGCTTGTTGTTCTGCGCCACATGCGGTGTCACGCCCAGTTCCCTGAGCGTCTTGACGACGTCCTTCCGGTCGTAAGCTTTGTCAGCTCCGAGCGTGATTCGCTGGCCGGACCGGACGAGCTTGGCGGCCATCAAGATGGCGGCATCAGCCTCGCCGTGGCCGTCAGCCTGCGTGCTCATCACCTCGCGGATCAGGCCATGGCGATTCTCGATGACGAGGTGACCGAGGTAACTCAGTTTCGCTTCCTGTCCGCTGCTCTTCTTGTAAAGACGGGCTTCCGGATCAGTCTTGGATTCATGCGTATCGTTCTTGCGCTTCTCGCCATGAAAGTTGGATCCGTCTTTCGGCCTCGCCCCATCCTGGTCCTTGCGCTGAAAGCTCTTCTGGCTCGCCCAGGCTTCCAACAAGGTTCCGTCGACGGTGAAGTGTTCGTCCGACATATGGCCCGCGGCCAGTTCATTGACCCGCGCGAAGAACTGTTGCGCCACCTTTTCGTTCAGCAGCCGGTCGCGATTCTTGCTGAACACGGCGTGATTCCAAACCGGCTCGTCGATCTCCAGGCCAATGAACCAGCGAAACAGCAAGTTGTAATCCACCTGCTCCATCAACATACGTTCGCTGCGCACCGAATAAAAGATCTGCAGCAGCAACGCCCGCAACAACCGCTCCGGCGGAATCGATGGACGGCCGACTTGCGCGTACATCCTGGCGAACTCGCCATCCATGCTCCTCAAAAGACCGTCCACCAATTGACGGATCTTTCGCAGCGGATGATCCTGGGCGATGCGTTCTTCCAGACTCACGTAGCTGATCAGGGACGATTGTTGACTGTCGTTGCCGCGCATAAAACATAGATGCCCAACAACGCTCTGGCGTCACACCGACCGCGCGTTTTTCAACAAGTTCCTAGCAAGCGTGTTAAAGGTCCGCAAACTACCCAGTTTCGATATGTTTCCGCCAGATCGGACATTCGATATGGACAGATTTCTTGAAGTAAGATCTAGCGGCGAGGCTCACGAGTTCAGACGCTGGATTCGCAGTAATGAAGGTCTGACCGAATCGGATATCGAGTACGAGATGGCCGGTTTCGCCAACTGGATGGCAAAGGTGGCGCACTCGACGGGCGGGAAGGGGGTTCGTGTTGCTTTCTCTACAATCGCCGGGCTTACTCCTGGGGTCGGAACAATGGTTGGGCTCGCGCTAAGTATCCTCGATACGTTCGTGCTCGAGAGGGTTTTGCCTCTTACAGGTCCGAAATTGTTTTTGAGTAAAGGGTATCCGTCGATCTTCGAGAAATCGAGTATCGACAAGTAGAAACAGTGCGCCATCCCACCTTGTCCGGGCTGTGCCCATGATGGCGGACCGAGGTATCGCTTATTGCCAGAGCTTCCAGAACAAGGCCGCTGCCGAGGGTCCTCGCTTGCGTCGGCGGTCCCCGCATTGGCGTTTCTTTTCGGGTGCCGGACATGGCCCACGCTGCCCCCGCCCCGGACATGGCCCACGTCAGCCCTTCAAGGCCTGATTGAGAGTTCGCCCAAGCCGTCTGGAGGAGGATTTAGAATTGGTAAAGTTTCATGAGTTACGCGCTTCCAGTGGGAGATATCCGACGTTCTCGAAAGCTCCTCGGAAAACACTAACCCATACAGTTGACTTTCGAACAGTTCAACGTCGACTCTGGGTATCTCGGCCAGATAACGCTTTCCAATAGTTGAGAAGTAGTGGAGTCGTCCGCACTCTGGGCAGTATCGATGAGATACATTTCGACGCCCTCGCACAATCAGAGATTCCCGGCCTCGAAATGTGACAAGGTCGTGGACGATGGACCCGTTCCGCGACAGCACACGGCCAAGACAAAGATCGCGATGTACTCGGTCGTGGCCCAAACACAACAATGCTTCATATTTGGCCACAGCCAAACCTGCTCCCATCACGAAGTTGAGCGTCGCGTCACGGGATCCTCTTGACTCAACTATTACGTCGACGCTCCCTGTGCCAGGGCGAGGAGATTTGCAAGCCGGGCATAGCCAACTCTGAATCGCTTTTTGATACTCTTTTGCCACCATCTCCAGTGGCCGCATGTTTTGCGAATATACGTGATGGAAAGACGACAACATGTTCGCTAGAACACCTTTACTTTACCTTCAGCCATGCTCTTTACAAAATCGTGAACGATATGGGTTCCATACTTGGCGTCGATTGCCGCAGATACTTTTAGAACTGCATCAAGGGCAACTCTCTGCGCTCCTGTGTTTGTCGTCATATACTGAGCCCAGTCTGCCGCCACCCACGGTCCGGAGCACGCGTTTCCCTTTGCCGTCGTACTTGACCTCGATCCACGTGTCAGGCGTGGGCAGGTAGTTCATGAGGATCTTGTTCTCGGCGTCGTAAATGGCGGTGTTCGGGCCGATGAGCTGCTGATTGCCGGCCGCGTCATAGGAACCGTTGACTAACTGGTTCTTCGCCGCGTTGTAGGCACTGCTCGACGCGGGCCCCACGGCCGATGGCGGCAGCCCCAGAATCGACGTGCGCCATTGGTTGTATGGGATTACTCAATGCGATGGATGGGCGCGATCTTGCTGACCTTCCTCGGCGCGGTGCCTGGGGTTGGGTCACTGCAAAGAACTTTCCTCATGCTTTGGGCGGAGCAGGCGAGCAGGCCAGCGGCAGGGCTGCTCAGAAGAGGGGAGTGAGGTAGGAGGGTGCCGCTATCGCGGTATTCGTTTTCAACCTAAAGCTTGGCAGGCCACTTCTGATGACCGTGAAACACAGCGATAAGCTCCAACCGTTCTCGACGAACGCGGTAGGGGATGATGAACGGGGTGTCGGGCACTACGAGTTCCCGAGTGCCAAGAACTCTTCCGGGCCTTCCCATTGCTGGCTGGGACTGAAGAAGTTCGACGGAAGCTAAAATGCGCTTTGCCACAAGCGCGGCGTTTTGTTCGGAGTCTTTGGCGATGAATTTCCTCAGGGCTCCGAGATGGCGCATCGCTCTCGGGGACCAAACTATTTTCATCGGGGGGCTTTGGCTTCGCCGGGTTTGCCCCAGCTCTTCAGCCATTTTGAGACCTTCTCGTGGCTGACGCCTTCTCCGGCATCCAGTTCGGCGATGCCTTCTCGAATCTCTCCAAGTTGCCATTCCTCTGATTCGACGAAGGCGGTAATGGCTTCGGCGGCAAGAAACGACTTTGAGCGTTTGGAGCGTTTCGACAGGGCGTCGAGGCGCTTTTTGGTTTCTGAATCGATGCGGATGGACAGTGTTTCCGTCATGGTCTGTGCTCGCCTGTATACAGCCTCACACACTA
Source organism: Bryobacteraceae bacterium (assembly GCA_965229305.1). Taxonomy (GTDB): domain Bacteria; phylum Acidobacteriota; class Terriglobia; order Bryobacterales; family Bryobacteraceae; genus JALHNI01. The sequence goes on along the minus strand of CBDDIZ010000039.1, from coordinate 143,656 downwards.
CAGCACACGAGGCGGCGGGTCAAGCGGAATCGACCGAAGGGAAGTTCAGTTGCCGTCATCGTCAGTTCGGCCTCGGAAAGTCCTGTTCTCCCTCAGCCTTTTCACCTTCTTCTGGACTGGCTCCTGCGTACACAGTCGAATTTCTGCCCAGAACGAAAGTTTTCAGCGAAGCTGGCGGGGTCGGCGTGGTGGGCATGGTCGAGCGCGTGGGCGCATGTGAACGGCTTCGATCCCGCGGGTGTGTTTTGTTTTGAGCAGCTTACGCGGTGGTCGTTGGATTGGGGGGCGTTTTTGCGGGCGCCGATCGAGGCGGAGAAGGTGGCGGCGGCTTGGGAACGGGTGCGGTCGGGGTCGGTGTGGAATCGGCCCGGAGTGGATGCTGGCGGTCGTGGGGCGGGCCGTGGGCTGAGTTGGGGTCTGGAGCTCTGGAGGCGTGGCCGGGTGGATGCGGTGATGGCGAGCTTGGGTTGGGGGTCGGTGGACAATTGGCGGCGGTCGGGCCGTGGGGGCGGTCGGTGCCCTCGCTTGCGTCGGCGGTCCCCGCATGGGCGTCTCTTTCCTGGTGCCGGACATGGCCTATGCCCGACGCCAACAACGGCCCCATCCATCTCCTGCAAGCGGCCTTCTATGCGGTGAAGCTCGAAGTCCAGAGACGTGGTGCTGTGGCGTGATCTCAGAGAGCCAATCACGCTCACTTGACTACATACCACCGATCATCGGTAAACTCCAATGGGATTTCATCGCCATAAGGGTCTATGCCGAGTCGTTCCAAACTGTCGAACCAATCGTCACGTAAGCTATCAGGCAACTTCTGTCCGCACCAAGGGCAGAAGGCGATTCTAAGATGGCTGCTTCCCCCATCGAGTACTCGCACTCCGTATTCTCGAAATTTCTGGATCAAATCCACTGGAATGGTCGGATCAGCGATGGCGTTCTCCATCGCCGAACAGCACAGACTAGTCCCACTCATATGGTGATACTCCTGCCCGGGACTGCGGGTTTTGTCATCGTCCCTGTATTCGGATCGGCGCTTCCAAGATGGCGTCCCCGGCCGTCGTACACCTCGACATCACCATGCGTATGATCCCATTCAAAGAACCGTTTATCCTTACCCTGCAAACCGTTGGTTTTAGTCTTTCCCCTGAACGGTTTAAGGCCTTTCCAGAACTCACTACTATTGGACTGGCTTGCAGCGCCACCGCCTCCTCCAGTTCCACTTCCCGTCGAGCACAACACCAAGCCGCCGAAGCCGCCGATTGCTCCACCGAGAGCGGTCCCACCAGCAGCACCACCCGGAATGGTGGCAGCGGCGGCAGGTCCACCCGCCAAGCCCAAGGTTCCCACTCCGCCACCTGCCCAGAAGCCAATTGAGGCTCCTAGAGCCGTATAGCCAGCGGTACAGATCGGATTCCTTGGTCTGCTAAACCAGTCGGCAACTGGCTGGACCAACTCCTGCGTCTTTTGAGCAACCTGAACAGTAGTAGTCAGCAGCGGAAGAATCAACGGGCCAATCGGCGATGAGTTGGCTTCAACCTTCGACTTGCTGGCAGTAGCAACTACGCAAAGATTTCCACTCTCCGGGTTGACGCCATTTTCGCAGGGTTCGTGCCCGTCAGGATCGGAGTAGAGCATCGGGTTGTTGTAACCGTAGCTGTAGAGATTCCAACTCTGTGGGTTGACGACATCAGCGAATGCTAACGGTTCATCGGGACTCGTAAATCGCCCGATCGTCCCCGACATGTAGCGTGCGGAGAAGTAGTCCAACCCCGTATCGGAATCCCGTTCCTTGCCGGTGAATCGAAGGGTGGTGGACTGAGGAACGGGAGGGTTGCCACCGTAGCAGGGATGGTCGCCGGTGGTGCGCCATTGTTCGAAGCCGAAGGGCAGGTAGTCGCTGCGCTGGACGCAGTTGCCGGTGGCGTCGAGGACCAGACGGGTGCTGCCCAGGTGGTCCGTGACCAGATACTTCGTGCCGCCGCTGACCGAGCCGGTGGTGTACTCCGCGGCCAGGTCGCCAAACGCGTCGTAAACATAGCGGGTCTGCACGCCACCCACGGTTCGGAGCACGCGTTTCCCCTCGCCGTCGTACTTGACCTCGATCCACGTGTCGGGCGTGGGCAAGTAGTGCATGACGATCTTGTTCTCGGCGTCGTAAATGGCGGTGTTCGGGCCGATGAGCTGCTGATTGCCGGCCGCGTCATAGGAACCGCTGACTAACTGGTTCTTCGCCGCGTTGTAGGCACTGCTCGACGCGGGCCCCACGGCCGATGGCGGCAACCCCAGAATCGACGTGCGCCATTGGTTCCCGAAACGGTCGTACTGGAAGGTATCCCGCGTCGTGACCAGCAGCGACGGCAGGATGTTCTCCTCAAAGTTTGTCAGCCGGTTGGCCGCGTCATAGCTGTAGTTCTGGCGATACGTCTTGACCCCGGTCTCAATGGTCTGATCACGCAAGTTGCCGTTGTTGTTGGCTTCACCGTAACCCAGCGTGAGCTTCAGCAGCGTTCCGCTGGCCCCCGACGCATGCAGTTGGGTGGTCTGCATGCGGCTATTGTACTTCCATTCCTGCGTGAACGAGTTCGCCGCGGGGCCTTGATTCCAACTGGCCGGCGCCCCGCTGGGCGCGTAGGTCATTTGCCGGGCATAGTCGGTTTGCGCCTGATTCATGACGGAGTTGACCTGGCTGACGCGGTTGGCGCTCGTGGGAGCGTACTGGATTTTACGGCCAGAGGGGTAGGTCTCCGAGATCAGCAAACCGCCCGGGTTGTATTCGTAGGCGAAAAGATAGGTGGACCCGCCCAGCCCCGGGGCGACCTGGGCGCTTTTGGTGACGCGGCCTAACGCGTCGAACTCGCGGTATTAACCATGGGCATTGGATTTTTGAGGCTTCCGACGCGGAGTCGATTTCGAATGCGATGCGGGCTATGCAGGGTCAGTTTTCTCGGTATCTGAATCAGAAGTATCGGGCGGCGCCGTGGTTGTTGTTTGGGTCGCTGGGGGGATCGCGGCGGCGCAAACGGGGGTGGACTCGCTACTTGCGGGCGGGGCCGACGAACTGGTCGCCGCGGTTCGATGCGCAGTTGTTGAGTGACTTGGGGTTTAAGTCGTTTTTGCGGTATGTGGAACTGAATCCGGTGCGGGCGAAGCTGGTGGGGTCGGCGGAGCGGTGGGTTTGGTCGAGCGCGCGGGCCCATGTCGAGGGCTTTGATCCCGCAGGTGTGTTGTGTTTTGAGCAGTTTACGCGGTGGTCGTTGGATTGGGGGGCGTTTTTGCGGGCGCCGATTGAGGCGGAGAAGGTGGCGGCGGCTTGGGAACGGGTGCGGTCGGGGTCGGTGTGGAATCGGCCGGGGTGGATGTTGGAGGTCGCGAAGGAGGTCGCCGGGCGGGCGGTGGGCTGAGTTTGCAGGTTAGGCTCTGGAGGCGTGGCCGGGTGGATGCGGTGATGGCGGGCTAGGGTTGCGGTCGGTGGACATTTGGCGGCAGGTGGGCCGTGGGGGCGGTCGGTGCCCTCGCTTGCGTCGGCGGTCCCCGCATGGGCGTCTCTTTCCGGGTGCCGGACATGGCCTATGCCGCCTATGCCCCGGACATGGCCTATGCCGCCCGCATGGGCGTCTCTTTTCTGGTGCCGGACATGGCCTATCTCCATCGGGGCAGGCCGACCTGGGAACCGATACTCCGACTTCGGGAATTGACTAGCGCGGATCAGTTCAGTGCAGCCTGAAAGTTTTGTGGACAGACAACTTAGCTAGGCATGTGTGCGGTATGCATAGGGTCTTGAATATCGCAAAAGCCTCTTACGATTTCTCCTGTTCTTCGCCATCCATAATCCAGTATACTCGGTGAGATGCCATCCTCGTCGACTGCCCGGTTCAGGTCTGTTGGACAGGAACTCGTGGCTGGCATCCGTAACGCTCATACCAAGGAAGCATACCGCCGAGCACTCGAATGTTTCTTTAGCTGGTGGGAAACGCCAGCTTGTGGCGAGTTCGATGTGGGGTTGGTCCGGGCGCATGTTCGGGACTTGGGAGACTCCGGTTTGTCCGCGAGCACAATCAATCAACGGCTATCCGCGATCCGGCGCCTCGCCGGGGTTGCCGTTGAAGCGGGTCTGATTGATCTCCAAGCTGCCGCGGACATCGCTCGCATCTCCAATTTCCAGAGACCAATGGTGCCACTGCAGAAGACTCTGCGGGCCGCCGAAGGTGAGGCCCTCATCAACGCGCCATCACCATCGACGACGAAGGGAGCTAGGGATCGAGCTCTGATTGTACTTCTCATCGGATGCGGCCTTCGGCGAGGCGAGATCGTGCAACTTCAGGTTGAAAGCATACTGAGGCAGGACCGGCAATGGCTCCTCGCCGGAGTCGTCGGTCCTCGTGGTCGAGTTCGTAACGTGGCGGTGCCGGGCTGGGCGAAAGAGGCGCTACAGGTGTGGATCGAGCGGGCGCAGTTGTCCAGCGGGCCGCTTCTGCGTTCGGTTGATCGTGAGGGCATTGTTGGAAGGCGGATGATCTCGCCGCAGACGGTTGGAGCGGTTGTTGCCCAGCACGCCCGATCGATTGGGCTGGAGGCGACGCCCGAAGGCTTGCGGAGAGCTTGCGCGAAACTCTCTAGGAACGTGTTGAAAAATAACCTCCCCGTGGATCCGCAGTGTATTTAAGGGGGAGTTAGCATCGGAAGGTTGCCTTTGGCGTGGTCCCGAAGTCGCCCTCGACGAAGCCGCCAATCGGCGGTTAGACGCGTTTGCCCCTCATTCAGGCACACTTCTCCTGCAGGGTCTTGATGCGGAGAAGGTTGTAAGCGGCGGCCGTATAAGTAACCAGCCATCCGACCTTATCCAAGCCGCGCAGTTTGATCTTCTTGAGTCCGCCGGTTTGCTTCATCCAGCCGAAGGCTTTCTCCACCAGCCAGCGTTTACTCAAGCTCATTCCATAACCCTGGTGTCTGGTCGTGCGCCCATCGATCGCGCTACGGCGGTGCTTGTTGTTCTGCGCCACATGCGGTGTCACGCCCAGTTCCCTGAGCGTCTTGACGACGTCCTTCCGGTCGTAAGCTTTGTCAGCTCCGAGCGTGATTCGCTGGCCGGACCGGACGAGCTTGGCGGCCATCAAGATGGCGGCATCAGCCTCGCCGTGGCCGTCAGCCTGCGTGCTCATCACCTCGCGGATCAGGCCATGGCGATTCTCGATGACGAGGTGACCGAGGTAACTCAGTTTCGCTTCCTGTCCGCTGCTCTTCTTGTAAAGACGGGCTTCCGGATCAGTCTTGGATTCATGCGTATCGTTCTTGCGCTTCTCGCCATGAAAGTTGGATCCGTCTTTCGGCCTCGCCCCATCCTGGTCCTTGCGCTGAAAGCTCTTCTGGCTCGCCCAGGCTTCCAACAAGGTTCCGTCGACGGTGAAGTGTTCGTCCGACATATGGCCCGCGGCCAGTTCATTGACCCGCGCGAAGAACTGTTGCGCCACCTTTTCGTTCAGCAGCCGGTCGCGATTCTTGCTGAACACGGCGTGATTCCAAACCGGCTCGTCGATCTCCAGGCCAATGAACCAGCGAAACAGCAAGTTGTAATCCACCTGCTCCATCAACATACGTTCGCTGCGCACCGAATAAAAGATCTGCAGCAGCAACGCCCGCAACAACCGCTCCGGCGGAATCGATGGACGGCCGACTTGCGCGTACATCCTGGCGAACTCGCCATCCATGCTCCTCAAAAGACCGTCCACCAATTGACGGATCTTTCGCAGCGGATGATCCTGGGCGATGCGTTCTTCCAGACTCACGTAGCTGATCAGGGACGATTGTTGACTGTCGTTGCCGCGCATAAAACATAGATGCCCAACAACGCTCTGGCGTCACACCGACCGCGCGTTTTTCAACAAGTTCCTAGGGATCAGGGTGGAGAGATCCACCAAATCCAAATGATGCTTGGCCACTCAAGCCCTGAATCTACCCTACGTCTGCTAGGTGGGCTAGCGGTTTTGGGGCGGTCGGCCAAGGTGTTAGTTCAAATGAATCGGTACAGCAGCAGGAAGGTCGCGAGCTGAAGCCATGGAACTGAACGATGTTCTGACGGCTTTGGAGTATCACGGCTCGCCGAATTTCCTTCAAGGGCAGTCATTGGACGCCGATCGCGATTTTGGCCATATCTTCCGCAAGGCCAAGGTTGAATGCGGGCTGCGGGGCGTTTACGTATTGAACGGGTCTTCGTTTGAAAAGTCGAGGGGTACCGTACCAGTCGTCTATGTTTGCACGGCTGCTTCAGAGGCCGAGGCCCGGCAGATTCACCAGCAGGTGTGGAATCAAAACGTTGTCCCCTTCCTTCTGGTGGTCAGCCCCAAATGGGTGCGGCTGTACCCGGGATTCCGTTACGAACGTGATCCCCATGGCCGTCTTGAGCAGGAGATCCTCCCAGTCCTTGAAGATTTCAACCGCATAGCAATCAGCCTCAAGGCGATCCAGGCTTCGTCCGTAGATACGGGCAACGTATGGGCGGAGTTGGGCCGAGATGTAACACCGGAGAAGAGAGTTGACTGGCAGCTTCTGGAGAATCTGCGTGACCTAGATGCATCGTTGCAACAAGACGGCGTCCAAGATCCACGCTTGTCGCACGCGATGATCGGAAAGTTCGTTTACCTGCGGTACCTGCGGCAGCGCGATATTCTGTCCGACAAGCGGCTTTCTGAAGAATGGCAGATCGATCCGGCGGATGTGTTCGGGCCGAATGCGAAGCTAAGCTCATTTCTCGACTTGGTCCACCACGTCGACACATGGCTGAACGGGTCAGTGTTTCCGCTGTCGGCCAACAAGATCCGGGAGTTTGGTGCTGAACGCCTGCGGAAAGTCGCGTCCGCTTTTCATGGAGAACAGGTAGCTTCGGGCCAGTTGCCACTTTTCGACGTGTATGATTTTTCCTTCATTCCCATCGAGACCCTTTCCGTAATTTATGAGCAGTTCCTGCATGCTACTAGTCACCCATCTGGCGGCTCAGAGGGTGAAGCGAGGGGAGCGTACTACACGCCGGTTCCCTTGGTTAACTTCATGTTGGACCAGTTGGATTCCCGAAAGCCGCTTCAAACAGGGATGAGGGTGTTGGACCCATCGTGTGGGTCGGGCGCGTTCTTAGTTCAATGCTACAGAAAACTCATTGAGCGTCGCCGCATAGAGTTGCGGCGCAAGTTGCGGCCTTCTGAACTTGGGGCACTTCTCACTAACCACATTTTTGGTGTTGACATTGATGAAGACGCCTGCCAGATTGCCGAACTTAGCTTGGCGTTGACGCTCCTCGACTACATTGATCCGCCGGATCTTACCGAGACTGCGTGGAAACTACCCGCGCTCAGAGATAAAAACATATTCCAGGGAAGCGCGTTTGACGATGACTCTAACTGGTACAACGAGGCGCGACGAAAGCGGTACCACTGGATCGTTGGGAATCCGCCATGGAAGGACATCAACCCGGCCGATCTTGATACAAGCGACAAGACTTCATGGGAGTGGATGAAGTCCCACGCGGAAACATGCCCCGTCGGTGGCAACCAGTTGGCGGAGGCGTTCGTGTGGCGGTCGGCCGAACTATTGCACGAAGAAGGGGCGGGTGCCCTGCTTCTACCGGCGATGACTCTTTTCAAATACGAGTCGGCGCTATTTCGGAAGTCGTTTCTTGGTCGCTTTCGACTATGGTTTGTCGCGAATTTCGCGAACCTTGCTGACGTCCTTTTCGCTGGGCGGGCCACATTGCCTGCAGCTGCGTTTTTTTTCTCCAACGATAACGTGCAGATGGCGAGCAATGGAACTCGGACTGTAGAGGTCTACTCGCCGCTGCTCGCCAACCAACCGGCAACGAAGAGCGACAAAGGACGGAGACGTCAAGAAGTCTGGAACATTGTCGTCAATTCCAGTGATCTCCGCGAGATTGAATACTCGGAGGTTGTAGACGGGCAGTTCCTTTCATGGAAGCTCGCCATGTGGGGCTCGTCGATAGATCGCAAGGTGCTGAGAACGGTTGAGAAGCGATTCAAAAGTATTGGAGATCTCGAAGACGCCGGAGCACTTGTCATTTCAGAAGGAATGCAACTCCGCAAGAACGGTACAAAGGGTACAGAGCGGCACGATGAACTTGCAGGCAAACTCACTATCGATGTAGCTCCTCTTAAGAATCGGCGTTATTTGTTCCGATTCCCCGCGGAGGCCAATGTTAGAGTACAGTCCGACTCGGTGTCCGTACGAGAAGGACGCTTTTCGCTGCCGAACAGCGTCTGTGTGGCGCCCCACGTGCTCGTTGGCGCATCGCGCAATTTCGCTGTGTTCAGCGATGAGTTTGTGATTGTTCCCCCACGGCAAATCGGGATCGCTTCAGCCCATTCAGATCAAGCGCTACTAAAGGCAGTGGCTCTATACCTCAATTCCGACTTCGTAAGGTACCACCAGTTCCTAGTGGCGTCCGAAGCTGGGATCCAAAAGTCTAGAAACACATTGAAGGCTCTGCGGTCTCTCCCTGTGCCTTTCGAGGCTGACAGCGACTTAAGGCCTTGGACCCAGCTACATTCGGCGATTGAAAAGGCCTGCGACGACCGAGACTCGTTTGACGGCACAGAGTTTGTCGCCACACTCAACGAGCTCGTCTTCGATAGCCTCAGGCTGTCTCGCCGTGGCCGTGCAGCAGTTCATGATCTGGTTCATGTGCGGCTCGGATTGACAAGAGGAAAGGTGGGTAGAGAAGCCGTTGCGAAGCCGTCTGCGGACGAGCAAACTTCGTACGCTCGTATTCTTCGCGACGAGTTGGATTCTTTTGTTGGCGAGTCCAGCCCGACAAGACACAAAGTGGATGTACTGTCTGGCGATGATTCGGGTGTTGTGTCGATTGACTTGATTGCGGACAAAACCAGCCAACTACCAGTGAAAGTCCTTGAATCCTCCCAAGCTAGCGCGATCCAGTTGGCTCAGGCGAGATCGACGTTGCTGGAGCACAGAGCTCAGTGGCTCTACTTCAATCGAAACCTTCGAATTTACGACGGGTCACGAACTTACATCCTAAAGCCACTCCAACGCTTGCATTGGACACAGACTCAGGCAATCGACGATGCCAAGGAAATCATAGCGGACGCATTACACCCCAACGTGCCGTCGACGACCGGAGAGTCGCATTGATGTTAACCGCTTCCTCTCAGCAACAGCAGGACTTGTATCGACCGGCATTCGTTCACAACTGTTTTCTGGTGCTCGTCCACGCGCTCAAGAGGCTCTCGGATCGCCAGCTTTCTACGGCGGAGGAGCCTGCGATTACTGGGCTCATCGTCGCAAGTGCGAAAGAGCTGATCGAAATGGAAGACGCCGAACCATGGATGGAACACTTAATCGTTCTCGATGACCCTCCTCAAAACGACGATCCAGATCGCCTGGGAAAAAGCAGGCCGCGAATCGACATCGAGTTCGTCGAAACCCGCAAAGGCGTGCGACCGCGTTTCCACGTCGAGGCCAAGCGCCTGCACCGGTCTGATTCGGTGAATGAGTACCTAGGCCAAAGCGGTCTCGGGATGTTTGTTTCTGGTTCCTACGCAAGCAACTGGCCGTCGGCCGGCATGCTGGGCTATGTCCAAACGGACACCTGTGCGACTTGGCTTTTGGCAATCGAACGAGGCATGAAAGCACGCGAGATGTTCAAAAGCGGCTTATGGCAGAGCGCAACGTGGACGACGGAAGGACTCCAGGATGTGAGAGAGTCCCGGCATGAACGCGTGCAAAAATCGTTGGGCACCATATCCCTGTTTCATTTGCTGATCGACATACGCGGCTGTGCATAGTTGCGAAGCTCCCAGCCATGTGGGGATATTGCCTGTCTCGCTGAGTGAATGATCTGTCACCAATTTGCCGGTAGGGCTTGCACGAGAAAGAGGCTCCTACTAACGTTTGAATCGGGCCTTCTAGCCGCGGGCGGACGGCGGGGTAAACTAATCGCTACATGCTCGGGTAGCCGGCGTGGCCGGCCTTGGAAGGAGTCGATATGTGTGATCAGAAGCATTTTGACGATGACCGTCTGGACTTTGAAGCGCGGGGATTGGTGACGCGGCAACAGTTCGGCGTGCTGCTGAGCGCGGGGGTGGCGATGATGCTGCCGCCGGTGGCGAATGCGGTGACGGTGACGGAGTCCGAGGTGACGATTACGACGCCGGATGGGACGGCGGATGCTTACTTTGTGCATCCGGCGAGCGGGAAGGCGCCGGCGGTGCTGGTGTGGCCGGATATCTTTGGGCTGCGGCCGGCGTTTCGGCAGATGGGCAAGCGGTTGGCGGAGTCTGGATACGCGGTGCTGGTGGTGAACCAGTTCTACCGGACGAAGAAGGCGCCGACGGCGCCGCAGGGTTCGGCGACGCCGATCCCCGAATTGCGGCCGCTGACACAGGCGCTGAATGCGACGACGCATGTGACCGACGCGAAGGCGTTGATCGCGTGGCTGGATCAGCAGAAGTCGGTGGCGAAGAACAAGAAGATCGGGACGCAGGGTTACTGCATGGGCGGCCCGATGGCGTTCCGGACGGCGGCCGCGGTGCCGGGCCGGGTGGGCGCGGTGGCGTCGTTCCATGGGGGCGGGTTGGTGACCGAGGCGGCGGACAGTCCGCACACGATGGCGGCGACGACGAAGGCGCAGTTTCTGGTGGCGATCGCGGCGAATGACGATCAGCGGGCGCCGAACGATAAGACGGTGCTGAAGGAGACGTTCGAGAAGGCGAAGCTGCCCGCGGAGATCGAGGTCTACACGGATGCGGCGCATGGCTGGTGCCCGCCGGATTCGCGAGTCTACAACGAGCCCCAGGCCGAGAAGGCCTGGAGCCGGTTGTTGGCGCTGTATGGGAAGGCGCTGAAGTAACCGCCGCGCAGGGCAGAAGAACCAAGGGGCCGGCGGAGCAGGGTTGCTCAGCCGGCCCCGTTCGTTACGCGGAAGCGGATGAGTTTGAACTTGCCCGCCGAGGTGCGGCAGGCGACGACGGTATCACCGGGTTGGGTGGCGGTGGAACTGGTGTGGGCGAGGCGGATGGCGCCGGTGCTCTCGCCGGCGGTGGCGGTGCCGAGGCGAAGGACAGCCGTGCCGTCGGTGGGGGCGAACGGGAAGCGCCAATAGATGATGCGCACTTTGTTCTCGCTATCGCGGCAACCGACGGCGAGATCGCTTTGGCGGAGGCGGACGAGGTCAAGCGAGGAGGCCTCGCCGGCCGAGGCTTCGAGCCAACGGGTGAGAGTGCCATCGGAGCGGATGCGCCAGGTGATGACCTTGAGTTGGCCTTCCTTGGTGATCACGGCGGTGGCGAGGCACTCCTCAATGAGGCGGGAGAAGGTGGTGGCGGCGACCTCGGTGATTTCGTCCTCGGTGACGACTTCCGAGACGAATTCCACGGAGGGGCTTGCGCCGGGTTCGACATGGAGACGCCAGGTGGCGAGACGGAGCTTCTGCGCGCTGAGGCTGGCAGTGATGACGGTGGCGGTGTGGAGGACACCGTGGCCCGGTTGGATCTGATGAGCGACGATGGCGGTTTGGGTGACGCGGCCCGGGGCGACGGCGGAAGCGAGCTCTTCGAGATTGCTGCCGCCGCTGATCCAGGAGGTGACGCGAAGCTGCTGCGTGCCGGGGACGGTGTGCGCGGTGGCCACCAGATAGCCGGTGGGGCCGGCGGAGAGTCCGCCGGGCGACTGCGGGGGGCGGGTGGGGACGAGGGTGAAACTGGTGCGGAAGGCGGCAATTTTCACGACGGAGCAGAGCGCGCCCTGGGTATCGCGAGTGGGATTCGAGCGATTCCATTGCTGCAACCAGAGGGGGCTGCCGCCGGCAATGCGTTTGACACTGGTGAGCCACTGGGTGGCGGTGGGAAGGGCGAGGGAGACGTCCGTACATTGTCCGGGAACTTGGGTGATCCCGAAGTTGGCCATGCCGCCGTTCGGACTCAAGCGGTACTGCGCGACTTTCAGGTAACTGGCACTGGTGAGCACGGCGGCCGCCAGGGTTTCATCATCAGCCATCGCGATGTCGTAGGTGTTCACGAGATCTTCTTCGAGATCACCAACGCGTTCGATGTCGAAGCTGGGCATGTCCCGATTCTAGCGGTCAATCGAGTTTGCCGAAGAGGATGCGTTCTTTGCGGCTGGGGGAGGAATCGCCTTGGGTGACGGTGAAGTAGATGGTGCCGCGATGTTCGTGGAAGGAGGCGTACTGGAAGGACCGGTCCGTGGCGAAGCGATATTTGCGTTCCCAGTGGACGCCATCGGGGGAGACGTCGAGGTTGAAGACGGAGCGGGAGATGCCGTTGACGCGGGTGGATTCCTGCCAGCCGAGGTAGTAGAGGCCGCCGAATTTCTCGAAGTTGGGTTTGGAGTTGGCGCCGTTGGGGAGGAAGTCGCGGTAGGCGGGCGGGGTCCAGGTGCGGCCGTCGCGGCTGGTGGTGAACATGTAGTTGCCGGTGCCGCCGTCCTGGCGGCAGATGGCCATCCAGGTGCCGTCGGGGAGGCGGTTGACGGCGGATTCGGTGAGTTTTTCCAGGTTCGCCGGATGGGGTCCGACAGGGTTGTAGTGACCCAGGACGGTGAAGGTATCGCGGCGGCGGTTGAGGGTGGCGAGGGCGTTCTGGCCGGCGGGGAAGTTGTTCATGACCACGTAGGTTTGGCCGCCGAAGGTTTTGAACGAATCGATGTTGTAGAGGCCATAGTCTTTGCGCTCGCGGCGGAAGCCCTGGGCGGCGGCATCGTCGTAGAAGGGCTTGGGCTGCATGGGGAAGGTGCCCGCCTTGGTGCGCAGTTTGAGGGTGCCGAGGTGGGTGGAGAACTTCATTTGGCGGAGGTCGAAGTCGAGGTAGTGGGATTGGGCTTCGCGTTGGCGGGGGGCTTCGCTGGCGAAGAAGGTGCGGAGGGTGTGACGGTCCTTTTGGAGGATGCGGGGGACGAAGCAGGCGCCGGGGGGAAGGGTGGCGTTGGCGAAGGTCTGGCCGCCTTTGGCCATCGGGAGGCGGTGGGTGACTTGCATGGTGCGGAGGTCAACGACGGAGAGGGTGCAGTAAACGAAGGGCCATTCGGCATTTTCGCCGGGTTGGACGTCGTTGGCCATGGCGACGATGTAGGCGTGGTGGTCGACGATGACGAACTCGGCGTCGTGGGCGCCTTTGACTTCGGGGCCGGTGACGGTGATGAGGCGGCTCATGACGCGGTTGGCTTCGGCGACGGGGTCGGCGGCGAAGGTCGGGAGGGTAAGGAGGAGGAGGGTGAAGCGGGTCAAGGGACCATGCTAGCGCGAGGCTGTGATGGAGTGGAGGCGAGATGTTTGCCGGATCGTGGCTGAGAACGCTGCTGCTTCCCTTACTGATGCTGCCTGGCGTGGCGATGTCGGTGAGCGCCTTCACGTGGTGGTGGCTGCAGGGACCTCCGGAGCGCTACCGCTCGATCGATCCGGAGTCGGTGACGGCGACGCTCGTCAAAGAAGAGAGCGTGGTGCGAAGTCCGTTAGGTGCGCCGATCTTTGAGCCAGGTGATCGCCGGAATCAAAGTGGGAGAACGATGGCTGGCTGGTTCACGGTGATGGCCGGGGCGCTCCTGTTGGCCGAGATTCTTTCTAGCCGGACCCGCGTCCGGCAGTGGGGAGTCTGGCTTCTGGTGGCGATGGGTGCGATGCAATTTGTCGCGCTGCTGCAGATCGCCTATTGGCTCGAGATTCTCTGCTTGGGATTTACGATGTATGTTTTTCCGGCCGCCGTGACGGTGGTGGGAGCCGCGATTGTCTTGACCGCGCTGCAGTTGCCAGCGCAGGTGGAGGCACGCAAATTAGAGGGCACAACAGCGCCTGAGATTACGCTGGCCGGATTGTATTTGGAGCGAGCAAAGGTGGAGGCTCTCCTCGAGGCCGTGGAAACGCGGCTGGGACAAGAAGATAAGCGCTGGCGCTTTGCCGGTTGTGTGTTCGCCGCCAGTTGCCAACCCTCCCTCCACCTGCGTGGACGCCGGGTGCAAGAGAAGTCGCATGAGGGGCCGCTGCTCGAGTTGCCCGGATTGATGATGCTGCTGACTTCTCAAGAGGAGTTCCTCGAATGGATGGCGGCAGCACTGCCGACGCGATCCGAGGCGGAGCTTGATGCGGCGTCTCTCGAGCGCTGGCTCGGATTGCGGAGTGGCCTCGCCAGCATCTTGGGAAACTCACAGGGGGTGGGCTTGGCCGGAGTGGTGCTCTATCCCTTCATGCCCGCAGCCGCCGCAAGGCTCCTCATGGAGAGAGAACGGTCGCGCGAAGGTCTACGGGTGGAACACCCGCAGAAAGATCTCACCCGGTTGGCGGCACAGGGCGTGCTGAAAGCAGCGGTGGCGTCGGGAGTGGAAGTGTTATTGGAAGCCGAAACGGAGAACCTCTGTCAGGACTTCGCCGAAAGAATGCGGGTTGGACCGCGAAGGTGGCGAGCTTGGCTGACGGAGGGAAGCCCGGCAGCGCACTTGGCAGAATACCGGTGGGCACAGAGGTGGGGAGAGTCCGAGGAGTTCGAACTCGAACCGCAAGCGCCCGCATCAGCGTTGCTCCCCGATTTCGATCGGCTTGACCGGGAACTGACGCGGGCGATTCGACCGTCGCGTTAGAAGAACTTGGTGACGCCGGGGCGCGGGAGGGGGGCGACTTCCTTGGAACCGGTCCAATCGAGGTTCTCGGGGAAGAGGCGTTCCTGCGAGTTGAGAGCCATGTCGTAGGTGATCTGCTGACCGGTGTAGGCGGCCATGCGACCCATGATGCCAACCAGGGTGCTGACGGCCATGCGGTCACCGTCGTTCTGGGGTTCGCCTTTGCGGATGGCGGCAAACAGAACGTCGTGCTCGTACTGATACATGTCGTTCTTGGTGCCTTCGAAGGTCCAGGAGGTGGCGCCTTCGATGCGGGGGAGGGGGCCGCGGCCGATGGTGACGGCGCCCTTGGTGCCGAGGATGTAGTCGCCGTTTTCGTTGTGGCAGCCGGGGATTTGACGGTGGACGACGTGGGCGCGGCGGTTCTTGGAGTAGAGGTAATTGACTTCGATGTGGTCGAAGATGTTGCCGCCTTCGGAGGGAATGGCGCGGCCACCGATGGCGGTGCAACTGACGGGCGTCTCATCGCCGAAGGCCCACTGGACTTTGTCGACAGTGTGGATGGCTTGTTCGACGAGGCCATCGCCGCTGATCCAGGCGAAGTTGTACCAATTGCGGAGTTGCCATTCGACGTCGCTGACGCCGGCGGGGCGAGCGCTGGCGGGGGGCATGGGCTTCACGGGGTTGGTGAGGTAGGTGCCGTAGTAGGAGACCAGGTCGCCGATGGCGCCCTGCTGCATCTGCTCGAAGGTGGCGCGGATGTAATTGGAGTAACGCCAGCAGAAGCCGGAGACGACGGAGAGCTTTTTCTCTTTGGCGAGCTTGGTGGTTTCCATGACGCTGCGGACGCCGGGGGCGTCGACGGCGATGGGCTTCTCGACGAAGAGGTGCTTGTTGGCTTCGACGGCGGCGCGGTAGTGCTGCGGGCGGAAGCCGGGAGGCGTGGCCAGAATGACGACGTCGACGTCAGTGGCGAGGAGTTTGGCAAAAGCGTCGAGGCCGGTGAACTTCTTGGCTGGTTCGACTTTGACCTTGTCGCCGACGGCGCGCTTGAGGCGAGCGAGCGACTCATCGATGATGTTGAGGTCGAGGTCGGCGACGGCGGTGAGTTCGGCGTAGTCGTCGGCTTTGAGGGCCTGGAGGGCGGCGCCGCTGCCGCGTCCGCCGGCGCCGACGAGCCCGACTTTGATGGCCTTGGTGGCTTGCGCGGCTTGGAGGTAGGCGGGAGCAGCAGCGGCAGTGGCGAGCAGGAAGTGGCGTCGTTGGGAGTCCATGGTGCTCCTTCAAGTATATTGGCATTGAGCCCATGCGCATCTTTGCCGCTCTAGTTTTGACGGTTCTGGCGGCTGCCGCGGAGCCGTCCCGAGTCGAATTCAATCGCCAGATTCGTCCGCTGCTTTCGGACCGCTGCTTTGCGTGTCATGGTCCGGACTCGGGCAATCGCAAGAGTCCGCTGCGGTTGGACCGGGAGGCGGACGCGAAAGCGGATTTGGGGAAGGGCCGATTCGGGATCGTACCCGGAAACCCAGCCAAAAGCGGCATTTACCAGCGGGTGACGTCGGTCAACAAGGGGCTGCGGATGCCGCCGGCGTACGCGGGACACGACAAGCTGCCGGACGAGCAGATCGCGCTGCTGAAGCGCTGGATCGAAGAAGGCGCGCCGTATGAGGCGCACTATTCGTTCATTGCGCCGAAGCGGCCGGAGGTGCCGGCCGGGCAGCAGGCGATCGACTACTTTGTGCGGGCGCGGCTGACGCGCGAAGGTTTACAACCGGCGCCGGAGGCGGAGCGACGGGTGTTGATCCGAAGGGTGACGTTGGATCTGACGGGGCTGCCGCCCACGCCGGCCGAGGTGGAGGCGTTTCTGGCGGACCAGACGCCGGGAGCGTATGAGCGGGTGGTGGATCGCCTGTTGGGATCGAGCCGGTATGCGGAACGGATGGCGATCCGGTGGCTGGAAGCGGCGCGGTATGCAGATACGAACGGGTATCAGAGCGACGGTCCGCGGGACATGTGGCGGTGGCGCGATTGGGTGATCGAGGCGTTCCAGAAGAATATGCCGTTCGATCAGTTTACGGTGGAGCAGATTGCGGGCGATTTGTTGCCGCACGCGACGCTCTCGCAGAAGATTGCGACCGGGTTCCAGCGGAATCATCGGACGAGCGCGGAGGGCGGCATTGTGGATGAGGAGTTCCGCGTGGAGTATATGGCGGACCGGGCGGAGACGACGTCGACCGTGTTTTTGGGGATGACGCTGGGCTGCGCGCGGTGCCACGACCATAAGTTCGATCCGCTGACGCAGAAGGATTTCTACGCCATGTTCGCGTTCTACAACAACGCTCCGGAGCGGGGCTTTGTGTGGAACTTCGGGAACGAGCCGCCGTACATCAAGGCGCCGCTGCCGGCGCAGAAGGCGAAGCTCGATGAGTTGGACGATCGCCTGAAGGCGCAGCGGACGAAGTGGGCGTCGCTGGAGCGAGCGGTGGCGAAAGCACAGGCGGGATGGCAGGCGCCGGACAAACCGTGGAAGGTGAACGAAGGTCTGGCACTGGAAGGTACGTCCGAGTTTACGTGCACGGGTTCGTGCGCGCCGTTCGATGGGAAGTCCTATCTGGAGCGGAAACTGCCGAAGGACGCGAAGGATCAGCCGAAGTTCAATAACCAGGACCCGTTTACGCTGGCGGCGCGCATCAAGCCGACGGCGAAGGATGGGGCGATCTTGGCGCGGGCAGAGGATCTGTGGGAGGGACAACAGCACGGGCTGTATCTGGTGGACGGGAAGCTGCGGCTGCATATCGTGTTCCGGTGGAGCGATCTGGGCGCGCGGGTGGAGACGGAGCAGCCGCTCAAGCTCAACGAGTGGCAACACGTGGCGGCGACTTACGACGGCGGCATGCGAGCGGCGGGCATTCACCTCTATGTGAACGGCGTGGAGCAGAAGCTGAAGGTGCTGTTCGACAACCTGGTGTGGCCGATTGATAACAAGTACGCGTGGCGGATCGGCGCGGGGGCGAGTTTGCGGTTTCAGGGCGAGATCCGGGAGCCGTTGATCTATCAGCGGGCGTTGACGGCGGAGGAAGTGAGTACGCTGCCGCTCGAAGGGTCTTTGGCGGAGTTGAAGAAGGTGGCCACGCCGGCGGCGCAGGCGAAGCTGCGCATGGCGTTTTTGGAATTGGGTCTGCCGGGGCCGTTGCGACAGGAACTCGACGCGCTGCGTTCGGTGGAGAAAGAGCGCAACAAGTTTCTGGCCAGCGTGCCGACGGTGATGGTGCTGGACGAGGCGAAGGACCAGCGGCAGGCGTATGTGCTGAAGCGCGGGGCCTACGATCAGCATGGCGAACCGGTGTCAGCGGCGATTCCAGCGGCATTGCCAGGCTGGCAGCCGGAATGGCCGAAGAATCGGCTGGGGCTGGCGCGGTGGCTGGTGTCCCGCCAGAATCCGTTGACGGCGCGGGTGACGGTGAACCGGTATTGGCAGATGCTGTTCGGGATGGGGCTGGTGAAGACGGTGGAGGACTTCGGGTCCCAGGGCGAGTGGCCGCTGCACATGGAGTTACTCGACTGGTTAGCGGTGGAGTTTATGGAGAGCGGGTGGGATACGCGGCACTTACTCAAGACGATGGTGACGAGTGCGACTTACCGGCAGAGTTCGGCGGTGAGCGCCGCGCTGCAGGCGCGAGATCCGGAGAATCGGTTGCTGGCGCGTGGGCCGCGTTTGCGCATTTCGCCGGAGATGGTGCGCGATCAGGCGTTGGCCGTATCCGGGCTGCTGGTGGACCGGGTGGGCGGGCCGTCGGTGAAGCCGTATCAGCCGCCGGGGTTGTGGCAGGAGTTAGCGGGGGGCAAGGACTACGTCGCCGATCAGGGGGAAGGTCTTTACCGGCGCAGCTTGTATACGTACTGGAAGCGGACGATCGCACCGCCGGGCATGGTGAACTTCGACTCGCCGACGCGCGAGCTGTGCGTGGTGCGCGAGGGCCGGACGAACACCCCGCTGCAGGCGCTGAATCTGATGAACGATGTGCTGTATCTCGAGGCGGCACGGAAGCTGGCGGAGCGGATGATGGCGGCGGGTCCGGGGGCGGAAGAGCGGCTGAAGGAAGCTTATCGCCTGACGTTGGCGCGCGAACCGCAGGACCGGGAAATGCAGGTCTTGAAGCGAACGCTGGAGCGGTTGGAGCGGCGCTATCGGCAGGATCCGAAGGCGGCGGAGGAGTTCCTGAAGCAAGGG
This sequence comes from Bryobacteraceae bacterium, assembly GCA_965229305.1. Taxonomy (GTDB): domain Bacteria; phylum Acidobacteriota; class Terriglobia; order Bryobacterales; family Bryobacteraceae; genus JALHNI01. Next base: position 124,848 of record CBDDIZ010000039.1, on the reverse strand, counting down.
GCCTCGCCGCGGGATGAGCGTTATGCGGCGAGTGAGCTGGCGAGTTATGCGGCGGTGGCCAGCCTGGTGTTGAATTTGGATGAGGCGGTGACTAAGGAATGACACGTCGCGACTTACTGACCCGCAGCTTGGTGGCCCGCAGTGTAACGGGATTGGGCGCACTGAGTCACTTACTCGGCGCGAAGACGACCGGCGGGCTGCCGGGCATGCCGACGCGCAAGCCGACGGCGAAGCGGGTGATCTATCTGTTTCAGAGCGGCGGTCCGTCGCAGTTTGAGACGTTCGACTATAAGCCGCAGTTGGTGAAGTTGGCAGGGACGAACTTGCCGGAGAGCATCCGGCAGGGGCAGCGGCTGACGGGGATGTCGTCGCAGCAAGTGAACTTTCCGGTGGTGCCGACGCGGTTCGGCTTCAAGCAGCGGGGACAATCCGGGGCGTGGGTAAGCGATTTGTTGCCGCATACGGCGGCGATGGCGGATGACTTGTGCTTTGTGAAGTCGCTGCATACGGAGGCCATCAACCATGATCCGGCGGTGACGTTCTTCCAGACGGGTTCGCAGATTGCGGGGCGGCCGAGCATCGGGGCGTGGGCGTCGTACGGGTTGGGAGCGGAGACGGAGAACCTGCCGGCGTTTGTGGTGATGATTTCGCCGGGGTCCGGGGGTGGGGGTCAGCCGCTGTATGACCGGCTATGGGGATCGGGATTCCTGCCGACGCGGTATCAGGGAGTGAAGTTCCGGTCAGTGGGCGATCCGGTGCTGTACTTGTCGGACCCGCCCGGATTTTCGAAAGAGAATCGGCGGGAGTATCTGGATTCGCTGAATGAGCTGAATCAGATGAAGCTGAGCGAGGCGGGCGATCCGGAGATTGCGACGCGGATGGCGCAGTATGAGATGGCGTTCCGGATGCAATCGTCGGTGCCGGAGTTAGTTGATTTGAAGCAGGAAAGCGCGTCGACACTGAAACTTTACGGCGACGACGTCACCAAGCCGGGGACTTTTGCTTATAACTGCCTGATGGCGAGACGGCTGGCGGAGCGCGGCGTGCGCTTCATTCAGCTGTATCACCGCGATTGGGACCACCATGGCGGCCTGGTGAAGGGCATGCCGGTGCGCTGCAAGGAGACCGATCAGCCGGCGGCAGCGCTGATCACTGATTTGAAGCAGCGCGGGATGCTGGACGATACGCTGGTGGTGTGGGGCGGCGAGTTTGGCCGGACCGTTTATTGCCAGGGCGTGTTGAGCAAGGAAGAATACGGCCGCGATCATCATCCGCGGTGTTTCTCGATGTGGATGGCGGGCGGCGGCATCGCACCGGGCGTTTCCTACGGCGAGACGGATGATTACAGTTACAACGTGGTAAAGGATCCGGTGCACGTGCACGACTTACAGGCGACGTTGCTACATTGCCTGGGTGTGGATCATACGAGGCTGACTTACCGGTTCCAGGGCCGCTATTTCCGCTTGACGGACGTGCATGGCAATGTGGTGAAGCCGATTCTGCGCGAGGCGCGGAGTTAGATGCGAGTCTGGATCGCCGGGGCGACGGGACTCACGGGAAATGCCCTGCTGAGCCAGGTGCTGCGCGAGCCGCGTTTCGACCGGGTGGTGGCCTTTGTGCGGCAGCCGCTGCAGATCGTGGATCCGAAACTGAGCGAGCAGCCGGCGGAGTTCGAGCGCTTGCGGGAGACCAACCCGGGCTTTGTCGATGTGGCGTTCTGCTGCCTGGGAACGACGATCAAGAAGGCGGGCTCTGAAGCGGCGTTCCGCCGGGTGGATCACGACTATGTGCTGGCGTTTGCCGCGGCGGCGAAGGCTCATGGCGCGTCGCACGTCGCGGTGATCAGTTCGACGGGCGCGGATGCGCAGTCGCGAGTGTTTTATAGCCGGGTGAAGGGCGAGACGGAGCGGGACTTACAAGCTTTGGGGTTACCGTCGCTGGCGCTCTACCGGCCATCGTTGTTGCTGGGGGAACGTCCGGAGCAGCGCACCGGGGAGAACGTGGCGGCGGTGGTGCTGCCGTTGCTGTCGCCGTTGTTGTTTGGGCCGTTTAAGAAGTATCGGCCGATTCGGGGGGCGACGGTGGCGCGAGCCATGTGGCGCACGGCGCTGGAGCCGAAACCGGGCGTGACAATCTATGAATCCGATGTGATTGCGGAGATGGGGCAATGAAACGGTCCGAACGGTATCGCCGCGAGTTGCTCGAGCAGGTGATTCCGTTTTGGATGCGGAATTCGGTGGACACGGAGCAAGGGGGCTTTTGGACTTGCCTGGACCGCGAGGGCAAGCGCTACGACGATCGCAAGTATGTGTGGATGAATGGGCGCCAGGTGTGGACGCTCTCCAAGCTGTATCAGCGGGTTGAGCCGCGGGAGGAATGGCTGGCGGCGGCGAAAGCGGGGGCAGAGTTTCTGCGGCGGCATGTGTATGACGAGCAGGGCCGTTGCTACTTTGCCTTGACTCGCGACGGGCGGCCGGCGGCTTATCAGCGCAAGCCGTATGGCGCGGCGTTCGTGATGCTGGGCCTGCTGGAATTGAGCAAAGTGACCGGCGACGAGGCGTTGCGCGCAGAGGCCGTATCACTTTACGAGCGGACTCAAGGTTGGATCGCCGACCCGGCGTCGTTGGGACGGCCGCAATACGGGCCGCCGGCCAGCCAGTTGGCCGATATCTACGTGCTTTGCTTTATGGCGCAGGAACTGGGCGATGCGGCGATGCAGCAGCGCTGCCTGGAGTTAGTGAAGGCGCACGAGGTGCGGGGCGTGCTGATGGAGACGGTGGCGCCACAGTCAACGCCGGAAGGCCGGCTATTCTGCCCGGGGAGTTCGTTCGAGATCGCCTGGCTGCTGCTGCGAGCGAAGCCATCGGCGGAGATGGAGCAATGGCTGCTGGAGGTGATCGCGCAGACGATGGCCTATTGGGACAATGGCTTTCCGTACTTCGTGGATCTGGAAGGCAAGCCGACGTTGCAGCTCGAGCACTCGCAACGGTTGTGGTGGGTGCACGTGGAAGCGTTGGTGGCGTTGGCGCAGGCCTACGACCGCACGCGCGAGGAGCGTTGGCTGCGATGGTTTGACCAAGTGGATGCGTGGACGTGGAAACATTTTCGCGATCCGGTGCACGGGGAGTGGTTCGGCTATCTGGATAAGACCGGACAACCGGAGTTGACGGCGAAGGGGAATCACTACAAGGGCTGCTTCCACATCCCGCGGGCCTTGTTGTATTGCGCGGAGATGCTGGAGCGTCATGATCTCTAGACGGCAAGTGCTGTTGAGCTTGGCGCCGGTGGCCAAGCCGAATCTGGTGCTGATTCTGGCGGATCAGCAACATTGGCGGGCGGCAGGGTTCATGGATCCGTTCTTCACGACGCCGCACCTGGATGCGCTGGCTCGCGAGTCGGCGGTGTTTGAAGAGGCCTATTGCACGACGCCGCAGTGTTCACCGAGCCGCTCGTCGATCTTTACGGGCTGGTATCCGTCGCGCACAGGAGTTTATGGCAATACGGGAGCCCTGGGTGGCAATCCGCTGAAGCAGGAAACAGTGGGGCCGATGCTGCAGCGGGGTGGCTATCGGACGGGGTATTTCGGCAAGTGGCATCTGGGGAATGATCCAGCGGGAAATACGGGGTGGAACGAGCGGTTTATCGAGGAGAAGGATGAACAGGCGGTGGAGAAAGCGCTGGCGTTCCTGAAAGGCCCGGGACCGGTGGCGTTGGTGGTGTCGCTGCTCGATCCGCATCATGTTTACGACTATCGGCCGGGACGTCCACGGGAGCGGGCTCCGCTGCCCAAAAGCTGGCACGAGGAGCAGTTTGCGAACAAGCCGCCGATTCAGCGGCAGTTCATGACCGAGGATCAGGGCAAGGTGATCTGGGACCGGCCGCCGGAGGCTTGGGAGGCGTATCGCGAGTTGTATCGCGAGAAGGTGCGTCTTTACGATGAGCAATTGGGTCGCGTGATCGGGCGGCTGCGAGAGACGGGTTTGCTGGACCGTAGTGTGGTCATCGTGTCGGCCGATCATGGCGACATGGACACACACCACAAGCTGATCTTCAAGGGTCCGTTCATGTACGACCAGATGGTGCGTATTCCGCTGTTGGTGCGCGCGCCGGGCGGAGTGGCGCGAAGAGTACGGAACTATCAGGCGGTGAATGTAGACATTACACCGACGATGCTGGACTATGCGGGGCTGCCGGTGCCGGAGATGCAGGGGCGGTCGCTACGGCCGGCGGTGGAGGGACGGCGCGCGGCGAACCGCGAGTTTGTGGTGGGCGAGTACTACAGCAAGCAGAATTGGGCGAATCCGATTCGGATGCTGCGGACACGCGAGTATAAGTACAACCTGCACCAGAAGTGGGGCGAGGAACTGTACGACTTGCGGACGGATCCGCAGGAGTTGCACAACATCGCCGGGGCGACAGGGGCTCAGAAAACGAAGCGGAAGCTGCGGGCACAACTGGAAAAGTGGATGACGGAGTGGCGCGATCCGTTCCTGACGTTGAAGGTGACGGATCGCGCCGGGAAACCGCTGGAGTAGCTACATGTACATGCCACCGTTCACGTCGAGCACGTGACCGGTAATGTAGCTGGCTTCTTCGCTGGCCAGGAAGCGGACGGCGGCGGCGATGTCTTCGGGCTTGCCCAGGCGCTTGAGGGGAATGCTGCCGAGGAGCTTGGCCTTGAGGTCTTCCGAGAGGACATGAGTCATGTCGGTTTCGATGAAGCCGGGCGCGATGGCGTTGGCGGTGACGTTGCGGCTGGCCAGTTCCTGAGCGAGGGTCTTGGTGAGACCGATGAGGCCGGCTTTCGACGCCACGTAGTTGGCTTGGCCGGCATTACCGGTTTCGCCGACGATGCTCGAGATGTTGATGATGCGGCCCCAGCGGGCCTTGAGCATGCTTTGCATGGCCTGCTGGCAGCAGGTGAAGGCGCCGGTGAGGTTGGTTTGAAGGACGGTGTCCCAATCGGCGGCGCTCATGCGGAGAGCGAGGCCGTCTTTGGTGATGCCGGCGTTGTTGACCAGGATGGTGACGGGGCCGAACTCTTTCTGGGCGCGGGAGAAGGCTTCGACGATGGAGTCGCGGGAGCCGAGGTCGATGGGTTGGACGAAGACGGTGGCGCCGGTGCCGCGGAGTTCGTCGGCGAAGGCTTCCAACTGTTCGACGTTGCGGGCGGCGATCACGAGTTTGTGGCCGGCGGCGGCGAGAGCGGCGGAGCAGGCGCGACCGATGCCGCGGCTGGCGCCAGTGACGAAGGCAATACGTTCAGACATCTATACGATGATAAAGGCAGGAATGCCATACCAAGATTTGCGCGAGTTCATCGCCGCCCTCGAAGCGGCCGGCGAGTTGAAGCGCATCCCCTTCGAAGTTGATCCGAAGCTCGAGATTACGGAGTTTGCCGACCGCGCCGTGAAAGCCGGAGGTCCGGCGCTGCTGTTCGAGAAACCGAAAGGCTCCGCGGTGCCGGTGCTGGTGAATGCGTTCGCGAGCGATCGCCGAATGGAGATCGCGCTGGGCGTGGAGAACGTGCAGCAACTGGCCGATCGCATCACCGAGTTCATGGAAATGAAGATGCCGGAAGGCATCATGGGCAAGCTGAAGATGCTGCCGAAGCTGGCCGAAGTGGGCGCATTCTTTCCGAAGGTGGTGACCAGCGCGCCGTGCCAAGAGGTGGTGAAGCGCGAAGGTTTTTCGCTGCGGGAGCTGCCGGTGCTAACGACGTGGCCGCAGGACGGCGGGCCGTACATCACGCTGCCGATGGTGTTCACGAAGAATCCGAAGAACGGCAAGCGCAACTGCGGCATGTATCGCATGCAGGTGTACGACGAGCGGACGACGGGCATGCATTGGCAAAAGCATAAGCAGGGGGCCGAGCACTTCCGCCGGTTGCAGGCCGAGGGCAAACAGCCACGGATGGAAGTGGCCGTGGCGATCGGGGCGGACCCGGCGACGATGTACTCGGCGATTCTGCCGCTGCCGCCGGATCTGGACGAGATGATGGTGGCGGGCTTTTTACGCAATAAGCCGGTGGAGATGGTGAAGTGCGTGACGGTGGATCTGGAAGTGCCGGCGCAAAGCGAGTACGTGCTGGAAGGCTACGTGAACCTGGATGAGCTGCGGCGGGAGGGTCCGTTTGGCGACCACACGGGCTTCTATTCGCTGGAAGACGACTACCCAGTGTTCCATGTGACCTGCATCACGCAGCGGAAGAATCCGATTTACGCGACGACGATCGTGGGGCCGCCGCCGATGGAAGACTTCTACATGGGCAAGGCGATCGAGCGGATCTTCATGCCGATGCTGCGGATGACGATCCCGGAGATTCATGACATGTGCATGCCGGCCGAGGGTGTGTTTCACAACCTGATGCTGGTGTCGATCAAGAAGAGCTATCCGATGCAGGCGCGGAAAGTGATGCACGCGATCTGGGGCCTGGGACAGGCGATGTTCACCAAGTGCATCGTGGTGGTGGACGATGACGTGGACGTGCGGAACGTGAGCGAAGTGGCGTGGAAGGTGTTGAACAACATTGACCCGCAGCGGGACATCGAGTTCGTGCTGGGGCCGATCGATTCGCTGGATCATGCGTCGCGGATGCCGAACTGGGGATCGAAGATGGGGATCGATGCGACGAAGAAAGGTCCGGAGGAAGGCTTTACACGGCGTTGGCCGGACGTGATGACGATGAGCCCGGAGGTGAAGGCACGGGTGGACGCGATGTGGAAACAAGCGGGATTGAAGTAGTACACTAGAGGCGGTGCCCTTAGCTCAGTCGGTAGAGCGCCGGATTGTGATTCCGGATGTCGCGGGTTCAAGTCCCGTAGGGCACCCCAAACCCACCACGTAATTCGCTTTCAAAAGCGAGCCGATTTTACCGATATCGGCAGTATGTGCAAACGAAGCCGCAACTACGCGGCCATCGCAGCGGCGCTGGTGCTTCAGGGCCTTCCGGCCTTCACCCAAACGCCACAACCCAAGATTGTTCCACAATTTACGGTCGCCCCACCGGTGGTGCCGGCGGGCAAGACCGCGGATGTCCAGTTGACCTGGACCAACGCGAATCAAACCGCGCTCGAGAAGCTGATGGCCGGGGATTCGTTCGTTTTTTCTTTTCCGATCAACGGTGTTTTGGTTGATTCGGTGAAACCCAACGTGCTGCTGGGTTCCGACAAGATGAACCCGGCGGATTGGACCGTGACGCTGGACAAAGAGCGCAACGAAGTAAAGATGACCTACAACGGCCCGACGGTGCCGCTGGGCCCGACGGAGTCGGTGACGGCGAATCTGACCGCCCAGTTTTTGAAGCCCACGTCCGGACAGGTGTACATGACGCCTTCGGACATGAACCGTTATAGTTCGCCGGTGCCGGTGGGCACGAATGTGTCGGCGGTGGAATTCCCGGTGGGCGTGCCGGGTCCGCAGGGTCCGGTGGGGCCGGCAGGTCCCGTGGGACCGCAGGGGCCGATGGGACCTGCCGGGCCGATGTCGACGGTGCCGGGTCCGGTGGGACCGGCGGGTCCGATTGGCAATGACGGGCCGCAAGGTCCTCCGGGACAGCCGGGCGCCGCAGGCGCGGCGGGCCTACAGGGACCCGCGGGGCCACAGGGTCCGGAAGGGTTGCCGGGGCTCGCCGGACTGCCGGGGTTGCCAGGGCCTCCGGGGATTCCGGGGCCGATGGGGCCGGCGGGACCGGCCGGTGCAGCGGGAGCAGCCGGACTCAATGGCGCAGATGGGTTACCGGGCCCAGCGGGCCCGGCGGGTCCGCAAGGGCCGATGGGACCGATCGGACCAATCGGGATCGGATTACCGGGACCGATGGGGCCGCCGGGACCGATGGGGCCAATGGGTCCGCAAGGCCCTCCCGGTATCGTGTTGGGCGGTGCCCGGGTGGAGTATCCGAGCCAGGGGACGGTGGAGGTGTTGCGTCACTTCACTGCCGCGGCAAAGCGAGGGCCGACCCAGCAAGCGCAGACGACCTATCTGAGCCTGAGCGGGGCACGCGACACGGTGACGAAGGAAGAGGGCGGCCAGCCCAGCGACGTGGCGTTGCGGATTCCCAGCGCGTGTTCGCTGGTGGGCTTCACGGTAACGACCGACGGCGGGGCGCAGTATGCCTCGCGCAGCTTGACGCTGTTGAAGGGTGCGACCCCGGCCACGATGGAACCGACGGAGTTGGCCTGCCGGCTGGACGCTCCGGCCAACCGTTGCTCCTCCGATGCCCTGGTGCAGGTGGCGAACGACGAGTACATCGCGCTCGAAGAACGCACCGAAAGCGCCAACTCGACGACGCTTCGTTACTTTGTGACGCTGCAGTGCGGCGCGAAGGTGAAGAAGTAGGACCGTCTAGCGCAACTTCGGCATTTTGCTGAGAGGGCGCAGTTCCACGCGCCGGAAGTAGATCTCGGCTCCTTCGCTCTGGAGCTGGATCTTGCCGGCGCGGTGGGACGAATTGTAACCGTGGATGACGACCTTGCCGTTGACCACGTAAGTGATTTTGTCTCCCAGCGCGAAGATTTCCTGGCGGTTCCATTTCCCCATGGGGGCCTCGACGTCTTCGGCGCCACGGAAGTCCTTGACGTCCTTCCACAGGCGGGATCGGCCATACCAGTTGAAGCGGCCACTGTCCTTGGTGACAGCTTTGCCGTCCTGCTGCCAGTAGACTTCCTTGCCGTCCTGCACCGTGTTGACGGTCAGCGTGGGTTTGTTCTTGCCGCCGACCAGGATGATGTCGCCCGCGCCACCTTCGATGATTTGCGACTCGATCGATTCGAGCCAGGTGCGATTGTAGGCGCCGTCTTCGCCGACGCCGTGAATGAGAATCCCGGAGTCGCGGGCAGCATTGACGCGCGGCGGAAGGGTTTTGCCGCCCCAACGCCATTCGACGATCAGGTGGTAGTCCTTGTAAGCCTGCTTGGTGGCGATGCCGCCCCAATCCTCACCCGACACATGGATCTGTCCGTTTTCTACGGTGAAGACCTTTTTCGGATCTTCGTATTGGGTGTCGCGCAGCCACGTATACCAGCCATCAAGATTCTGGCCGTTGAACAGGACGATCTTCTTGGCCGGCGTGATGGCTTCTTGTGCGCTCAGGCAGGAGACCAGCAGGAAAAGGGTACCCAAAAACTTCACGAGAGCAGTGTCGCATACTGTTCTCTATGGTTGACCGGCGATTTGTGCTCCTAGGGCCCGCGGCATGGTGGCTGAGTTCGTGCGGAAGTGAACCGCCCAAGGTGGCGGAGAAGCCGAAGGTGAATCCGGCGCCACCGCCGACCGACGAGGGGCGCAAGTTCCCCACGACCGATCTGGTGAGCGTCTCCATCGTGAAGACGCAGTTGCTGGGCAAGGACTTCATGCCCGGCGGCAACCTGGGCGAATATCAGCGCGGCCAGCAGAAGTATCGCCTATTTCTGGTAAAGGCCTTCACGCCAGACCGCGCCGCCATTCTGCTGCTGGATCTGAAGAATCATCTGCAGAACGCTAAGTTCGTCCCGCTATTCGGCGGCTACTACGGCATGGACGGCACGACGCCCGTCTTCACGTTCACCAAGCATTCGTACCTGCTGGGGATTGTGGGGTTGGAAGAGAAGGACGCCGATCCGGTAGCGCGCGCGTTTGCGGGAAAGATCGCCTGATGTGGACGCGGGCGGAACAGGCGTTGCTCCGCCGGTGCCGCACGCCGGAAAAGATTCAGCAGTTCCTCGACGAGGAGATCGCCTATAACAAAGAGCCCGATGGCGTGACGTGCTATTCGCCGCGGCGGGTGTTGCGCACGGGCGTGGCGCACTGCATGGAAGGCGCGATGCTGGCCGCGGCGGCCCTGCGTTTCCACGGCCATCCGCCGCTGTTGATCGATCTCACGGCGGTGAGGGACGACGATCATGTGCTGGCGGTGTTTCGTGAGCGCGGGCTCTGGGGAGCGCTGGCGAAATCGAACTACACGGGCCTGCGGTTTCGCACGCCGGTGTATCGCACGTTGCGCGAGTTAGCGTTGAGCTACTTTGACCATTACTACAACGAGCGGGGCGAGAAGACGCTGCGCGACTATTCGCCGCGGCCGGTGAATTTGAAGCGTTTTGACCGCGGGGGATGGATGTGGCGCGAGGACGATCCGTGGGAGGTGCCGGAGTATCTGACGACGATTGCGCATGTCCCGCTGGTGCCGGCAGATCTACCGCGGCGCTACATGGATCGGCGATCGTTTGAAGCGGGGCGATACGGGCGGGTGGACGGCTAGGGCAGCAGGGGCTGCGTGGCGAGACGCGAGGAGCGGTGGAAGACGAGCTCTCGCACAGGCTGGCCATCGAGCTTGATTTGGACGGTGTTGACCTGGTCGGGGAGACGGTCCAGAAAGATGCGATTGGTGAGGGTCCACCGGGCGGGACCTTGCGGGGCGGGCAGTTCGAAGTAAGCGACGGCGAAGTGGACTTTCAGTTCGAGACCAACCCACTTCTGCGGGACGGAGCGACCTTGGGCGTCGCGGATCAAGAAGGCCTTTTGCAGAAAGCGCTGGACGAAGACTTCAGCGGCCGGTTCGAAGTTGGCTTGCCGGCCGTGCTGTTCCTGAAAGAGGCGTTCGAGGTCCTCGGTGTGCAAAAAGACGATGACCTCGACCGCGCGGCGCGCGGCGATGTATTCGACCTGCGCGATGGACGAGTGGTAGGTGTGGGCGCTGGCGACGAGAACTCCCAGGCAGAGCAAGGCCCGCACTACGGTTGTCCGGCCGAATCGGAGGTCGGGGCTTTGGGCTTGGCGTCCTGCATGGGGTTGCGGTCGCGCTTGCGTTTGAAGAGCTCGAACTGACGTTCGAGGGGGCGACGGGGGAAGTGATTGTTGGCAAGATCCGTGTCCGCAGTTTCGAGATGCGGATCGAGCGTGATCTGCTTGATCTGCTTGGGTGTGATGATGAGCTTGGAGACAGCAGCATTGTCCCGGCGCCAGATCTCAACGGGTAAGCGAAGTTCGTCGGTGGAGCCATCGGTGTAGTCGACCTGGAGGATGACCGGCATGACGAGCCCGCCCAGGTTCTTGAGGTCCACCAGGTAGAAATTCTCGCCGCTCTCGAGTAGTTCCTTTTCGTGGTCTTCAAGCGATTCGAGGAACTTCTTGTAGTCGTCGCGGTCTTTGGCGGTGACCGCGAATTCGTCGTAGGTGTTGTAGAAGTCTTTCAGTTCCGGCTTGGCGTCGACGAGCTTGGGAAGGTCCTTATTGCGTTGGGCGGACAGGGTGACGGGCTTGGCCTCCTTCTCAGTCTTCGAATAGGGCTTTTCTTTCTCGGGGTTCTTGGTGTCGAGGTGGAAGTGGCGTACGTTGTCGAGCGAGAGGTCGGTGTGATCAGTGGAATAGAACCAACCGCGCCAGAACCAATCGAGGTCGACGCCGGAGGCATCTTCCATGGTGCGAAAGAAGTCAGCGGGGGTGGGGCGTTTGAACTTCCAACGGCGGGAGAATTCGCGGAAGGCGAAGTCGAATTGCTCGCGGCCGAGGATGGTTTCGCGCAGCATGTTTAAGCCGGTGGCGGTTTTCTGATAGGCGTTGGCGTAGAGGTTCTGCACGGAGTCCGACTGGGTCATGATGGCGTCGTGGGAGGGTCCGAGCATGTAGGCGACGATGTCTTTCGGTTCCGCATCCTGCGACGGATAGTTGTTTTCCCATTCCTGCTCGGAGAGGTACTGCAGGAAGGTGTTGATGCCTTCGTCGAGCCAAGTCCATTGACGCTCGTCGGAGTTGACGATCATCGGGAAGAAGTTATGACCGACTTCGTGGATGACGACAGAGATGAGGCCGTACTTGGTGCGAGCCGCGTAAGTGCCATCTTCGAGCGGACGAGGACCGTTGAAGCAGATCATCGGATATTCCATGCCGCCGTTGACGACACCGTTGACCGAGATGGCCGTGGGGTACGGGTAGGTGAAGCTGTACTTGCCGTAGACGTTGAGCGTGTGAACGATGGAGGCCGTGGAGTACTTGCCCCAGAGCGGATTGCCCTCTTTGGGATAAAGCGACATCGCCATAACGCGGCGACCGTCGACCAGGTGACCTTGGGCGTCCCAGATGAACTTGCGCGAGGTGGCGAAGGCGAAGTCGCGAACGTTGTCGGCGTGATAGACCCAGGTCTTCTTGCCTTTAGGCTTGGAGCTTTCGTTGGCCTTGGCTTCGTCGGGAGTGACGATCAGGACCGGCGAGGTGGCGGTTTCGGCTTGCTTGAGGCGGTTGATCTGCGCGGCGGTGAGCACTTCCTTGGGATTCTGCAGCGTCCCGGTCGCGGCGAGGACGTGGTCGTCAGGAACGGTGAGGCGTACTTGGTAGTCGCCGAACTCAAGAGTAAATTCGCCGGCGCCGAGAAACTGTTTGTGCTGCCAGCCGGCGGCATCGTAGTACGCGGCCAAGCGCGGGAAGAACTGAGCAATGCAATAGACCCAATTGCCATCCTTGGCGAAGAGCTCGGCGCCGGTGCGTCCGGGAATCTTTTTCGAGGGGTTGATGTTGTATTCCCAATCGATGCTGAAGATGACGCTGCCGCCGGGCGGGAGTTCGCGAGGCAGATCGACGCGCATCATCGTGTCCTGGATGACGTAGCGAAGAGTATCGCCGCCGGCGTTTCTGACGGACTTGATGCGATGGCCGCCCTGGAAGGTGGGCTGAAACTTGAAGGTCTGAAGCGCCGAATAAGGGAGATTGTGAAGATCGCGCAGAGTGCCGGAGGCGCTACTGAGGGAGTTGGGCGCCCAGATGTTCTGGTCGAGTTGCAGCCAGAGGTAGGTGAGCGTGTCCGGCGAGTTGTTCTGGTAGGTAATCTTCTCGGTGCCGGTGAGACGTTGTTTCTCGTCGTCCAACTCGACGGAGATGACGTAGTCGACTTTCTGCTGCCAGTAACGATGGCCGGGAGCGCCGGAGGCGGTGCGGTAGTCGTTGGGGGTGGGCAGCAGCGTACCCAACTGTCCGAAGCGGTCCGCCGAGCCGCGTTGAGTCTGGGCAACCAACGGTAGGGCGAGTAAGAAGAGAGCCGGCCACAGGCGCATGTTTGGGAATCCTTACGTTTAGGTTAACGGAATGTTGTGTTTTGTAAAGTCGGGCGAGAGCTTCGGGACGAGGGGGGTATACTTGTGGCATTATGGGCAACCCTTTACGGCCGATCGGAGCGCGATCGCCGATGACGCCGATGGCCCGCCCCGGAGGTCCGCCGGGAGCGCGACCACCGGTAGCGGCGAAGGGAGGTCCCGCGCGTAAGCCGAGTACCGCCGCGCCAAGCACGACGGCGCGTACGGCAGATCGCTATTTCGAGCTCAAGAGCGAGATTCACCGCAAGTTGATCGGTGTGCTGAACCTCGATAAGGTCTCGTCGTTACCTAAAGACCGGGTGCGCGCCGAGATCGGCCGCGTGGTGGAGAAACTGCTCGACGATGAGCGCGTGCCGATGACGGCGCAGGAAGAGAACCGGATCGTCGAGGAAGTGCTCGATGAGGTACTGGGGTTGGGGCCGCTCGAGACGCTGCTTAAAGAACCGTCGATTTCGGACATTCTGGTGAATGGTCCGCACAAGGTGTTTATCGAACGGGCGGGCAAGCTGACGTTGACCGGCGTGCGCTTCAAAGACAACGCGCATTTGCTGCACATCATCGAGAAGATCGTGTCGCAGGTGGGGCGCCGGGTGGACGAGGCGAATCCGCTGGTGGACGCGCGCTTACTGGACGGGTCGCGCGTGAATGCGATCATCCCGCCGCTGGCCCTGGATGGCCCGGCGCTGTCGATTCGCCGGTTCGGCCGGCACGTGATCACCTCCGATGAGATGGTGGCGAACAAAACCATCATGCCGAGCATGCTGCGGTTTCTGGCCGCGTGCGTAGCGGCCAAGAGCACCATCCTGATTTCGGGCGGCACGGGTTCCGGAAAGACGACGACGCTGAATGCGCTCTCGCGCTTCATTCCGGAGGAAGAGCGGATCATCACGATTGAAGACACGGCCGAATTGCAGATGCAGCAGCGGCACGTGGTGAAGTTCGAGACGCGGCCGCCGAGTTTGAACAAAGAAGGCGGCGTGAATCAGCGGGTGCTGGTGCGGACGGCGCTGCGCATGAGGCCGGATCGGATTGTGATTGGCGAGTGCCGCGGCGCCGAGGCGCTGGACATGCTGCAGGCGATGAATACGGGCGTGGAAGGGTCGATGACGACGATCCACGCGAATACGCCGCGCGATGCGTTCTCCCGTCTGGAAGCGATGATGCTGATGGCGGACTTAGACATTCCGAGCAAGGTGTTGCTGCAGCAGCTCTCGAGCGCGATCAAGCTGGTGGTGCAGGTTTCGCGACTGTCGGATGGTTCGCGGAAGATCCTGAATATCTCCGAAGTGACGGGCGTGGAGAAGGGCCGCGTGATGACCGAAGACATTTTTGCCTTCGAGCGGACGGGCGTGCGCGACGACGGCAAAGTGCAGGGACGGTTCAAGTGGACGGGCCATCAGCCGAAGATTTTGGACCGGTTGCGCATCATGGGCATCCCGCTGCCAAACGGGGTATTCGACGAAGTGATGCCGGTGAACCTAGACTAGACGGATGAGCGATCCGACGTACAACGAGCCGCAACTGGCACTGAACCGCATCTATACGCGCGGGGGCGACAGCGGCAAGACGAGCCTGGTGGGCGGTCAGCGGGTAGAAAAAGATGCGTTGCGCATTGAGTGTTTCGGGACGGTGGACGAACTGAACTCGTTCGTGGGCGTGGCGCGGATTTCAGCGGCCGAACATGCGGCGACGGGGCACTTGGCGACGATCCTGCTGCGGGTGCAGCACGAGTTGTTCAATCTAGGGTCGATTTTGGCGACGCTGCCGGAGGACGTTCATCCGAAGCAGCCTCGCGTGACCGACGTGGAGGTGGCCCAGCTCGAGGCGGAGATCGATCAGTACAACAGCCGGCTGCCGGGGTTGCGGTCGTTTGTGCTGCCCGGCGGATGCCGGTTGAATGCAGAACTGCATGTTTGCCGAACGGTATGCCGCCGAGCGGAGCGGTTGGCGGTGACACTGGGCCGCGAGGCGGAAGTGCCGACCGAGGCGATCCGCTATTTGAACCGCCTCTCCGACGCGCTATTTGTATGGAGCCGTTGGGTTTGCACCGTTTTGGGGGCCGAAGAAACGCTTTGGTCGCCGAATGAATCTTCTTCGGGACGGGGTTAGCACGCAACCGTTTCCCCGTTGCGACGTCTGTCTTTTTGATTGACGCGTTTGGCGTTAGACTAGAAATTGAACCTGAGGGGGTTCCTGGCAAATGGCTCGTGGATGGCGTTCCTTCTTCTTCGTTCCGCTGATCATTACGATGTCGGCCCTGATGGGCGGCTTTTTCGCGCCCGGCCCGGAAGAGGTGAGCGCGGCGACGACCGAAGACGATCTGCGCGAGTCGCAGAAGTTGTTTACGCGGGTTTTTGCCCTCGTGGAAGACAACTTTGCCGACCGTGTGACGCCGGATAAGGCCATTTATAAGGGCGCAATTCCGGGCATGCTCCGCACGCTCGACCCCCACAGCAATTTCTTCGATCCAAAAGATTACAAACAGATTCGCGAAGACCAGCGCGGCCGTTATTACGGCGTTGGCATGTCAGTGGGTCCGAAGAATAACAACACGATGGTGATCGCTCCGTTCACGGGCAGCCCGGCGTATAAGGCTGGCATTCGTCCGGGCGACATGATCATGGAAGTGAACGACAAGAAGACCGACGGCTTAACGACGAGCGAAGTCGCCGACTTATTGAAGGGACCGCGCGGCACGAAGGTGCAGATCTCGATTGCGCGCGAAGGTCTGGAGAAGCCCCTCATTTTCAACATTGTGCGCGATGAAATTCCGCGGAAGAGCGTGCAGGATGCGTTCTGGTTGAAGCCGGGCGTGATGTACATCGACGTGGAGAGCTTTAACGAGAACACGAGCCGCGAAGTGGAAGACAACTTCAAGCGGCTGGGCGAGAAGAACGTGAAGGGCTTGGTGCTCGACTTGCGCGACAACCCGGGCGGTCTGCTGACGGAAGGAGTTGCCGTGGCCGATCGCTTCCTGCAGAAGGGTCAGAAGGTGGTGTCGCACCGTGGCCGATCGTCGCCGGAGAAGCGCTACATGGCACAGAACGGCAGCCATGGCTTCGACTATCCGATCGTGGTGCTGGTGAATCGCTATTCGGCGTCGGCGGCGGAGATCGTCTCCGGTGCGCTGCAGGATCATGACCGCGCCTGGGTGCTGGGCGACAACACGTTCGGCAAGGGCCTGGTGCAGACGGTGTATCCGTTGAACGAGGATACGGGCCTGGCGTTGACGACGGCGAAGTACTACACGCCGAGCGACCGCCTGATCCAGCGCGATTACTCGCACAAGAGCTTCTTCGACTACTACTACGCGAAGAACACCGATACGAAGAATCTGCAGGACGTGAAGATGACTGACGCGGGCCGTACCGTCTACGGCGGCGGCGGCATCTCGCCGGACGAGAAGTTCACCCCTGAGAAGCTGAACCGCTTCCAGGTGGAGTTGCTGCGGAAGTCGGCCTTCTTCAACTTTACGGCCAAGTACTTCGGCGACAAAGAAGCCAAGCTGCCGACCGGTTGGGAGCCGGACCAGAACCTGCTGAACGATCTGCACGCGTATCTTTTGAAGAACAAGTACGAGTTCACCGAAGCCGAATGGGCGGAGAACAATAGCTGGATCAAGCAGCGCGTGAAGTACGAGTTCTACATCACGGCGTTCGGCGTGGATGAAGCGCGGAAATACGCGATCGAAATCGATCCGCAGGTGCTGAAGGCGATCGACAGCTTGCCGAAGGCCAAGCAATTGCTGGAATCGGCCAAGAAGATGATCGTGCAGCGTCTGCGCTAATCGTTAACATTCATAAGGCGTTTTCACCGGTTTGGTAGGATGGAGGCACGTGCCCCGTTCCAGCGTCCTACTAGTTGGAATCCTCGTGTGGAGCGCCCGAGCCCAAGAACCGCCGCCTTTTGTTACAGACTCCCTGGCCGGCCTTCCCGTACGGAGCATCCGCTTCGAGCCGGCAGCCCAACCAGTACCTGAGGCTGAACTGCGGTCCCTGCTGGCGATTCACGAGGGTGAGCCGCTTTCGCGATTGGCAGTGCGGCAAACGATCACCGAGCTCTACAAGACCAACCGCTTTGACGGCATCCGAGTGGATGGCACCAGGAACGGCGAGGGCGTGGATGTCGTCATTCGGACGACGTTGAACTGGTTCATCGGGCGCGTCTCGGTGAAGGGGGTGCCGGATCCGCCGACGGCGGGCCAGGTGAACAACTCCACAAAATTGGACTTGGGGTCGTTGCTCGAGTCCGGCCAAGTGAATCAGGCGGCGGAAGGGCTCGCGAATACCCTGCGGCTGAACGGGCTGTATCAGAGCAAGATCGAGCAAGAGGTTCAGCGGGATCCGGATACGCAGACGGTGAACGTGTTCTTCAAGGTGGACGCGGGGCCGCGGGCGCGGCTGACGCGGCCGGAGTTTCAAGGGACGCTGCAACAGACACCCGCGGCGCTGATCCGCGCGAGCCGCTGGCCTTACGTATTCGGCCTGTTTGCGAACCACCCCTGGGGCTGGAAGCCGATGACGCAAAGCCGCCTGCAGAACGGCATCGACCGGATTCGGCGGACGTACATCAAGAAGAACTTCCTAATGGCCGCAGTGACCCTAGACGGCGTGCGGTACTCGTCGCAAACGAATTTCGCGCAGCCGGTGGTCCGGATTGAGGCGGGAACGCCGGTAGCGGTGCGGACCACGGGGGCCAAGCTCGGGCGAACGAAGCTGCGGCAGTTGGCGCCGATTTATCAGGAGCAAAGCGTGGACCGGGCGTTGCTGCTGGAAGGGGCGCGGAGCATCGAGCAGTACTTCCAAGCGGACGGCTACTTCGATGCCGAGGTTAGCTACGGCATTGCGGATCAGAACGGACGCCGGACGATCGATTACCAGATTGCGCGCGGGGAGCGCTACAAGCTGACGGCGCTGCAGATTTCAGGCAATCGCTATTTCAATCAGAAGACGCTGCTGGAACGCATGCAGACGACGCCGGCCACTTGGCTGCGCTATCGCCACGGGCGCTACAGCGAGCGGATGCTGGCGGCCGACCGCGAGGCGATTCAAGATCTCTATCGCAGCAACGGCTTTCTGGACGTGGCAGTGAGTTCGCGCGTGGAAGACGCGCGGCAAGGCAAGGGGCTGGAGCAGGCGGTCTTTGTGACGGTGGAGGAGGGTCCGCAAACGCTGGTGGGCAAGGTAGACGTGGAAGGCGTGAGCGGCGAGCGCGCGGAATATCTGCGATCGCTGTTGCAGTCGCAGCCGGACCAGCCGTATAGCGAAGAGGGCGTGGCGGCCGATCGTGACGCGCTGCTGACGGAGTTCTACAACAACGGCTTCCTGAGCGCGACCGTCGATAGCTCCGTGGAGATGGATGCGGCGAAGCGGCGCGTGGCGGTGAAGTTCGCGATTCAGGAAGGACGGCAGCAATTTATCCGCAAGATTCTGGTGGGCGGATTGGAAGCGACCGATGCACAGCTGGTTGCCAGCAGGCTGCGGATGGCGCCGGGCGATCCGATTTCGCAGGGCCGGATGCTGGACACGCAGCGGCGATTGTATGACCTGGGGATTTTCGCGCGGGTCGACATGGCGATTCAGAATCCGGAGGGGGTGGAGCAGAACAAGTATCTGCTGTACCAAGTGGAAGAGGCGCGCAAGTATTCGTTCACGTTCGGCGCCGGCGCCCAGATTGCGCGCATCGGTGGGGGGATCACGAGCTTTGACTCGCCGGCGGGGGGAACCGGGTTTAGTCCGCGGGTGCTGTTGGGCCTCTCGCGCGGGAACATGTTCGGGGTGGGGCATACGGCCAGCGTGCAAACTCGCCTCTCCAACCTGCAGAATCGCGTCGTGCTTTCCTATCTGGCGCCGCAGTTCCGCGATAGCGATCGGCTGAACCTGATCCTCACGGGACTGTACGACGACTCCAGGAATGTGCGGACGTTTAACGCCCGGCGGCGAGAAGCTTCGGCGCAGCTTGGGCAGCGGCTCTCGCGGGCGAACACGATTCAGTACCGGTTGACTTATCGGCGCGTGGCCGTGGATGCCGACACGCTCAAGATTGAGCCGCAACTGATTCCGCTGCTTTCGCAGCCGGTGCGGCTCGGCATTGCGTCGCTGACCTTTATTCGTGATCGCCGGGACGATCCACTGGATGCCAAGCGGGGCTGGTACAACACGGTGGACGCGGCGGTGTCGACGCGGGCGCTGACGTCACAATCGGACTTCGCGCGGCTGCTGGGCCGCAATTCGTCCTATTACAAGGTGGGCCGGGACATGGTGTTCGCCCGCACGGTGACGTTCGGCTGGCAGTATGGCTTCAGCGACAATCCGGTGCGCGATGTGCCGCTGCCGGAGCGCTTCTTTTCCGGCGGGGCGAACTCGCATCGCGGCTTCTCTGAGAATCAGGCCGGGCCGCGCGATTTGGTGACGGGCTTTCCGGTGGGCGGCAAGGCGGTACTGATCAATAGCCTGGAATTGCGTTTTCCCCTGGTGGGCGACAACTTGAGCGGCGTGCTGTTTCACGACGCGGGCAACGTGTACTCGAAGTTGAATGAGGTGAGCTTTCGCGTGAAGCAGCGCGACATCACCGACTTCAACTACATGGTGCACACGGTGGGTTTGGGCTTTCGGTATCGCACGCCGGTGGGGCCGATTCGCATCGATATCGGGTTCAGTCCGAATTCGCCGCGATTCCAGGGATTTCAGGGAACGTATGAGGATTTGCTGTTCCAGCGCGGCGTAGCCACGCGGCAGCGCGTGAATCAGTTCGCTTTTCATTTCTCGTTGGGGCAGGCCTTCTGATGCGGGTGATGAGCACATTGTTGCTGCTGTTACCGCTGCAGGCGGAGTTGATCGACCGCGTGGCGGTGAGCGTGGGCAACACGGTGATCACGGAAAGCGAGATTCTGGAGCAGATGCGGGTGCGCGCGCTGATCGAAGGGACGCCGCTGAAGCTGGATGGAGAAAGTAAACGCGATGCGGCCGACCGGCTGATTCAGCAGACGCTGATCCGGCGCGAAATCGAGACGACTCATTATGTGGTGCCAGAGTCGCTTTCGGTGGAGCCATTGGTGACCGATTTTCGCAAGAGCCGGTACAACAACGACGACGCGGCCTATCGCGCGGCATTGCGCAGCTCCGGGGTGACCGAAGAGGAGTTAAAGGCGAATTTCCTCTGGCAACTGACGGTGTTGCGCTTCATCGAATTTCGGTTTCGTCCGGGGATTCAGGTGACGACCGAGGATGTGAAGAGCTACTACGAGCTTCGCTTCCTGCCAGATTGGCGGGCGCAATCGAAGGAGGCGCCGCCGCCGCTCGAAAGCGTGGCGGCGAAGATCGAAGAGATTCTGGTCCAGGAGCGGATCGACAATCAGCTTGATCGCTGGATCAGCCTGACGAGGACGCAGGTGAGCATTCGCTACCGCGAGGAGGTCTTCGAAGGATCGTGAAGCGCTTCCGCAAAGTGATTCTCGCGCTGCTGGTGTTGCTCCTGCTGCTGGCAGGCGGCGGTTTCCTGCTGTGGCGATCGGACTGGTTAGCCGGCAAGATCCGGGAGCGGGCCGTCGCCGAGGTCTTCAAGGCGACCGGCGCCACGGCGACGTTCGGCGCGTTCGAATGGGATTGGACGCGCGGAGTGGTGCGGATCGATGACATTTTGCTGCGTGGTCAGGAGTTGCCCACCGACCTACCGTTCGTGCGAATCGCCCGGGCGGAGATTTCGCTGAAGGTGCTTTCGTTTATCAACCCGAACGTGGATCTGCGCGCCGTGAAACTAACGCGGCCCGAAGTCCACATCATCACCTACCCGGACGGGACAAACAATATTCCGAGCCGCCGCCAGGGCCGCAAGCCGGACGAAGTGTTGGCAGAGTTCATCAAGCTGGGGATCAACCAGATCGATGCGCACCAGGGCATCTTCACCTGGAATCACGAAGAGATTCCTTTCGATTTCCACGGCGAAGATCTGGAAGTGGCACTGACGCTGGGGGGCCAACTGTATCGAGGCAAAGCGAGGGCGGACCGCGCCGTGCTAAAGCTACCCGACCTGCGCGACCTGCACTTCAGCGCGGCGACCGATGTGGTGCTGGAGAGCAATCAGGTGACGTTCACGAACCTCAACGGGAAGATGGGCGGCATGCAACTGGAAGCGGCCGGGCAGTTGAAGACATGGGTGAAGCCGGTGCTGACGGCGAAGGTGAAGGCGAAAGGGCCGATCCGCGATGTGGTGGCACAGTTCGGGTTGCCGGTGGAGCCGCTGGGCGAAGGAAGTGCCGAGGGCGAGGTGAACTACAACGCGGGCTGGACGTTCGTGGGTCAACTGGCCGGGCGGAATCTGGCATACCGGCAGGGGTCAGTGAACGTTTCCGGGGTGAGTGCGAGCGCGAACGCCAATTATCGGTTTCGCCGCGAGACGGGGCATCATCTGGATCTGACGCGGGTTAGAACGGACGCGCCGCTCGGCGTGTTTCGCGGAACAGCGACGATCACCAGTACGACGCATCTGATCCGAGGCACGATCGGGAATGTGCGACTGGACGATGCGCAGAACTTTCTGAGGCCGGGCTTGCCGTCCTGGGGTTCGCTGGTGTTTGGACCGGTGGTGATTCAGGGCGATCACGGCGCCAGCCGTGTGGCGGCACACCTGACGCTTGCTCCGACCGACGGCGACCATCCGCTGGGCGGGCAGGTGAACCTGGCGTATGACTCGCGCACGCAAGATGTCGGCGTAACGAATACGCATCTCGAAACGCACTCGACCCAGTTGGATATCGCGGGGCATTTGTTGACTGGACTGGATGTCGATCTGACGACGTCGAATCTGGCGGAGTTGCCGTTCGTGAATGAGTTGCCGATTCGGATCGAGAACGGCGGGAACATTACGTTTCGCGGCCTGGTGACCGGGGACCTAAGCAACCCTGCCGTGCGGGGGCAGATGACAGCGGCCAAGCTGTTGGTGGACGACGAGCGCGTCGATCGAGCCGCGGGATACGTGCAGGCTCGCAGCAATCGGGTAGAGGTAGAGCGCCTGGAAGTGATCCGCGATGCGCAGCGGGTGACGGGAACGATGGCGGCGTCGCTGAGGGAGTGGCAGAGTCACCCGAACAGCACATTGCAAGGCAAGCTGACGGTGGCCGGCGTCGAGGTGATGCCCTATGTGCCGGACGCCCGGGGCCGCGTGAAGGGCACGGTGAACGTGGCGGGGACGATGGGGGATCCGCGCCTGGACGGGACACTCGAATGGACGGAGGCCGGCTATCAGGCGCAGGCTCTGGGCACGGTGAGCGGGAGGCTGCTGTATGGCGAGCGGCAGATCGAAGTCCGCAATGGCCAGTTGATTATGGATCGGCAGCCGGTGCAGTTCTCGGGTAGCTTTACGCATTTGCCGGACAACTATCGCAGCGGGACATTTCAGGGCATGGCCAAGGGTGCGGGGCTGGTGCTCGAGCGATTCCCCTATTTCCGCGAAAGGCTGCCGGGTTGGACGGGCCAGGCCGAAGTGGATGGCCGAGCGCGCGGGCAGTTGGTGAACGGCGAACCGACGTTCAGTTCGTTGGATGGCCGGCTGGTGGTGCAGCAAGCAGCCTACGAGGGCAAAGCGATTGGCGCAGTGACACTGCATGCGAAGTCCGAGGGCAGCCATCTGAGCCTGACGGCGAATGCGCTGGTGAAGGGATCGTCGGTGACAGCGACGTCGCGGTGGCAACTCGGTGCGCAGATGCCGGGCGAAGGGACGTTCGAGATTCGCGGGGCAAAACTAGACGACTTCCAGGAGTTTCTGGGGGCTTCTAACGGGGCAACACCTTCGTCGATGGACTTGCGGATGGAGGCCACGGGGGCGTTCCAGGGTAATTTGAGGGCGCCGGAGACGATCAAGGGGACGCTGAAGATCGGTCAACTGGCGTTGACGCCTCGGCAGGAGAACATGACCGAGACGTTGCGGCGCGACTTTACGCTGCGTAACGACGGTCCGATTGAGTTGACGTTCGACGCGAATGGTCTCGACATCAAGCAGGCCAAACTATCGGCTAAGGATACGAAGCTGAGCGCTTCGGGATTGTTGGCGCTTTCCGGTCAGGCGTCGGCCAACTTCAGGATGGTGGGCGAAGCGAATCTGGCGGTGCTTTCGGCGCTGAAGGCGGACCTGCTGGCGACGGGCGTATCGACGCTGGACCTGACGGTACGTGGGTCTGTGACACAGCCCCTGATGGCCGGCCGGATGGAGTTGCGGGATGCGTCGTTCTTCCTGCGCGATGTGCCTAATGGTCTCGAGAAGGTGAACGGCACCATCTTCTTTGACCGTTCGCGGGCGCGCCTGGAGAACCTGACGGCGCAATCCGGTGGCGGGACGATCCGGGTGAGCGGCTTCATCGGATTTGGCGGGGAGTTGAGCTATCAGTTGCAGGCGCAGGCCGACAATACACGCGTGCGTTATCCCGAGGGGGTGAGCACATCGGTGAATGCTTCGTTGACGTTGGCGGGGAGCGCGCAGCGCAGTCTGCTCTCCGGATCCGTCACCTTGCTGCGCGCGGCGCTGACGCCCAGAACCGACCTCGGAACGCTGATTGCGAATTCCAGTCAGGCGACTACCTCGACGCCGCGCGTGGAGAACGAGTTCCTGAAGAACATGCAGTTCGACGTGCGCGTGGATACGGCGCTGAACGCCCAGTTGACCACATCGCTTACGCAGAACGTGGAAGCAGAGGTGAATCTGCGACTACGAGGGACGCCGGCGCGGCCGGTGCTGCTGGGGCGGACGTCATTTACGCAAGGCGAGATCAGCTTCTTCGGAACGAAGTATACGATCGACCGCGGCGAAGTGAATTTCTATAACCCGACCAAGATCGAACCGGTGATTAATCTCGACTTGCAGACGCGCGTGCGCGGCGTGGTGGTAACGATCAACTTTGCCGGGCCAGCGAACAAGCTGAATCTCTCTTACCGGTCTGATCCGCCCTTGCAATCGTCGGAGATTCTGGCGTTGTTGACGGTGGGTAGAACGCCGACCGGTTCGGTCAGCAGCGGGGCGAACGTACAATCGCCAACGTTTCTGCAGGGTGCCAGCAGCGCGCTGTTGGGGCAGGCGGTCGCTTCGCCCATCACCGGGCGTCTGCAGCGGTTGTTCGGCGTGAGCCGCGTGCGCATCGACCCGCAATTGACGGGGCTCGAGAATACGGCGCAGGCGCGGCTGACCGTTGAGCAACAGGTTTCGCGCGATTTGACGGTGACCTTTATCACCAACCTGAATCGGACGCAGCAGCAGATTGTCAGCGTGGAGTGGGACTTCTCACGCGAGTTTTCGGCGCTCGCAGTGCGAGATGAAAACGGCGTATTTGGACTCGATTTCTTTTACCGGAAGCGGTTCAAATGAAGCTCCGCAAGGTTCAAGGCAAACTCAAGATCGAGCACAGCATCATCGATGGCTTGCGCGACGTGCTGGAACGGCTGTTGAATGAGAGCCCGGAGATCCGCTCCATCGTGCCGGGCGTGATTCGTCCGGTGCGCGATGCGAAGGGTGAAGTGAAGATCCGCGTGACCGTGCCGACGACGAATGGCTGGAAGGCGATTGCGCTGAGCGCGGGAGCACGGCAAGAGCTGTTCATCTCGACAACCTGGAGTCAGGACGAGTTAGAGACGGCGATCAGCAAGTTACTCAAACGTTAACAATCCCTTCCAGGGCGCCGTTATACAATTCGGGCAATGGTGGCCATTAGCCCGAAATCGCCCCTCCTGCTGGCCTGTCTCCTCGCTTCCCTTCCCGCTTTTAGCCAGTCACCGACCGTCAAGCTGACGAGCGTGCCGGTCTTCGGTGAGACTGGTGAGTTACGCGGACAGTTAAGCTTGGCGGCGCCCGCAGGAGCGCAGATTTATGCATTCGTGTTTATTCCGGATGTGGGCTGGACGTTGCCCAGTTGCCAGGCGTTGACGGTAACGAGCAATGGAGCGTTCAGTGTGCCGCTGGCAAGCGCACTCGAGCGTTATGCCACTCGCTTCAGCGTGTATCTGGTGCCCGCGACGGTGCGTCCCACATGCGGCAATGCGGCGGCGATCCCGCCCGAAGTCGAACGAGCGGCGATCGCCTCTTCGACGTTGCCTCGACTCCCGGGGCTCAAGACGCTGCGCTTCTCAGGGCTCGACTGGTTCATCAAGGCACCGCCAGCCAAGGTGGGGCCCGGGCCACAGCTCTTCAGCGAGAACAATGCGCTTGTGGATGCGCAAGGCCGGCTGCACTTGAAGGTGACCCGGTGCGGGAACGAATGGTGCGCGGCAGAGATTTTCACGAAGGAGCGGGTGGGTTACGGGAGTTACTCGTTCGCGATTGAAGGCGCGGTGCATGACCTCGATCGCAACCTGACGCTGGGTTTCTTCACCTGGGACGAAACAGCGGTGCCGCAGAATCATCGCGAATGGGATGTGGAGTTCAGCCGGTGGGGCGACGCCAGCGCGACCACGAACGCTCAGTATGTGGTGCAGCCGGCGACGGTAGGCGGCAACATCCGACGCTTCACGATGTCGGCGGCAACCGCCTCGGTAAGTCAGGTGACGTGGACGCCGACGCAGATACAGTTCAGCACAGGCGAGGCCAGCGGCGGTTCGCCGATTGCGCAATGGACTTATTCCGGAGGCGTGCCGGACGTGGGTGCCGCGCGGCTGCATCTGAATCTTTACGTGAACACAGGCTCGGCGCCCGCCAATGGCAATGAGCGTGAGGTGATTCTGACGCGGGCAAACTATACGCCAGCGACGAGTCAGGTGGGCTTTGACCGAATCTCGGCCGAGTTACCGGCGGCGGCAACGAGCGGGACGGCGCTGTTGGTGGGTGGAGCGGGATGCCCGGCGGTGGTGGAGTCCGACAGTCCGTGGCTGACGGTGGTGGGTCCGGCGAAGTGGAATGTCGGGTCGGCCGTGCAGTATCAGGTGGAGGCGAACCCGACGGGTCCGCGAGTGGGGCATCTGATTCTGACGGGCGAGAGCTGTACGCTGTCGGTGGATAAGCAGGTGTTCACCGTCAACCAGACCGGGTTGATCTGCGATCCGTCCTTTGCGGTGGCGGGAACGAGCGTGGGCTACTTGTCGACGACGCGGACGGTGGCGGTGCGCGGGTCGGCGAGCACGTGCGGCTGGACAGTGGCCTCTTCGGCGGGTTGGCTGCGCGTGGCGGCCAACAACAGCGGTACGGGCGATGGGGCGATCGAGGTGACGGCGGAGCCTAACTCAACGGGCGAGTTGCGGCGCGGGAATCTGGTGCTGAGCAACGGTAAGACGCACGTGGTGGAACAGGATGCGGCGGGCAGCGTATTGGCGCTGGCGCCCGATGTATGGGAGCTTTGCGACGCGAATCCGCAGCGCTTTGCCGCATCGTGGATCTCGGATCAGACGGCCACGGAACTGCGGCTGACGCGGCCGGACGGCGTGCTGATTGGACGGGTGGGGAATGCGGGGACGGGCCCGCTGCCGGCGAATCTGCCGGACGGTTCGGTGATTTATCTGGTGGCGTCGCCCGAGTCGCGCAATCCGGGGCGGGTGCTGGCGAGTGCACGCGTGACGGTGCGGTCGTCGAACTGTACGGGGCCGCTGATTGGCCCGGGAGGCGTGGTGAACGCAGCCAGCTACTCGGCGGCGGGCGTGGCACCGGGGTCGCTAGTCTCCGTGTTCGGAGTTCGTCTGAGTAGCGGCACGGCGCAAGCACTCACGGTGCCGTTTCCGGACGAGTTGGCGGGAACAACGGTGACGATCTCCGGGGTGCGCTGTCCGCTGTCGTATGTGTCACCCGGGCAGATCAACCTGATCGTGCCGGCGACGCTGCCCGCGGGACGGCATCGGCTCGTGATCGGGACGGCCAGTGCGGAGGTTCTGGTGACGCGGACCGCCGGGGGGCTCTTCACCCTAAATGGCCGCGGAACGGGCACGCCCATCGTCGCGGTGACGGGCGTGACGAACGATGGCGAGACGAGGGCGATTCCGGCTTATGTTTGCACGGCCACGTGCGCTCCGACGGCGATCCGGCTGGGGCCGGGGGTCGCGCAGTTGTACCTGGTGCTGTACGGAACCGGGTTCCGCAACTTCAGTTCAGCGACGGCGTTCGTGGGCGAGTACGAAGCCGAAGTGCTCTATGCCGGACCAGCCGAGGGCTTCCCCGGCGTCGATCAGATCAATCTGCGGATTCTGTCCCCGCCGGCGTTTCGCGGACAACAACGTCTGCGGATGATCACCGACGGGCGAGATGCCAATCTGGTGGATCTGCTCTTCGAGGCGGGGACGCAACCCTAGTCGAACGACGCCAGGAAGGCGAGCACGTGGCAGAGCACGGACTGCGTGGCCGACCAATGTAAGGCGTGGCCTCCGCGAATTTTGACATGCGTGACGTCGGCGGCCGTGCGGATGAGGGCTTCCGCGTCGAGATCGGTGAGCATGCCGCCCATCTCGGGATCGGCTTGTAGGAGGAGGGCCGGCGCGTTGAGATTAGCGAAGATCTCAGTGGGCGAGTAGCCGTGAAGCCAGGTGCCGTCGGCGATGGGATCGAGCACGGCGGGGTCGAGGCGGCGCAGACAAGAGGCGGAGAAGCGCAGGGTGGTGGGATCGCGGGTGTCGCCGCAGCGGATGGCGTTGCCGGGTCCGTAGTGCAGTTCGGCGAGTTCCTGAGCCAGAACACCCACGGGCTTCTGCGAACCAGCGAAGGTCCGCAGCCCATTGAAGTAGCTGCCGAGGGGTGAATCGTGGATGCGCTCACCCATGGTATGGAAGGGCGGATCCTCCAGAACGACGCCGGTGACGCGCTTGGGCCGCTTCGCCGCCAGGGCGGCGGCCACCATGGCCCCGAGCGAATGACCATAGACGAAGACGCGCTGCTGGGGAACGATGTCCAGGAAGGCGACGGCGTCCTCCAGATAATCGATGACCCGATAGGGACCACGGCGAGGCGAGTTGCCGTGGCCGCGGAAATCGTGCTGGTGCAGTTGGTAATGCTCGCCGAGTGTGCCGGCGATCGGGGCGAAGGTCGCGGCACGGCGAGTGACTCCGTGCAGAAAAAGAATGGCGGCTTCCGCTTTCATCGACTCAAGGATAGCCGATACACTGTGGGTCTCATGCGTTTGGTATGCCTGATGCTGCTGGCGGCGGCCGCGGTGGCCGCGCCGCCGAAGAAGATCGTGATCATCGCCGGGCGGAAGAGTCATCCGCCGGGGTTCCACGAGTATGTGAAGAGCGCGCAACTGCTGAAGGTGATGCTGGAGCGGGCAACCAAGGACGCGCGGGTGGAGTTGCACTTCAACGGATGGCCGGAGAACCCGGCAACCCTCGACACGGCGAACACGATCATCTATCTCTCCGATGGACAGGACGGCGACCTGTACAATCCCGTGCCGTTCATGACCCCGGAGCGGATGCCGGTGATCGAGAAACAGATGAAGCGCGGTTGTGGCCTGGGCCTGATCCACTTTTCGACTTTCGCGCCGGATCAATTTGGGCCGCAGATTCTGGCCTGGACCGGCGGGTACTTCGACTGGCAGGACGATACGGGGACGCGGAAATGGTACTCGGCGATCAAGACGTTGGAGACGCGCGTGGAGCCGGCAACGCTGGACCATCCGGCGCTGCGCGGTTTAGCGGCATTCGACTACAAGGAAGAGTTCTACTATCAGATTCGCTTTCCGGAGAATCGGTCGGGCTGGAAGCCGCTGATGCGGGTGCCGGCGTTGGGGGGGACGGCCGAGTCCCAGGTGGTGGGCTGGTCCGTGGAGCGGACCGATGGCGGCCGGGGATTTGGCACGTCGATGGGGCACTTCTTCGCCAACTGGCGGCTGCCCAGTTACCGAAAGTACTTTCTCAATCTGATTGCGTGGAGCGCGGGCGTGGAGATTCCGGCGAAAGGCCTGGACACAGACTTCGTGGAGGAAACGAGTCGACTGCTGGTGCCGAATCCGGTGAAGACGTTGCTGCTGACGGGCGATGATCATCCGGCGCATCTTTGGAAGCAGACGACGGTGTCCTTGATTGAGGATCTGAACAATCGGGGGCCGGAATTCGACGTGCGGGTGACGGAGGATCCGAATGACCTGGCCCAGTTGGACGGCTACCAATTGCTGGTGCTGCATTACGCAAATTGGACAAGCCCCGGCCTGAGCGAGGCAGCGAAGGCCGGCCTGGTTCGATATCTGGAACGCGGCGGCGGGCTGGTGGTGATCCATTTTGCGAATGGCGCTTTTCATCATTCGCTGCCGAAGTCGCCCGGCACGGATTGGCCAGGCTATCGCGAGATGGTGGCGCGCGTGTGGGACCACACGCAAAAAACTGTGGGCCATGACAAATACGGCAAGTTCCGCGTGGATGTGAAACCGCACGCGCTGACGCGAGGTCTCGAGAGCTTTGAAACGACGGACGAACTCTACTTCGGGCAGGTGGGCACTCGTGAAGTGGAGGTGCTGGCGACGGCGAGATCCCAGCAAACCGGCCAAGACGAGCCGATGGCGATGATCTATCGCTACGGTAAGGGTCGCGTTTTTCAGACGGTGCTGGGGCATTCGCTCGAGGCGCAGCGCAGTTACGGGACGACGCAGTTGATCCGACGAGGGGCGAGTTGGGCAGCGGGACGAAACTAAGTAGTGCGGACGTGAGCCTGCGCCTGACGCTGTAATTCGCGGAGCTTGAGCCCGGTGAGGGCCATGGCGACGAAGCCGCCCAGAAGCAGGGGAAGGGTCACCAAGCCCCAAAGTAAAAAGGAGAAGCGCTTGGCCTGGGACTGGTCCTCAATGAAGATTGTGAGCGCCTGGGTGGCCAGGACCTGAAACGTGCCGAGGTTGCCCGGGGCGCTGGGGACGACGGTACCGAGGCGAAGAACGATGGTGACGACGGCGGCGGCGCCCAAGACGTTGGGGAGATCCAGGCCGAAGCCGCGGAGCAGCGCGTAGACGGGCACGACCTGCAGCAGCAAGTACGGCAAGCTCGCGAAGAAGGCAAAGACGAAGGAGCGGGAACTCCCGACGGAGTGCAGGTCGTCAATCAGTCGCAGAATCCCTGAGTGACGCTTCACGCGTTGCTCGACCCACCGGCGGGCCAGCAGGACGGTGAGCAAGACAGCAACCAGCAGCAGCACCACCAGCGACAGGACCCAGGCCAGATGTCCGACGTAGCCGGGCAGGTTCGTGAACTGTACCGTGGCAAGGAAGAAGAGAATTAACCAGACGCCGTCGAAAATGCGCTCGACGACCGCGCTCGAGAGGACGACCGGCAGAGGCACCCGGCTCCAACGATTTAACAAGTAACAGCGGATGACTTCGCCAGTGCGGAACGGGAGCAACTCGTTCGCAAACAGCCCCACGTAGATGGCCCGGACGGTCTGCGTGACGCGGAGATTGGCGATGGGGGAAAGGAGAATGCGCCAGCGCCAGCCTTGCACGACATAGACGAGGATATCGGCCACCGCACCCGCACAAACCCAGCGCCAATCGATCGTTTTCATCTCTTCGCGGAGGAGCGAAATGTGGCTGTCCCGCAGGACCCACCAGAGACAAAGGATGGAAGTCAGGTTGGCGGCCACAATCAGGGCGCGCATGCCCGAGGAAGCTCCAGACCACATCCCGGCAGGTTTTACGGGGGGAAGCATCTGAGGAGGGGAGGCCAATCTTCATGATAGCGGCTGCGGAGGCCGGTTCGAGTATGCTGGGAAAGGCTATGCCCCAACTCCCTGTCCGAGCGATGAAGAAGGTGGCCATTCTGGGCGCCGGCACGATGGGTTCGCGGATCGCGGCCCACTTCGCCAACGCGCAGGTTCCCGTTCTTCTGCTCGATCTCAATCCAGCCACGGCGCAACGCGGTTGGGAAGCCGCGATGAAGGGGAAACCCGCGGCGCTCTACACCAGCGCAAGCGCGGCCCTGGTGCAGACCGGCGGCTTCGATACGCATCTGGCTGAGTTGGCTGGCTGTGACTGGGTGCTCGAGGCCGTGGTGGAAAGCCTGGAAGTGAAGCGGGCCTTGTGGCCGCGCGTGCTGGAGCATGCGTCGCCGCAAGCCGTCCTGTCGACCAATACCAGCGGCATTCCGTTGCGCGCGATCGCCGAAGGTTGGCCGGCGGAGGCGCGGCGGCGATTCCTGGGCACGCACTTCTTCAATCCGCCTCGCTACCTGCATCTGCTCGAAGTGATTCCGGGACCGGACACGGATCCGTTTCTGCTGCAGGATGTGATCCGTTACGGCGATCAGCGGCTGGGCAAGGGCGTGGTGGTTTGCCGAGACACGCCAAACTTCATCGCCAACCGCATCGGGAGCTTCTTCGGTTCTACCGTATGGCTGCACATGCAGGAAGGTGACTACACGATCGAAGAAGTGGACGCGCTGACGGGCTCCCTGATTGGCTTGCCCAACACAGCGACCTTCCGCTTATGCGATCTGGTAGGGATCGACATTTGGGCGCATGTGAACGCGAACCTGTATCACGCCGTGCCGGACGATCCCTGGCGCGAGCGGTTCCAGGTGCCGCCGTTCCTGCAAGGCATGCTCGACCGGGGCTGGTTGGGCGATAAGACGGGTCAGGGCTTTTATCAGCGGGTGGGTCCGCAGCGCGAGATCCACGCGATCGACTGGAAGACGTTTGAGTATCATCCGGCAGCGCGGCCAAAGTTGGACGATGCCGAAGCGGCGAAACCGATAGAAGAATTAGGCGAGCGGTTGCGGGCGTTGGTGGCGAGCCCGGGCCGGGGCGGTACGTTCTTGTGGAAGGTACTGAGCGATCACCTGCTGTATGCCGCCGAACGAGTGCCAGAAATTTCCGGGCGATTGGTGGAAGTGGACCGGGCGATGCGCTGGGGCTACGCCAACAAGCTGGGACCGTTCGAAATGTGGGACGCACTGGGCTTTGAGACCACGGCGCGGCGCCTGGAGCGGGAAGGCCGGCGGTTGCCGGAGCAGATTATCCGGATGCTGGAGGCGGGGGCCAAGAGCTTCTATCGCGCGGCAGACCAGAGTCAGCGGCCGCGGACGGAGTACTTCGATTTCGGGGTGAACAACTACCTGACGCTCGATCCGCCGCCGGGCACCATCTCATTGGCCGCGACCAAGCGGGCCCGCGGCGTGGTGAAAAAGAACGCCGGGGCCTCATTGGTGGACTTAGGCGACGGCGTGCTCGCGATCGAGTTCCACTCGAAGATGAATGCGTTGGCCGAAGATGCGCTGGCGATGATCTACGCCGGGCTGGAAGAAACCAAGCGCAACTTCGCGGCCACCGTGATCGGCAACGAGGGCGAGCAGTTTTCCGTGGGCGCCAATCTGGTGATGGCGTTGGCCGCGGCGCAGGACGAGGAGTGGGAAGAACTGGAGTTCGCCATCCGCCGCTTCCAGCAGGCTACGATGGCGATCAAGTACGCGGCCAAGCCGGTGGTGGTGGCGCCGTTCGGGCGAACACTGGGAGGCGGCTGTGAGATTGCTCTGCATGCCACGCGTTGCCAAGCCTCGGCAGAATTGTACATGGGCTTGGTCGAGGTGGGCGTGGGGCTGATTCCCGGCGCCGGCGGCTGCAAGGAGCTGTTGCTGCGGCTGAAGGATGTCCGCAAGGTGTTCGAGACGATCGGGCTCGCGAAGGTTTCCA
Organism: Bryobacteraceae bacterium; assembly: GCA_965229305.1. Lineage (GTDB taxonomy): Bacteria > Acidobacteriota > Terriglobia > Bryobacterales > Bryobacteraceae > JALHNI01. Next base: position 92,230 of record CBDDIZ010000039.1, on the reverse strand, counting down.
CGTCGGCCGCGGACGCCAAGCAGTTGGGCTTGCTGCACAAGCTGGACGGCATTTCGATGAATCAGGACCGCTTGCTGGAGGACGCCAAGTCGCTCGCGTTGTCGCTGGTGGAGACGTACGAGCCGGGCACGCCGCGGACGGACATCAAGCTCAGCGGGCAGGCCGGCTACAGCCGCTTGAAGCTGGCGCTGTGGACGATGCGCCAGGGCGGCTATGCCACCGAGCACGATCTGGTGGTGGGCGAGAAGCTGGCGCGCGTGTTGACGGGTGGACCGTTGACGGGCGAGCCGGTAGTGACCGAACAGCAGATGCTCGATTTCGAGCGGGAAGCATTTTTGAGTCTGCTGGGCCAGCGGGCCACGCAGCAGCGCATGGCGCATATGCTGAAGACCGGCAAGCCGTTGCGCAACTAAAGGAACTGAACATGACCGACGCTGTGATCATCGACTGTCTCCGAACCGCGGTCGGCAAGGCGCCGCGCGGCACGCTGCGCACCACCCGACCCGACGACATGGCGGCGACGGTGATTCGGGCGCTGCTTGAGAAGTATCCCGCGGTGCCCACCGATGAGATCGACGACGTGATTCTGGGTTGTGCGATGCCCGAGGGCGAAAGCGGCACCAACGTGGCGCGCATTGCGGCGTTGCGGGCCGGCCTGCCGGATCAGGTGCCGGGCGTGACGATCAACCGCTTTTGTTCGTCCGGGCTGCAGACGATCGCGATGGCGGCGGACCGGATTCGGGCGGGTTCGGCGGAGATCATCCTGGCCGGCGGGGCCGAATCGATGAGCCTGGTCCCGAACGGCGGCCATCATTTTGCGCCGAATCCATGGCTGGTGGATCATTTGCCGCAGACCTATATCAGCATGGGGCTGACGGCGGAGAACGTACGGCGCAAATATCGCATCAGCCGAGAGGACGCCGATGCGTTCTCTTACCGCAGCCATCAGAATGCGTTGCGGGCGCAGGCGGAAGGTTGGTTCGACGATGAGATCGTGCCGCTGGAGGTAACGACGACGACGCTCGACGGCACGACGACCACAACGTTTGCGAAGGACGAGGGTCCGCGAGCGGATACGTCGCTGGCGGCGTTGAGCAAGTTGAAGCCGGTGTTCCATGCCGAGGGTCAGGTGACGGCGGGCAACTCGTCGCAGACGTCCGATGGCGCGGCGGTGGCGCTGGTGATGAGTGCGGACCGGGCCCGGGAGTTGGGCTTGCAGCCGATGGCTCGCTACGTGAGCTTCGCGGTGGGCGGGGTGCCCCCGGAAATCATGGGGATTGGCCCCGTAGTGGCGATTCCAAAGGCGCTGGCGCTCGCCGGGTTGAAGATGGAAGACGTGAACGTCATCGAGCTCAACGAGGCATTCGCCTGCCAAGCGCTGGCGGTGATGCGACAAGGCGGGCTGAATCCGGAGTTGGTGAATCCGAACGGTGGCGCGGTGGCGCTGGGTCACCCGTTGGGAGCGACCGGCGCGAAGCTGACGGCGAGCATCCTGCGCGAGATGCACCGGCGACAACATCGCTACGGGATGGTGACGATGTGCGTGGGCGGAGGCCAAGGCGCCGCCGGCATCTTCGAACGTCTTTAGCCACTAGGCAAACGCGCGGCGAACCTTGGCGAGGAAGGCATTCATCACTTCGCGGGCATCGCCTTCGCCCAGCGCTTCGATCGGTGTGAAGCCACGATAGCCACCGCGCTCAATCAGCGAGCGGAGGCGGGGCAAGTCGATGTCCACCTTCCGTGTGCCATACCAAACGTGCTCTTTGATCTGCCAGTTGGTGGCATAGGGCAGCAGTTTCTCGATCTCTTCGTAAGGGTCGCCCTGACGGAGACTGCCGACGTCGAGGATGACACTGAACCAGTCGGAGTCAACGGCTTTGACGAGGCGAATGGTTTCGTCGGCGGTTTTGAGGAAGTCGTCGTGATGTTGAAGGCCGATGCTGATGCCGCGATCGGCGCCGTAACGCGCACACTCCTGGAAGGCGGGCACCATCCACTGGAGCACCTGATCGAAGGTGTAGCCCTTGGGAAGCTCGCGGCCGGAGAAGACGCGCACCATGTCGGCCCCCAGTTTGGCGGCGACGTCAACCCAATCCTTCACCAACTGGATATGTCCGCGGCGGCTGGAGGGATCGACGAGGGCGAAGTCGTTGCGAACGCCGGTGCCCGTGATGGTCACACCGTTGACGAAGGCGCGACGTTTGAGGGCGTAGAGATACTGGTCGGAAGGAACGTTGGGATAGCCGGGGAAATAGTAGCCGGTGAGATCGACGCCATCAATGCCCTGGTCGGCGCAATAGTCGATGACGTCGGCGAGCTTCATGGTGCCAGCCATGAGCGGCTTGTTGAAAGAGTAGGCGTTCAGCCCGATCTTGATCCGGGTTCCTTTTTGCCGGATCACGGTGGGGGCGGCCGCGAGCGGGGATGCGGCAAGCCCGGCAAGCATCTGACGTCGACGCATGTTTGTGGAAACCTCCGATACTACTTGGTGGCGACCGGAAGGTCCGTTCGCGCGCTCCAATCCTGGAATGAGCCATCATACAGCTTGACGTTCTTGCCCGCGACGCGGCCGGCGAAATACAGGACCGTGGCCTGCTGACCAATGTGGCAGTACGTGATGATCGTGGAGCCGTTCCCCAGGTATTCGGCGAGTTTCTTGCGGGGAATGAACTCTTTGTTGTCCGTGAGCAATCGCGGGAACGGCAGGTTCCAAGCACCCGGGATGTGACCGGCGCGAGGCATTTGGCCGGCGTTCTCACCAGAGTAGAACTCGGGCAGCCGGGCATCGAGCATCACCACGCCCATGTCGGCGCGATGGGCGGCGAGCCAGGCGGCATCGACGACGTACTCGGGATGCGGAGTGACATTCAGAGTGGTGGCCGGACTGAACGCCGCGGGCTCCGTGGAAAGAGGCCGGCCTGCGGCACGCCAAGCAGTAAGGCCACCGTCGAGCAGCGACGCGGGTAGCCCCAGATAGTCGAAAGTGAACCAGACGCGGGTGGCCGATTGCACGGAGTCAGTGCCGGCGTAGATGACGACCTTAGAGGAGTTGGCGACACCCAGTTTAAGGAGACTGGCGCGGAGTTGGTCGACGGCGGGTAACTCCAGGCGAAGGTTGCCGGGTCCGGTAACAGAGATATCGGCGAGCGTGACCAAGCGCGCGCCCGGCAGGTGCCCGGCGGCGTAATCCTGCGGTCCACCGACATGAAGCAGGACCAGGCGCGGGTCCTTCAACTGCGACTGCAACGCGTCTGCCGAGATCAGGGCATCGTCGGCGATAGCGAGCAGAGGCAGCAAAAGAATCAGCGAAAGGCGCATGGGATTATTGTCACCAAAGTCGCGGGCGGGCGTATGATGGTGCGGATGAACTGGACGAAACTCAGCCTGATGGCCGTGGCCGCCGTGATGTCTCTGCCGGCCCAAGACCGCAATGTGCCGATTGAGAATGACAAAGTAAAGGTGCTGAAGGTGACCCAGGCGCCGCACATCAAGACGCGTCTGCACAAGCACGATATGAACCGGGTGATGATCTACCTGCAGCCCGGCAAGCAGACGATCGATTACCAGGGCGGCAAGACGACGGTGCTGAACTGGAAGGCGGGAGAGCCGTTGTGGAGCCCCAAATCCGGGATGCACATCGCGGAGATTACGTCGGACAACCCCGTGACGATCGTCGAGATTGAGTTGAAGAACGTGGGCCGCAAGGTGACGCCGCCGGCGCTCGATCCCGTGAAGATCGATCGCAAGCATTACAAGGTGGAGTTCGAGAACGACCAGGTGCGCGTCATCCGTTCCACCATTGGGGCGAAAGAATCGGTGGCGCTGCACGAGCACGCGCTCGACCGCGTGGTGGTGTATCTGACCGATCAGAACTTCAAGATCACCACTGACGACGGCAAGGCGACGATGGCGCAGCACAAGGCGAGCGACGTGAGTTGGGCCGGCCCAGTGAAGCACAAGGAAGAGAACCTCGCGGACAAGACGTTCGAGATTCTCGCCGTCGAAATCAAGTAGCCTAGCGGCTTAAGAGAGCTTCAATCTCTTCGAGCTGGCGGCCCGCTTCGGCAAACTTGCCTTGAGACTGAAGTTCGCGATAGCGGCGCAGGCGCTGCCGGATGGACTCGAGCCGCTCATTGCCCGCGGGCATGGGCGGCGGCGCGGGTTGGTTCGGCTTAGGCCCGGAAGTCGCCGGATCGGCGGGGGCCGGAGCCACAGGCAACTCGCCCCGCAACTGATCCAAAGCTTGAGCGTAAGTGTCGGCGTAAGCAATCTGGTTCCCCATGGCCAGCGCGACCTTCTTCAATTGCGGCATGGGAGCTTGCGCGGCTTGCAGGTAGATCGGCTCCACATAAAGGAAAGACTGGCCAAGAGGGAGCACTTGCGTTTGGCCACGGAGGACCTTCGAGCCTTGGGCGTTCCACAAGCTGAGGTCCTTGGAAATGTTCTGGTCCTGATTGATGCGTGCTTTGATCTGCATGGGGCCGTAGATCAGTTCCTGCTTGGAGAGCTGGAGAACCATGAGTTCGCCGTAGTGGCCTTCGTCGCAACGGGCGAGCAACACGCCGATCAGGTTCTGTTTGTTGCGAGGCGTGAAGGGTAAGGTAAGCACGAACTCGGGCTGCTGGGAACCGGGCAGCGTGGTGACGACATAGGTGGGGTCGTAGGTAGAACTGTTGCTATCCGGGGCCGCGAGGGTCGCCGCCACGTCCCACACGTCTTCCTTGTTGTAGAAGGCTTCTTCGTCCCGCATATGGAACTGGCGGAAGATCTCGGCCTGAGCACGGAAGTAGATTTCGGGGTAGCGCAAGTGCGCCCGCAGATTGGCCGGCATGGCCGAGGCCGGCTCGAAGAGGCGGGGGAAGAGCCGCTGGTAAACGCGGATGACGGGGTCCTGAGGCTCGAAGATATAGATATGAATGTTGCCGTCGTAAGCATCGACAGTGGCCTTCACGCTATTGCGCAGGTAGTTGTATGCGCCGTTGCCGAGAGCACGTGAGTACGGATGGCGGCGCGACGTCGTATAGCCGTCGATCATCCAGACCAATCTGCCCGCGTCGGTGATGACCAGGTAAGGGTCGGTATCCCAATCGAGGAAACTGGCCACCGCATCCACCCGCTCCCGCACGTTGCGGCGGATCATCATGCGGCTCTCCGCGGTCATGAACTGGGTGAAGAGAATGTTCCAATCGCCTTCGCGCAAGGCAGCCGCGAAGCGCATGGGGAACGAGGAAATCGGAAAGCCGCCGCGGCCATCGTAACGGAAGTGGACGTTGTCTGAGCCGGAAGGGTAGTTGAACTCCTGTTGGCCAGTGCGCACGAAAACCGGCTCATGCACCACCTCGCCGTAATAGATCTCCGGTCGGGTGATCTTCAGGCCAGGCTGCGTGATCTCGGGCGGAGCATTACGAATGAAAAGGTCCGGCAGACCATCGGCGGTGGTTTGATTGGCGCGCGCCGCCACGACGCCGTAGCCATGCGTATAGACGAAGTGGGGGTTGTTCCAGCGGGAGCGCGCTTCGGGCACCTGCTGAACGTCGATCTCGCGAGGCGAGAGCATCACCTGCTGGATCTCGCGCGTGCCGTCGGGCTTAGTGATCCAGTAGCGGTCGACGTCGGAGTCAGCGAAGACGTAGTAAGGGCGCAACGCCTGGATCTGCGTAACGGCGTCATGGAAGGGTTTGAAGTCCCACAGGCGCACGTTGTCGAGTAACGCCTGATGCCGGAGCGACTCATTCGCCGATGCAGACTTGGCGCCGAAATCGACTTCCTGCAACTTGCCCGTCAGGCCGTACGCAGCGCGGGTTCCGACCAGGTGTCGCTCAATGTAAGGGCGCTGGATCGTAATCTCGCTCGGCTTGACGTAGAAGGTATACACCAAACGTGGCAGCACGAGGGATACGAGATAGAGGCCGCCCAACAAGGCGATGCCGAGAACGCGACGACGCAGGGCAAAAAGAAGAGCGGCAAGCAAAGACGCCCCGGTGAGCAACCACAGGAGCGGAATGGTGAAGTGCTCATCGACATAATCGACGCCGACCAGCAGGCCGTGGTCGCTGCGCAGCAGGTCGTAGCGGTCAAAGGCAAAGCCGCCGGCGAGGCCAACGAAAAAGATGGTGGCCATCACCCGGACGAAGGTGGAGTCGAGGGCGCGGCCAAGGTTGAGGTCACGCAGGTCGAAGCCGTCGGCGGGAATCTCGCGAGCCCGCATGATCAGGAACATCGCCTGGCTGGAAAGCCAGTAGATGAGACCGCCCACGACGGCCGCCGTCGTGAGGAAGCTCAGCAAGAGGCGGTAGAAGGGGAGGTCGAAGAAGTGAAAGGCGAGGGATTGCTGAAAGACGGGATCGCGATAACCGTCGCTCAAACCGCGCGCGCCGAAGTAGCGGGCGACGGCCCAGGCGTCGACCGTGGCGAACGCCAGAATCAGCGAAAGGATCAGCAGGCCCAACGTGCTCAAGCGGCTGTAGTTGGGATAACGGCCGAGGCCGCCACCACCGCTCTTGAGGCCGCGAGCATGCACCACGAAAAAGAAGCCGAACAGGAGCAGCGTCGCGGCCACGATGGGGCCGGCCGCATAAAACCAAGTGTCGTACCAGAGTTCGAGCTGGCCGACCTCTTTCCACCATTGATAGTCGATAACGAAGCTGGCGATGGTGCGCGCGAAAAAGAGGAGTAGGAAGAGGCCGATGAGGACAGCTCCCAGGGAAAGCCGACGGGGGCTGCGGTTGGGGATCTCGTAGACGGCCATACCCTATGATCCCGCAAATGCGAAAGGGGAGCATTGCTGCTCCCCGCCGCGTCGATCAGGTACTACGCTGGGATCGTTAAGACTTGGTCCCCTGCACTTCGGGGCGATCACCACTCGTAGGGTAGCATGCCTCGCCACGGTAGCAGGAATCATGAAGTGGTGACCAACTGGCCGGGGTGACCGGACGCGATGGCGGATCGCCATGCATAATGGTTGCCGGGTACAGAAGTGTGTCACCTCGCTGAGCATGAAAAGTAACTTCGTTCTGTTTGGATGGATTCACTGGCTGATTCTGATCTCGATTCCCGCCGTCGCGTGGGGAGCCAGCCAACTGACTCGGCGCTTTCCCGAGCAAGCAACGCTGCACCGATGGGTACTGGGTGGCTTGCTACTGCTGAACGAATTGATTTACTACGGCTACAAGTTCTCGCGACATTGGTTCCAATTTCCCGCCGGACTGCCGCTGCAGCTTTGCGACCTGATCGTTTGGTTAACGGTGATCGCCGCCTTTACGTTGTGGCAAGCCCCGTTCGAGTTTGCGTTCTTCACGGGACTGGTGGGCACCAGCATGGCAGTGATCACACCGGACCTGTGGGACCCGTTCCCCAGCTATCCCACCATTTACTTTTTTCTGGCCCACGGCGGCATTGTGATGGTGCTGCTCTATCTGTGGTGGAGCCGGCAGGCCAAACCCCAGCCGGGCTGCATTCGGCGCGTGATGCTGATGCTGAACGGCTACGCGCTAACGATTGGGTTGTTTAACTGGGCCTTCGGCACGAACTATATGTATCTGTGCCAGAAGCCGCCAGCGTCGCTCCTCGACTATCTGGGCCCCTGGCCGGTCTATCTGCTGGGCGGCGAGTTGGTGGCACTCGCCTTCTTTAGTCTGTTGGCCCTGCCGTTTCGCCGGACCGCAACTGGGTGAGGCGCATCCGCAGATAGTCCTGGTCGACGGTGTGGGTAGCGAGGGAGAGAGCGCGTTCATACGCTTCGCAAGCCTCCGGCACGCGGCCCAACCGGCGAAGAAGATCCGCCCGTGCGGCATGGAGCAAGTAGTAGCTGTCCAAGACGGTCATCTGGTCCATCAGGGTCAGGCCCTGTTGATAGCCACAGCTCATGGCGACGGCCACGGCGTGATTCAGACGCACGACGGGCGTGTCCTGGCAATACAGCAATCGTCGATAAAGCAGTTCGATCTGCGCCCAGTCAGTTTCGGCTGCCGTGGGCGACTCGGCGTGTACGGCGGCGATGGCCGCCTGGATCTGGTAGATATTCGGCTGTCGACGAGCCAAGGCGGATTCGAGCACCTGAACGCCGGCCCGAATCTGATCGCGGTTCCATAGCGAACGGTCCTGCTCATCGAGCGGCATGAAGCGGCCCTGGGCATCGAGCCGGGCCGCGGCGCGCGAGTTCTGCAGGAGCATGAGCGAGAGAAGGCCGGAGGTCTCCGGCTCTTGCGGTAGAAGATCACGCAGGACGCCGGCGAGACGGATCGCTTCGGCGGCCAGCGTTGGGCGGCGGGACGAATAGCCTTCGTTGAAGATGAGATACAGGGTGGCGAGAACAGCTTGCAGACGCTCCGGGAGTTGAGCGGCCGGCGGAACCTGATAGGGGATGGCGGCCAGGGAAATTTTCTTCTTGGCTCGCACCAGGCGTTGGGCCAGGGTCGGCTCAGGAATGAGAAAGGCGCGGGCGATTTCGGGGGTGGAAAGGCCGCCGAGGGTATGAAGGGTGAGGGCGACTTGCGATTCGACGGCGAGCGCCGGATGGCAGCAGGTAAAGATGAGGCGGAGGCGATCGTCCGGCATGTTCCACTCCTCGTCGTAATCCGGGGCCGGCGAAACCGGGGGGCCATAGTCGAGCAGGAGTTCGGCCCGGCGTTTCTCCACGCGCATGCGGTCCAGGAGCTTGCGGCGGGCGGTGGTGAGGAGCCAAGCGCCGGGAGCCACCGGCAGGCCATCCTGAGGCCAGTGGTGAAGGGCGGCGACCAAGGCGTCCTGCAAGGCTTCTTCGGCTTGGTCGAAGTTGCGGGCCAGGCGGATGAGCGTGGCCAGGATCCGGCCACGCTCCGCCTGAAAAACTGCCTCAACCATGCTGCATGGCGGCAACATCCATCACCGGACGCACCTCGACGGCGACGCCGGAGAAAGTATGGATGGCGCAAATCTGCTTGGCGCAGGCGAGGGCGTCGTCGAGATTCGGGCAATCCACGATGTAGTAGCCGCCCAGTTGCTCCTTCGTCTCGGCGTAGGGGCCATCGGTTGAGATGGGTTTGCCGTGAGGCGCCTGACGGAGCGTGGTGGCGGTAGAAATCGTCTGAAGCGGGTCGCCAGAGACGTAGTAGCCTTTTTTCTTGATGTCGTCGGTAAAGGCGAAGTAGCCGCCGAAGAGCTCCTGCATTTGCTCGGGAGTGGCTTGGCAATCGGCGACTTCGTCGTTATAAATCAGCAACATGTATTTCATCGAGAGGTTCCTTTCCAGATACCACAGGGGCACTGTTCATCGAAACGACGACCCGGGTGAGGGGAAATCGACAGGCCACGCTCATTTTATTTGATCCCCCCCCGGAAGAGGGAGGACTAAAGCTTTTGCAGGGGATGGCCGATTATCCGTCCTCAGTTCATTACGTGTGGTTCCTGACCGGGCTCTACTTGTGCGCGGCCAGGACATTTCTCGAGGGCCCGTTTCGACGGACCCTCTTTTTTCTTGGCATCCTGGAAGGGATGCAATTGATTCTATTCGGGATGCTGGCGGTTGCCGCCGGGCTCGCCCCCGGCCAACCCTGGCCAACGCTGGAGGGCGAGACCTTGGCCGGACCTAAACTGCGGCTACCGGATGCCGCCGCTGGGCGGCCCGCGCTGATTGTCTTTACCTTCAGCCGCGAAGCCGGAGGGGCAGCCAAACCCTGGTGTACCAAATTGGTACAGGAGTTCGGCGTGGAACGGGTTTATCAGGTGGCAATGCTCGAGAAGGCGCCTCGTCTGGTCCGCGGACTGATCCGGCGGGGAATGCGCGGGGACGTGCCCACGGCATGGCATGCGCGGACGGTTCTCCTCTACGAGGGTGATGCCGACTGGCGCGCGAAGGTAGGGCTGCGGCAGGAGAATGCGCCCGTGGTGGTGTTGCTGCGCGAAGGTCGGGTGGTCGGGATGCTGAACGAAGTGTTCAGCGAGGCGGCGTACCAGAAATTGCGGGCTTATGCGGTTTGAAGTGGAAGCGGTTTGCCCCACCACCGGGGCCCGGGCCGGCCAGTTGCACACGGCTCACGGCGTGATCCCCACGCCGATTTTCATGCCAGTAGGGACGCAGGGAACGGTGAAGGGCTTGACGCCGCAACAGTTGATAGAGGAAGTGGATGCCCCCATCATTCTGGGCAACACCTATCACCTCTACCTTCGGCCTGGCCCGGAACTGATTGAGCGTCACGGCGGCTTGCACGGCTTTATGAAGTGGCCCCGGGCGATCCTGACGGACTCGGGAGGCTTTCAGGTGTGGAGCCTGTCGGGCCTGCGCAAGATCTCGGACGACGGCGTGGTGTTTCAGTCGCATCTGAACGGCGACCGGCATCTGTTTACGCCTGAAGGCACGGTGGACGTGCAGATGGCGTTCAACTCGGACATTCTGATGGTGCTGGATGAGTGTGTGGGCTATCCGGCCGAGCCCAAGGAAGTGCGCGCCGCGATGGACCGCACAATTTCCTGGGCGAAACGCCAGTTCCGCCACTACCGCGAACGGCACGCCGAACGGGTGGCGACGAATACGTTGTTCCCTATCGTGCAGGGCGGAATGGATCCGGCGCTGCGAGCGGCGTGCGCCGGTGAGTTGCGTGAGCTTGAAGCCGAAGGGTATGCGATTGGCGGCCTGAGCGTGGGTGAGCCCCGCGAGTTGAGCCTGGCGATGACCGAGGTGACGGCGCCGCTGCTACCGGCCGATCGGCCGCGTTATGTAATGGGCGTCGGCTTGCCCGAAGAACTAACCGAGTACGTGGCGCGCGGCGTGGACATGATGGATTGCGTGATGCCGTCGCGGAACGCGCGCAACGGGTGCCTGTTTACGAGCCAAGGCAAGGTACTGATCAAGCAGGCGCGATTCCGTGAGGATTTCGGTCCGCTCGATCCGAATTGCGGCTGCTATACCTGCCGCAACTTCTCTCGCGCGTACCTCCGGCACCTCTTCATCGCGAGCGAGATGCTGTTCGGAACACTGGCGACCATGCACAATCTGCGCTTCTACCTGGATCGCATGCGCGGCATGCGTCAGGCGATTATCGAGGGGCGATTTCCAGAATTTTTGGCCGCCTCACGCGCAGTGCCGGAGCAGGCTTAAGCGCTATTGGGCGCGCAACGTCACCGTCACGGGGTTGGCCAGATCGTCACCCTGGCGGATGATGATTTGCTTGACGCCCAGCCCGACGCGGGTGGGTAGCGGGCCGAGATTGATCTGATCCAGACCGGCGTACTGTCCTTGAGCGACGGGTCCGATGACGGGGACCGTGACGCCGCCGACGGTGGCGGTGGCGGGTCCGCCACGAAGGCCGGTGCCGTACAGGATGAGATAGATCTGGTCTCCGGCCGCGGCGGGTATGGGGGCGGCGTCGCCCGTGGCGGGCGTAAAGAGCAACCCCTCAGTACGCACACCGCGATTGGTGAGGCGCACGTAAGTTCCGGCCGCGACGCCTCGACCGGTCTGATTGGCGGAGTAGATGCCGGGGGCGGTATCGGCCACAGCAACAGTAGTTCGCTGGGAGCCGATGGTTAACTGCGCGGTGCCGCTGGTAGTGCCGGCGGGAATCAGATAAATAAGCTGGGTGGGAGAGACGTAAAGCAAGGGCGCGAGACGCGACGTGCCACGAGAGTCGGTGACGTTGATCTGCAAACCGCCGAGGGTGGTGGGCCAGTTGACGGTGGTGGCGGTCGCCGTGGCGTTGGCGAGGCTGGTGCCAAAGCTGACCACGATGGACTCCGGGGCCACGGCGTCGCCGAAGGCATAGCTGGCATTTGACGCGGTATTGATGGCGGTGGCCGCGGGCGTAGTTGGCGCGCGGGCGCTGCAAATACTGTCGATGGCCGGCGTGGCAGGCGTCGACGGGACACGCGCCGCGAGCAAAGTGCTGGGTGACCCACCCGTGAGCCAATTCCAGAGAAGCTCGAAGTAGCTGTAAGCCGTGGCGCCGGGGCCGGTGCGGATCCTGCGTCCCAGGAAGCCATCGTCGCTGCCGTAGGTGACATGCAGACCGCAGTTGCGTGCCACCACGCCGGGCGCCATGGTCATGGCGTCGCGTTCGAGGGCCGTCGCGCGGATATTGCTCAGGCTCTGCAACTGGTCGTAGAGGCTTTGCGCCGCTTGCACCGGCGTGAGATTGACGCCGGCGTCGGCCAGAAGCTCGATCAGAAGCTGGTCCTGCACGTCCTCGATCTGGAAGAAAGGCGTGGTGACGTGGTGCATGGAGACGTAGCCCTGGTCTGCACAGAGATAGGGCGCGTTGGGATGGGCCGCGAGGCACGAGTCGTCGAGTTGCGCGTTGCGTTGATCGCGCTGGACGCGGTTGTACTCTTCCATCTTGCGGGCATAGACAGGGTCGCGCGGATCGCCGGCGGGGAAACCCTGCTGGCCGTTGAAGTCCGGGTTCAACGCCGACTCGAAATTGCCGCGCACGCGGACGTTGGGATTCGCGGCTTTGAGGCGCGCCGCAATGCGGTCGAGGTGGGTGCGCGCGCCGACGGCTCCGGCTGAGTCGCCGCTGATGAGGACATCAGTCGCTTCGGTCAGGCGGGGCAGGCCGGGGACTCCCCGTTCGAGAGCCGAGAGCGCCGCGTCGACAATATTGGCGCCGCGAAAGTGGAGAGAAAAGGCCTTGGTGGGGTCGGTCTCGCTACGCAGGACCACGTCGGACTTGCGCCCTTGCCAGGTGTCTGAGCTGCAGTACTTGAGCTGGACGACGTTGCGGTCGCCGAGGCGGTTGAGGTTGTTGCGGCCCAGCAGTCCGTCCAGGTTGCGGGTGGGTCCGTCGAAATTCGACGTCATCAGGGTGCCCTCCCATTGCCCGATGCCGCACCAGCGAGCCGCACACTCTTCGAACTCCGTGCACTGGCTGCCGCCGTTAAGGTGGATCATCCAGCGATTGGCGGCGGGGCCATCGGGCTCCGTGGCGCCGGGCCGGGCGGCGCGAACGTACATCACGGCAGGCGAACCGTCGTTGCAGACCGCGTTGGGAGCGTCCAGCACGATCTTGCGAAGGTCGCCGGTAGTCAGGGTCGAGACGCGGTAGGGCTGTTGACCGCCGGGCGTGTTGGGACACTTCAATTCGCGGACATTGGGCGCTGTTTGCGCCAGCAGAGTCGAGACGAACGCGAAGCCAATGATCAGTTTCAAGGGGCCACCTTCCGGAGAGTGGCGCTATTGTATCGAAATCAACCGCCCGCTTTGCGCACCTTGCGTGGCTTGGCTTCGGAGGAAGGCTGCGGCATCTGCACCACCGGGGCCGGCGGTTTCTTCAGCGCGGCCAGCGAACTCTTGAGAGCTTCCATGATGTCGGTGACGGGAGCCATCTCCTGCGCCGCCGGAGCCGCCACCACTTCCTGACCGTTCACCTTGGCGTCGATCATCGAGCGCACCGTCTGCCGGTAGGTGTCGTGATACTTCTCCGGTTCGAACGGCGCAGCAAGGCCATCAATGAGCGCGAGCGCCATGTTCAGTTCGCGCTCTTTGACCGTCTCCAGGTTCGTGCGGAACTCGTCCAACGCGCGGACCTCGTCCTGGTAATACATCGTGTGCAGCAGCATGCCATGCTTGCCCGGGCGGAGGATCACCACATGCTCGCGATTGTGCATCGTGATCTTGGCGATGCCGTCGTAGCCACTCTTCTTCATGGCGTCGAAGAGGAGCGTGTAGGCCTTCTCACCGGCTTCGTCCGGATGCAGATAGTAGCTGCTTTCGAGATAGACGGGGTCAATCTCTTCGGACTTCACGAACTCGAGGATCTCCATCACCTTGGCCGTTTTGGGCTGGATCTTTTTGAGGTCATCTTCTTCGATCACCACATAGCGGTCTTTCTCGTATTCGAAGCCTTTGACGAGTTCGCTACGAGAGACGGGCTTATCGTCCAGGACGCTATGCAGGACCTGCTTCACCCGAGAGTGACTGGTCTTGGTGAGCTGGTTGAAGCTGATCGTTTCCGGCCGGGCTGCCGCCAGCAGTTTGACGGGCAGGCTGATGAGGCCGAAGGTGATGTGGCCTTTCCAGATGGTGGACGCCATGAGCGAGAATTCCCTCTCTAAAACATTTCGGGCTGCGTTTGTGACTCTTTCGTAGATATCATGGAAGTGACCGATTCACAAGGGTTTAGGGGCGATGGCGCTCGAAGATTACGCGCGAAAAAGAGAATTCGATAAGACTCCGGAACCCGGCCCCCAGATATCGGCGAAGCCCGAGGGTGGCCACAAGATCTTCTGCATTCAACGCCATGCTGCGCGCCGCCTGCATTACGACCTGCGGATCGAAATCGGCGGCGCATTGAAGAGCTGGGCGGTGCCCCAGGGGCCGACGCTCGATCCGTCCGTAAAGCGGTTGGCCGTTCACGTAGAGGATCATCCGCTGAGCTACGCGCAGTTCGAAGGCAACATTCCCAAAGGCAACTACGGCGCGGGTAGCATGATGCTGTGGGATCTGGGCACCTGGGAGTTGCTCGGCGATGCCGGCGTTGAACAGCAGCTCGAACGCGGTGACTTCAAGTTTCGGCTGCACGGCCAGAAGATCCACGGCGAGTTCGCCCTGGTCCGCATCAAGTCGAGCAAAACGAACGAGTGGCTGCTGCTCAAGAAAAAGGATGCCGCCGCCCGAGCGGGATGGGACATCGACCAGTTCGGCCATTCGGTGGCGACGGGGCGTACGCAGGACGAGATCGCCGCCGACTTGCCCGCGCGGACATCAAGCAAGATGCCAGAGAACCTTACGCCGATGCTCGCCAGCCTGGCGCCCACGCCGCGCAGCGACCAATGGGTTTATGAGATCAAGTGGGATGGCGTGCGCGCGCTCTGCTACATCGCCGACGGCAAGGTGAAGCTGGTGGGGCGGCGTGGAACTATCTTTGACCGGCAGTACCCGGAGTTGGATGATCTAGCCAACTCCGTCCACACTCCCACCGCGATTCTCGACGGCGAGATCTGCGCGTTGGACGAAGCCGGCCGACCCAGCTTCGAGAAGCTGCAACCGCGCATCATGGCCACCGGCACGACGGCCATCGCCCGGATGGCGCGGACGAACCCGGTCGTCTTCTTTGCGTTCGACTTGCTCTATGCCGGTGGCCAGGACTTGCGCGATCTGCCGCTGCTCGAGCGCAAGCAACGCCTGCAGGGTCTGCTCGAACCGAACGCGCATCTGCGCTACTCCGATCATTTCGAGACCAACGTCGATGAGTTGGTGGCCGCGGCGAAGGCGCAGGGGCTGGAAGGCGTGGTGGCCAAGCATAAGCAGAGCTGCTACGTCAGTGAACGCACGCGCGACTGGGTGAAGATCAAGATCCGGCAGGAGCAGGACGTGGTGATCGCGGGACGGATGGCGGGCGAGCGCCCGCCGTTCGGGTCCTTACTGATGGGCGTCTACGACGAGGGCAAACTCACTTACGCAGGAAGCGTCGGTAGCGGCTTTGACGGTCCGCTGCTGAAGAAACTGGCGGCAAAGCTCGCGCCGCTCGAGACGAGCCAGTCTCCGTTCAGCGAGCGCATTAAGTTTCCGCGCGAGGTAGTGTTCGTCAAGCCGCAGTTGGTGGCCACGGTGGCTTATCACGAATGGACCAGCGAAGACCGTTTGCGCGCGCCGGTGTTTCTCCGGCTGCGCGACGACGTCGAGCCGGAGGAGTGCGTCAAAACCACCGCGGCCCAGACGACGGAGCGGGTGCCGTTGCTCGCGTCGGACAAAGAAGAAGTCACGCTGGCGATCGAGGGGCGGCGGCTCAAGTTTACCCACCTCAGCAAGATTTACTATCCGGACGACGGCATCCCCAAACGGGAGTTGATCAATTACTACGCGGCCGTGGCGGACTTACTGCTACCGCATTTGGCGGACCGTCCGCTGTCGCTCCGGCGCTATCCGGATGGCATCGGGCAGGCAGGATTCTTTCAGAAGAATGCGGCGGAAGGTTTTCCGGATTGGATGCGGCGCGCGACGATCATCGCCGAGACGCGCGAGGAGCGGGAGCAGGTGATCGGCGGCCGGCGGCCCGATCTGCTGTATCTCTCGAACCTCGGCTGCATCGACCAGAACCCGTGGATGAGCCGCGTGGACACGCTGGACCATCCGGACTTTATCCTGATCGATCTCGATCCGTTCGAGTGCCCGTATCACAAGATCGTAGAAGCGGCGCTGCTGGTGCGCCGCAAGCTCGACGCGCTGGAGTTGACGGGCTATCCGAAAACGACGGGTGGCAACGGCTTGCACATCTATGTGCCGCTCGAGCCGGTTTATAGCTATGAGCAATCGCGGGGCATGGCCGAAATCCTGGCCAGGATCTGCGCGGCAGAACGCCCCGACCTCTTTACGCTGCCCCGCATGGTGGGCAAACGCGAGGCCGGCAAGGTGTACTTCGACTACATGCAGAATGCCCGCGGCAAGACAATCTCCGCCCCCTATGTGCCGCGAGCGCGGAAAGGCGCCACCGTGGCAACGCCGCTCGAATGGCGCGAACTGCGGAACACGCTAACGCCCGATGAATTTCACATCCGCAACGTGCTCGATCGGTTTGACCGCACGGGTGATCTGTTCGCCGGTGTGCTGCAGCAACCGCAGCGCCTGGAAGCGGCCTTTGAAAAGCTCGAGGGGTTGATCCAGCGTTCAAGCAGTGGACCGCATAGCGGCTCTTGAAGCCCGTGAGGACCATGTTGAGTTCATCCCGATGGGCCCTGTCCCTCGAGCGTGAATCTGCTTGCGCCCGTCTCTTCTGCTTCAGTTCCGAAACAGAGGCACGAAAGCGTCGAACTCCGGCGGCCAAAGCAGCCTGACGCAGCCCACGACGGCGTGAGCAGGGGGCCCGTTGGCAGGGCGATATCATATCGGCTCCACCTAAACTAGAACCAATGGGTTACCAACTGGCAGGAAACTATGAACCCCGCGGCGACCAAGGACCGGCAATTGACGCACTGGTCCGGGGCGTGATGGATGGAGAGGCGCATCAGGTACTCCTGGGCGTGACGGGTTCTGGCAAAACGTTCTCGATGGCCAAGACCATCCAGCGACTGGGGCGACCGGCTCTGATTCTGGCACACAACAAGACCCTGGCCGCACAGCTTTATCAGGAGTTTAAGGGCTTCTTCCCCAGCAATGCTGTTGAATATTTCGTCAGCTATTACGACTACTACCAGCCCGAAGCCTACATTCCGGCGAGCGACACGTATATCGAGAAGGAATCTACCACCAACGAAGACCTCGACAAACTGCGGCTCTCGGCCACGCGCTCGCTCTTTGAACGGCGCGACTGTGTCATTATCGCCAGCGTCTCCTGTATTTACGGATTAGGCTCGCCGGAAGCCTACTACGGCATGCTGTTGATGCTTGAGAAAGGGCAGAAGATCAGCCGGCAGGCGATCCTGCAAAAGCTTGTTGAAATTCTCTACGCTCGCACCGATGCCGCCTTTGAGCGCGGGACTTTCCGCGTCCGCGGCGACGTCATCGAAGTGTTTCCCACCTACGACGACAATGCCTTCCGCATCGAGCTTTTCGGCGACGAGATCGATTCGCTTTCGCAGATCGATCCGATCATCGGCACCGTCCGGCAGACTTACACACGACTGCCCATTTATCCGAAAAGCCACTACGTCATCACCCCGGAACGGAAGGTCACCGCGGCCGAATCGATCGCCATGGAGCTCGACTGGTGGCACGGGGAACTGGTGAAGCAGGGCAAACTGATTGAGGCACAGCGGCTGATGCAGCGTACCCAGTTCGACCTGGAAATGATCCGGGAGATTGGCTACTGCCACGGTATCGAAAACTATTCGCGGCACTTGTCGGGTCGCTTGCCGGGTGAGGCGCCGCCCACGCTCCTCGATTACTTACCGCCGGATAGCCTCATCTTTCTCGACGAAAGTCACGCCACGGTGCCGCAGATCGGGGGGATGTTCAACGGCGACCGGGCGCGCAAACAGAATTTAGTGAATTTCGGGTTCCGGCTGCCGAGCGCGCTCGATAACCGCCCGTTGACCTTTGAGGAGTTCGAAAATCGCGTAAATACTGTGGTGTATGTTTCAGCTACTCCCGGACCATATGAGTTGACCAAAAGCGGTGGGGTCGTGGTGGAGCAGGTGATCCGCCCGACCGGCTTGGTCGATCCGATTGTCGAAATTCGCCCCATCAAAGGGCAAGTGGATGATTTACTGGGTGAGATTCGGCGGCGGGTGGAGAAGAACTCCAGGGTTCTGGTCACCACGTTGACCAAGAGAATGGCCGAAGATTTGTCCGAATATTATTCCGAAGTTGGCGTGAAATGCCGCTTTATGCATTCGGAGATTACAACACTTGAGCGGGTGAAAATCCTGCGCGACCTGCGGCGGGGTGAATTTGATTGCCTCATCGGCGTCAACCTACTTCGCGAGGGCCTGGATTTACCGGAAGTGTCGCTCGTCGCAATCCTGGATGCCGATAAGGAAGGCTTCCTTCGTTCAACCGGTTCATTGATCCAGACAATTGGGCGCGCGGCGCGCAACGTCAATGGAGTCGCGATCCTCTATGCGGACAAGATGACGGAAAGCATGAATCGGGCGATAAATGAAACTAATCGCCGCCGCAAAATCCAGGAAGATTATAATGAACAGAACGGAATTACCCCGGAGACGATAAGCAAGCCGATTGACGGCAATTTAGTAGCGATTATTGAGGCCGATTATCACACGGTGCCTCTTGACGACGAGCCAAATGAGGTAGACTCGATTTCACCTGAACAGCGGGAAGCGCTGATCGGTGAGCTGGAGACGCGGATGCGGGAAGCCGCGAAGCACTTCGAGTTCGAAAAGGCAGCTCAGCTCAGAGACCGTATCAAAGTGATTCGGAGCCGCAGTCTTATATGAAGAGAGTCCATCGGATCGGCTTGGTGACTGCCGGAAAAATCACCGGGTTGTGGATCGAGAAGACGCTTGAACTCAAGCGCCATGTCGGGCCTGTCTACTCGACAAGTTTGCGTCTAGCCAGCCGCGCCTCGAATACACTCCTACGCACGGGATTTCACACGACGGATTGGGAGGAACTGCGCCGCTGCGAGGCGGTGCTGTTCTTCCTGCCGGAGCGGAGTTTGCGAGCGATTGTCACCGATTGGCTCTCCCGTGGGTACGACTTGTGCGATTTCCGGCTTGTCCTGTGCGATGAAGAGTTGTCGCTCGAGGATCTGGCTCCTCTGCGCGAGTTGGGAGCCCAAACAGCCACGATCGGGCCGTTGCCGCATCATGATCACCAGCGCTTTGTCGGCGAAGGCGATCAAGCGGCCTTGGCTCCGGTGATTCGGCTGCTGGAAGCGGATGGCTTGAAGTTTAGCCGCCTCAACAGCGGCGGCAAGATGAAGCTCGGCGCGACGGTGGAGCGACTCTATGGTGAGTCACTCCCGATGTTCGCGCGAACGGTCGATGAGCTTCGCGAATCCGGTTTGGCGAATGACTTGGCGGTGGCGCTGGCCGAGAAGTGCTTCGCGCAGTCTTTGCGGCTTTATGCGCGCAACGGCCGACGCGTGTGGGACGCTCGGGAAACGCCGCCCGCAGTGGTACCGCAGCCCGGAGCCACTGGTCCCGATTTGTTGGCGCTGGAAGACGCCTTAGTGCGCGACTGGACTCAGGTGCCAGTACCTAAGAAACGGGCGGCGGCTGCCGCCGCCGGTGGCCATCAGAACCGGGAAGAATCAAACCAACCTTAGGCCTGCCTTGTTAAACTGTTAGTCGATGACCCTCGACGAACTCGATCGCGAGTATCAGCCGCTCCGCCAGCAAGCTGAAGCTGTGCGGAGCTATCTTTGACCCGGCTGGAAAACGGAAACGCTTCGACGAACTCGAAGCCCAGATCGCTCAGCCCGACTTCTGGAATAGCCAGGAACTCAGTCAGAAAGTCATGCAGGAACGCAAGCGCATCGAGGAATCAATCGCGCTCGAAGCTGGCGTCTCCGCCATGACTTCCGACCTCGATACGCTCTTCGAGCTGGCACGTGAAGGCGAGGCCGTGCTCGACGACATCCAGCGGGACCTGCAGAAATTCTCCCGCCACATCGAACAGCTGGAAACCGAGATGTTGCTCAGCGGCGAGAATGCGTCGAAGAGCGCGATCGTGACGATCCATCCCGGCGCCGGCGGCACCGAAAGCCAGGATTGGGCCGAGATGCTCGCCCGGATGTACTATCGCTGGGCCGAACGCAAGGGTTTCAAGATCGAAGAGACGGACCGGCAGGAAGGCGACGGCGCGGGTATCAAGTCGGTAACGTTCGAAGTGAACGGCCACAACGCATTCGGCTTGCTGCAGAGCGAAATCGGTGTACATCGGCTCGTGCGCATCTCGCCTTTCGACGCCAACGCGCGCCGGCATACCTCGTTCGCTTCAGCGTTCGTCTACCCGCAGATCGACGACGACATCGTCATCGACATCAAGCCCGAAGACTTGAAGATCGACGTCTTCCGCGCTTCGGGAGCCGGCGGCCAGCATGTGAACCGGACGGAATCGGCGGTACGCTTCACGCATTTGCCGACCGGGATCGTCGTGCAATGTCAGAACGAGCGCTCGCAGCATAAGAATCGCGCGACGGCGATGAAGATTCTGCGTTCGCGCCTCTATGAGCACGAAATGGAAAAGCGCCGGGTGGAAGAGCGCAAGCTGGAGGCGTCGAAGAGCGACATCAACTTCGGCAGCCAGATTCGCAACTACGTCCTCGCACCCTATCGTCTGGTGAAGGATCTGCGCACGAAATTAGCCGTGGGCGATACCGACAAAGTGCTCGACGGAGATCTGGACGACTTCATGCACGCCTTTTTGGTGTGGAAGAAAACCGGAAAACTCGCCGGCGACGACAAGGATCCGGAAGACTGAGCCTCCTGCAACAAGCCGCGCAGATCATCCGCAACGGTGGACTAGTGGCCTTCCCCACGGAGACCGTTTACGGCCTCGGGGCCAATGCCTTGGACGAGCAGGCGGTCGCGCGTATTTATGCCGCCAAACAACGGCCGGCCACCTCGCCACTGATTGTGCATTGCGCCGATCTGGCGATGGTGCGCTCGCTGGTGACCGTTTGGCCGGCCGCGGCGGAACGGTTGGCTGCGCGTTATTGGCCTGGACCACTAACGTTGGTGTTGCCCAAAGCCGCGCATGTTCCCGCTCGCGTGACAGCGAGCCTGGACACAGTCGGTTTGCGCATTCCGCGCCATCCGGTGGCGCTCGAGTTATTGCGGGCGGCGGGCGTGCCGATCGCCGCGCCGAGCGCGAATCCCTTCACGGCGCTCTCGCCAACCGAGGCCTCCCACGTGTCGCCGCAGTTGGCGGATCTGGTATTGGAAGGCGGTCCGTCTGAGGTGGGGATCGAGTCGACGGTGATTAGCCTAGCCGGGTCGCCGACGCTGTTGCGCCCGGGCATGATCGATCGGGCGGAACTGGAAGCCGTGCTGGGAGAGCCCCTGGCGACGGTGACTAGCGAGGAAGGCGCACACGCCTCGCCGGGCTTACACGTCCATCACTATTCGCCCCGCACGCCGCTGTACCTGCTGAAGGCGGCAGACGACCTGCCCAATGGCCGGGGCGCCTGGCTGTGGCGGACTGAGGACAAGAACGCGGCGCGGAGAATCGAGATGCCGGCAGAACCCGCTGCGTACGCCCAGCGCCTTTACGGACTGTTGCACGAACTGGACGCGCAGACTCTTGATTGGATCGCCGTGGAGGCGCCACCCGCCGATGCCGCGTGGGACGGAATCCGCGATCGCCTGACGCGGGCGCGGCACACCTAAAGTCGGTCCGTGACCCGGGCGGCTAGCCGGCCCTTGGCCAAACGAACCCGAACTTCGGAGCCGACCTCGACAGCCGCCGCGTCTTTGACCAAGCCGGCGTCGCTCTCGACCAAGGCATAGCCGCGATCCAGAATCGCCAGCGGACTCAGGTGCTGTAGTTGCCCGGTGAGGCCAGCGCGACGATGCTCGAAACGAGTGAGCTTCGACGAGGTGATCTCGTTGAGGCGGGCAGTGGCTGCATCGAGACGCCGATGGGCTTCGAGGAAACGCAGCCGCAAGTCCGTGCGAGAGAGCCGGG
Source organism: Bryobacteraceae bacterium (assembly GCA_965229305.1). GTDB lineage: Bacteria > Acidobacteriota > Terriglobia > Bryobacterales > Bryobacteraceae > JALHNI01. The sequence continues at coordinate 70,230 of CBDDIZ010000039.1, read as the reverse complement.
CCTCGAGACGTTGATAGGCTTGGCGGCGGGTGCCGATCTCGCGGCGTAATCCTTCGCGCAATAGGCCATCGAGCTCATCGACGCGCTGGCCCATGCGGCGCAGACGCCGCTCGATCACGGCCTGCGCCTTATCGATGCCTTGCCGATTGAGACGGTCGCTCGCTTGCGAAAGACGATAGCGCAGAAGTCGCTCGAGGCGGACGGTGTCGGCATGCAGCCGGTCGACCAGGTCCTGGCGCGGTGCGATGACCAGTTCAGCGGCAGCCGACGGGGTCGGGGCGCGGAGGTCCGCGACGAAGTCGGCAATGGTGAAGTCAGTTTCGTGACCCACGGCCGAAATCACCGGCACTTGGCTGTCAGCAATCGCCCGAGCGACGACTTCCTCGTTGAAGGCCCACAGGTCTTCCAGCGACCCGCCGCCACGGCCCACGATCACGACGTCGGCCCATTTGGATTCGCTGAAGTAATTCAGGCCGGCGGCGATCTGTTCCGCGGCACCGGCACCTTGCACGGCGGTGGGATACAAGCGAATATGCAGCCCCGGAAAACGCCGCGTCAACACCGTGAGCATGTCTTCGATCACGGCCCCGTCGGGTGAGGTCACCAGACCGATGCGCCGCGGATGCTTGGGCAACGGGCGCTTGCGTTCCGGATCGAAAAGACCCTCGGCATTCAGCTTCTCCTTCAGCTTTTCGAAGGCGAGTTGAAGGGCACCCAGCCCTTCCGGCTCAATTGCCTCAACGATGAACTGGTAGACGCCGCGCGGCTCATAGACGTCGACAGACCCGCGCGCGCGCACGGCCAAGCCATCCTGCGGCTTCACTTTGAGGCGGAAAGCGTTGCCCCGGTAGCACACGCAGGAGATCTTCGCGCCGGCGTCCTTGAGGGAGAAATACCAATGGCCGCTGCCGGCCAGCTTACACTCGGTGACTTCGCCCGTGATCCAGATGCCGGAGAAATTCTCCTGCAGTTGCTCGCGGATTTCGTGAGTCAGTTCGGACACCGTGCGGGAGGCCGGCGTCCAGTTCAACAGCATCTGCACGGCGGTTACTGCCCTTCCGCCAGCAAGGCGCCCCAGTGGAAGCCGGCACCGAAGGCGGCAAAGACGATCGGCGCGCCAGGGGCAACCGGGGTATGGGCAAGGTACTCCGAAGCCGCGATCAACATCGAGGCTGAGGACGTGTTGCCATAACGGCGAATGTTCGAAAAGAAGCGAGAGGATTCTACGCCTAGCGCCTGCGCCACCCGATCAATCAGATTCTGATTTGCCTGATGCATGAGAAACGTCGCGACGTCCGCGGCCGAACGGCCCTGCCGCGCGAGCACCGTCGAAATGACGGCGGGGATCTTGCGCGAAGCTTGCAGAATCACCGACCGTCCATTCATCTGGAGCGGTAGGCCATATTCGAGCTTCAGGTCCTCGGCGAAAGCACCATCGCTTGAGATCTGTGAATCGACCACTCGCAGCGAACCTTGAGACGGATGCACGACACAGGCCCCGGCGCCGTCGCCAAAGAGCACGGCGACGCCTTTCTCCAGTGGCTGGCGCTCGACGATTGTCGACATCTTCTCTGCTCCGATCACCAGGATCGGCTGCCGGGCAAGGCGAGCCGCGAGCGCAAGGCCGAAGAGGCTCCCGGCACTGGCCATGGGCAGGTCCACCGCCGCGGCCGAGGCCGCGCCGAGTCTCTCGGCAACGGAAACGGCAGGGCCCGGAAAACTGCGTGGCGAAGTGCCGCTCGCAACCAGCACCATCTCGAGATCAGCGGCGGCTACGCTGGCGTTCGTCAACGCGGCCGCGCCGGACTTCACGGCGAGGTCCACCAGCGATTCGTCATCGGCGAAGCGACGCTCCTCGATACCGGAGACATTGAAGATCCAGGCCGGGTCACTCTCAACGCGCGTCGCCATCTCGGCATTGGTGACCACCCGAGGTGGCAGATAGTGTCCGAAACCGGCTAGGTAAGCCAAAGTCAGCTAGCCCTGATTCTCCAGATACTCGACGATGCGATTGATCGAATCGAATTTCCGGGGATTGAGGTCGCGATCGGGAATCGTGAGGCCGAACTCGGCTTCCAATCCGCTGACCAGGTCGGTCAAGGCGAAGGAATCGAGCAGGCCGGAGTCGAAAAGGCTCTCATCCGGGTCAGGGGAGACGTTGCGCTTGGCTACCGTCTGAACGATCTTGAGGATTCTCTGTTGTTTTTCCATTTTCCGTGGCAGTGAAAACGCGGTCGCGGACGCGCACAAAAGTGGCGTACTGCTCCATCAAATCATTAAATAGGGTAGCGCCGATCAGTCGGTAGCCGGGAGCCGTGAAGTGAACGTAGTCGCCTTGGGCCGCCCCCGCCGTCACCCAGCGCTGCATCGCACCGGCGCCCCCCATGCGGGCCCGCAGATCCCAAAATGCACAGCCCTGCTCGATCGCGGCCTCGCGCTGTGCCTGAGCGATCATCTCCAACCGGGGAAATGGCGCCAACGTATAACGCGCGCGATACATGCGGTCGGGAGGTCCGAGGACCAGAATGCTAGAGGCCGGCGCAGCCTTGCGCAGCTTCGCCAACACGCCCGCAAACATCGCCTTGTAGCTGACGAACGTGTAGTCCTTATTGCCGGCATCGTTGGTGCCATAGGCGAGGACGATCAGTGCCGGGGAGCGACGGCTTAACTGCGGCATCCAGAGGTTGGCATCCCAGCCTTCGAAGATGTTGGCCTGCGCGCCATTGATCCCTAGTTGCTCATAGACCACCCCACGGCCTTTTTCCGAAACAAAGCCAAACAGGCGAACTGGTGCGTCATCACTGGTTTCGACGTCCACGCGCGTCGCCTCACCTAACTCTTGCTCAACGTAAGCCCAGCCTTCAGGCCCATCGGTGGAGATGGTACGCAACGGCTGCCCATCGGCGTATAGCGTGAGTCCGCCGCCGCCCGGCTGGCGCAAGAACTGGACTTCGAACTGCTTGGCGGCCGGCGAGAGGGTGACCACTTCCCGCGGCCGCGCCGCCGATAAACTGGCCCCCGCCATGCCATGGCGGCCATCGCTCGATTGCGACATGTTGCCCTGCAAGGTCCACCCGGCGCTGTTGGTGGTGCGCAGGTCCAAGCGGCGGTAAGTCGCGCGTCCAGCGCTAACAAAGCCGGCGCCGCCGTCACCGAAACGCAGTTGAAACGCACTGCGTAACGTGTGAGTCCATTCGTCGGCCGCGGTGTGCGAATCGCCGAACTGTACAATGCGCAGCGGCGCGTCCGAAGCGTTCAATTCCAAACGCCGCAATTGCTCAAAGAAAGGGACCAGCGCGGCGGAACCCTCGACGGCGGACTCAGGCCGTCGCTCCAGACGCTCTTCAATCTCTTCGTGAGCCACCGTGCGAGCCTGGGCCATCCGGGCGATTTCCGCGGCAGAGGGCCGGCGGACCGGCGTGCGACGTACCGGGCGACGGGCAGCCGTCTTCTTCTTCGCGGTGCTCTTCGCGGGAGCTTTGGCCGGCGGCGTCGCCGCCAGTCCCAGCAGGGCCGCGGTGACGAACGCGAGCGGGGCGAAGCTTTGAAGCGTCAGCCGCATCAGTTCGCTTTCATGGTCGCAGATTTAACCGCCGCTTGCGCGAAGCCTTCGGTGAGGCGCTTGGTCTTGTATTTGTTGTAACCGTCGAGCAAGGCACGGAAGAAGAGATTGCCGACGATCTTGGCGCCCCCGGGCATCGGGTGGATGAAGTCGGCACCCACCAACCGCGGCTCGGCCGCGTACCATTCGCCCATGGTGCCGTTGCCCCCCATCGCCATGAAGGTATTGAAGAAGGCGAGCTTCTGCTCAGCAGCGACGCGTTGCTGAATGGCCACCACGCGGCTCAGCGCGGGCACGGTTCCGATGGTTCCGTCAGGCAGCCGTTGCCCGCGGTCCATGGGACTCATGATCAGAATGCTCGAGCGGGGCAAGGCGGTCCGCAAGCGGCGAATGGCTTCGCGCAATTCGGTTTCGTACGAGGTGGAGACGAACTTCTCGTAGACGCTCTCGTTCGTGCCGTAGTTGACTACCACCAGATGCGGATTCTCGTGCTCCAGCAAGCGCGCCCAGTGCGGGGCGTTGAACATCTTGGAAAGAATGGGTACGTGCGCGCCATTCACGCCCAGACTCGAATAGATCACGCCCGGTGTTTTGCGGCGTAAGTCGACGCCAAAGGCACGCACCGGCGCGTCCTCCACATGGATGGCCAATTCGCGCGTCGTGGGGCTTAGTTCAAAGGTGCCGAAGACTTCTTCGTTCGAGCCGGTACCCGTGCGCAGGCGGCCCAGGAGTTGCTGATCGGCGTAAACGGCCAACGTGCCGCCGCCGGTTTGGCGAAGCGCACTCACCTCGACGATCTGCTGCGGGCTCTTCCCCAATCCAAAGCGGGCGTACGCGCCCGGGGAGCCTTCAAAGGAAACGCCGCCCAGACCATAGCGGCCGCGAAGCGCGCCTTCCAGTGGCTGCGTGGAATTGGCGGGCGTGCTCTGCCAACCGTCCGAAGAGACGCTAATTCCGCGATGCTCGTACCAGGCCCAGGGCTTCGCCATCAGGTGATAGCCGTGGCCGGCGTCACCGAACTGCTTCTGCAGCAGTTGCCGGACGTCGGCCGTGATCAGATCGGCAGTGGTGGGCGAGTCACCGTAATGAAGGACCCGGACTTGGGCGCCTTGGGCATGCAACTCCGCCTGGCGCAGCGCTTCGTAGAAGACATCGAGGCTGCCAGGAGGCGCGATGATCGGATACACACCCAGCTTCCCCACTTTGGCATCAGGCCGCAAACGATCGAACTCGTCTTCCACCGGCGTGGTGGAAGTCTTGCGCGCCACGAAGTCGAGGACGTTCGGCACGGTCCGCCAGTCGAAGACCTTGTAATCCTTGAACGCCGGCAGATAGTCCGGAACCGTGATCAGGATCGCCAAACAGCCGAGGGTGAGAAAGATCTTCGGCATTAGAATTTCGTGTAAATGAAGGGAGCCGCTCCGGTGGCGGCCACATATTGAATGCCGATCATGAGGAGCATCAGCGCGGCCGCCTGTGCGTAGAACGGCGCGGCGACGAACTTCTCCTGCGACCATTGCCACCATTTGGGCGGGAGGTAATGCCCCAGTGCGGCAATCACGAGAATAATCTGGATGGCGGCCGAGATATTCGAGAAACCGAGCGTCCCCGAGCCGATCCGTTCAATGATCTTGATCGCGTTCTCATACGAATTGGCTCGGAAGAAGATCCAGGCAAAGCAGACGAACTGCACAGTGAAGAAGGTGGAGAGGACCGAAGCCCACGGCGCCTTCAGACCGACCGGCCCGCGGATCGCCTGCCAGCCACGCACCACCGCCTGCCCCACACCATGCAGGGCGCCCCAAATCACGAAGTTCCAACTCGGCCCGTGCCACAAGCCACCCACCAGCATGGTGATGATGATGGCCAGGTAAGGCATCCACTTCGAACGCATGGCGGGGAAGGAGAAGTACAAGTAATCACGTAGCCAGTTCGAGAGCGAGATATGCCAGCGACGCCAGAAGTCCGAAAGGTTCTTGGCCGCGTACGGCTGATTGAAATTCTCTGGCAGTTTCAGGCCCAGCAGCAGGGCAGAACCGATCGCGATGTCGGTATAGCCGGAGAAGTCGAAATACAGTTGCAGCGCGTAGCCGTAAACGCCCACCAGCACTTCGGTGCCGGTGTAGAGGTTCGGAAAATCGAAGATGCGGTTGACGAGGTTGTCGGCCAGGTAATCCGCGATGAGGAACTTCTTCACCAGGCCGTGCGCGATGCGGAACAACGCCCGCCCGCCATCGACATCGCTCAGAACTTTGGGCCGTTCCAGTTGCGGCAGTAGCGTCGCAACGCGGGTGATGGGACCGGCGAGCGTGGTGGGGAAAAAGCTGACGCCGGTGAGGTACGCCAGGAGGCTGCCCGTGGGCTTCGCGTCCTTCCGATAGATGTCGATCGTGTAGGTGAGCGCCTGAAAGGTGTAAAAAGAGATGCCGAGTGGGAAGGTCCAGGCCCACTTGGGCATGGTCTGATGCGTGAATGCGCCGTAGTTCTCGAGCAGGAACGGCATGTACTTGAAGCTCACCAGAATTCCGACATTCATCACGATACTGAGGAGCACCAGGAGCAGGCGCAGTGCGCCGTTCTTCGCCCGTCCCAAGCCCAGTCCCAGGAGGTAGTCGATAGTGGCCGCTGCCGGAATCAGCCACAGATAGAAAAGATCCCACTTGGCGTAAAAGAAGAGATTGCCGAAGAGGATCACGGCGAGCGCGGACGCACGCCACCTCGCCACAGGCCAGTAAAGAAGGAAGATGCCGGCGAGAAAGATGAAATATGCCGACGACGTCAGAACCATTCGGAAAGCCGCAAACGGTTACTAGTATACTGGCCGCTGGCGATTGAGGTAAATCTCGATCCACTGGCCGCCGTCGCGCTCCCAATGGGCCGTTGCAGGGCCGCCGAAGAGCTTGCTGGCCTCGAGCGAGCCCATCTCCGGTTCGTAGGCGTAGAAGCGTTCCCACAACTGGCGGACCATCGGAATGTCGAGCAGATTAGCCTGTGGAACGGGAGTGCGGGTATAGAGAATGAAGGCATCCGGAGTGGGCAAGGCCAATACAGACTTGACCTTAAAGTCCGGACACTCCAACACTTGGCGCGGTCGTGTCACATAGCCGAACTCAGGCCGGCGCAAAGCGTCGGAGAGGGGCCAAGCCGTCGCCACGCGAACTTCCGGCTTGAGGCCATTCACCACGCCTGCAGCCATCTGATAAAGCCGCACCTGATCGATCATCGCCAAGCTGTTCTCGAGAGGATATGGATAGGGCGGCGGCACGAAAAGTCCGGTGAGCAGGCCGGCCGTCATAGCGACCTGGCTCCCCAGACGTCCCCAAGCGGGCCAGCGACTGGTGGCCGCCGCGACGGCGATGTAGAAGAGCGGAAACACGGGAAGCAAATAACGTTCCAGGACAGCACCGCCCAAGAGGCTGACCGTCGCCACGTGGGCGACCACCAACGACGCAATCAACTCCCACGCGCGGCCGGAGAAAACCTCTCGTCGCCACCAGGCGGCAAGCAAGGCGATCGTGCCGATCCAATGGAAGTCCGCCACAAAGAGCGTGTAAATTCGACGCAGGATGGCCACGCCCAAACGAACCGGATGGAGGTTGTAGCCCAGATTGTAGGAGGAGAACGCCGGGTTACCAAGCGGATGGCCGGTGACTTGAAACAGGATCAGCAGCCAGCCGAGGACGCAAACGGCCGGCGCCACATACCAGGCAATCTGTTGCCGCCGGCCTTCGCGCCAAAGAAAGACGGCAAACACGAGGGGGAAAACAAGCGCCGTCTCCTTGAAGAGGACGGCTACGGTAGCGGCCGCCGCGGCGGCGGGGTGACGATCCTTGAGGAAAAAATAAAGCGCGAGCAGGGAGGCGGCAGCCGCCGGGAGATCGAGATGCGCGAGCCCCGCCTGCATGTAGAAGATCGGCGAAACGAACAGCAGGATCGCGGCCGGGAAGGCCGGCATCCCAGCCAGACGCGGAGTGAGCTCAATCGCGAGCATGAAACTGAAAAGCAGCATGAAGCTGGCGATCAGCAGCATGGTGGCGCGGGTCGCTTCGATCGTCGGGCCGCCAAAAACGGTCCAGGCGCCGCTGAGCACGGCCATCAGGCCGGGCGGATGCACATTGGGTAAGGTGGTTTGCGGAATCCAGGCGCCTCGCTGATAGAGGTCAAGCGAGGCTGGGATGAACTGGCCGAGTTCATCCCAGAAGTAAGGCAGATTCAGGAACTGGATATGCGTCGCGAACATGATCGCGGTGAAGACGACGAGAAAGAAGCCGTACGCCTCCCAGCGGACCTGTCGCATCGATTACTGCACGGTTCCGGCCGGACCCGCCTGAGGCTCGAGATGAATCTCGCCGAACGCCTGTTCGTATTGCTCGATGTTCTGCCGCAAGACATTGGTCAGCGCCTTGGCTTGTTGCGGACTGAGGTACACGCCCTGGAAGTTATTGATGTTCACCACATCGGGGCTGCTTTGGCTGAGCGTGCCAAACATCAGAAAGATGTCCCACAGGTTGACTCGTACCTGGACGCTATTCGCATAACTTTCGCGATAGTCGGCCGAATTGACGAGATTGATCTTAGGCTGGTTGGGAACCATCCTTCTACCTTAGCGAACCGCCGGCAGCAACCGCAGAAGGCCCGGCTATACTGGAACCTCGTGACGCCCGGGCAGCCTATCGCCGAGATGTTTGCCGCGATCTACCCTGAATTGCGGCAGGTGGCTGCGCGTCTGATGTTGGGCGAACGCAGGGACCATACCCTGCAACGAACCGCGCTCACCAATGAAGCCATCTCCCAATTGCTGAACTCGGATCTGTCGCAAATCACCTCGGACCGTCATCTGCTGGCGGTGACGGTGCGCAAAATGCGACGGATTCTGGTGGATCACGCGCGTCGCGGAGGAGCCATCAAGCGCGGCGGCGAGTGGGAAAAGCTACCCGAGCTCTCGCTGGTGGGCATCAGCGACGGACAGCAGGATCGGCTCGACGATTGGGTGAGCCTCAATCTCGCGCTCGAGAAGCTCGGCGGACAGGACGAGCGCGCTCTCCAGGTGGTGGAACTGAAGTTCGTGGGGGGCTTCACCAATGCCGAAACCGCCTCGATTCTAAACATCTCCGATGCGACGGTAGAAGCCGTTTGGTTCCACGCCCGCCTATGGCTAGCTCGCGAAATGGCCGGTCGCAGCTAAGGGGCAAAGCTGCTGGCAATCATGATGTCCAGATTGGCCACGTTGAACAAGCTGAACAGTAAGTGACGTTCGTCCGGCGATAAGGACAGCCCCCAGAAGATATCCCGCTCGAAAGAGTGCAGCAGAACCGCTTGCTCGGTTCCATAACGGAGAAAGTAAAGGGCCGGAAGCTCGGTCTTCGAGTTGATCGCAATGTAGTAGATCCCTTGCCGGCCCAGCGCAAAAAGCGTCCGGCGGTAGAGGTCAGGAACCACGCGCTGAGGTGTACCGGATGGCAAGACCATCCGCCACAGACCGTCCAGGGGATCGTTCTTCGCGAAGTAGAGGGTACGCCCGTCGGCTGACTCCAGCGCATACTGGCCGCCCTGCCACGTCACGCGCTCTTCTCGCGTGAACTTCGGATAGTCGGTGCGCCAAAGATCGCTCTGCCCCTTCTGGTTCCGGTAAAAGTACAGCCGCGAACCGTCGGCTGAGACCGAGGAGATGGCGCCATCGATCTCGCGCAGCCGTCGGGGGGGCGCGGGAGGGTTGGTCGCTACGCTCCACAGGCTCCGCGGACCGTTGAGTGGCTTGTCCGTCATCAACAGCGTCCGCGAGTCAGGGAGCCAAGCGAACGCCGCGGCATCCAGACCTAAGAACGAGGTGAGTTGGAGTGGATGCGAACCATCGGCGCGCGACAGCCAGACCTGTCCCGACCCCGTTCGTGCTGATGCAAAGGCGATCCACTGGCCATCGGGCGAATAGGCTGGCTCCTCGTCGTCAAATGTGCCTTCGATCAGCGTGTGATGCCGGCGGGCGCCGCCTAGTTCCAGGCGGCTGACGTTCGTATCGGAAAGATCGAACGAGTAGGCGAACGACCATTTTTGACGCGGAATGGCGAGGTCGTGGACCGGACGATCCGGCGTAGGAAGCTCCCGACTTACTCCGTCGGAGAGAGTCAATCGGTAGACACGTGGATGAGCAAAGGGCCCAGCCAGATAGACGAGGGAGCGACTGTCGGGAGTCCACTGCAGCGAGTCGATCCGCTCCGGCTTCTCGAGTACGGGTCGAGGCTCGCCGAGGGGCTTCAGCGTACGATCGAGGGCCACTCTCCAGATGCGGCGCCGCAGAGGAAACTGGCTGCGAACGAACGCGAGCTCATCTCCGCGCGGCGAAATGCGAGGGTGCTCTTCCCAGACATCTGCGGAGGGCGGAAACAGGGGCACCCAGGCCCCCGTTTGCAGATTCACTCGATGGAGCCTGGAGCGGCCGGACTCCCCCGCGCTGACGATGAGAGCTTGGCTATCGGCGCTCCAACTGGAGCGGCCCACCTCTGGCGCGCCGCCACGGTCGAACTCCTCGCCAGTCTTCAGGCTTCGGATGATCAACCGGTCCTCACGATCCAGCCGGCGATAGAACGACAGCCAGCGTCCATCCGGAGACGCCGACGGGAAACCTTCCTCAGTGGTACGAGGAGTCAGCGGTTCGGGAGTGCCACCCGCTGCCGGAACGCGGTAGATGCGGGAAAGCCGTCCCTGGCCGGAGGAATAATAGACCCACTGCCCGTCAGCGCTGAACTCCACTTCCTGTTGCGATTCCGGCGACGTGACCAGCGGGCGGGTCTGAAGCATCGGCAGGGGTCCGGTGGAAGGACTCTGCGACAGGCGGATCATCACGGCGACAACGACTATCAACGCGGCGACGGCGACCAACACGGGCACGCGACCGAGCCCCGGCGGCACATGGTAGAAGCTGGCCGCGCTCAGGTTAGTGATCGGCGGACGCAGAGCTCGCCGTACCGTTCGCTTCAAATGACCAGGCATCGCGGCAGGAATCTGGGCGTCCAGTGGCTGGCCGGGTACCCACGGCGAACTGCCGAAGAGCTCGCACGCGATGAGAGCCAAGGCGAAGAGGTCGGTCGAAATGCCGTCCGTCGTCTTGGGATGGGCATAGGCCGGCGAATGGACCGGCAACGGCTGTGCGGTCGCTAACTGGGCGCTGCCGAAATCGATTACGGTGACCCGTTCGTCCGTGGTCCCCGGATTCGAAACGATGACGTTGCTTGGTTTAAGATCCCGGTGGTAGATCTGCTCCTGGTGACCGGCGTTGACCGCCCGAGCGATCCCCTCCAACAGCGCTGACGCGCGGGCCGGCTCCAGCGGTCCTTGCGCCAGAACTTCGCGCAAGGTCAGGCCAGGCACGTAGGCCAGCACGAGAAAAAGACGTCCGTTCAGTTCGCCAGCGTCCGATATGCCCACGATGTTCGGATGCTGAAGTCGGCTGAGGGCCGCCAGTTCCGAAGCAAATGACGACGGCCCCAGATGCGCGCTTGCGGCACGATCCAGGCACTTAATCACGACGCGGCGTCCGGGCAATTGATGGTCATGCGCCAGATAGACCGTGGCGAACCCGCTGGCGGCGAGCTTTGAATCGACCTGGTAACGTCCGCGCAGCATGGTTCCCGGCGCGAACTCGTCCGACGGATTCACCAAGCCCAGCAGTTCAGGCAAGGGGCGATCGATGGAGGCGGCAATCGGCGTGAACGCCAGCAACGATTCCACCTCGGCGCGTAAGACCAAATCTGCCCCGCACTCGGCGCGGAGAAACGCTTCCCGTTCCGCGGCGGTGAGTTGCGCAGCCGGAAGAAGAAGTTGGCGAACACGCTCGCGGTCCATCGGAGTCCTATTGAGAGAAGCGCAAAAGCTCAGCCAGTTGCCAAGCGGACAGCGAATTCCAGCGCCTTGATAAAGCTCCCGGATTGCGCGACACCTTGGCCGGCGATGTCAAAAGCTGTGCCGTGGTCGACGGACGTCCGGATGATCGGCAGGCCGAGCGCGACGTTCACCCCACCCTCGAAGTCCAGCAGCTTCAGGGGAATGTGACCCTGATCGTGATACATGCACACCACCGCGTCGAACCGCTTGCGCCGAACGGCCAAGTAGAACAACGTGTCCGGCGGGAAAGGACCATCCACCGGCAGACCCTGCTCGCGCGCCCACTCCACCGCGGGGCGGATCTCGTCGATCTCCTGACGTCCGAACAAGCCGTTCTCGCCGGCATGCGGATTGAGCCCAGCGACGCCGATTCGCGCAGCGGGAATCAGACGGGTGACCGCGTCACTGGTCAGCTTCAGAATCGTCCGAATCCTCGCCTGCTTGGTGCGCTCGATGGCTTCCGCCAACGAACAGTGCGTGGTGACATGCGTGACGATCAATTGATCGGAGGCGAGCATAATCGTGACGTCCCGAACGCCGCAGACCTCGCCGATGAGTTCGGTGTGCCCCACAAAATGCCGATCGGTCATTTGCGTCGCTTCCTTATTCATCGGCAGCGTCACCATCGCGGCGATCTCGCCACGAAGCGCCGCCTTGGCCGCATCGATGACATACTCTCGCGCGGCCCGGCCAGAGTCAGCGCTGGTTTGGCCCGGCGTGATCTGCGCCTCACTCAACAACCCCGCATCGAGCAGGTTCAGAGGGCCGGACTCGTAGTCAGCCACGCTGGCAATCCGGCGAAGGGGCACGCCATAACCGAGGCGCCGATTGTAATAGCTGAGAGCGCCTTCGTCTCCGTAGACGACCACGGGCAGTTTGATGAGTCCATCGCGAAAGGCAGCCAGCAGGATCTCCGGCCCCACCCCGCTCGAATCACCTTGCGTAATTCCGAAAATTTGTCTCATGTTAGTTTCTGTCGAAGGTCACAGAGCAGCGACGGCGACCCAAAACCTCCCGCCTTCGTAACCCAGTGCAACTCCTGAGTTGAGGATACAGGCACGCCGGGCAGCACTTCGCCCAGGGCGTTCATCGCCAGTCCTCCGAGAGCCTGCTGAATTCCGTAGGCGGTGTCTCCGCCGAAGACGATCAGTCCGTCGCAGCCTTGGATCCGCTCACGAACGGCCAACCCCAGAGCGTGTGCCCGGGCGGGTCCGGCGAGCGGCGAGAGGTACTCGAACAATTCCCAGCCGTCGCCCAGGCAACCCTGGGACTGCGCCAGCGCCACCTGCGCCGCCGAAACCGGATGACGGCTGCCGTTCACCACGAGGCATCGGGCCAAACGCGGCCAAGTGCGCGGCGGAGTCGCGCCGGCCAACTCGCCGAGTTCGCGCGCCAGTCCGGCGGGACCGGCAGCGATCACCGGTTGACGCGAAGCAAGAATCCGCTGGGCGACGGTTCGCAGGTCCGCTACGGTCTCACCGTCGACAATCTCCACCGGCAGCGTGCCCAGCACATCCGCCACTCGGCTCGAGCGGACAGGATTCAGAGCGTCCTGCCCGAAGGCGGTGAGATGCACCGGGACCCCGTCCACTAGCAAATGGCCGGCAATCACCGTGCGCCCTAATTGCGGATAGGCGGGAGCATAAATCACTCGGCGGTGAGGCCAGCCTTCGCACAAAGCCCGCAGTTCAGCCGCGATGTTGCCGCGCAGCGTTGAGTCCGTCTTCTTGAAGATGAGGGATGGCGCTCGGGCGCCAAACGCCCGCGCTCCGGCGGCCACCCGGGCCGCCGCCGCTTCCGGTGAGAGGTGACGGGATTCCGTATCGAGAACTACCGCCGGCGCTGGTGCGGGCACATGGGCCGGGTCGGTTACGACGGTCGCTTGGAAAGCGGCCCCGACTTCCAGCGCTCCGGTCAGATCGTCGGCAAACGCCAGCGTCCAACCATCGGTCATGCGCTAAGCCAGCGCCAGGTTCAGATTCTCGATGGCTTCGTCGACCTCGGCCGTGCTCTTATAGCCCACCGTGACGCAATCGACGCCAGCACGCCGGAAAGCGAACTTCATCGCCGCCTGCCGATCTTCGCGCGTAGTGAATGCGCCTTCGCCAATCAGCTTCATGCTGATGACACCCATGCCTTCCTTGCGCACTTGCTTAGTTTGCTGCACGACTTCCGACACGTCGCCCAACCCGCTCGTGTTGTACTGCTCAGCGTCCATGCGAGTGCCCTTATGATTCATGCGAATCATGGCCACTTCCAGCCATTTGTTGCCGGGGAACTGACGTAAGGCCGGCAATCCATGCACCGAAGCTCCATGCCCCACCAGCGCCTGTTTATGTTTCGCCTCGAGCACGCCATCCTGCCAGCGGGCCGTATCGGCCACCCAGGTGGCGGTGTGCTGGTTATGCAGCAGGAGGACATCGAAATAATCCGTGTTGGCCAGCTTGCGGAGTTCGTCGATCTTGGCTTGCGGGTCGACACCTTCGCGAGTCGACACCTTCGACATCAAGCGGTAGGTGTCGCGCGGCACACCCTTCAAAGCCACGCCCAGCATCTTGTGCATCTCGCCATAACTCTCGGCCGTTTCGAAGAATCGAATGCCCTGGTCATAGGCATGGCGCACTAGGCGAGTGAACTGCTCCTGCCCGAGTTCGCGTTGCACACGACCGCTCATGGTGCCGGTGCCAAAGGCCAGCCGGGTGACCTTGACGCCGGATCGGCCGAGCGTCACCCAATCCGTTGCCTTACCAGGAGCGGCGATTAACGGAGTTCCGGCCATCGCCCCCACGGCGAGCCCGGTCTGGAGAAATCTGCGACGAGAGCAAGGGGTCATGAATCGATCTCCAATCTTGGGTTTCAGGCTATCACGCGCGTCTCTGCGGTGCCACCGGTAGCGATCTCCACCCACCCCTTGCCCCAAACCGTTTGACGGCCCACTCCCGTCCATCGCGCGGCCTCAATCCAAGGCAACAGCAAGGTGAAGTCTCCGTCGTAGTCCAGATGACCCATCCACCCGCCGAGTGAATGGGTCTGGCCGGTGCGCGTGCTGCGGCGATCAGCCGCGACGGAGGTGAGTTCGGCGCTGACGAGCCGCACCCGCGCCGCAGCCTCCAGGACCGGATCGGCGTCCACCGTCAGCCGCCCACCCTGGTAGAGCGCGACAAGATTACCCACGCGGTCCATCAGCCGCTTGATCAGCGCGCGAAGTTCCGGTCGCGCGGAGACGGGTCCCTTCACTTCCGTGGGGGACAGAAACTGCAGTCGCAGCGTGCGGGGGCTCTGACGCGGCGCAAAGTCGATCGCAAAGCCGGCCGAGGCCGACTCCTGTCCCTGGCGGTCGAGCGAGGCCACCCGCAGCAACTGTGCGCGAGGACGGCCCCGCCCCAGCCCTTGCTGGGCCAACTGTTGGAAGGCGGCCTCGAAGGAGGAGAGCAGATCAGCACGACCCGAGAACAGGTGCAAGTCAAAGCTGAAATCGTCGTCCGGCAGCAAATGACGGCCCTCGAGCGCTGCCGGCCGGAAAACGAAGGCGCGCGGCGCGTCCGCCAAACCGCTGGGGCCGTCCTCCCAACGCGGCTCAAACATTTGGGCATAAAGGCAAGTGTCTGCGTGGGGCCCATCAAGACGTCCGGGGCATCGAGCCGGGCAAGCCAAATCACGAAAGATCGTCCCGAAAGCGCCGCGCAAGAGATTGCCGGCCTGATGCGTCGGAAAGTAGGCCGGCTCCAGTGCCCGCAGATGAAACCGATACGGCCAGACCTGAAACCGGTTCATCTCACTTGACGCTCAGCGGCAGGAACTCGCTGGGAGCCAAGGCGCGGCGGGACATCCGCGCCACGCGGATCGCACCTTTGAAATAGTCCACCCGATTGATACGGACACCCACAGACGTCCGACCCGGACCCTGCGGCGTCAACTCCACCACGGCGCTGCCCTGCAGCGTGCCATTCACGTAGTTGCGGAACTCGCGCCCGTCGTACACCGCGGCCACGTGATACCACGCACCCGCCGGATGCTTCTTCTCCCGATCCATCAGCGCCTTCGAGCCCGACTTCGACTGCGCGAAACTGTCCAGGTACCACTGCCCGTTCGCGACGCGCGTCTCAAACAGCAACCGATTCACACTGCCAGTCTCTTGAAAATGAAAAAATCGCTGCTCCGGACGGCCATCGGCATCCGGCCGAAAGATGACCTCCCAGGTAAATTGTTCTGCCCCGGCGAGCGGATGAACCTCGAGGAAAAGAGCATCCTTGTCACCGTTAAACTGGATCGCTTTGCCTTGTGGCGTGTCAATCACCCGGGGCTGTCCTTCCACGGTCACGGGATGGCCACCCAGACGGTCCAGGCGGTCAAAACGCCAAACTTCCTGAGCTGCGGCGAACGGAATAGCAAGCAAGAGCAGGAGACGGAACATGCAGATAGGATATGCCGGGAAGTGGGCGGCGATAGAATAGAAGCGCAATGCGTTGTACATGGTTTTTCGCTGGCGCGCTGCTGGCCACGGCGCCGGCTTGGGCTCAAAAGCCGGTCGACTTTCAGCGGGACGTCCGCCCCATCCTCTCGGAAGCCTGCTTTCAGTGTCACGGCCCTGACCCGTCCTCCCGCATGGCCGGACTCCGGCTGGATACCCGTGCCGATGCTTTGGCGCGCGCGGTCGTACCGGGCAAACCGCTCGAAAGCAAGCTCTATCAGCGCATCACGCACGAGAAGAACGCGCTCCGGATGCCGCCCCCCGCTTCCCACAAGGTCCTGAACGATGCGCAGAAGGCGACGCTCAAGGCCTGGATTGAACAAGGGGCGCCATGGAAAGAACATTGGGCCTTCACCGCTCCGGTGAAGGCGCCCGTGCCGGTGGGTAAGAATCCGATCGACCATTTCATCCAAGCTCGCCTGGCCACCGAAGGACTGACGCCGGCGGCCGAAGCCGATCGGCGGACCCTGGCGCGGCGCGTGGCGCTCGACCTGACCGGTCTTCCGCCGGAACCGCGCGATGTCGAAGCCTTCGTGGCGGATAAGTCGCCCAAGTCCTACGAGCGTCTGGTGGACCGTCACCTCGCCTCGCCGCACTATGGTGAGCATCGCGCGCGCTACTGGCTGGACGCCGCCCGGTACGCCGATACACACGGCATTCACGTCGACAACTATCGGGAGATGTGGCCCTATCGCGACTGGGTCATCCGCGCTTTTAACTCCAACATGGGCTTCGACCGTTTCACTCGCGAGCAGATCGCTGGCGACCTCCTGCCCAATCGGACCCTCGATCAGCAGGTCGCCTCCGGATTCCACCGCTGCGGCGCCTCCACCAACGAGGCCGGCATCATCGTGGACGAAGTGGAAGCCATCTACGCCAAGGACCGCGTGGACACCACCGCTACGGTTTTCCTGGGGCTCACCCTCGGCTGCGCCACCTGCCACGATCATAAATTCGACCCGCTCACGCAGCGCGACTTCTATTCGATGGCCGCCTTCTTCCGCAACACGACGCAGAACACGATGGACGACAATATCCCGGATACGCCGCCGATCGTCATCGTCCCGAACGAAGCCGATAAGGCTCGCTGGGCTGCGGTCTCCAGCGAAGTGAAAGCCGCCCAGGCCCGCAAGGTAGCCTTGAAGCGGGCCGAATCGCCCGAGTTCTCAAACTGGCTGACAAAGGGTCGGAGCGCAATCGCTTCTCCCGTCGAACCTCAGGCAGAAGTGCTTTCGCTTTGGAAGACGGTCAAGCCGTCCGGCGGACGTTTGGGCGTCGCCCAGAACCCTGCGCGGCCCGCCCTGTACTTCGACAAAGGTCAGTTTGCATCGCTCCCCAGCCAGAGCTTTTCGTCCGACAAGCCGTTCACCATCGCCGTAGGACTGTTTTTTCCCAGCGGTGAAGACAGCTTTGTCATCGCGAGCCAGAATGACCCGGATCGCAAGGGCATGGGTTTGAGCCTGGAGGTCACCGGCCGTGTCGCCACCTTCCGCGTCGTAGGCGATGACGGCAAGGCGATCACCATCCGCCCCGGCCACATGGAACAGATGAAGGCCGGCACCTGGAATCATCTCACCGTCACCTACGATGGCTCGCGCGAACAGGCGGGCTTGTCCCTCTACCTGAATGGCCGCGTGGTCCCCGTCCAGGGCGGTGGCGACCAGAATACGAAGCTCACCGGCAGCATCACCAACCAGAAGCCACTTCTGTTAGGCAAGGACGCCACGCGGAATCTGGAGGGCGGCGCCATCGCCGAGTTCCAGTTGTTTAACCGCGTGCTCACCGCGGAAGAAGCTTGGCTGGCCAGCCAGTGGCCCCTGCTCGATGAAGCGAAGAAAAAGGCGGCCAACCAACTCACGGCCGACGAGCGAGAAGCTTTCTATCGCCATTACCTGGTGAACGCCGATCCGCAGTATCGCGCCGTCAATCAAGAGTTGCTCGCCCTGGCCAAAGAGACGCGCGAGATTCGCCGGCGCGGCGCCGTCACCCTGGTCATGCAGGAGCGCTCGGATCGGATGCCGGTGGCCAACATCCTTTATCGCGGCATGTACGATCAGCCGCGCGATGAAGTAAAGCCGAACGTGCCCGGCATCCTGCCGCCCCTCGATTCGAAGTACCCGCAGAACCGCCTCGGCCTGGCGGAGTGGCTGGTGGCGTCGTCAAACCCGCTGACCGCCCGCGTGGCCGTCAATCGGTTCTGGCAGGAAGTCTTTGGCACCGGCATCGTCAAGACGGCGGAGGATTTCGGGTCTCAAGGGACTGCGCCGTCGCACCAAGAATTACTCGATTGGCTGGCGGTTGATTTCCGCGAGTCCGGTTGGGACGTCAAACGGCTGATGAAGCAGTTCGTGATGTCGTCCGCCTATCGCCAGTCCGCCGTGGTCACGGAAGCGAAGCTCAAGGCGGATCCGGAGAATCGCCTACTGTCACGCGGACCGCGCTTCCGCATGGACGGCGAAGTGGTGCGCGACTACGCGCTCGCCACCAGCGGTCTACTGGACCCCGCCATCGGCGGCGCCAGCGTCAAGCCCTATCAGCCCGACGGGATTTGGGAGGCGGTGGCGATGAACGGCAGCAACACCAAGTTCTACCATCGCGACCAGGGCAACAAGCTCTACCGCCGGAGCCTGTACACCTTTTGGAAGCGCAGCGCCCCGCCCGCCACGCTTGACTTGTTCAACGCCCCCACCCGCGAACAATGCACCGTGCGACGCGAGCGAACCAACACGCCCCTGCAAGCCCTGGCGACGATGAACGATCCCCAGTTCGTTGAAGCGGCCCGTCAGTTGGCGGCCCACACGATCAAAGCCGGCCAGACGCTGGACCAGCGGCTCAATTATCTCGGCGGCCGCGTGCTGGCTCGCTCCTTCTCGCCGCAGGAACGGACCGTGCTGGCCCGCGCTTACGACGATCTGCGCGGCCACTACGCCGCCCATTTGGATGACGCGAAAAAGCTGATCCGCGTCGGTGAGTCTCAGCCGGATACTACGTTGGCCCCGGCCGAGTTTGCCGCCTGGACCATGCTGGCGAACAACGTCCTCAATCTGGACGAAGCGCTCAACAAGTAGCTACGGCAGCAGGGCCCGCCCCTCGGCCCCCGGAACGGTCAGCCCTAGCAGGTTGGCCACCGTAGGAGCAACGTCAGTCAGCTTGCCGCGAGGCAGCTTACGCGGCGTGATCCCCGGGCCGAAGACGGCGAACGAAGCATCGAGGTCTGTCGAAACGCCTGGGAAATACCCGTGCGTGCCTTTGGTAGCCCCGGAGGACGTCAACCACGGGCCAGTCGGCGTGGCGCCCACGGCATATCCCGAGCTCATGGCCACTGCGAGGAAGGCATCAGAATAGGCGCCGGCCGCGTCGAGATCCTGACGGGTGAGCACGCGCTCAATACCCCAGTTGCCTTCCTGCTTCAACCATTGGAAGGTCTTCGTCACCAGATTAATGGCCGCCTGATCCTTCGGGTCGCGCACGATCAGGGAGAAAGACGCGCCGTTCCGATGAGTCGAAACCCGCCATTTGTCCGGCTGCCCGGTTGGCGCGGCCAGCCCCAGGCTCGTCAGAATCGCTTCCGGCTGCAACGACTGCGTCACCGGGTAAAAGCCGTGGTCGCTCACGATGACAAAGACGGTCTCGCGTTCCAAGCCTGCGTCGCGCACCGCTTGTCGCAGCAGGCCCAAGCCTTGATCGATCTTCTCCAGCATCCGCATGGCTTCCGGCGCATCCGGCCCGTGCGAGTGCTCCTCGTGATCCACGTCGATCACATGCAGCAATAGGAAGTCGGGTTTGCGAGTGGTGAAGACATGGGCCGCCATTTTCAGCCGCGCCGTGTCGTCCAACCCCACTACCGGTATCTCACCGTACTTCTTCTCAAATTCCCGCAGAAGACCGGGCGTACCAGCTGAACGCAGCAGCATCCGGTCTTCAATCGTCTTCGGCTCGCGAAACTCAGGGATGTTGTAGTCAATGGCGGCGCCGACGGTCACCGGCCAGTAGATGCTCGCCGTCTTCAGACCCTTCGCTCGCGCGAGGTCCCACAACGCGGGCACCTTCATCTGCTCGTTGTACCAATACCAGGCCGCGTTCATCTTGCGTTCCGGATCGAAAAGATTGTTCCCCAGGATGCCGTGGACCGCCGGTGAACGGCCGGTAACGATGCTCGTGTGGCTGGGATAAGTCACCGTGGGGAACACGCCGACCAGCCCCGCGCTCACCGCACCCTTGGCGACGAATTCTTTTAGATGGGGCGCGTTCACCGCCCGGCTTCCGATCGACGCAAGCGTCGTGCCCTTCAATCCGTCGATCGAGATCAGAATCACCTTCCGATCTGCCGCCGTGAGCAAGGTCGCAAGGGAGCAGAGGAGAAACAAGATACAACGCATGGCGCTTTCCAGTTTAAGCAAACCCAAGCCGCCGCCCGATGACAAGCCGGTGAATTGCTGCAGATCCCACGGCGCCGCGTTAAAGTGACAAAGATGCTTCAGTTACGTTACGTTTTGGTTTCGATTCTATTACTCGGCGCCTTGTTCGCGCAAAACGCCAATGTCTCCGGCTCGATCATCGACCCTTCCGGTGCGGCCATCCCCAAAGCCAAAGTCACGATTCGGAACGTCGCCACGAATGTCTCGGTAGAAACCAGCACCAACAATCAAGGCCTGTTCTTCCTGCCGCCTGTCGCTCCCGGCACCTACAAATTAGTCGCTTCCGCCGCCGGGTTTAGCGAAGCCGAAGTCAACGATCTGCTGCTTGAGGTCGGCCAGCAGCGAACGGTCACCCTGAAGCTCGAAACCGGCCAGATCAAGCAGACCATCTCGGTGGAAGCAGCCGCGCCGCTGCTGAACGTGCAGAGCGCCGATCGCGGTTCGGTGGTCGAGAACCAGTTTCTCAAGTCCATCCCCCTCAACGTCCGCAACCCGATGCTCCTGCTCACCCTGGCGCCCGGTGTTACCGGCGGCCTCAACGCCGGCATCAACACGGCGTCACAATCCACCACGAACAACTTCCGGATCAACGGCGGCCGCGGCGCCACCAATGAAATCCTGATCGATGGCGCCTCGAACACGGGCACCTATAACAATCAGGTGTCAGCGATGCCGCAAGTGGACTCCATCCAGGAATTCAAGGTCAACACCTCGCCTTACGCCCCTGAGTACGGACGCACCGGCGGCGGCGTCATCAGCTTTGCGATGCGCAGCGGTACGAACCAGTTGCACGGGACACTCCACAACTTCCTCCGGAACTCCGTACTCGACGCGAACGGCTTCAACGCCAACCGCGCGTTACAGCCGCGTCGCGCCTTCCGCCGCAATCAGTTCGGCGGCACCTTTGGTGGACCGGTTTGGGTCCCCGAAGATTTATAGCGGCAAGAATCGCACGTTCTTCTTCTTCGCCTATGAAGGTCTGCGCGAGCGCAGCATCGGCAGCTTCACCGGCAGCGTCCCCAGTGACTTGGAACGCGCCGGCAACTTCTCCCAAAGCCGCCTGCAGAACGGCGCGCTGATTCAGCTCTACGACCCGCGCACCACGCGCCTCGACCCCGATCGTCCTGCCAGCACCACTCGCTACCTTCGCGATCCCTTTGCGGGCAACATCATCCCGCCCGCCCTGCTGGGCGCCGTGGCCACCAACACCGTGAAGTACTTTCCGCTGCCCAATCAGCGCGGCGACGGCGGCAGCAACATCAACAACTTCTTCAGTTCAGCGCCCAACTCGCTGGACGGCGACCGCATCGACACCAAGGTCGATCACCAGATCAACAGCCAGCACAGCGTCTTTGGGCGTTGGAATTGGTTTGAGAATCTGAATGCGCAACCCAGCGTCTTCGGCAACTTCGCCTCGCCGGTGCAAACACCGAATCGTATCCCAGGCATCAACTGGGCCGGCAACCACATTTGGAGCGTGAAGCCGACCTTCCTCATTGAGCACTTCTTCGCGCTCAATCAGAGCGAGACCAATCGCACACCGCTCAGCATCGGGTTTGACCAACGGACGCTGGGACTCCCCGATAGCGTCGTGAGCCCGCAACGCCAAGCTTACTTTCCGCTGATGTCGATCGGCCGCACGGCGGGACTCGGTCCGCAAGGCACTGCGTCGAACGCCGTCGTTTCGCGCACCCTGCAGTATCAGTTGAAAGCGACGCAGCAGATCAATAAGCACACCGTCAAGTTCGGTTATGACTGGCGGCGCTTCCGGGTTTCAATCGACAACCCGCAGCCGCTGACAATCAATGCTTCCGGCTCGTTTACCGGCGGACCCAATCCGCAGAGCCAGGCGGCCGCCTCCGGCCACGGCCTCGCGGATCTGTTCCTCGGCGTCGCCACCGTCGGCTACAACATCCGTCCGCTCGAGCGGCATCAGCATTTCTACAACGCCTGGTTCGTGCAGGATGAATGGCGCGCCTCCAGCAAGCTCACCCTCACCGTGGGCCTCCGCTACTCCATCGAGACGCCGCGCACGGAAGCGCTGAACGAGTATGTCTTCCTCGACCTCAACTCGCCCTCGCCCTTGCAGGTACCGGGCCTCAGCAACCTCCGCGGTGGCTTAGGCTTCGTCGGCACCAAAGAGAATCCCGGGCGACGCACGCAGCAAGTGGAACTCACCAACTTCGACCCGCGGCTGGGCATCGCCTATCAGCTGAACAGCAAGACCGTGCTCCGCAGCGGTATCGGCATCTTCCACCATCCGCTGGTGCCGAACACGGACCTCTCGCTCGGCTTCTCCCGCCAAACCACCTCGCTCATCGCTCAGGCCGACGGCGTGACGCCGAACTTTAACCTCTCCAACCCGTGGCCCACGGGCCTGCTGCAACCCACCGGCAATACGCTTGGGTTGAATACCCTGCTCGGCCAAAGCCTCAGTGGCCCCCTACGCGTCCAGGGCCTGCCGTCGCAATTGCAATGGTCCTTCGACGTGCAGCGCCAGTTGCCCGGTAATTGGGTCGCGGAGGTGGGCTATGCGGCGAACAAGGCCTATCGCCTGCCGTCCAGCGTGCAGTACAACCAGTTGCCCATGGACACGCTGACCTCGTTAGGCAGCGCCGTTAACCAAACGGTGCCCAATCCGTTCTTCGGCATCATCACGGATCCGACGTCGTCACTCAGCCTGGCGACCGTCCAGCGCGGCCAGTTGCTGCGGCCCTATCCGCAGTTCACCGGCATGGGTGGATCGCAGGTGGGCACTGGCCAATCCAGCTATCAGGCACTGCAAACGCGGATCGAGCGGCGATATGCCAACGGTCTCGCCGTTCTTTTCGCTTACACCTTCTCGAAGACGATCGACAACACGGCTGAACTCGGCGGCTTCCTCGGCACCTCACCGGGCTACCAGAACAACTACTGCTACCGCTGCGACCGGTCCCTGTCCTATCAGCACGTGCCGCACGTCGTCCGGCTGTCCACCCGTTATGACCTGCCGAAGCTCACCGCCAATAAGGCGCTCGGGCACCTGGTCAACGGCTGGGGCGTCGGCAGTTTCTTAAGCATCGAAAGCGGCACTCCGGTCTTCGTCACCTCGCCCAACGATTCGGGTTCGTTCGGTGGCGGCAGCGGCATGCGCCCGAATGCCACGGGGCAACCCGCTGGCCTCGGCAGCGTCGATTTTGTGGATGGCGTGCAGTACTTCAACGCGGGCGCCTTCTCGCGTACTCCGCAATTTCAGTTCGGCAACGTAAGCCGCACCCTGCCGGATGTCCGCAACCCGCGCCTGTGGAATTGGGACGCGCTGGTGGAGAAACGCTTCCGCGTTACGGAACGCGTGAACCTGGACTTCCGCAGCGAATTCTTCAACTTCACCAACAGCGTCGTGTTCGCCGGACCCAGCACTTCGATGACGGCGGGCGACTTCGGCCGCATTTCGTCGCTCCGGCAAAACAACACGCCGCGGCAGATGCAGTTCGCGCTTCGGCTGAGCTTCTGAAGCTCAGCCTAGCTGCGCAGCAGTTGCTTGATGGAACGGACAGCTTGGCGCGTGCGCTGCTGGTTCTCAATGAACGCAAAGCGCACGTGGCCTTCGCCGAGCGGTCCGAAGCCGATGCCGGGGGCGACTCCGACGAGCGCCTTTTCCAGCAACAACTTCGAGAACTCGAGTGAGCCCAGGTCCCGGAATCGTTCCGGAATCTGGGTCCACAGAAACATGGAACCACGCGGCTTCTCGCACGGCCAGCCGGCCGCATTCAACCCATCCACCAGGACGTCGCGGCGCTTCTGATAAATGTCCCGAATCTTCAGGACCTCGTCATCGCACTCCCGCAGCCCGACGATCGCCGCCACCTGAATCGGCTGAAAGATGCCGTAGTCCAGGTAGCTCTTAATCCGCGCCAACGCGTGAATCATCTTCGGATTACCCACGCAGAAGCCCACCCGCCAGCCGGCCATGTTGTAGCTCTTCGTCATCGAGTAGATCTCGACGGCGTGCTCCTTGGCCCCGTCCACCTGCATGATGGAGGGCGCCTTGTAGCCATCGAAACCGATATCGGCGTACGCGAAGTCGTGCAGCACCATGGAGCCGTAGTGGGCGGCCAGCCGGATGATTTCCTTGAAGAAGTCGAGATCCACCGTAGCGGTCGTCGGATTGTGTGGGAAATTCACCAAAATCATCCGCGGCGGCTTGGCCGACTTCTTGCAATGGTCGGTGAGACGATTCAGAAACTCTTCCGGCGTTGGCATCGGCAGCCGGCAGATCTGCCCCTCGGCCATCACGACGCCCCATTGGTGAATCGGATACGCCGGATCCGGCGCGATTACCGTGTCCTCCGGACCAATCACGGCAAACAGCAGGTGCGCCAGGGCATCCTTCGAGCCGATCGTCACGATCGCCTCGCTCTCGGGATCCAACTGGACACCGTACATCCGCTCGTACCGCTTGGTAATCTCCAGCCGCAGATTCGGGATGCCGCGCGACATCGAATAGCGGTGGTTGCGCGGATTGCGGGCCGCCTCCACCAACTTCGACACAATCAGCCGGGGGGTCGCCCCGTCCGGATTGCCCATCCCGAAATCCACCACGTCCTGCTGGGCAGCACGCAGTTTTGCCTTCATCTCATTGGTGATGGCAAACACGTAGGGCGGTAACTTACTGATGCGATAGAACTCGTCGGACGAAGGCATAGCTTGGGGAACCTTTATTATGCCGGATTCAACGGTTCATCCGCCGGATTCGGCGTTTCGTCCGAAAGTCCACGTCTTGATTGGGGGACGAGCCCTATCGTCGAAGTATGAAAGCTCAAACGAAGATTCTGGCAGTGACGGCTCTGGTGGGATTCGCCCTCGGGATGGCGCGGGGCGCCGAGCGCTACGACCACACGGTCCGGCAGGACGTCTTCGCCGGCTTGAACGGCGATCGCTCCGCGCTGGACCGGGCCTCCGCCAAAATCGCCGCCACTTTGGCCGATGAACCCAATCACGCCGAAGCCCTGGTCTGGCGCGGCGGCATCCGTTTCTTCCAGTCCGGACAAGCGTTCCAGGCCCAGGATCGTCAACGCGGCGTGGAGCTCTACACCCAGGCGATGATCGACTTTGAGAAGGCCGTCCAGTTGGCGCCCGACAACCTGGGCGTTCGCATTCCCCGCGCCGCGGTCCTGATGACCGCCGCCAACCTCTCGGCCGGCAATCCCATGGCGAAGGACTGGGCGCGCATGGCTATCAGCGACTACGAGCACGTTCGCGCCATTCAGGAGCCCCGCTTCGCCACGCTCGGCACGCACCCGCGCGGCGAGTTGCTGCAAGGCTTGGCGAACGGCTATCGCCTGTTGGGTGATGAGGCCAAAGCCACTCAGTACTTTGCGCGGCTCCAGAAGGAATTGACGGGTACCGAATACGCCAAGCGAGCGGCCCTCTGGTTGGAAACCAAGACCCTCGCCCCCAGCCAGACGTCCTGCATTGGCTGCCATACTGGCCGATAGCGAATGAGATATTTGCGCCTCCTCTTCTGGCTGCTGGTAACCGCCGCGGTACCCGGGGCGCTCATGCTGCTGACATCCCAGCGCTGGCGCGGCGAGATCTTCGCGGAGACCTATGGCGTTAGCCTCCTATTCGGAACGCTGATCGGCCTCCCCGCCAACTTCCTCATCCCCAAGCTGATGGGACGCTGCGGTAACTGGTCCACGCCGCGTCGGGTGGCGATCTTTGCCGCAACGCTGTTCGCGCTCACCACCGTCGGCACCGCCGTTGGCGTCCTGCTGCTGATCGCCATTGGCTATGTGCCGATGAGTGAGTTCGGCAGTTGGATGCGCGGCTCGTATCGCTGGGCCTTGTTCCTCAGCGTCTGCATCGGCATCGTCACCTACGGCTACGGTCACCTGCGCCACCAGTTGGACGAGACGAACGAGAAGCTGCGAGCAAGAGAATTGGAGGAGCAGCGGACGCGGCGACTCGCCGCCGATGCCAAGGTCGCCGCGCTCGAATCGCGCATCCACCCCCATTTTCTCTTCAACGCCCTCAATGCCGTCTCGTCCCTGATTCGCGAAGATCCGGCCCGGGCGGAGTTGCTGCTGGAGCGCGTGGCCGCGTTACTGCGCTTCTCACTCTATGAACCGCAAGGCGGCCTGGTGACCCTGGAAAAAGAATTGCAAATGACCGGCGACTATCTCGAGATCGAAAGCGTCCGCTTCGGCGAACGCCTGCGCTACCGCATTGAGCCACTCCCGGAACTCGGCGCCGTCCAGATCCCGCCTCTCGCCATCCAAACTCTGGTGGAGAACAGCGTGAAGTACGCGATTACCAACCGTCGGGAGGGAGGCGAGGTGGTGGTCCGGGTGCGGCGTCGCGAGGGTGCCGCGGCCGTGGAGGTGACCGATACGGGCCCCGGCTTTGACCCTTCCGCACTTCCCACCGGCCATGGGCTGGACTTATTAGCCGCGCGCCTTGACGCCCAGTTCGCCCAAGGCGCCGGCTTGGATTTTGAACGCGGCGAACAGTCCATGACGGTCCGTCTGCGCCTGCCGCTGGAGAGTGCCGCATGATTCGCGCCTTCCTGGTCGACGACGAACCACTCGCCACCAGGCGTTTGGCCCGCATGCTCGAGGAAACCGGCCGCGTCCGCGTGGTGGGCACGGCCAACGACCCCGCCGAAGCCCTTGAACGCATGCCCACCCTCGACTTCGACGTCCTGTTCCTGGACGTGCAAATGCCGGAAATCTCCGGCTTCGACCTCCTCGCCAGACTCGCCGCCGAGCCCCTCGTCGTTTTTGTCACCGCCTTCGACCAGTTCGCCCTGCGCGCCTTCGAGGTGAACTCCGTCGACTACCTCGTCAAGCCTGTGGCCACCGAAGCGCTCGAGCGGGCCATCCGGAAGCTAGAGCGAAGAGAGAGCGAATCACGGCCGCCGCTGGCCGATCTCGTCCGCCAAGTGACGGCCGCGCTCGCCCCCGCCTACCCCGAACGGCTCGCCTCCCGCCTCGGCGATCGGCTCGAGTTCATCGAACTCTCCCGCGTCACCCATCTCTTCGCCGAGGACAAACTGACCTACGCCGCCACCCTGGCGGGCAAGAATCACATTCTCGACCTCACCATCGCCGAGCTCGAAGCGAAGCTCGATCCCCGCCGTTTCGTGCGCATCCATCGCTCCACGCTGGTGAACCTCGCCTTTGTCCGCGAACTTTACGCCGACTTCGGCGGCAAGATGCTGATGCGCCTCAAAGACGACCGCCACACCGAACTCACCGTGGCTCGCGATCGGGTGAAAGAACTAAAAGACCGGCTGGGGATTTAGGGCTCTTGCGCCCGGCGGACTACGTAAATAGTCAGGTGTTCTAAGGCGAATCGCTGATTCTCGGATTTTTCATCTGCCGATAACTTAGTAACAGGAAGTGTGGTCGTCCTGTCTGCATTTATAGGGCGATTCGGATCAACCCGTGCCACTGTCGGCGAAACTTTATATTGGCGCACAGTTGGGGATCTCGGTCGGCGTGGTGCTTTGGGTCACGACACGATTCGAGTGTCAGGACCCCTGGCGTCTACTCGCCTATTTTGTCCTCGGCGTCATCGGTTCGCTGGTGAAAGTACGGCTGCCGGGAATCGAAGGCACGATGTCCGTCAGTTTCCTGGTGATTATCCTCGCCATCGCTGAGCTGAGCATCGGAGAGGGTGTTCTGATCGGCTCCGCCAGCGCCCTGCTGCAATGCTTCTGGAAGGCTCGCAACAAGGTGCGACCCATTCAGGTAGCCTTCAGTGTGGCCGGCACATGCAACGCGATCGCTGTGGCCTACATCGCCACGCGCCGGCTGGCCGAATTCACCGGGCACAACATCCTGCTCGAACTCTCCGTCGCCGCCTGCGTCTATTTCATTTTCAACACCTCACCCGTCGCCGGGATCATCGCGCTGACGGGGAAGAAGCCCTTCCTGGCTGTGTGGCGTGAGTGCTACTTCTGGTCGTTGCCCTACTTCGTGCTGGGCGCAGCGCTGGTCGCCAATTTGATTTACCTGAAACAAGTGGCTGGCTGGCAAAGTTTCCTGATGGTGATGCCGCTGATGTATTGGGTCTATCACTCCTACAGCCTGTATCTAGGCCGACTGGAAGCGGAGAAGGCGCATGTCGAGGATATGGCCGGCCTCCACCTGCGGACCATCGAATCGTTGGCGCTGGCCATTGAAGCCAAGGACCAGACCACCCACGACCATCTCCGCCGCGTGGAGACCTACGCCGTGGAGATCGGCAAGGAACTCAGCCTGCCCGAGAATCAAATCCAGGCGCTACGGGCAGCCGCCCTCCTGCACGACATCGGCAAACTGGCCGTCCCTGAGCACATCATCGCGAAACCGGGCAAGCTGACCCCGGAAGAGTTCGAAAAGATGAAGATCCATCCGGTGGTCGGCGCTCAGATCCTGGACAAAGTTGGCTTTCCCTACCCCGTGGTGCCGATCGTCCGCTCCCACCACGAGAAATGGGACGGCAGTGGCTATCCGGACGGCTTGAAGGGTGAAGACATCCCGATCGGCGCCCGGATTCTCTCCGCCGTCGACTGTCTCGATGCACTCGCCTCCGACCGTCAGTATCGCCGCGCCCTGCCGCTCGATGACGCCATGGCGCATGTACTGCGCGAAGCCGGCAAGGCGTTCGATCCACGCGTGGTCGAGATCCTACACCGGCGCTATCGCGAGTTGGAGCAGGCGGCGCAGGCAACGTCCGTACGGCAGAGCGAAACCCTGCAAGTCGACGTGAAAGTGGAACGGGGCGCGAGCCCCGACGCGGGCTTCGAAGCCACTCCCGAAACGAGCGCCGAGCCGGTCGACTTCCGCACGGCCATTTCCGCTGCCCGTCAAGAAGCACAGTTACTGCTCGAAATGACCGCCGATCTCGGTAAGAGCCTGAGTCTCGTGGATACACTCAGTTGCCTCACCGAGCGCCTGAAGAAGATCGCGCCCTACGACGCCATCGCCGTCTACCTGGTGCGAGGTCAGGAACTGGTTCCCGAATACGTCAGTGGCGAGAACTTCCGGCTCTTCTCCTCCCTGCGCGTGCCGCTGGGCGAAGGCCTTTCTGGATGGGTCGCGGAAAACAACAAGCCGATCATTAACGGCAATCCGTCTGTCGAGCCCGGCTATCTGAAGGACCCCTCGAAGTTCAGCACCCTCCAGGCCGCTCTGTCGGTGCCCCTCGAAGGACCGAACGGCATGGTGGGCGTGCTGTCCCTCTATCGCGCCGAGGCAGACTCTTTCACGAACGACCACCTGCGCATTTTGCTCGCCATCGCCCACAAAATGGCCCACGCCATCGAGAACGCTCTGCGCTACCAGAAGATGGAATCGAGCGCCACGCTCGACGGCCTTACCGGCCTACCGAACGCTAAGTCGATGTTCCTGCAGTTGGATGCCGAACTGTCGCGCGCTAAGAGACAGGACAGCGAACTGGCCGTCCTGGTTTGCGACCTCGACGGGTTCAAGGCCGTGAACGACCGCTGGGGACACTTGGAGGGCAATCGCGTGCTGAAACTCGTCGCCGACGGCTTCCGCCAGGTTTGCCGGGAGTATGACTACGTCGCCCGCATGGGCGGAGACGAGTTCGTCCTGCTATTCCCCGGCACCTCGGAAGAAACGACGCATCACTTTGCAGCGCGCCTCACGGAAGTCGCCGAGGCGGCTGGCCGGGAAGTGACCGGCACGGATCTGCTTTCCATCAGTTGGGGAGCGTCCTACTACGGCGCGGACGGTCATGATGCGGAAGCGCTGCTGGCCGAAGCCGACAAGCGCATGTATCGCTATAAGCACGAACACAAAAAGCGGCGGGGCATCCCCGGACGCGATCAGGCCGTGCCCCTGAGTGCTTAAGCGGTGGGACCCGGCTCGGCCGGCTTGCCGCCGGTTTCCTTGGGCTTCACCGGCGTATCCTTCTTGAGCGGCGAAATAATCACGTGCGCGTTGCGGCCTTCGAGCCGCGGCGTGCCTTCCGTGATGCCGACCTCCTTCAGGTCCGCCGAAAAACGCTGCAGGAGTTTCTGTCCGAGATCGACGTGAGCGATTTCGCGCCCCCGGAACTGCACGACCGCCTTGACCCGGTTGCCTTCCTTCAGAAAACGCGTGGCGTTCTTCTTCTTGAAGTCGTAGTCATGGTCGTCCGTGTTCGGACGGAACTTGATCTCCTTCACGAGGATGATGTGCTGTTTCTTCTTGGCCTCGTGATCTTTCTTCTTCTTCTCGTACTGCCATTGGCCATAGTCCATCGCCTTGGCCACGGGCGGGTCAGCGGTGGGGGCAATGACAATGAGATCGAGCCCCAGATCCTGGGCGCGACGGACGGCAGCCTGCGTGGGCATCACTTCCACGGAACCGTCGGGGAAAACCGCTCGCACCTGCGGCGCGCGGATCGCCTCATTCACATTTTCTCTGATCTTCTGAACGCGGCGAGGAGGGAAAGTTCTGGGTGGGTACATGCAGACGAGTTAGAGGCTCGGCGAGCCTGGATGGGACCCATAGCGAGAGGTCGAAATGTACAGCATTGCCCTGAGAGTACCAGATTTTTCCGGCTCTGCAAATCAATTTATCAATGAGATGCAACCAATTGCACCCCATTCGCGGGTAAGTTTACCCGCTGATGAGGGGCAATCAGCACAATTTCCCTGGCAGAATCGCTCCGGTTGCCGTTTCCGAACCTAAAGGGATACACGGTTTCTTACGACAGAAGTACTGGGACCTTCAGCCTGTACGGGGGAGGGTCTGAACAAGGAATCATGGCGCGCTTACGTCCCATCGGAGTTCGAGTTTTTTTGCTGATCCTCGCAGTGGTCGGCGTTGCACTATCGTTCTTTCTCGAAGCGAACCTCCGCGAACGAGAAGACGACAAACTACGAGACCGCATTGCGGGCGACTTCACTCGCCTGAGCGCCACCGTGCGCAGAGACGTAACCGCCGAAACTGACGCCCTACGAGCGATGGCCCAGGGTTTCAGCCGCATCCCCGAGTTGACCGTCGCCGAATTCACCAGCGTGGCCGACCGATTCCTCACCGAGCATCGCGGCGTGGTCGCCCTTGGCTACACCGACTCTTCGTTCGATCTCAAGTACTCCACCCCGCCCCGCTTTGTTTCCTCAATCGAGAAAGCCCACGAGATGATTCGCGCCAATCGTGGCTTTCTTCTGAGCGATGCCGTAACGGAGAACGAATGGAAGGTGTCAGAGCCGATCCAGGTCGTAGACCGCGGTAAGGTTTTCGTCATCTATTTGCCCGTCCGCCGCACCGGCAAGCCCACCGAATTGGTTGTCGCCGTGATGCACCTGCAACTCACGCTCGACTCTTTGTTCGAGCGCGCGATCCCCAAGGAATACAACCTCAAGCTCATCGACGGCTATACGCCGATTTATGAGCGAGGTCCCCGCAACTCGGATCCCGCCATCCCCTCATTCGACGACGAAATCTCCGTCCTGACAGCCAAGTGGAAGGTCCGCCTCCGTCCGACACTGGCGATCGCTCAGTCGACGAAAACCGTCTTGCCGCGCATGGTGCTGTGGGGCGGTCTGCTGATTTCCGGCCTCATCGCTCTGCTGGTCGCCTACCAGACCCTGCTGTTCCGTCAAATGGACCGCGAGCAGGCCCTGCAGTCCGATTGGGCGTCGCGTTGGGACAAAGCCCTGGGCGGCGCGGTCAAAGCCGCCACCTCCACCAAGACGATACCCGTCGAAGAGCCCTCGTTGCTGGCCGGTCTCACCGCTGCCGCACAAAGCAGTGGCCCGCGCACCCATCGCAAGATGGGTCTGGCGGAAAGCTCCCCTTGGGTGGCGGCGATCGCCGGCGTCACCGACCCCGTCTTCGTCTGCGAACCTTCATCGGCGCTGGATGCCGGTACCCCCATCTCGTACGTGAACGACGCGTTCGTCCAGGCCACGGGTTTTGAGGCCCACGAGATCATTGGCAAGACGCCGCGCCTGCTCCAGGGAGTCAACACCGACAAGCGTGCGCTCGACGACATCCGCCAGGCGCAGAATCGCCGGTCACCCTATCAGGGCGAAGTCACTCTCTACCGCAAGAATGGCACGCCGTTTGAGACGCAAGTCTCCATGCGTCCGGTAGTCGACGAGTTCGGCAAGCCCAGCTACTGGATCTTCATGCTTCAGCCGGTCACCGCGCCGGCGTCCTTCCCGGTCCCTGAGGCGCCCCCCGCGGTCTCGGCTCCCGAAATTGCCACGCCGCTCGAACAAACCCCGTTGCCCGTTACGGAAGCCCCAGTAGCCTCGGTGGAAGAAACCGTGGCGAAACTGCGTGCCCTGCGCGCCCAGGCTGCTCAGGAACCGCCGTTGGCGCCCGAGCCGGAACCCGTTGCCGCCCCTGCGGCGCGCAGCGCGAACAGTGGCGCCGTCGATGCCCTCGAGATGCTGATCGAAGCCTCGCCGCTGGCGGTGATGGGCTGCGACCTGCACGGCGCGGTCACCTTCTGGAATCATGCCGCCGAGCGGCTTTTCGGCTGGAAGGAAGAAGAACTGATCGGACGTCCCGTGCCCCTTCTTCCCGGAGGGTTCTTGCCGCCGCCGGCCGCGGTCCGCTCCACCAGCGACGACCGGAACATCCTCGAAGCCGAACTCAACCGCCAACGGAAGGATGGCACGTCCATCGACGTCAGCGTCTGGGCCGCGCCCATCCGCGATCCCCAGGGCGAGATGTTCTCCTGGATCGCCTTCTTCGCCGACATCTCGGATCGCAAGCGGGCCGAAGCCGAACTGCGCCGCCGCGCGGAGCACTTCCGCACCCTGATCGACCGCACGCAGGATATCGTCGCCGTTGTCGATGCCGACAGCACGATTCAGTATCTGAACCCCGCCGTCGAACGCGCCCTCGGCTTCGAAGCCTCGGAACTGGTCGGGCAGAAGGGTCTCGACTACGTCCGCCCGGCCGACCGCACTCGCGCGCTGTCGACCCTCACCTCGGCGCTCGCCAACGAGACCGGCCCCACCCGCTTCGACATTCAGCACAAAGACGGCACCTGGCGCACGCTCGAAGCCGTCGCCGCGCGACTGCTCGAGGAGGGCGAAGGCTCGCCCACGTTCGTTCTCAACGCCCGTGATGTCACCGGACGCCTCAGCGTGCCGGATACGACGCTGCAGTCGCAGGTGATCGACGCCGTCACCGATGCCGTCACCACCTTCGCCCTCGACTTCCACGTCCTCTCCATGAATCCCTCCGCGCGCCGGATCTTCCGCCTCGAGTCGGCCACTCTCGCCGGTCAGCGGACGGAAGAATTGCTGCGCGGTTGGACCCTCACGCCCTCGCGCGAAGAGATCCGTCAGCACGTCATTCAGAAACAAGGCTGGAAAGGCGAGATCCGCTACCGCGATCCCAAGGGCATCGGCCTCGTCCTGGAAACGTCGGTCGCCCTGGTGCACAACGCCCAGGGAGAGCTCACCGGCTACGTCGCCATCCAGCGCGATGTCACTGAAAGCAACCGCGCCTCCGAAGCCTTGCGCTCGAGCGAAGAACGCTACGCCCTGGCCGCGCAAAGCACCAACGACGGCATCTTCGATTGGGACCTGCGCAAGGAAGAGATCTACTATTCGCCGCGCTGGAAGCAGATGCTCGGCTACACCGACAACGACATCGTCGGTCTGCCGGACGAGTGGTTCATGCTCGTTCATCCGGACGACGTCCAGAACCTCAAGGCACAGGTCGCGCGGCACCTGAAGGGCCAAGTCTCCGTCCTCGAAGGCGAATACCGCATCCGTCGTAAAGACGGCCAGTATGTCTGGATGCTCGCCCGCGCCCTCGCTGTGCGCGACAGCAAAGGCGTCGCGATCCGCCTGGTCGGCTCCCAGAGCGACATCAGCGAGCAGAAGGCCGTTGAAGATCAACTCCTCCACGAAGCCTTCCACGACGCGCTCACCGGTTTGCCGAATCGCGTGCTGTTTGTCGATCGACTCGGCGTCCTGGTGGACCGGGCCCGTCACGGCAAGTCGCCCAAGCATTTCGCCGTCCTCTTCGTCGATGTGGACCGCTTTAAGTATGTCAACGACAGTCTCGGCCATTTAGCGGGAGACGAGTTCCTCATCGAAGTCGGACGCCGCTTGCAGTCCTGTATTAGCGAAAAAGACACGCTCGCCCGTTACGGTGGCGACGAGTTCACCATTCTCCTCGATCAGATGTCCGGCGCCTGGGCCGTCCAGGCCTTCTGCGAGAAGCTGCAGAAAGCCATGTCCGCGCCGTTCGAATATCAGGGTCAGGAATACTACTCGAGCGTCAGCGTCGGCAGCACCTTCAGCGCCTTGGGCTACGATCGCCCCGACGACATGATGCGCGACGCCGACACCGCTCTCTATCAGGCGAAGTCCCGCGGCCGCGGCCGCCATGTCCCCTTCGACAAGTCGATGCACGCCGAGGCCCAGGCCAAGCTGCAGTTGGAGGCCGACCTGCGCCGCGCCATCGAGCGCCGCGAGTTCCGCATTCTCTATCAACCGCTCATCGCCTTGGGGATGGGCAACCAGCAAGGCCGCCTCGCGGGCTTCGAGGCCCTGGTTCGCTGGCATCACCCCACCCGTGGCGTCCTCGCGCCGTCGCAGTTCCTGCCCGCGGCCGAAGAGACCGGTCTCATTCTCGATATCGATCGTTGGGTGCTACGCGAAGCCTGCCTCCAGATGCGGACGTGGCAAACCATGTATCCGCACCGTTTGCCGCTCCACGTCAGCGTCAACCTCTCGGGTCAGCACTTCCTGCAGTTGGACCTCGCCCAGCAGATTCGCACCATCCTGAAGGAAACGACGCTCAATCCGGAGTTCCTCCGCATCGAACTCACCGAAAGCGTGCTGGTGAAGAACCCCACCGCCAGCGAAGTTTTCCGCGAACTGCGTGAGATCAAGGTCCAGCTGAACCTCGACGACTTCGGTACCGGCTACTCATCGTTCTCCTATCTCAATCGCTTTCCGGTCGACCGTCTGAAGATCGACAAGAGCTTCGTCATGGCGATGACCGGCAACGGCCAAAATACGGAGATCGTGCGCACCATTCTGCAGCTCGCGCACAACCTGAAGCTGAACGTGGTCGCCGAAGGTGTCGAAACCGCCGAACAACTCGAGAGCCTCCGCGCCTTCGGTTGCGAGTTCGCGCAGGGCTACCACCTGGCCTATCCGCTCGAAGGTGATTCGGCCGGCGAGTTGATCGCCTCCGGCCGCCGCTGGTAGCGCTCTACTTCGGAAACTGTTTCGCGTCGATCGTCGGGATCAGCCGCAGCGAGTTCTTGTAGTAAATCTTCTTCAGCACCTCGTCGGGCAGTTCCAGACCATACATGCGCCAGAACGCGTGCCGCTTGCGGTAGTACTCGAAGTATTCGTCGCCGCTCTCGAGCACGCGGAAGTAGGTGTCGAACTCGCGCACGACCCACGTATCTTTGCCCATGAACAGACGATCCTGATACTTGGTACAGAACTGCCGCGCGAACTTCGGCTGGCGGCCAAACTCATAGATCACCGCCGCAATGTCGCAATGCATATTGGGCATCTCGTCGAACATGCGACCCAGCTTGCCCAAGTCCCCGCCCAGCCAGCCCAGATGCGCTTGCACGAAGTTGATGTCGCGGTGACGCTTGAAGAGAGTGTAAGCCTCGTCCATCAGTGTCTCCCAGGAGCCGTCCTTGGCCGGATCCTTTCGCCGGGAGGGAATCTCGGTCAACTCCTGATACTTCTCGTTGAACTTGTCCACCGGATCCCAAAACGGCTTCGGATCCGCCGTGTGAATCAGCACCATCAGCTTGTGCTTGGCAATCACCCGGAATGACGGCTCAAAGCGGGCGTCCGTCACGGCAATACGGACGCCTTTGCCATCCTTCGTGTTCATCCCAAACTGCTTGAAGAACTTCACGCCTTGGCAACCCGCCTTGATGTCTTCTTCAAGCGTCGTCGCCGCGCGTTGCGCGTAGCCCGGATCATCCAGGTTCGTCAGGTCGAGATTGCAGAACACCGCGAAACGCTTGCCGTGCCGCGCCTTCATGTTCTTGATGCCCTCCCGAAACTTCGGCCCGAAGCCGCCCGAGAGATTCACCATGGTCTGCAGGTTCAGGCTGTCCATTTCCTTCACCAGCGCGTCGAGTTTGTCCTGCGGCATCATCGTGTTCTGATGGCCGTGAATGTCGATGAACGGAAACTTGGCCCGCGTGATCGGATGCTCCGGCACTACCAGCGTCGACTTCGGGGAATACTCCTGAATCGTCATCTGGGCTACGAGTGCTGCCCCCACTAAAGACAAGCAAATTAAGGCTTTCATGGTTGCTAATCAGTATATCCAGGGCTGTCGATAGACGTTTCGTGAGCGCAACTTACGAAGCAATTTACTACCCCGAAACGTCATACGGCGGCTTTACCGGTGTTGACGGCACGATGGCGTTTTACCTGCGCGTCAATGCGCTGCTTGAACCTCATTCGCACGTTCTGGACTTCGGCTGTGGCCGCGGCTGCTATGGCGAAGACCCCGTAGCTCTGCGTCGGGAAATGCGTATTCTGCGAGGCAAATGCGCCCGGGTGGCCGGGGCAGACATCGGCGAGGAAGCCGCCGCCAACCCCTATCTCGATGAAGTGCGCCTCTTCCGGCCCGGCGAGCCGGTGCCCTACTCCGATGCCAGTTTCGACGTGATGCTTGCCGACTGCGTTCTCGAGCATCTGCCAGACCCGTCGGCGTTTTTCGCGGAAGCCCGCCGTGTTCTCAAGCCGGGCGGCCACCTTTGCCTGCGCACCTCGAACGTCCTCAGCTATTTCGGCTTGGCCGCACAGTTGATCCCTGCCAGCCGGCGGGAGCAGATCCTCCACCGGGCTCGGCCCGATCGCAAGGACGAGGACTCGTTCCCCACCCTCTATCGTTGCAACACCGTTTTCGCCATCCGTCGTCAACTCGCTGCGCACGGACTCACCGGCGTCGCCTTCGGCCATGAGAGCGAGCCGCGTTACCTCGGTTTCTCGCGCCTCGCTTATCGTTTCGGAGTGTGGCATCAACGCTGGGCGCCTGGCTTCTTGCGGCCTGCGATTTTCGCTTTCGCCACTCGCGATTAGCGCCGCCTGCCTGCTATTCTCGGGCGATGCTCGCTGCGCGACTCGCCCGGTACTTCTCGTTCGCCGAACTCGGCACCGATTGGCGTACGGAGATTCTTGCCGGATGCACCACGTTCATCACGATGGCCTACATCGTATTTGTGAACCCGGCGATCCTCAGCGAAACCGGCATGCCCTATCAGGCGGTCGTCGCCGCCACTTGCCTCGCGGCAGCCTTTGGCAGCATCCTGATGGGCGCCATTGCTCGTTACCCGATCGCCCTTGCGCCGGGCATGGGCTTGAACGCCTACTTCACCTATGCCGTCGTCAAGGGCATGGGGGTTCCCTGGCAAGTCGCTCTCGGCGCCGTCTTCATCTCCGGAGTCGTTTTCCTCCTGCTCACGCTCTCAGGCATTCGCCGCCTGATTGTGCAGTCTATCCCTTCGGAACTCTATGCCGCCGTTGCGGTCGGCATCGGACTCTTCATCGCCTTCATCGGCCTGCGTAACGCGGGCCTGGTCGCCGCCCATCCCGCCACCCTGGTGACGCTCGGCAATCTCCGCGCCCCCACCACGCAACTCGCCGTCATCGGCCTTCTGATCATGGCCGCGCTGTTTGCGCGTGGCATCAAAGCGGCCATGCTCCTCGGCATTCTCGCCACCACGGCCCTCGGCGGCGCCTGGGGCCTGCTCAAGTGGGACCCGCAGCCCTTCGCGCTCAACAGTCTCGGAGCCACCCTCTTCGCCCTCGACATTCGCGGCGCCGTCACGCTCGGCTTCGTCGAGATTATCTTTGTCTTCCTCTTCGTTGACCTGTTCGACAACATCGGCACACTGGTGGGCGTCGGCAAGAAAGCCGGCCTCTTCAACGAGGCCCACGAAATTCCGCGTGTCAATCGCATCCTGCTGGCTGACTCCCTGGCGACGATCTTCGGCTCGCTCGTCGGCACCTCCACCGTCGTCAGCTATATCGAATCCGCCGCGGGCGTCACCGCCGGGGGCCGCTCCGGCGTCACGGCGATTGTCACCGGCATTCTCTTCCTCCTCGCGCTCGGGCTCGTGCCCGTTCTCGGCGTCGTGCCGGCCGCCGCCACCGCACCCGCCCTGATTCTGGTCGGCTCGATGATGATCTCCCACTCGGCCGAGATCAACTGGGCGGACCCGC
Organism: Bryobacteraceae bacterium; assembly: GCA_965229305.1. Taxonomy (GTDB): domain Bacteria; phylum Acidobacteriota; class Terriglobia; order Bryobacterales; family Bryobacteraceae; genus JALHNI01. The sequence goes on along the minus strand of CBDDIZ010000039.1, from coordinate 31,732 downwards.
TGATCGCGCTCCCCGCCTTCCTCACCATCGTCACCATCCCTCTCACCTTCTCCATCGCCAATGGACTCGCCTTCGGCTTCACTACCCATACCTTGCTTCAAATCCTCACTGGCCGTGCCCGGCATGTCAACTGGGTCGTCTACCTGCTCACCGCCTTGTTCCTGATTCGCTTCTTCTACCTCGGCCAAGGCTGAAACCCCAGAGAGCGCGCGAGAGTCTATCATGGGGACATCCATGGTGCGCCGTGCTTTTTTGTGGCTGAGTCTCGCTTCGGCGGCGCTCGCTCAACAACTCGATGTTGACCCGCGTCTGTTCACCGTCCTGGCCGCCATCAACGCTGCCGGGTTCGACGCTGAACTCGACTCGCCCAACAATCACCCGCTGCGTGAAGCCGCGCGCGCCTATATCGCTAAGAAAAATCCGGCAGTCCTGCCCGAGCTTCGCCGCTTCTTTGCCAACCATCGCCAGCCGAACGCCGCTCAGGAATTGAGTCAGTACATCTCCTTTGCCCTCTCCACGCGCCAAGTGCCTGACTTCGAGTATCGTTTCAACGAAACGGAGTTGCCTCCTGATGTCGCGAAGCTCGCGGGCTTCGAACGCCTGATCACCCGCTTCTACCGCGAAGCCGACATCGAGACCTTTTACAAGCAAAACGAACCCGCGTTTGAAGCCGCCCTCCAGCGCTATCAGGAGCCCGCCACGCGCATCATGAACGACGTCAACGGGTACATGCGGAATCCTGGCGTCGGAGCACTCGGCCGTACTTTCCGCGTTTATGTCGACCTGCTGGGCTCCCCCAACCAGATCCACTACCGGAACTACCAGGATGACTTCTACGTCGTCGTCACCCCTTCGGCCGATCCGCAGGTTGATTACATTCGCAACGCCTATTTCAAGTTCATGATCGATCCGCTGACGCTCAAGTACGCGGAAGATCTCAACCAAAAGCGCGGTCTCATCGACTACGTCCAGTCCTCGCCTGCACTCGACGAGCACTACAAATCGGACTTCCTCCTGCTCACCAGCGCTTCGCTGGCCAAAGCGATCGAAGCCCGCCTCGCCCGCACCTCCGAGCGTGCCGCCATGGTCGATGCCGCCTTGAAGGAAGGCTACGTCCTCACCCCCGTCTTCTCCGAACTGCTTCCCGACTATGAGAAGCAGGAGCAGTCGCTGCGGCTCTACTTCCCCGAACTGATCAAGGGCATTAATCTCCGCAAGGAGGCCAAACGGCTCGAGTCAGTCGACTTCGTTAAGACCAAGCCGGTGCGCAAGGCACGTGTCGTCGAAGCCCCGGCCCCTCCTCCCCTCACCGGCTTTTCCAAGACCATCGACGACGCCGACGTCCTGATCGAGAAACGCGAACTTGCGCCGGCTCGCGAACTTCTGCTGGGCGTCCTCAAAGAAACCGATGACAAGAAATGGCACGGCCGCGCCTACTTCGGGCTCGCCCGCATCGCCACTTTGCAGAAGGACCCGGAAACCGGGTTCAAGCTCTTCGAAACCACGCTCGAAACATCGCCGGAAGGCAGCATTCAGGCTTGGTCTCATTACTACCTGGGGCGACTGTCGGAACTCGCCAACGAGCCCGACAACGCCTTGAGACATTTCGATAGCGCCCTGGCCACGCAGGGGATCTCCCCGAAAACGCGCGGATTGGTGGAACAGGCTTTGGCCGCCGCCAAAAGGAAGCGACAATAGAGAAATCCAAATGAAGGGAAAGTTCACATTCATGAAGCAGCAATTCTTGCGCGCGTTCACCGCGTTGGCCCTGGCGGGTGCCCTCTTCGGGCAGTCGGCCAGCACCAAGCAACCCAAGCCCAAGTCGCAAAAGGAAGTCGACGCCATCAACGCCGTGTTCGGCGCCACCGATGACGACTCCCGGATTGCCGCCGCCGAAAACCTTCTGACGAAGTTCGCCGACACCGAGTTCAAGGGCTTGGCCCTCTACATCGCCACCGCCGCTGCCCAGAGCAAAGGTGACTTTGAAAAGACCGTCATCTACGGCGAGCGCGCGCTCGAAGCCGACCCCAAGATGTACGGCGCCATGCTGATCCTCGCCTCCGGCTACGCCTCCAAGACCAAGGAGTTCGACTTCGACAAGGAAGAAAAGCTTACGAAGGCCGAGAAGTATGCCAACGACGGCATCGCGCTCTCGAAGACTGCGCCCAAGTCCAACCCCGCTCTCTCCGATGAACAGTGGGAAGCGGCCAAGAAGGACTTCGCCGCTCAGGGTCACGAAGCCATCGGCATGGCGGCCATGATTCGCAAGAAGTATGACGTGGCCATCACCAACTTCAAGGAAGCCCTCACCCTGCAGATGAAGCCGGACCCCACCACCATGTTGCGCTTGGCCTCTGCCCTGAACCTCTCCAACAAGTGGGATGAAGCGCTGCCTCTGCTCGACAAGATCAAAGACAGCCCGGACGCGGTGCCGGTCGTGAAGCAGGCCGCCGCTCAGGAGCGCGTCAAGGCCCTGATGGCGCAGAAGAAGGCCGCCACCCCGCCTCCCGCCGCGGCTCCGAAGCCCTAAGTCCCTCGATCTATGCGGCGGCCGACGGAACCTGATTTCAGCCAGCTCGAACACCGGCTGGGCCATTGTTTCGCCGACCGCTCGCTCCTTCGGCAGGCGCTGTCTCATCGCTCCTACGCCGCGGAGCGAGTGGGCGGCGCGGCACCGCTTTCCGATCAGAACGAACAGCTCGAACACCTCGGCGACTCCGTCCTTGGCTTTGTCGTCAGCGAGTATCTCTTCCGCCGGTACACCGCTGTCGCCGAAGGGCGTCTCACCCAGATGAAGGCAGAATTGGTGAACGCCAGCCACCTGCACCGCACCGCGCTGCGCCTGCAACTGGGCAGCTTCCTCCTGCTGGGCAAAACCGAAGAGGTTAATGGAGGACGCGAAAAGAAGGCCCTCCTCGCCAACGCGGTGGAAGCCCTGATTGCGGCCCTTTATCTCGATGGCGGCATCGACCGCGTACGCCGCTTTGTCCTCCGCGAGATCGTTGGTGAATTCCGTCCGTTTGAACCCCTCCCCGACATCTCCGCCGCCGATTACAAAGGTGCCCTGCAGGAGTTGGCCCGGCTGCGCAAGCTTCCCGCCCCGCATTACTCAGTCGTGCGGGAAGAGGGTCCGCAACATGCGAAAACCTTCACCGTGGAAGTCCGCGTGGGCGAAGGCTTCAGCGGCCGTGCCGAAGGCTCCACCAAGAAGGCCGCGAGTCAGTTGGCCGCGCAGTACGTGCTCGAGCAGATCACCGCGCCTTCCGTCGTTTAAGTTTCACAGGCGGGCCCGCCGCGGTCGGCTTCGCCGCCGCCGGTGCTGGCTCGGCCTTCGCCGCTGCGTCTGACTTCACTGCCCCTTTCTGCGCCTGCTTCACCTTTTCCGGCTCGGACGTCAAACCAAACTGATTCAGAATGATGATGTCCACGCGCCGGTTCTTCGCCCGCCCCTCCTCGGTGCTGTTATCGGCAATCGGCACGGTATCGGCGTAGCCAGCCACCGCCATGTTGCCGCGGTTCACCCCAAAGCGCTGCTCGAGCAGCTCGAGCGTCGCAATCGATCGGGCCGCGGCCAGCGACCAGTTGTTCGGAAAACGCTTGGACCGGATCGGCGTCGCATCCGTATGCCCCTCCAAGCGAATCGGATTCGTCAACTTACGGATCGAGTCCGCCACCTTCTCGATGATCGGGTAAGCCTCCGGGTTGATCGCGTCGCTCGCCGGCGCAAAGAACGCCGCTTCCCGCATGCTCACCACCAGGCCCCGCGGCTCCAGGCTCACATCCAGCTTCCCCGCTTGAATCTCGGTCTGCAGATCCCCGGTTAAGGCCTGAAAGGAGGGCAACAGCTCCACCACGGCCGCCTGCGCCGCATTGGCCTTGGGATCTGCTTGCTCCGGTTTCTTCGGCTCCTTCGGAGCCCCCTCATACGGCTTCGCCTCGCGCAGATGAATCGCCTGATTGTCCTTGGACTTACCCAGAAAACCGGCCACGGTCGTCACGAAAGCGCCCTGCTCGAGCGCTTCCTTCACCGCCGCCGACACCACCTTCTGTTTATCCTTATCCGCATGCGACGTCGCAAACATCACGACGAAGAAAGCGAACAGCAAGGTAATGAAGTCGGCATAGGAGACCAGCCAGCGCTCATGGTTGGCGTGCTCCGGATGCTTGGCCTTGCGTGCCACCCGCTAAGCCTTGGCTTTCTTCGGCGCACCGGCGGGCAGGAAGGCCTCGAGCTTCACGCGCAGCAGCTTAGGATTCATACCCTCCACAATGCCGGTCACGCCCTCCATAGTCAGTTCCATCAATCGGACCTCGTCTTGCGCCCGCGCCTTGATTTTGTTCGCGGCCGGCAGCAAGAGGATATTGGCCAACGCCACTCCATACACCGTCGCCACAAAGGACACCGCAATGCCGTGGCCCACTTCGTTCACATCGGAGAGATTCTTCATCACCTGAATGAGGCCCAATACCGCCCCGATAATGCCGATTGTCGGCGCATACCCACCGGCCGACTCGAACACCTTCGCTTCCTGATCGGAGTGCGTCTCGGTGGCTGTCATCTCGAGTTCCAGCATGTTACGGACGTCTTGTAAATCCGCGCCGTCCATCGCGAGCGAGAGCGCCTTCTTCAGAAACTGATCCTCCAGCGATTGCACTTCGCGCTCCAGCGAAACAATGCCCGCCTTCCGCGCCTTGGTCGCAAAGTCGATCAACACTTCAATGCGCTGCGCCGGATCGTCCGAAGGCTCCACCAGCACCGAACGCATGCGCCGCCCCGCCGCCAGCAGCGTAGCCAGCGGCGTATTCACCATCACCGCTCCCACCGTGCCGCCCACCACAATCAGCGCCGCGGTCACCTGTACGACATCTTTAAACTGACCGCCTTCCAGCAACAGCCCGCCGAGGATACCGCCTGCGGCCAGTACCACACCGCCAATTGTTGCGAGATCCGGTCGGACGCTTTTCGTCGCTGCCATGCGCTAGTTGCTCTCCTCCGGGGGCCGGCCAAACGAACGCCAACGGCAGCCCGTGGATCTCCGGAAGTCGCGGATCCTCTCAATTACCTCATCGGGCGTTTCCAGCACGACAAACTTCTGTCCCGTCGTCATACAAATCACCGTGTCCGGCGTAGTCTCGACGTGCTCGATCAAGTCGGAATTCACCACGAGCGAGGCCCGGTTCAACCGCGTCAAACGAATCATAAAACTGGTTCCAATCAGGGGCTATCTCTGCCTCATCGTCCACTCTCGCCCCGCCATGAGTTCAAAGTTCCACCTCGCGAAACCGATAAGCATCGCGTGACCGGAAGTAGAGCGATTCAGTTTTTAGCGGAGGATCTGCTGACAGCGGTCTTACAACATCCGCGCCAGATCGCCCGGCAGGCGGGCGTCATTGAGCGCGCGGGATGGCCCGAGTCGTCTGAAGAGGGGGAAGTGCTGGCTGCGGTGGCAGCTTCGTTACGGGAAAACGTGGCGCGTGGGGATGGGCGCCAACCGGAGGCGGAACTTCACTTGCTTCGCCATCTGGCGGCAGGGCGACGCTACTAAAGCCTAGGCCATCGGATCGAGGGCCAGCATCTCGAGCATCGAACGGATCTCCGCCCGCAGCTCATTCAACGCCGTATTCGAGGCTACCGGGGCGCTCGCCGAAGGACCGGCATGGCTCGCCACCGAAACGCTCGCCACCGACGAACTCGGCACCGAGACCGAAGACACCGTCGTCGATCCGGCTCCGGACGCCACCGCCGCGGCCGTCGCAATCTCAAGCGTCGCGGTCTTCGCGCCCTTGCGGCTCACCGTCTCCGCCTTATGCAGAGCGTCCAGATACTTGCGCGCGCCTTCGATCGTGTAACGTTCCTGGTACAGCAGCCGCTTGATGTCGAGAATTAACTCCACATCTTTGCGCCGGTACAGCCGATGGTTACTGCCGGACTTCTTCGGCCCGATCGCCGGAAACTCAGTTTCCCAGTAGCGCAGCACGTAGGGTTTAACGCCTGCGATCCGGCTGACGTCGCCGATCCGAAAATACAGCTTGTTCGGGATTTCGGGAGTCGCTACGGGCGCAGTCGCGTGGGTCGCCATGGGTTCGAGCACCTTTCTTTTGGCTTATCTAGAATCGTACGGGAAGCCACTGCGAGCGTCAAGACGATACACTCGAATTGTGCCTTCTGACAAAAACATTTTCGCAAAAAATGTTCTTTCCGGCGTTCATCCCGTCACCGAGGCCATTAAAAGTGGCCGTCAAATCGATCGTCTCCTGATTGTCGAGGGTTCCGGCGGTGCTCGTTTGCAAGAGTTAATCGACCTCGCGCGGGATCGCCGTATCCCGTTGCGCTTTGAATCCCGCGCCGTTCTGGACCGTACAGCCGGCATGGCCAATCACCAGGGCGTCGTCGCCATCACCGCCGCGCACCGCTACGCCAAGCTCACTGAAGTTGAACTGGGCCCCCTGGTGGTCGCCGCCGACGGCGTCGAGGATCCGCATAATCTGGGAGCGATTGTGCGCTCCGCTTATGCGGCCGGAGCCTCGTGCATTCTCATCCCGGAACGCCGCGCTGTCGGCCTCACCGACACCGTAGCCAAAGCGGCCGCTGGCGCGCTCGAATACTTCCCCGTGGTACGCGTTACGAATTTGAACCGCGCGCTCGAGGACCTCAAAAAAGAAGGCTACTGGATTTACGGTCTCGACGAACGGGGCAAAGAGTCCTATTCGGACGTGAAGTATGCCACGCCTACGGTACTGGTCCTCGGCGGCGAGGGCGACGGTCTGCATCAGCATACGCGCGAACACTGCGACTTCCTGGTCCGCATTCCGATGCACGGCGAGATCTCGTCGCTGAACGTCTCCGTCGCCGCCGGCATCGCCATGTTCGAATGGCGGAAACAGCAGAAAGGCTAAACTGGGAGACGATGCGAAAAACGTTGGCGTTGATCCTGGCGGCATGCCTTGGCCAGCCTTGGATCATGTGGGCCCGGCAACCGGTCCGCGCGGCCCACGCCATGGTTGTAGCCCAGGAACCCATCGCTGCTGACGTTGGCTTAGCCACCCTCCAAGCGGGCGGCAACGCCGTTGACGCCGCGGTCGCCATCGCCACCGCGCTCGCCGTCACGTTTCCTTACGCCGGCAACCTGGGCGGCGGCGGCTTCATGCTCGTGCGCATGGCCGATGGCCGCACCGCGTTCTTCGACTTTCGCGAGAAAGCTCCCGCCTCCGCCACGCCGCAAATGTATCTCGACGCCAACGGGCAACCCACGCGCGAGAGCGTCGTCGGCTGGCGCGCTTCCGGCGTCCCCGGCACCGTCCGCGGCCTTGAACTGGCGCACCGCAAGTTCGGCTCGCGGCCCTGGCGCGAACTGCTCTCACCGGCCGTCAAATTGGCCACCGAAGGCTTCCCGGTCAGTTACACCTTTTCGCAATCTCTGAAGTCCGCCGGCCGTGCCCGCGGCGGCAATGGTGACAATTCCACCCTCACGTCCGGCGGCATTCTCACGCGCGACCCCGAATCACGCCGCATCTTCCTGCGCGATGGCCGTCCCTACGAGCCCGGCGAGACCTTCATCCAGCCTGAGCTCGCCGCCACGCTCAAGCGCCTTCAGCAGTTCGGCGCCGCCGACTTCTACGAAGGCGAAACCGCCCGCCGCATCGCCCGCGAGATGGCTTCTCATGGCGGCCTGATCACCGCCGAAGACCTCAAAGCCTATCGCGCCGTAGAACGCCGACCGCTCGAAGGCACCTTCCGCGATTACCAGATCATCACTGCGCCCCCGCCCTCCACGGGTGGTGTCGGCCTTCTGCAGATGCTGAACATTCTCGAAGGCAGCGACTACGAGAAGGCCGGCCTGGGCTCCGCCGCCGCCACGCACTATGTCGCCGAAGCCATGCGCCGCTCTTACGCCGATCGCGGCGAGTTCCTCGGTGATAGCGACTTCGTCAAACTCCCTCTCGCGAGCCTCATCAGCAAGAACTACGCGAACCAGCGCCGTCGCACCATCGATTGGCAGAAGGCCACGCCCTCCAGCACCATCGGCCACGGCACGCCCGGCCCGGCCGAGAGCAACGAGACCACTCACTTCTCTATCGTCGACGCGGCCGGTAATGCGGTCGCCTTCACTTACACCATCAACGGCGGCTATGGCTCCGGTGTCACGCTGCCCGGCCTGGGCTTCCTGATGAACAACGAGATGGACGACTTCACCGTCAAACCCGGCTCACCCAACATGTTCGGCCTGATTGAAGGCGAAGCCAACGCCATCCGGCCCGGCAAGCGTCCCAACTCCTCGATGACGCCCACCATCGTGCTTCAAAAGAATCAACTGTTCCTCGTCTTGGGCGCCCCCGGCGGCTCCCGCATCCCCACCGGCGTCATGCAAGTGCTTTTGAACGTCGTCAACTTCAAGCTGGGCATTCAGGACGCCATCGATCAGCCGCGCTTTCATCATCAATGGCAGCCCGACAAGCTCTATCTCGAGCGAGGCTTTTCGCCGGACACTATTGAGTTACTTCGCGCCAAGGGTCACACCGTCGAACCAACTTCGTTCGGGGTCGCCCGCGTCGAAGCCATTCAGGTGGAAACCACCGCCGATGGCCGGCGCTGGCTGGCCGGCGGTAACGATGGCCGCGGCGACGGCAAGGTAGCAGGCTATTAATGCTTCACGTTCTCTCTACTCACCTTTTTGTGAAACACCGGCTTTCCACAGCCTTGTTGGATCGCATTCTCGCCGCCGGCATTCCCGCCGTCGAGATCTTTGTCAATCGTCAGCATCTTGACTATCTGAACAAAGCGCAGATCAACGAACTGGCGTCGTGGTTTCGCGACGCCAAGCTCCAGTTATGGGCCCTGCACGCCCCCATGTATTCCGATGATCAGAACGGCCGTTCCGGTCCCAATGCGGTCATCGCCATTAACGAGCCGATCAAGAACCGGCGCGTCGTCATGGTGGACGAAATCAAACGTACCCTCGAGATTGCCGAACAGATTCCCTGCCGGTACCTGATCCAGCACTTGGGCGTGCCCTACGAAGAGTTCGACGAGCGCAAGCTGGATGCCGCGTTTTCGTCGCTGGAAGAATTGAACTCCTTCGCCCGTCAGCGCGACGTGGAGATCCTGCTCGAGAACATTCCCAATGGCTTCTCGAACGCCGCCAAGCTGAACTACTTCACCACCGTCACGCATCTTTCCAACGGCTATTGCTTCGACTCGGGCCACGCCCATCTCTATGCCAAGTCCGCCGGAGGCCACCTCGAAAGCGAGTTCGAACTGATGCGCGCGCGCCTACGCTCCACGCATCTCCACGACAACAACGGCGAAAGCGACTCGCACCGCTTTCCCTATTTGCACCGCGACGGCACCATCGACTGGCGCCGCCTGATGGAACTCATCCGCTCGGCACCCGAACCCTTGCCCATCAATCTCGAATTACGCGAAGCCGAAGACCTGCCCCAGCCGCTCGAAAGCGCGCGCTCGGTGCTGGAGAAACTGGAACAAGCATGATCCCACGCATCCGTATCGTCGATGCCGGCGCCCACGTCGGCCAGGAAGTGCGCATCGCCGGCTGGCTCTACAACCTCCGCAAGTCCGGCAAGATCGCCTTTCCCCAACTGCGCGATGGCTCGGGCATCATCCAAGGTGTTGCCGTCAAGGCCGAAGTCTCCGAAGAGCTCTTCGAAGCCTTGCGCAGCCTCACCCAGGAATCGTCGATCATCCTGCAAGGGAAGATTCGCGCCGAAGAGCGCGCCGTGGGCGGCTACGAGATGGACGTCACCGGCCTCGAGATCGTCCAGCGCGTCTCCGAGACGGACCCGTATCCGATCACCCCCAAAGAACACGGCCCCGACTTCCTCCTCAATCACCGGCATCTCTGGCTTCGCAGCCGCCGCCAGCACGCCATCGCCCGCGTCCGCCACGAAGTCATCAAAGCCACGCGCGACTTCTTCGATTCGAACGGCTTCATCCTGATGGATACGCCGATCTTCACGCCCGCCGCTTGCGAAGGCACTACCACGCTCTTCGAAGTCGATTACTTCGAAGACCAGAAGGTCTACCTCAGCCAAAGCGGCCAGCTCTACAACGAAGCCAACGCCATGGCTCAGGGCAAGGTCTATTGCTTCGGGCCCACCTTCCGCGCTGAAAAGTCGAAGACCCGCCGTCACCTCACCGAGTTCTGGATGGTGGAGCCGGAAATGGCCTACGCCACCCTCGATGACGTCAAAGTGCTCGCCGAGGACATGCTCTGCTTCATCGTTGACCGCGTCCTGAACAATCGTCAGGCCGAACTGAAAGTGCTCGAGCGCGACATCAGTAAGCTCGAGCGCATCCGCAAGCCCTTCGCCCGCATGCATTACGATCAGGCCGTCGAGATCCTCCAGAAAAAGGGTTCGGAGATTGTCTGGGGAGGCGACTTCGGCGGGACCGACGAAACCCTGCTCACCGAAGATCAGGATGGCCCGCTGATCGTCGATCACTTCCCCACCGAGATCAAAGCCTTCTACTTCCAGCCGGTCGAAGGCCGGCCCGAGTGCGCTCTCGGCATGGACGTTCTGGCGCCGGAAGGCTACGGAGAGATCATCGGCGGCGGGCAACGCATTCACGACTATCAACTCCTGCTGCAGCGACTCGCCGAGCATCACCTGCCACCCGAAGCCTTCGATTGGTATCTCGACCTTCGCAAGTACGGCAGTGTGCCGCACGCTGGGTTCGGCATGGGCATCGAGCGCTGCGTCACCTGGATGTGCGGCCTGGAGCACCTGCGCGAAACCATCGCCTACCCGCGCATGATCTATCGGACCAAGCCCTAAGCCATGCAGCCCGTCGCCATCATTGGCGTCCCGCAGGACTACGGCGCTGGCCGCCGTGGCGTCGACATGGGACCCTCCGCCGTCCGCGTCGCCAATCTGAACGCGCAGTTGGCGGGCTTGGGCTATCCGGTGGAGGATTACGGCAATATCCACATCGACCAGCCCGAGCGTCTCAACGGTAGCAGCGATACCGCGCGCCACCTGCCGCAGATTGCTCAGAATTGCCTCCGCCTCGCCAAGATGGTGGAAAAGGCCCTGGCCGCCGGCCAGTTCCCCCTCGTCCTCGGCGGGGATCACTCCATCGCCGTGGGCACCGTCGCCGGGGTCAGCAAACATCTGCGCGCCCGCAAGAAGCGCTTGGGCTTGGTTTGGATCGACGCGCACGGCGACTTCAACACGCCGGCCACCAGCCCGTCCGGCAATGTCCACGGCATGCCCCTGGCCAGCCTCGTCGGCCATGGTCCTCGCGAGCTCACCCACCTGCGGAACCTCGCCCCCATCATCGATCCCCGCCATGTCGCCTTGGTCGGCATCCGCGACATTGACCCCGGCGAAGCCCAGAACCTTCGCGCCACCGGCGTTCGCGCCTTCACCATGCGCGAAATCGACGAACGTGGCATGCGCACCGTCATCGAAGACGCGATCCGCCTCGCGACCGACGGCACCGACGGCCTGCATCTGTCGCTCGACATGGATGCCCTGGACCCCGGCGAGGCCCCCGGCGTCGGCACCCCGGTCCGCGGCGGCCTGAACTATCGGGAAGCCCACCTGGCGATGGAGCTGCTGCACGATTGCGGCCGGCTTGTTTCAATGGAAATAGTGGAGGTGAATCCAGTCTTGGATATCGCAAATCGCACGGCAGCTTTGGCCGTGGAACTGGTCCTGTCGGCGAAGGGCAAACGAATCCTATGAAGCGCATTGCAGTCATCGCCGGCGGGCGCAGCGGAGAGCACGACGTCTCGCTCCGTTCCGCCGAAGCCATCGCCCAAGCCCTCGCCACCTGGACCTCGAAGTACGAAGTGGTCCCGTACCTGATCGACCGCGAAGGTAAATGGCGCCCCGGCCCCATCATCCCCGAGCCGGGCTCGAACCCGTCGATCGATGTCGTCTTCCCCGTGCTGCATGGCACCTTCGGTGAAGACGGTACGGTGCAAGGCCTACTGGAGCTCGCCGACCTTCCCTATGTTGGGCCCGGCATTCTCGCCTCGGCCCTCTGCATGGACAAAGAGATGATGAAGCGCGTTTGCCGCGAGCGGGGCCTGCCCGTTGTCGAGTGGGTCACCGTGATGCGTCACCACCTCGACGCCGAGAGCATCGCCGCTCGGTTCGACTTCCCCCTCTTCGTCAAGCCCGCGAACCTCGGCTCTTCCGTCGGCATCTCCAAGGCGAACAACCTCGACGAACTGCACGCCGCGCTCCAACTCGCCGCGCAGTACGACTACAAGATCATTGTCGAGCGCACCATCGTCGGCCAGGAACTCGAGTGCTCCGTCTATGGCAACTTAGGCGACATCAAAGCCAGCACGCCTTGCGAAATCGTCCCCTCGCGCGAGTTTTACGACTACGAAGACAAGTACATCCTCGATCAAGCGAAAACGCTGCTCCCCGCCAACCTGACCCGTGAGGAGATCGCCGACGTGCGGCGCATGGCCGTCGAAGCTTATCGGGCGCTAGCCTGCGAAGGCATGGCCCGGGTCGACTTCCTGCTCGAACGGACGTCCGGCCAACTCTACATCAACGAAGTGAACACCATCCCCGGCTTCACCTCCATCAGCATGTTTCCCCGCATGCTGGAACACGATGGGCTCGCCTTCCGCGACCTCGTCGACCGCCTGATTCAACTGGCCCTCGAACGTCAGGAGCGGAAGAAGGCCACCAAGTTCACCCGCTGATGCGCTGGCTAATCGCACTGCTCGCCTGCACCGCCATGGCGCAACCCTTAGCGCCTCCGCCCGAGGACCGTGCTGCCATCCTCGAACCTCATGTCCGCAAGTTCGCGCAAATCCTGGGGATCCTCCAGGAGCATTCGGCGGATCCTCCGCTGCTCGAACCCGCCATGAATCAGGGCGCGCTCCCGGCCATGCTCAAGCCGCTCGATCCGCACAGCATCTACTTCGATCCCGCGCAGTTCAAACAACTCCAGGAAATGGAGACCTCGGTCCGCAGCGGCTTCGGCACCATCGTCAGCATCCTGCCCGGACGCGTCATCGTTCTCCAGACCCAAGCCGGCAGCCCCTCCGCCCGCGCCGGTCTTCAGCCCGGCGACGCCATCGTCGCCATCAACGGCGTCGTGCTCGCGCAGCTCGACACGGACCAGCTCGTCGGCCTCCTCGGCCAGGCCCGCACCATGAAGGTGAAACTCGACGTGCATCGTCAGAACACCCCCCGGCTCCTGGAGTTCTTCCTCTCGCCCGAGGCCATGGATCAACCCAGCGTCGAGCGCACCTTCCTTGCCGCGCCCGGCATCGGCTATCTGCGCGTCGGCGGCTTCGAACTCAAAACCGGCAAAGAGATTCGTGCCGGCATCGAAAAGCTAGGCGGCGCAAACCTTCGCGGCGTCATCATTGACCTGCGTAACAATCCGGGCGGCGTGGTCGGGGCGGCCATCGAAACGGCCTCCCTCTTTCTGGAACCCGGCCAGCGCATCTTCTCCATCCGCGGACGCAGCAAGGAAACGGAGAACGTCGACGTCCCCGCCAAAGCACAGCCCTACCGTTTTCCCGTCGCGATTCTTGTCAACGAAAAAACGGCCAGCGCTTCGGAGATCATCGCCGCCGCCTTACAGGAGAATCATCGCGGCTTCGTGATCGGCGAGCCCACTTACGGCAAAGGGCTCGTCCAGAATGTCTTTCCGCTGAGTAACAAGTCCGGCTTGGCGCTCACGGTGGCTTACTATTACACCCCGGAAGGCCGCAGCCTCCAGCGCCCCTTGCGCGACAGCCAGATCGACGCAAAGCTAGCCACCACCACCGGCGGCTTGCGTCCTGAGTATGTCGTCCGCCCCGAGGCACAGACGCGTCTCCGCGTCGTCCTCGATGCCTCCGGCTCGTTCACCACCTTTGCCACCGAGTTCACCCGCGGTAACAAAGTCACTCCGGCCTTCACCGTTTCCAACGCCTTACTCGACACTTTTCGCGGCTGGCTCGGCGAGCGCCGCATCCAACCCACGCTCAACGAATGGGTAGCGGAAACCCCCTGGATTCGCAGCCGCTTGTTACAGGAGATTTTCAATCAAGGCGTCGGTGTGGAGCGCGGCGACGAAGTAGAAGCCGCCCGCGATCCTCTCGTCAATCGGGCACTGGACCTGATCCGGGCCGGTAAGGTAAACTGAAAAACGTCGGATTTTATCCGCCAAGTCCGCTGTAAAAGGCCGACACGCCTGCCACCCTGCCTGACGTGGCTTCAGCATTACCGAGGATCTCATGGCCACTAAAAAGTCTGCTTCCACCGCCGCGGCCACCGCGGCCGCTCCCGCTTTAGCTCCCAAGAAAGCCGCTCCGGCGAAGAAGGCCACCACGGCCGCGTCGACCGTTGCTCCGGCAAAGAAAGCTGCTCCCAAGAAAAAGGCCGCCGTCTTAACTCCGTCGGTCGCCACCGCCCCCGCCGTTTCCTTCGAAATTCTGCAAGACCAGATCCGCGTCGAAGCCTACGGCTACTACATCGAACGCGGCTATCGCCCCGGTGACCCCACGGCGGACTGGCATCGCGCCGAAGACGCCGTGCTGCGCCGTCACGGCCTTCGCTAAGCAAACCTACGGGCGATATCCCGGTCCGCGCATCACGCGTCCTGGGAGAGCCCCCGTGTGCTTCCCTTTGTCCACCACCAGCGTTCCGTTGACGAACACATAGGTGATGCCTTCGGCAATCTGGTGCGGACGCTCAAACGTCGCCCGGTCAATCACGGTGGCCGGATTGAACACCACCACGTCCGCCATCAGCCCCTCGCGCAACAGACCGCGATCAGCCAGCGCCAGGCGATTCGCCACGGCGGACGTCATCTTGCGCACCGCCTCTTCCAGCGGCATCACGTGTTCGTCGCGGCTGTACTTGCCCAACACTCGTGGATAGGTGCCATAAGTGCGCGGATGCACCGGCGCCTGATCCACCTCCGGATTCGCCCCGCCGGCATCGGTCGCGATCTTGATCCACGGCTGCTTCAACTGCAGCGCCAGATTCTCCTCGCTCAGCATGAAATAGATAGTCGCGATCCGCTGTCGTTCGGCGACCAGCAAGTCCAATACCGCTTCGGGCCAAGGCTTGCCCATCTCCGCGGCGACCTCCTTCAGGCGCTTGCCGACATACTTCTGGTGCTCCGGCTTCCGCAACCCCACCAGCAGCACACCCTCCGGCGACGCTTGCAGGCACCGGCTTTCCCACGTGTCATCCGGCTTCACCATCTCCTGCAGCAGCTTGGGTCGCAGCGCCGGGCTCGCCAGATTCTCGAACAGCTTCCCGTCGGCCGCCGTCCAATCCGGCAAGCACGCTGTCAGCCCGGTGCCGCTCGCCGTGTACGGATACATGTTCGCCTGCACGTCCACGCCGCGCTTCCGCGCCGCCTCGATCTTCTGAATCGCCAGCGGCATCTTCGGCCAGTTCTGCTGGCTCACGGCCTTTAGGTGATAGATCTCCGTCGGCACGCCCGCCTGCTCGCCAATCTCAATCGCCTCGTCGATCGCCTCGAGCAACCGGTCGCCTTCCGAGCGGATGTGCGAGATGTACACGCCGCCGTACGGCGCAATCCCCTTCACCACTTCGATCAACTCTTTGGTGTCGGCGTAAGAACCTGGCGGATAGATCAACGCCGACGCCACGCCGAAGGCCCCGTCCCGCATCGCCTGTTCCGCCGCGCTGCGCATCGCCGCCAGTTCCGCGGTGTTGGCCTTGCCCATCGCCATGCCCTTACCGTAAGCTCGCAGCGTCGCCGCGCCCACAAACGATCCGAAGTTCGAAGCCGACCGGTGCTCCTCCATTGCCCGCAGCCACTCGCTGAAGCGCGTGTACCGATACCGGTCCGCCCCACTCATCTCCCGGACCTTCTCGTTAAAGGGCGCGTTCGTATCGTTCTCGCCCATGATCTCCGTCGTGATGCCCTGCGTCACCTTACTGATCAGGCGTCCGTCGCCCCGCCCCAGCAGGTCGCCCCGCACGTGACTCTGAATATCGATGAAACCCGGTGCAATCACCTGCCCGCTCACGTCGAGCGTCCGCTTGGCCGTCGCATTGCGCAGCAAACCGGCCGGCGCGATCTTCGCAATACGGTCCCCCACGAGTGCGACATCGCCCAAAAACCACGCCCCACCGGTGCCATCCATCACCCGGCCATTCAACAGAATCGTGTCGTAGGTCTGCGCTGCCAGCAGCACGGGCAGCAGGAACACTAGGCTCGGTCGCATCTGTTTATCCTTCGATTCGTTTGCGCAGGGAGCGCTTCCAAGCCTCGGCCAGTGCCGGGCACCCCACCAGTTCCGCCATCATTTCGCGGTTCGTCTTCTCAAAATGCATCACGCGATTCGCCCGGGACACGGTCCACTCCGGATGCGGGCGCGCTACCAGCGTCATCACGTCGTCGGCCTCCACCGTACCTTCGCGCAGCACCCGCAGATACCAGCCCGTCCGGCCCGTCTGCACAATGCGTGCCACCAGATCCGGCCGGCCATAACGTTGAGACTGTTTCCAGCAAGGCTGCCTCGGCTGACTCACCTCCACGCGCGCGGAACCAAGGTCGTAAACGTCCCCCAGGCAAACATCCGCCTCCGTGAGTCCATCCACCGTCAGGTTTTCGCCCAGCGCACCGGGCAACGCGCCTTCAGGAAATCCTTCTCTCGCCCACTCCGCGCCATGGGCCGCACTATACGCCAGCACGGCCTTGTCTACCCCGCCATGATTCACCAGATCCGCATGACCATCGCCGGCCAACCCCTCGCGCGAAAGCTGGATAGGGCCGGCCACCGGATTCTTGAACGTCGCCGTTGTCCACGCCTTGCCCTGCGGATCCATTGTCCGCGGCAGCCCGACCTGCACCGACAACACCCGGCCGGTCACAGCTTCTTCGCCGGCGCCGGCACCACCGCTTTCGGCACCACCGCTTTCGGCGCCGCCGCTTTCGGCGCCGCCGGTTTCGGCGCCGCCGGTTTCGGAGCCACCGCGGTCGGCGCCGCCGGCTTCGCGGAGGCCGGCTTGGGAGCCACTGGCCAGATGGGCGAGCCTTTGGGATAACGCTTGATCGTCACCGTCTTCATCACCACCGGCACGTTCGGCCGGTTCGCCTCGCCCGTCGGCAGCAACGCAATGCGGTCCGCCACGTCCTGCCCTTCCACCACGATGCCGAAAATCGGATGCTTGCCATTCAGCCATTCCGGCAGCCGCGTCGTCTTGGTCGTAATGAAGAACTGGCTGCTACCCGTCCCCGGCCCCGCATTCGCCATCGCCAGCAGGTAGGGCTTATCGAAGCTCAAGCTCGGATGAAACTCATCGGTAATCACATCGGTGCCGCCCATACCGGTCCCCAGCGGATCGCCGCCCTGAATCATGAACTCCGGAATCACCCGATGAAACGTCAGCCCGTTGAACAACGGCCGCCGCACGCGCCGGTTGGTCTTCGGGTCGGTGAAGAGCTTGGCGCCCCGCGCCAGATCCACGAAGTTCCGCACGGTCACCGGCATTTCCGCCTCATAGAACTTCACGACGATATGGCCCAGGTTCTCGGTGCCCTGCACCATGTCGAAGTCCGCGTACAAACCAGGCTCACGCTCCGGCTCCGGCGGCGCCACGGGCTTCGCCGGTACCACGGCCTTCGGCTTCGCGGCCACCACGGGTTTCGGCGCGGCCGGCTTCGCCGCGGTCACCGGCGGCTTGGCGGTCGTCGTCACGGGTTTCGCCGGCGTCGTCGACTTCGGCGTAGCCGGCGTCTGCGCCAGGCCCAACCCAACGCCCAGCAAACAGGAAAGAAACAAGCGATTCATACTTCTAAGTTTATAATCGGGCCAATGAAGCTGCTCAGCATCTTACTGGCGCTCCCTCTCTTCGCGGCGGAGACTCAAACCATCCGGCTGCTCTCCACCACGGACCTGCACGGCTGGATCGTCGGCTACGACTATTACGCCGCCAAACCCGCCAACCGCGGCCTCGCCAAAGTCGCTACCCTCATTCGCCAGGCCCGCGCCGAGCAACCCGCCACGGTCCTCCTCGATTGCGGCGACACCATCCAAGGCTCGCCCCTCGAAGCCGTCCACCAACTCGCCGTCCGTGCCGGCACCACCCAGCGTCCGGACCCCATGATGCTCGCCATGAACACCCTCGGTTACGACGCCATGGCCATGGGCAACCACGAGTTCAACTTCGGCCTGAAGAACCTCTACGCCGCTCGCGCCGGCGCCAAGTTTCCCTGGCTCTCCGCCAACACCATCGCCGCGCCCGGCAAACCCGCCTTCGTCCCCTACACCATCAAAACTGTTCAAGGCCTCCGCCTCGGGATCATCGGCCTCACCACTGGGGCGATTCCCGAATGGGAGAAGCCCGAAAACTACGCCGGCTACCATTGGATCAATCAGTTGGACGCCGCCCGTGAGCGCGTCGCCGAGCTACGCGCCAAAGGCGTCGACGCGATCATTCTGGCCGTTCACGGCGGCCTCGATCGCGACCTCAAAACCGGCGCCGTTCGCCCGGGGGAAATGCCCAACGACAACCTGATTTACCAGTTGGCCGAAGGCCTCCCCGAAGCCGATGTCATTTTCTATGGACACTCACATCAGACGAATGAAGGCGCCAAAGTGGGCAATGCTTTAATCGTCCAGGCGCGCAATTGGGGCCAGTCCCTCGCCCAGGTCGATCTCGACTTTGAAAAGACCGCCCAAGGCTGGAAGATCTCCGGCAAGCGCAGCAAGCTCATCCCCGTCACCGCCACCACCGCCGATGACCCCGAGATCATGCGTCTCGCCGAACCCTACCATCAAGCGGCGGAGAAGTATCTCAACACTCCCGTCGCCACCTCGTCGGTCGCGATGTCCGGCAGTCGCGCCCGGCTTGAGGACACCCCCCTCATCGACGCCATCCAGGAAGCGCAGTTGCACTTCGCCAAAGCCGACGTCTCCTTCACGGCCCTCTTCCAGCCCGGCGTTCGCATTCCCGCGGGCCCCGTCACCGTTCGCGAGATGGCCGCGCTGTACATTTACGACAACGAACTCTACGCCGTCGAAGGCAACGGTCGCATGGTGCGCGAAGCGCTCGAGAACGCCGCGCGCTACTACCTCTCCTGCCGCGACGCCGCCTGCTCCGGCCCCCTCATCAACCAGAACATTCCCGGCTTCAACTTCGACATGGCGCAGGGCGTCAACTACACCATCGATCTCTCGCAGCCCGCCGGCCAGCGCATCACCGGCCTCACCTATCGCGGCGCGCCGCTCAAGGACGACCAACGCTTGCGCATCGCCATCAACAACTACCGCTCCGGTGGCAGCGCCGGCTACACCATGTTCCGCGACGCCAAGGTCGTCTGGCGCTCTGGCAAAGAGATTCGCGAGTTGCTCATCGAATACTTCACCGCGAAGAAACGGTTGCCCGCCAAAGCCGATGGCAATTGGCATCTAGTGCCCGCTGCCGCGCTCGCCACGCTCGAGGCGGAAGCCGCGGCCTCGGGCCCCAACCGGCGCTAGCCTAACGCTCGTCATCTTCCTCGTCCTTTTCCTGCACCGCATAGTCGGCCAGCCGCACGTTCGTCTTCTCCAGGCGATAGCGGAAGTACGCCACCGGCTCGCGGACCGTCAACACCGCCGGACGCTCTGGCGTCGCCGGCGCCAGTTCCTCGGCGTCCGCCTTGTTGAACTGATACGACCGCGCCATCACTGGGTAAAACCGCAGTTGCGACGGGAACGGCGAGTACACTGCCGGCGGCCAACGGAAGTCTTCATCCCGCACCAGCCGTTCCGACACCACCACCTGCGGCGGCTTGAACGCGGACCGGCACACGAACCTCCGCCGGTCGTACGACGCCACCACGCCGCACTGCCCGGAGCCCGTCAAAAACACCGGCGTCCCATCCAGCGGCACCTCCGCCACTCGCGCCCGCGCAAACCGCACCACCGAGTACTCCGCCCGCACGGTCACCGGCGCGTTCTTCGCCGCCTCGTAAAACTTGCGGTCCACCGACGTCCGCTGCACCAGTTGCCCCTTCACCCGCTCGAGCTTCGCCGACGAATGCCGCGCAATGCCCGACAGCGTGCGGAACGTCACATCGGCCGTCTCCAGCTTCACCTCACCCACCTCGGCGCCTTCCAGTTTCAGCGGCAATTCCAACAACTGCCGGTAGCGATTCGGCGTGCGCCCGCTCATCTGAGCCGGTTGGTCGCCCATCGCCGCGGCCAGCCGAATCTCGAAACGGCTGTCCCGCGCTCCGATCAGCTTGGACTGGATCGCGTAAGCCACCGACCGCGGGAACGACAGATACAGCACCAACCCCGCCGCCGTCGCGCCGAGCGCCAGCAGCGCCGTATGCCCCGATCGCCGCAATCGGTATTGCCGCCACAGCACCCAACCCACCACGCCCAGTACGATCGCAAAACCCAGCGTCGACCGTATCCATTCGCGATCGCCAAACGACCTCGGCTGATCGCTCACCAGCACCGCCAGTAGCCCGCCCGTCACGATCGCCGCCGGCAGAAACTGCGCCAGGTTGCGCGTCAACGCCGCCACCGCCGCCGTCGGCAACAGCACCAGCACCGTCAACAGCACCTGATTCCACAGCAGCCCCCCCAGGTAGGAGAACAACGGCAACCCCGTCCACAACACGATCGCCGCCTGCGCCAACAGAAACGGCGCCACGATAAACGCCGCCAGAAACAGCGCTTTACTCAGCGCCAAGCCCACCCGGCTATAGGGACGCGTCAACCAGAACTGTCGATCGCCCGGCACCGCGTCCGTCTGAATCACCCGCGCCACCAGCATCGTCCACGCCACCAACAGCATCACGCTCAACGGGCCCTCGGAATCGTAGTCCACGCCGCCGCGCTCCTGCACCGCCTCCCACGATTGCGCCCCCGTCAAGGCCAGCAACAGCGTCAATACCAGCACGCCGGCGATCTCCCACCGCAAATGCCGCATGTCCTTCCGAAAGATATGTGCAGCCTGTTCGAATGTCGTCATCGCTCTCTCCTCTCTACGCCGCCTGGGACTGGCGGGCCAACGTCACAAAAATCGACCGCAACGGCATCGGTGTCGCCTCAATATGCGTCACCCCGGAGAACAACAGTTGCACCTCCCCCATCGTCCGGTGCGGATCGAAATGCGTCTCCACAAACCGCACCACCGCCGGTGACGATTCCGGTCGCAGCCAATGCGCCGGCCACGGCGTCGGCAGCACCGGACGATCGAGTGTCACCTCAATCTCCCGGAAACGGGCCGTCAGCGACGCCAGTTCCTCGCCGAACTCGAGCTTGCCCTGATGCAGATAACCGACATGGCTCGCAAAGCTCTCGATGTCCGCCAGATCATGCGACGACACAATCACCGACGTCTGCGGCCCGCACTCGAGCAGCGCGCCGATCAACTCCTCGCGCGTCAACGGATCCAGCCCGCTGAACGGCTCATCCATCACCAGCAGCTTCGGCTCATAGGCCAACGACGACGCGAGCGCCGCCTTCATCTGCATGCCGCGCGAAAAATTCCGCAGCGGCCGATCCATCGGCAGGCGAAACTGCTTCACCAACTCCTCCGCCCGCGCCTCGCTCCACGTCGGATAGAACGGCTTCAGATAACTCAACAGCCGCCCCATCGTCATCCAGCCCGGCAGGTCCTGATTCTCGGACACGTAGCCAATCTGCTCGAAACACCGCCCCTGCAACTCGCGCGAATCCATCCCCAACACCCGCGCCGATCCTGAAGTCGGCGGATGCAGATTCATCATCAGCTTGAGTGCCGTCGTCTTGCCCGCGCCGTTCGCCCCCAGTAGCGCGTACACACTGCCCTCCGGCACCGTCAGATTCAGTCGATCGAGCGCCAGATGCTTGCGATAGCGCTTCGACAGGTCCTGCGTCGTCAGAACGTCGCTCATGCCTTCCTCCCATTTCTTGCCCCATCCAGGCGCTCCCAGTGATCCTCCACCGCTTGGGTCACCTCAGCCAAACTCAAGCCCAGCTTCTTCGCCTGCACCACCAGTTGTTCCAGTTCCGTGCGCAGCAGCTTGCCGCGCTCGGCCGCCGTCGAAGCCGCCGGTGCCGCCACCACCGTGCCAATCCCCGGCATCACTTCCAATAACCCCTCCGCCAACAGTTGCGTAATCACTTTATGCGCCGTATTCGGATTAATCTTGAGCTCCTTGCTCAGTGCCCGTACCGACGGAAACGGATCGCCGGGGCGCATCTGCCCCGCGATCACGGCCTTCTTCGCCGCATACGCCACTTGCTCGTAGATCGAGATCCCAGGCTGAAAAGTCAGACGGAACGGAATCACGTGTGTACTATAACACGCAGTACGCCTTGCCGCAAGAAAAAGGCGAGCCCACCCTGAACTCGCCTTTCGATCCCGCTACTGGCCCGCCGACAACGTCCCGCCCGCCTGGCTCGTCTCCGGCTTCTTCGCCGGCTTCGGCAGCGGCTTCCGCGGCAAAGCCTCCCCCCGATTCGCCGTGTGATACACGAACGACGTCAACACCGCCACCTGCTGCATCAGATCTCCCCGCTGCACCCGATCGTAGTGATCCATGTTCGAGTGATGCGTCCGGCTCGAATAGTCCATCGGATCCTGAATGAATTGGAACGCCGGAATCCCGACGTTGTCGAACGACACATGATCCGTGCTGCCCGTGTTGCGGCCCGTCACATGCAGCGGCCCGCCCAGATCCTTGAACGGCAAAAGCCACTGCTCGAAGATCGGCTTCACCATCTCGTTGCCCTGCGTGTAGATCCCCCGGATCTTGCCCACGCCGTTATCGATATTGAAGTATGCCGAAATGCGCCCATGCTCCTTCGTCAAACGCATCGTGTCCCGATCCGCCAGATGCTCCTTCACCCACGCCCGCGATCCCAGCAAGCCCTGCTCCTCGCCGCTCCACAAGCCGATCTTCACCGAACGGTCCAGCGTCACGCCGCTCGCCTTCAACACCCGCATCGCTTCCAGCATCACCGCGCAGGACGCGCCGTTATCGGTCGCCCCCGTACCGCCCTGCCAGCTATCCAAGTGCGCCCCGATCATCACGTACTCGTCCTTGTTCTTCCCCGTCCCCGGAATCTCGCCGATCACGTTGAACGAATCCTTCGTCTCGTCGTGGAACTGCGTCCGGATGTTGAACTCCACCTTCACCGGAATCTTCTGCGTCACCAGCCGATACAGCCGGTTGTAGTGCTCCCCGGAGATCGCGGCCATCGGAGGCGGCGTCACCGACTTCGGATCATGCGATCCGCCCGACGTCCCGAACACCGTGCCGCTCTCCCCCTTCGTCCCCGACGACAGCGCCAGCACCACGCCTTCATCCTTCAGGAACTGATTCCGTTGATCGCGGAACCGCTGCATCACCGCCCGAATCCCTTCCGGCGTCGTCGGCCGCGCCTCACCCGGCCGCAGCGGCAACGCCGGCTGATTCGCCGCCGGCTCCCCCGGCCCCCGCGGACCGCCCCCCATCGCCGCTGATTGCTCCATCTCCGTCAGCTCCTGCTCGCTGTACCGTTTCGCGAGCGGCGTCATCGGCAAGTCGAGCGGCCGCAGACGATCCGTCAGAATCACCTTGCCCCGCAGCTTGCCCTTCCACCGCTCCAGATCTCCCGGCGTCGTCATCGGCGCGATCATCACCTCGCCGCTCACCGTCCCCTCGGTCCCCGGCGTCCACGCCAGCGGAAAGCCGATCAACGTCGCGGGCGTCGGCTCGGTCATATGCAGATCGAAGTGCGAGAAGCTCCAGCCCCGCCCGAATTCCCACTTCTCGAGCTTCGCGTCCGTCACGCCGTGCTCCTTCAGCCGCTTCACCGCGTACTCCGCGGCTGCCTTGTGCGCCGGCGACCCGGTCACGCGCGCCCCAATCACCTCGGTCAGTTGGAACAACGTGTCCATCACCTTCGAATTGTTCAACGCCTCGTCTTTCAAACGTTGAATCGCCGGCAGATCCACCTTCTCCTGCGCGATCACCACCAGGGAAAGGCTGAACACGAGCGCAAAAACAGACCGAAATGTACTCATTCCTGGCAGGATAACAATCTCTTTGCCTGGGCGTCAGGACGCTACACTGAAGAGGTAGCCGCGTGAAAATAACGATTTCGAAGGAAAACTACCTCAAGGCCATTGCGGACCTCGAGACCGAAGGCGAGACCGTCATTGCGGCCACCCTGGCCCGCTGGCTGAACGTCTCCGCCCCCGCCGTCACCGCCGCCATCAAACGCCTCAAGCGCGACGGGCTCATCCGCGTGGCCACCGAAACCGGCCAACTCAGCCTCACCGACGAAGGCCGCGAGATCGCCAACCGCCTTCTCTACCGCCACTACCTGATCGAGCGCATGCTCACCGAAGTCTTCGGCATGGAATGGTTCAAGGTCCACGACGAAGCCGAACAGCTCGAGCACGCCGTCTCCGGCGACTTCGAACGGAAACTCATCGAGAAACTCGGCACCAACGCCACCTGCCCCCACGGCAATCGCGTCGAAAACGACACCCCCACCGTCCGGCGTCAGCGCGGCTGGCTCACCTTGAATGAGCTACCGGTCAATGCCCGCGGCACCGTCACCAGCGTCTACGAACGCGATCGTCAGCTCCTCATTTACCTCGATGAACTCGGCGTCCGCCCCGGCGCCGAGCTCCGGATGGAAGCCAAAAACTACGACGACACGCTCACCATCCGTCTCACCGATCGCCCGTTTCAGCTCGGCAACTCGGCCGCGGCCCGTATCTGGATCAAACCCCAACCCGCGTCTTGAAATACGCGATCGTCTCGCGTAGGCCGTCTTCCAGCCCCACCTTCGGCTCCCAGCCCAGCAGACTCTTCGCCTTGCTGATGTCCGGCCGCCGCCGCTGCGGATCGTTCTCCGGCAGTGGATGATACTCAATCGCGGACTTCGTTCCCGTCATCGACCGGATCCGCTCCGCAAACTCACCCACCGTAATCTCCGCCGGATTGCCCAGGTTCGTCGGCATCCGCTCGCCCGAATGCACCAGCCGCAGCAGACCCTCCACCAGATCGCTCACATAACAGAAGCTGCGCGTCTGCGTGCCATCGCCGAAGATCGACAGCGGCTTCCCCGTCAACGCCTGCTCCAGAAACGCCGGCACCACGCGGCCGTCATCCAGCGCCATCCGCGGCCCGTACGTATTGAAGATCCGCGCGATCGCCGTCTGGCTCCCGTAGAAACGGTGATACGCCATCGTCATCGCTTCCGCATAGCGCTTGCTCTCGTCATAGCAGGAGCGCGGCCCCACCGGGTTCACATTGCCCCAATAGCTCTCCTTCTGCGGATGCTCCAGCGGATCGCCGTAGCATTCCGACGTCGAAGCCACCAGGTACTTCGCGTCGCTTTGCCGCGTAATCTCGAGCATATTCCGCGTCGCCGTTGACCCGGATTCCAACGTCTCAATCGGCTTCGCCAGATAATGTTTTGGGCTCGCCAGCGAAGCGAAATGTAGCACCACATCGAATCGGCCCCAACCCTGCGCGGTTTGCAGGAAGGACGGCGACGCGGCGTCTGCTTCTTCAAAACGAAAGGCGGAGTGACCAATCAGATGCGCGACATTTCCCTTGGCTCCTGTGACGAAGTTGTCGAACCCGACCAGTTCATGCCCTTCGCCCAATAACCGCTCACACAAATGCGAGCCGATAAAGCCGGCTGCCCCGGAAAGTAAATAGCGCAAATAGTCCTCTCCCTGTATTGTAGATGCTAAAGTCGACATTGACCCCGCATGTCGTACCCTAGTTACCTTGAGTCGGGCATAGTACTGCTGGCCATCGCCGCCTCCCTCACCGGCTTCTTCTGGCGCTTCTGGCCCATCCTCCGCACCATCCGCGACTCCAAGCCCGACGCTGATTTCTCCCTCGCCCCCCTCGGTCGCCGCGTCTGGGACTTCTTCTGGGAAGTCCTCTGCCAAGCCCTCGTCATCAAAGAGCGCCCCCTCCCCGGCCTCGCCCACGCCTTCCTCTTCTGGGCCTTCTGCGCCTTCGCCCTTGTCACCTTGGACCATCTGCTCCGCGGCTTCGGACTCCACCTCCTCTCCCCCGACGGCCTCTTCGGCCGCCTCTACTTCGGCCTCGCTATGCTCTTCGCCGTCGCCTGCGCCGTCTCCATCGCGGGCTTGTTCGTCCGCCGCTTTCTCGTCCGCCCCCGCTGGCTCGGCGAAAAAGTCTCCGTCGAATCCGGCTTCATCGCCTTCCTGATCTTCACCCTCATGGTGACGTACCTCTACGAGTACTTCACCCACGACGCCACGCTCACCGGCCACGTCAATTGGTGGCTCCACACGGCCGCCCTGCTCATCTTCCTGCCCCTCATCCCGCACACCAAGCACCTGCACCTGGTCCTCAGCCCCGCCACCGTCTTCCTCTCGCGCGGCGAGTTCTCCCAGATTCCCCCGCTCGTCGGCGACGAAGACTTCGGCCTCGATACCGGCAAAGATGTCACCCAACTCGCCGCCCTCCAGGCCTACTCCTGCGTCGAGTGTGGCCGCTGCACCGAGTTCTGCCCCGCCTCCAACACCGGCAAAGTCCTCAACCCCAAAGAAATCATCCTCGGCCTCCGCGGCTACCTCAACGAATTCGGCCCCCAAAGCGAGCAGCCCCTCCTCGGCCCCCACATCTCCCAGCAAGCCGCCTTCGAATGCACCACCTGCGGCTGTTGCGAATACCAGTGCCCCGTCGGCATCGAACATCTGCCCATCATCATCGGCCTCCGCCGCGGCGCCACCAACACCGGCAAGTGGGACGACGAGTACGGCGGCAAACTCTTCAACAACCTCGAACGCTACGGCAACCCGCTCGGCCTCTCCCAGAACGAACGCGACAAGTTCCTCCAAAAGAACGAACTCCCCGTCTACGACGGCTCTCAGGAATACCTCCTTTGGCTTGGCTGTATGGGCAGCTACGACCCCCAGGGCCGCGACGTCGTCCTCTCCCTCGTCCGCATCCTCCGCCATCTCAACCTCACCTTCGGCGTCCTCAAAAAAGAACGCTGCACCGGCGACTCCGCCCGCCGCCTCGGCAACGACCTCGCCTTCCAGCAACTCGCCGAATACAACCTCCAGAACATCCAGGCCGTCGCCCCCAAGAAGATCCTCTCCATCTGCCCCCACTGCGTCCGCACCATGAACACCGACTGGCGCGAATTCGGAGCCGACCTCGCCGTCGAACACCACTCCACCTTCCTCGCCCGCCACGGCTCCCAACTCCCCGCCGCCGCACCCACCCAAGACCCGATCGTCTACCACGACCCCTGCTACCTCGGCCGCTACCTCAACACCTACGACGAGCCCCGTGCCGTCATCGCCCAATCCGCCCCCGTCATCGACCCGCCCAAAGCCCGCGAACGCAGCTTCTGCTGCGGTGCCGGCGGCGGCCTCGCCTTCCTCGGCGAAGAACACGGCGAACGCATCAACGAAACCCGCGCCAAAGAGCTCGTGGCCACCGGCGCCTCCACCGTCGGCGTCGCCTGCCCCTTCTGCAACACCATGTTCAAGGACGCTCTCAAAACCGTCAGCCCCGACGCGCCGCCCCAACTGCTCGACATCGCTCAAATCGCCGCCGCCCGTCTCCCCCCGCCCCCGCAGTAGCCCGCCGGGCACCCCGTATACTGAAAGCGAAGGCCCCAGTCCGGCTGACTACCTGCATCAAGGAGCCCGCCGTTGACCACCCTCTTCTTCCTCGCCACCCTCCTCGCCCAAGCCCCCCAGCCCAACGGCGCCGGCCTCGAACCCGGCACCCTCCCCGTCCGCTGGTCCACCGGCGGACCCCGCTGCATGGAGTCCCCCGACTTCTTTATCCACGAATACAACCCCCACTTCTTCATCCTTCGCGAGTCCGGCTGCACCCACTACGAAAAGCCCTTCCTCTTCCTCGTCTTCGGCCAAACCCGCGCCTTGCTCGTCGATACCGGCGCCGGCAAAACCGAACTCGCCCCCTTAATCGACCGCCTCCTCACCCAATGGAGCGACCGTCACCAACGCCCCAAGCCCGCCCTCGTCATCGCTCACACCCACAACCACGGTGACCATAAGTCCCGAGACTCCCAGTTCGCCAACCGCCCCAACACCGAGGTCATCCCCGCCCAGGTCCCCGCCCTCCAAAAAGCCTTCGGCATCGCCACCTGGCCCACCTCCCCCGGCCAACTCGACTTGGGCGACCGCGTCCTTGACATCCTCGGCATGCCCGGCCACGACACCGCCGCCCTCGTCTTCTATGACCGTCGCACCGGCATCCTCCTCACCGGCGATAACCTCTACCCCGGCCGCCTCTACATCCGCGACTGGCCCACCTACGCCTCCAGCACCGCCCGCCTCGTCGCCTTCGCCGAACAGCACCTCGTCAGCCACCTCCTCGGCAACCACATCGAGCAAACCGCCACGCCCTTCCTCGAATACCCCATCGGTTCGATCTATCAGCCCGACGAACACCCCCTCGAACTTACCCGCGCCCATCTCCTCGAACTGCACCACGCGCTCACCCGCCAAAATGGCATCCCCGCCCGCCTCGCCCTCCGCGACTTCACCATCTTCCCCTCCACCCCCGAAGCCAACGCCGAACTCCGCCAAATCGGACCCGCCACCGAACGCCGCCAACGCGCCACCCAGTACGCACAGCCGCCCTCGCAGCGCTAAACTGGGGACTTATGCAGAGAAGAGCTCTTCTTGCCCTCGGTGCCACCTCTCTGGGTGCCGGTGCCCTCGCCGTTCAGGCCCAGCAGCTTCCTCGCCTCGCCGAGTTCGAGATCACCACCACCGCCGGCCCGCTCAAGCTCAGCCAATACCGCGGCAAGACCGTCGTCTTCGCCCTCATCCGCTCCAGTTGCTCCCACTGCCAGGAAGTCACCCAACTCCTCCGCAGCCTCCAAACCGAATTCGGCCCCAAAGTCCAAATGCTCGCCTGCGACTTCGTCGAAGACGGACCCGTCGTCGTCCCCCCCTTCATCGAACGCTTCAAGCCCGGCTTCCCCGTCGGCTGGACCTCCATCGATAAAGCCTTCAAGTTCCTCCAGCTCTCCCTCATGACGCCCGGCACCGTCCCCAAACTCGTCTTCATCGACAAAAAGGGCATGATCCGCGCTCAATACGACGGCAGCGACCCCATCGTCGGCAGCGGCGATCGCCTCGCCAAAATCAAAGCCAAAATCGTCGAAGTCGCCGCGCTCTAGTTACCCGGCTTTCCGAGCGTTCCTCGGGCCCATTCCAGCGCCTCCGCCCAGTCGTGAAACGTGCGCACCTGAACCACCTTGCCGTCGCGGAAGGTGAACACATCGGTCACCGAACCTTCCTGCCAGTCCAGGCGTTCCTTCAGTCGCACACGGATGCGAATGAAGGCCACCACACGCCCGCCTTCCTCCACGAGTCGCTCCGGCTCGCAAGTCCCTTCGGCCCAGGTCTCGCGAGCTTCCTGGATATGCGTCCGAACCGCCTCAATCCCTTGATAGAGCCCGGGCGGGGGGAAGTCCGCCGGCTCCACCCACTCCACCTCCGGCGCAAAGTCCTCCGTCATCGCCAGCACATCTTTTGCGTTCAGCCCCGCATAGACCCGCCCGACCTTTTCCATTTCCTGTGTAAGCAGCATCTTCTCCATCCTCGCCCTTTTTCCCCTACGCTTCACCGGCTGCTGGCGACCCGCCGAAACCGCACCTTCTTCGCCCCAAAGTTCGATACCCTCATCTCCTCCACTCCGCCCCCCGCTCCCCGTCGAAACTCGACCTGCACCGGAAACTCAATCCGCCCCGTAAACGCCTCCCCGCCCGCCGCCGTCAACGCCATCTCCCCGTGCCGCACGTGCGCCAGCACCAGCCGCCCGTTCACCGCTCGCACCGTATAAGCACTCTCGAGTTCCTCACTGAAGTAGCGCCCCTCATAGTCGCCCAGCCTCCCCTCCGCCACTAGCGGTGTCACGCGCGCCGGAGCGGCCACCCCGGACTCACCAGCCGGCGCCGGCGCTTCCGGTTTCATCCGCCCCTTCAGAAAAATCTCCACCATCGCCTCCGCCTTCGCCAACTGGGCAAAGTGCTCATCGTTGCTCAGCAGCACCACCGCGAAACGCTCGGCCGGAAACCGCCAGAACGTGCTCCGGAAACCGCCCGCATGGCCCCCATGGCTCAGCACCTCCAAGCCTCGATGCCGCCGCACCACCTGCCCCTTCGCGTGATACCCCACATCGCCCGGCAACGAGTAATACACGGCCCGCTCGCCGTTATTGAGCCGCGACGGCTCGTTGAACCGGCGAATCAACTCCCGATCCCCCACCTTCGCCGTCTCAAAATTGAGCGCCCACTTCAGCATGTCCTCCGCCGTCGTATACAGGTTCGACGGACCCGCCACCCCATCATTCAAGTTCACCCGCTTCCACGCCTCGCCCTCGCGCTGATACGAATCCGCCCGGTTCCGCACCACCATCTCGTGATCGTCCACCCAGCGCGTCTGGGTCATGCCCAGCGGCCCGAACAGATTCACCCGGCAAAACTCCGCCAGCGACTGCCCGCTCACCCGCTTCACCACCTCCGCCAGCAGCGTATACCCCGAGTTGCTGTACAAGTACGCGCTCCCCGGAGCAAAGTTCAACTCCCTCTGCCGGCTCACCAACCGCAGCACCTGCCCGGTCGTCATCACATCGTCCATCCGCCAACCCGCCAGCGTCAGCAGCGCTGCCTGATCCCGTACCCCCGCTCGTATGCCCCAACAAATGCTCAATCCGCACCGGCGCCCCGTAGTCCGCAGTTCCGGCACATACTTCCGCACCTCATCCTGCAGCGAGAGCTTCCCCTGTTTTTCGAGCAGATAGATCGCGAACGCCGTAAACTGCTTCGACACCGACCCGACCTGAAACACCGTCGCCCCCGTCACCGGCCTCCCCTGCTCCAGACTCGCCGTCCCATACCCCTTCACCAAAACGGCCTTCCCGTCCCGCACCACCCCCACCGCCACTCCCGGCGTCCCCGCCCCGTAGCTCGCAAACAAAGCATCCACCTGCTTCTCGATCGCCGGGCCCACCTGCGCCCAACCAGCTCCCATCCAGGTCAGCAAGGCCAAGACAAATTCAACGGAGTGGAGCGCAAGGGAAAAGTCATAGGGAGGAAGCTGGCTCATACGACGGCCCCCACCCCGAAAGGTGAGCGCTGACGTTGTCCAAGGGGACGGCGATAGACCAGTGAGGTGGATCCATCTCCCGTCGACCGGGAGGGCACTTGCTGGAAACTTAAAATGCCGCAGAACTGCTTTACTGCTTTTGCTCGGCAGCTATCAGGCCTAGTTAGGTAGCGCCCAGCATATGTCCGGAATGGGTTGAGGGAGAGGATTATAATATGCTTCGATGCAAAAGGACATTGTTGATGCCATTCCGGTCGTTGTCGATGGCGTAAAGCAGCTTGTGCCCTACGCGGCTGCCTTGCCCATAACAGCAGTCGGAAGAACGTTTCTCGGACCTGCTGTCGCCGAAGTCGCTGGATTTCTGGCCGATGTCACCAAGCACTACCGCTACCAGGCACTGGAATGGCTATTTCCCGCAGCCGAAAAGCTAATTCAGGACGCTAAAATACAGCCCCAACCGGTTTCGCCAAAGCTTCTCTTTCCGATCATCGAAGGAGCGACCTTCGAAGAAGATATGTCGATGCAAGAAATGTGGGCCGCACTGTTAGCTAATGCCGCGAGGCCGTCTGCGAACCGCAGATTAGGCCGAATTTCATATCCATCCTAAAAGAGCTGTCTACAGATGAGGCTGCGGTCCTACGATTCTTGTATGACACCCTCGGCCACCCGATGGCAGACATCGACGGAGCGGCATATAGGGACC
>CBDDIZ010000038.1:0-374440 GCA_965229305.1 Bryobacteraceae bacterium | reverse complement strand
TCTATGAACCTGTTCTCAAATTCTATAAATTAATTGGAGCTATGATATTTTTGTTATTTTATATACCAGATTGTGATGTCTTATTCTTTTAAATCAAACTATTTGTTTATTAGTGATTAGAATTCTATGTGGTTGTTGTTGATTAGGTTTACAAATGAGAAATATTTTGTTCCTAATAATCTTATTTGGAAATTGATTGTGTTTGCTTTAATGATTCTGCTTTTTTTATAATTGGTTCTTAGGCAGGAATAAATTTATCGAGTGTTTATTTTGATTTAGGAATAATTTAACTTTATACTGTATTGGTTGTACTTTATGAATGTTTAGCTATTTATATTAATTGTTCATACCTTTTATCTAAGACTTAGATTAAACCAAACTAGTGGGCCTTTTATTCATCAAATCATCTATTGAAACCCTGCTTTATTTAGGCTTAAATGATTCTTAAGTTATTTTTGCTTCTCTATTTCTCCACTTTTACATAGCATCAAATATTGGGGATATTCCTATTAGTATTATTTATATACCATCATTTTTTGACTAATTCGTCTCAAAACAGTACACAAAGGCTTATAAGATAATCAATACAAATAATAATTTCATATAAAATTAATATTAAAACTAATCTTAAATGGGTGATTTCAGTATAATCTAAAACTTTTTAAGTTTAAAAAATAAAATACTAATAATTATTTGATATAAAATATAAACTATAACTAATCACTACGGGGGAATTTCAGTTAAAATCTAAAAAGAAAAAGCTATCAGTTTACTAAAAATAATTAAAAAATGTTGTTTATATTGATTTTATAGCAAATAAGATACTCTTATTAAACTTATAATGCTAGTTTAGCATAATCTGTTTTCTGGTACACTTAAGTCTCATAATGCTCGCCTCAATAAATATAAAATTGGAATTGTGGATATTTTTGTGATCAACATCCTAATACAACAAATGTACAATCTTTTTAGAACTCTTCCCATAATACATCAGCCTATTGTGCCTACAATCAGATAGAAAATGCAATCATTTTGAATTATAGAAGTACATCAAATGTTTAAAATTTTGTGGGTGACCTAAATTTTGTATAATCAAACTACACTAAGTGCTAAGGATGCTACATTCATTCAGGATTTCAAGATATGTATTCTGATCTAAGCGAGCAAATGATAAACTGTACACAATAATTAAAACAAAAGTTCTCTGATGCAAAATTATTCGTAGTAGGACATTCTTTAGGAGGGGCTATTGCAGCATTATTAGCCTCCGATGTAAAAACAAGATTAGGTTATTAAATTGATATATTTCTAACCACTGGTGCACCAAGAGTAGGTAATGTATAGTTTAGAAATTGGTTTTAATCTAATATTGCTCCAAATATATCTTATAGAATTGTTCATAATTAAGATCCAGTGCCATAACTTCCACCATTAGGATAAAATTACACACATCTAAGATAATAAATATGGTATAATGCAGATAATACAAATTTTACAGTAAAAAATATTTTATATACACAGGTTTGTTCGGATGAACTCCAAGAAGACTTGGTTGCAAGGCATCCAGGAGGGCCGTAAGGGCCTGAGTCTGTTTGGCTGCGGGAACGATCTCGGCGATCACCTGGCCGTCGCCGCGCAAGGCGTAGCTGTAATTTAGGCCGCCGAGCCACTTGGCCGCCGCGGAGAGTTGATAGCGATGGCCGAGATAGAGAGGCACAAGGACTTCTTCCAGCGTCGCTAATGGCTCGCCCGGACGGAGGTTGCGCTCGCCGAAGCGTTCGAGTCCGCGCGAACGAAGGCGCATGATGCGAGTGAGCTCTGCGACCGAGTCGGCGCCGTTGTCCCAGACGTGAGTGTAGGGATGAGCGCCTCCATCGCCGGAGTCGGCATCGCTGATGAAGCGCACGCCCTTCTTCTGCGACTCCTCCAGGATGGCGGCGAGTTCGGGCGGGGTGCCTTCGGAATAGCCGTAGCGGATGGCGGTCTTGTCCCACTCGCCAATGCCGACGGCGTAGGCTTGTTGCAAGTCGACCGTGCCGTCTGGACGGAGAGCGGCGTAGGGGTGGGGGTAATCCATCACGGACGCGCGCTGGGACACGCTGGCGGCGAAGTTGTGAGCCAAGCCGAGCGTGTGGCCGATCTCGTGCGCGGAGAGCTGACGGAGGCGAGCGAGAGCCATGGCTAGGGCCTCAGGCGAGGCGTCGGTGTGCTCGTAGGGGGCGAGGAGGCCTTCAGCGATCAGGTAGTCCTGGCGGACGCGCAAAGAGCCCAGCGTGACGTGGCCCTTCAGAATCTCGCCGGTGCGCGGGTCTGAGATGGAGGCTCCATAGGACCAGCCGCGGGTGGAGCGATGGACCCATTGCACAAGGTTGTAGCGGATGTCCATCGGGTCGGCGCCGGCGGGGAGGAGTTCCATGCGAAAGGCGTTGCGGTAACCGGCTGCTTCAAAGGCCTGGTTCCACCAACGGCCGCCTTCGAGCAACGCGCTGCGGACAGGCTCCGGAGTGCCCGGATCCAGGTAGTAGACGATGGGCTTGATGGGCTCGCTCATGAGCGTACCGGGGTTCTTTTTCTGCAAGCGGTGGCGTGTGAGGTAGCGGCGGCGGAGTTTGTCGGTGACCGGGGATGAGTAGTCGGCGTAGGAGGTGAGGAAGTAGCCGGCGCGCGGATCGAAGGCGCGGGGGACATAGCCGGAATCCGGGAGTTGAATGAAGCTGTGGTGCTCGCGTACGGTGAGGGCTTCGCTATCCGGTACAACGCTGCGCACGAAGCCGCCGGGGTTCTCACCGGCGAAGGTGAGCGTCACCTCGATCTCGGTGTTTTGCGGGAAGGATTTGGTGCGCGGCAGGTAGAAGGCGGAACGCTGCGGATCGAGGCGGTAGGTCCCCTGATTCATCCCGCGGAGGCGCGTGGCGACGCCGTGTGTGTCGCGCAGGAAGAAGCTGGTGGCGTCGACCAGGACGCCGTGGCTGTCCTCGGCCTCGATGGCGAAGCCGGCGAGAGCGGAGCGGGCGAAGGAGTCCGTGACGGCTTGCCGTTCGCGGGCGTCGGGGGAGGTGGCGCGGTAGTCATAGTTCTGCTGCATGAGCAGGACGCGGTTGCCGCTGCGTTCGAACTGGACGATGCGCTCCTGACCGAGTTGGCCGCGGTCGAGGCCCAGGTCGTTGGAGCCGATGCCGGCGGGCAGGGAAGAGAAATAGAGGAGTTCGCTTTCGAGGCGCGGGATGCACAAGAGCATCTTGCCGCCTTTCGCGTCCCAGTAGAGATCGAGGAAGCCAGCGAGGCGTTCCAGGCCCTTGGTTCTCTCTTCTATGGTGACGGCAGGAGCCACATTCGCGCTGAGCAGCAAAAGCAGGGCGAAACGCATGACTTCATTTTGGGGCAAACTGGAGGTCAGGATGCGACTCTCGCTGATCATTTTGTGCGGTATCTGGCCGGCCTTCGCGCAAACGCCTTGCGAAAATCCGCGGACTTACCAGCCTTGCGACATCGTGTACGAACTGAGCGCGACGGAAGCGACGGCGCATCCGAACCCGCACTTGAGTTTGAAGTTCTATGCCGAGGTGAAGTCGCCGAGGTTTAAGACGTACCTGGTGCCGGCGTTTTGGGATGGTGGCCGCAAGATGGTGTTGCGGTTTACGCCGAATGAACCGGGAGTGTGGGAATGGCGGCTGACGAGCGATATTGCACGTTGGCAGGGGCAGGTGGGGCATGTGGATGCAGTGGAGTCCGAGGCGTTGGGCTTTATTGAGCCGGCCAACGTGCATCATTGGAGATACACGGAGCGTCTGCGTCCGCACTTGTGGATGGGCGACACGATGCTGCGCTTTGGCTACGTGGATCGGGCGTTGTTCGAGCGGGTGATCGAGGCGCGGGCGACGCAGAAGTTCAATCATGTGCGAGCGCTGCTCTCGTTATGGGACGATCCGGTGGCGCATGCCTTTAAGACCGCCGATGAGCCGAACTTCGAGTTCTTGAGGGAGTTCGAACGGCGGATTGCTTATGCGAACGGCAAGGGCATCATTGTCGATCTGATTCTCGGGGCGGGGCAAAACGACCTGAACAAGTTCTTTTCGACGTGGCAGCAGCGGGAGCGCTTTATTCGCTACATCACGTCGCGGCTGGCGGGCTATAACCTCACCTGGCAGGTGGCGCAGAATTTCGATGAGTATGCCGATGGGCGCGGCTTGATGAAAGAGTTGGGGCAGTTGTTGAAGAAGCACGATCCTTATAACCATCCGCGGACGGCGCACGGGGCGAAGACGTCGGGTTCGTTGAATGGGGATGGGTGGCAGACCTACATCACGTATCAATCGAGCGAGGATGGCCTGGGAGCGATCGAACACCAGATTTATGGGGATCCGCAGGTGAACGCGGAGTTTGCCTATGAGGATTCCGGGGCGGGGAAGATGGCCGCCAATCAGGTTGATTTCGATACGTTCCGGAAGCGGCTGTGGAACGCGACGATGAACGGGCAGTATCCGGTGTTTGGCAACACGGGGAGTGCGGGGATTGGGCGGCAGGGGGTGACGGATAAATTCCTGGAGTCGCCGGGGTCCAAGGCGATGACGGCGTGGTACGACTTTTTCGCAAATACCCGTTATTGGGAGCTGGAGCCTTTTTTCAACGTGGATGGCGGGCGGGCCTTGGCTTTGGAGCGCGTCTTTGGAGAAGGGGAGGATGAAGAGGGCGAAGGCATCGAGTATGTGGTGTATGTAGAGAATCCGCGGCTGATTGAAGTGGGGGTGCGGCGGCACACCTATCAGGTGTATTGGTTCAATCCGGCGACGGGCGAGAAGATCAAGGGCAAGGATTGGAAGGGAGAGCGGTTTGTGGCCGAGCCTCCGACCAAGTCGCAGGATTGGGTGCTGCACCTCTCACGGGATGGCAAGAAGGAAGGCATGTTGAAGAGCTATAAGTTCGATTCGCGGCCGAATTTGTTGCAGGAGGTGGAAGGCAACACGCCGCGGGTGCCCTTTACGGTGGTGTCGCCGACGGGCGACACGCTGTCGCTCTCGCAGCCGGCGAAGTTCGAGACGAAGCTGGTGCGGCAGTCGCGCGCGACGCGGACGATGCTTTACGTGTGGACCGGCGAGGTGGCGGCGGATGGGCAAGGTTATCGGGTGCTGGGTTCGGGGACGTCCGGCACGCTGGCGCTGCCGAAGGATCTGGCGACGCGGTACCCGGCGGTGCTGAACTTGCGCCTGAGTGGCATGAATGCGAACGGCAAGGTTTACACGCTCGACAAAGTGTTCCGGTTGGTGCCGTAGATGAGGGTGCTGGCGGTGGATACGACGGCGGACCGGGGTTCGGTGGCGCTGCTGGATGGGGAGCGGGTGGTGGCGGAGGAAGTGGTGCTGGCCGAGGACGGGCACGGCGAACGCCTGATGCGACGATCGAAAAGATGTTGCGGGAGTGCGGCTGGACGTTGGCTGAGGTGGAGTTGTTCGCGGCGGCGGGCGGGCCAGGGTCGTTTACAGGAGTGCGGGTGGGGTTGGCGGCGGTGAAAGGATTAGCGGAAGTGATGGGGCGTCCGGCGGCGATGGTGTCGAATCTGCAGGCGCTGGCAGCGTCGGGCACCGGGCGCTTGCGGGTGCCGCTGTTGAATGCGAGGCGGGGCGAGGTGTACGCGGGGTTCTACGATCACGAGCTACAAGCGTGCGAGCCGGAGCGCGTGGGCAAGCTGGCGATGCTCGAGAATTTGCCGGAGGACGCCGAGTTTCTGGTGACGGAGATGTGGCCGGAACTCGCGGCGCGCGGGCTGAAGGTGCGCGAGCAACCGGAGCCACTCGCGGCGATGGTGGGGCGTTTGGCGTTGAGGGCCGGAGGAGGCGATCCGGCGGGGATCGATGCGAACTATGTGCGGAGGTCCGACGGCGATGGCCGTTGGGAGGACGATTTTCTGCGGCGATAGGTGCCGATGATCAGAAGCGTGGCGCCGACGAGGGCGATGGTGGAGGGCTCCGGGGTGGCGGTGGTGACGGCGACTTCGTCGAGGAAGAAATAGCCGGGGTCATGGCGGAAGACGAAGCTGAGGGACGTGGTGGGTCCGGTGGCGACGAGGTTGAGGGCGCTGAAGGAGGTCCAACCGAAGGTGCCGGCGTTGGAGAGGCTGAGGCTGGCGATGGCGCCGCCATTCCAGTAGACGTCGAAGCGGTTGGGGGTGGAGCCGATCGACCGAAGCTGGTAGCTGAGGTCATAGCGGGTGCCAGCGACGGTGGTGAGGGTCTGGGTGAGGGACCCGGAGGAGGTCACCGGGCCCATGTAGGCAGTGTAGTTCCCGGCGTATTCGCCAAAGCCCTGCACGGAGGTGAACGAGGTGTTGCCGGCCTGGGTCCATCCGGTGAAGGTGCCGGTTTCAAAGCCGCCGTTGGTGACCAGATTGGCACCTGCGACGCCTTGAATAACAAGGTTCGGAACGGTGAATTCTTCGGCAGCCAAGAGCGAGGGGCCGAGTAGCATCACGACCGATGCGGCGATGAGTTTTCCTGCAAGTACCACTGGGCGTAGTATGCCGTCCTACTCTAGGTCTGGTAAATGAGGAAAAAGTACTAGCACCTTAGTATGGGAGCGATCGAACTAAGGAATGCTCGGACCAAAGCGGAAGTTGATGAAAAAGAATGGGTTGTTTGTCTATTGAGAATCCATGCGCAACTTAGGGCGAGGGTTGGGAGGCGGCGCTAATCCAGCAGGTGAGAGTGGTGGTGAGGGGGAATGGTACGATGGCCGGCATGGCTGGCATCGTTCATCTTGACGTCGCCGCCGAGCCTTGGGAGGCCCGGTGGAATGAGCATTTGGGAAAGACCCTGTACCGAAAGAATCTCATCACAGACCCGGATACAGGAATGGAGGTCCGGATTGTGAAGTACCCGGCGGGGGTGATGAACACGCTCCATACTCATCCGTGTGCGCATGGAATGTACGTGCTGGAAGGGACGCTGGTGACGAACGCGGGTGCGTTTGGGCCGGGTTCGTTCGTCTGGTTTCCAGAAGGCGAGGTGATGGAGCACGGGGCCACGGCCGAGCAGGACGTGGTGGTGCTGTTCATCACCAACAAGCCTTTTGAGATCCACTACGTGGTGGGCAAGTAGCGGCGGAGACCGAGGTCGTAGGCCGCGGCGCCGAGGACTCCGCCGAGGAGCGGGGCAACAATCGGCACCCAAAAGATGCCGCTGCCATCGGTGAGGCCGTTATTCTGGAAGCCGGCAACGACAGTGAGCAGGCGCGGGCCGAGGTCGCGGGCCGGGTTGATGGCATAGCCGTGCAGAGCGCCGAAGGACATGCCGATGGCGACGACAATCAGCCCGACGACGACCGGGGTCAGGTTGCCGGCGGGGGCTTGGTTGCGTTCGTCAGTGACGGCCAGGACGAGGAAGAGCAGAATGGCGGTGCCGAGCACCTGATCGAGGAAGCCAGCCGCGGGAATGTCGCGAAACAGGGGGAAGGTCGCGAAGACACCGGCCGTTTTCTCGAGAGTGGGATCGAACTTCAGGAAGGCCGGCCGATAGTTCAGGAAGACCAGACCCGCGCCAACGAAGGCTCCGGCGATTTGCGCAAAGGCGTAGGGAGCCACGCGAGACCAGGGGAACTGACGGAAGATGGCCAGGGCCAAGGTGACGGCGGGATTGAGATGGCCGCCGCTAACTTTGCCGGAGACGTAGACGCCTAAGGCCACGCCCAGACCCCAGGCGAGGGTGATATTGGTGTAGCCGCCGTTGACGACTTCACCGGGTGTGCCTCCTCCGAACAAGACAGTCATCGCGACGACGCCGGAACCAATCAGGATCAGGATCATCGTGCCAAAGAACTCGGCCACGCAGGCCGCTAACAAGCTGCTCATGCTTTTTCTCCCAAGCGCCAGTTCGCGTCCAAGGCCAAATAGGCGTGCGCGTACCGGCGTCCAAACTCTCTAAATCCCGCCGAATCGAAATGAATTTCGTCGCCACGATGGCCGAGGCCGGCGCTCGAGACGAAGGCCGACCGCTTCACTTCCAGGGGAAGCTGCGCCAGGTGGCGGTTGACGGTGGCGGCGAAGGGAAACTTGTCGGGGAGAAGAAACTCGCCCAACTGGCCGACGACGACGGGGACGTCACCCAGTTCCTTGCGGAAAGCGTTGATCATGACGGCGAAGCGTTCGGTGTAGCTTTCGGCTTTCTGGCGATCCGAGGAGTCGGCTTCGCCCTGATGCCAGAGAATCCCGCTCAAGCGGCCCGAAGCAAGGGCGATGCGGGCGCGCTTCAGCGTGTTTTCGAAGTGGGGCGTGCCCGGAGCCCATTCGTGCAGTGCGGAGCCACCCATGGCACACGGCACCAAGCCGACACGGGCCTCAGAGTCGGCTTGGGTGAGAAGGCGAGCGAAGGTTCGACCCAGCCCGACGCCGGCGATGGCGGGTTTGTCGAAGTGCAGCGGGTCGGTGGCCAAGGCCCATTCGTGAGCCTTGTTCATGGACCAGACGCGCTCGAGGGAACGGCGATCGCTTTCCTCGACATCTCCCCGGCCGGCCATGTTGGACTGGCCGCAGAGCAGAAAGATCCGGAGGTCACGGGGACCGTCGGCGGCCCAGAGCAAGCTGCCCGTGGCCAGAAAACTTCGCCGTCGCATGAGCTTTAGAGTCTATCGCTGATCGATCGATTCCACCAGTGCCCGCGCTCTTTCTTTTGCATGGCGGGTGGCTGATTCGATGGCGGAGATGAGCGTAGAACGCAGGCCGTTGCGCTCGAGTTCGTGCATGGCAATGATCGTGGTGCCACCGGGGGTGATGACTTCATCGCGGAGGATGGCCGGATGGAGGCCCGATTCGCGGACATGCTTAGCGGCACCGAGCACGGTTTGCTCCGCGAGCCGCGTCGCGATTTCGCGCGAGAGGCCCATTTTGACGCCGCCGGCGATCATGGCTTCGATCATCAGGTAGACGTAGGCGGGGCCGGAGCCACTGAGGGCGGTGACGGCGTCCATGAGGTCTTCATCGACCCGGCAGACGACTCCCACGGCTTGGAACAGCGCTTCGACGTTTTCCCAGTTCGCCTTCGTGGCGAGGGAGTTCGCGCAGATCGCGATGGCGCCCTCTTCGACGACGACGGGAATGTTGGGCATGGCGCGGAACATGGCCATCGGTTGCTGGACGCGTTTCTCCATCACCGCGAGGGGCAGCGCGGCGGCGAGGGAGAGCAGCACCTGACCGGGGCGGAGAACGCTGGCTATCTCTTCCACCACTTTGGGCACGGTGCCCGGCTTGACGGCCAGGACGATGAGGTCCGCCTGCGCGGCGGCCGCTTTGTTGCCACCAGCGGTGACCTTGATGCCGAGTTTTTTGCGGAGAGCGGTGGCTCGCTCCGGACTGCGCACAGTGGCGACAGCGTTGGCTTTATCGACTGCGCCGGTGCGGAGCATGCCACCGAGCATGGCGGCGCCCATGTTGCCGGCTCCTAGAATGGCGATCTTCATGCGATCCACTTGTAGAAGTAGAACAGGAGCGGCGTCTGGCCGGTGTTCTTGATGGCGTGCATCTTGTTCGCGCCGCAATACATGAGCGAACCGGGGCCGACTTTGGTGGTTTTGCCGTCGACTTCGATTTCGCCGGTGCCTTCGGTGACGACCATGAATTCTTCTTCGGGGTGCTGGTGTGGCGGGTGGGGGGACATGCCGGCTTTGAGGCGGAGGCTGCCGGCGGTCATGGATTTGAGCATGTCGGTGGGGCCTTCGTGATAGATGCGGAGGTCACCGGAGGGGTCGGGGATGCGTTTGGCTTTGGCGGGGTCGAAGGTGATGTTAGGCCACTTGGGCGCGGAGGCCGCAGCGGCCGCGGCCGGCAGGAACGGCAGGCTGGCGAGCGGAAGGACTTTGCGTCGTTGCATCGCTACAGTATGCCAAGAACGGCGGTTGGCGTCGACTGGCGGGGAGGCGAGGTTTGGGGGCGGTTGGATTTGGTGGATAAGTCGTTTGGGTTGTTGGGAATACAAGTTGGTCCGAGCAGTAGGCGGGGTGGCGGATGTCGAATTTTGCTGCATTTGGGGCGGTTCGTGTTTCGGCATTTGGATTCGGCCTATAAGTGGAGTGTTATCTGGCGGTTCCGGGTTGGTCCGAGCAGGGGTGGGAGGGAGGAGTGGGGAGTTATTCCCCACTCTGTTGAAGGAGCTTGGCGACCAGGGCGGTCCAGCCGGTCTGGTGGCTGGCGCCGAGGCCGGCGCCGTTGTCGCCGTGGAAGTACTCGTGGAACAAGACGTGGTCCTTGAAGTGAGGATCCGTTTGCAGCTTATCCACCCACCCGTAGGCCGGGCGCCGGCCGTCTTCGCCCGGCAGGAACAGGCGGGACAAGCGCTGCGACAACTCGGCGGCGACTTCGCCCAGGTTGATCTGGCGTCCGGAGCCGGTCGGGAACTCCACCAAGATCGCGTCGCCGTGATAGTGCTGGAATTTCTGCAGCGACTCGATCAGCAGGTAGTTGACCGGGAACCAGATGGGTCCGCGCCAGTTC
Source organism: Bryobacteraceae bacterium (assembly GCA_965229305.1). Taxonomy (GTDB): domain Bacteria; phylum Acidobacteriota; class Terriglobia; order Bryobacterales; family Bryobacteraceae; genus JALHNI01. The sequence goes on along the minus strand of CBDDIZ010000038.1, from coordinate 363,966 downwards.
GAATTGCCACCGAACATGCCACTGGTGGACTCGGCCGGTTCGTAGTTGACGCGGTGGACGTCGCCGTTGACGCGCAGCTCGTAGGGGTTCTCTTCGTGATACTTCGACATGGAGCGGATGCCGTAGGGCGAAAGAAACTCCTGGGTGTCGAGCATGCGGAACATGAGCCGGCGTAAACGCTCGCGGCCGACCAGGGAAAGCAAACGGCGCTCGCCGACGCCACCGCGAGTGAGCGAGGCGAGATTGCCGGCGAGGTCGGGACGGTTTTTGATGAACCATTCCATGCGGCGGCGGAAGCCGGGGAGGCGGTCGAGGAGGCCGGCGTCGATGGACTCGACGGCGAAGAGAGGAATCAGGCCGACGACGGAGCGAATCTTCATGGCCATGCTGCGGTCCTTGACGCGCAGGCGGTCGTAGTAGAAGCCGTCCTCTTCGTCCCAGAGACCGTCGTCGCCGCCGCGGTTCATGGCGTGGGCGATGTAGAGGAAGTGCTCAAAGAACTTGCTGGCGATGTCCTCGTAGACGGGATTGAAGGTGGCGAGTTCGAGGGCGATGCGGAGCATGTTGAGGCAATACATGGCCATCCAACTGGTGCCGTCGGATTGCTCGAGATGGCCGCCGGTGGGAAGGGGTTTGGAACGATCGAAGACGCCGATGTTGTCGAGGCCAAGGAAGCCGCCTTCGAAGATGTTGTTGCCGGCGGAGTCCTTGCGGTTGACCCACCAGGTGAAGTTCATCAGGAGCTTGTGGAAGACGCTTTCGAGGAAGCGCGTGTCCGGCTTGCCGCTGACCTTGTGGTCAATCTTATAGACGCGCCAGCAGGCCCAGGCATGGACGGGCGGGTTGACGTCGCCGAAGGCCCATTCGTAGGCGGGCATCTGCCCGTTGGGATGCAGGTACCATTCGCGGAGGAAGAGCTGCAGTTGGCTCTTGGCGAACTCCGGGTCGATGGTGGCGAAGGGGATCATGTGGAAGGCGAGATCCCAGGCGGCGAACCAGGGGTACTCCCAGGTGTCGGGCATCGAGAGGATGTCGGAGTTATAAAGATGCTTCCAGTCGCTGTTGCGACCGGCGAGGCGCGAGGCGGGGGGAGTGGGTTGGCCGGGGTCGCCCTTGAGCCAGTCCTCGACGGCGTAGTGGTAGAACTGCTTGGACCAGAGAAGGCCGGCGAAGGCCTGGCGCTGGACGCGGCGGCCCTCTTCGCTGAGGCTGTCGGCGTGCTGCGCGGCGTAGAACTCGTCGGCTTCGCGCCGGCGGAGGGCAAAGATCTCGTCGTTGGCGACGGCCATGTTGCAAGGCGGGCGGTAGAGACGCAGATGGATGACGCGTTCCGCGCCAGGGGCGAGTTCGAGCTGATACCAGCCACAGGCTTTGGTGCCCAACTGGCCGACATTGACGGCGGACTTCTCGCCACCGATGATGCGGCGGTGGAAGGCATCCTTGTACTTGCGATTGCCGCTGGGGCCGGCGCCGAAGCGTTCCGTGTTGGTTTCGTTTTCGGTGAAGAGCTGTTCGGGGGAACCTTCCAGCCACAGGCGGAAGACACCGAGAGAATCGTCGTGCGCGTCGATCGTGTCGGTGCCGGAGCGCATGACGGTGGGCTTTTGGGCGGGGGCCTTGATGGAGTTCGGATTCCAGCTCCAGGTGTTGCGGAACCAGAGGGTGGGCAGGACGTGGAGCTTGGCGGACTCGGGGCCGCGGTTCACAATCTTGAGACGCACCAGGACGTCGTCGACGTCGGCCTTGGCGTACTCGACGAAGATGTCGAAGTAGCGGTCCTCGTCGAACAGGCCGGTGTCGATGAGTTCGTACTCGGGCTGGGTGCGCGCGCGGCCACCTTCTTCCACCAGCTTGGCGTAGGGGTATTCGCCTTGCGGGTACTTGTAGAGGGCCTGCATGTAGGAATGGGTGGGCGTGGAGTCGAGGAAGTAGTAGACCTCCTTGACGTCTTCGCCATGGTTGCCCTGATGACCGGTGAGGCCGAAGAGGCGCTCTTTGAGGATGGGGTCTTTGCCGTTCCAGAAGGCGAGGGCGAGGCAAAGACGTTGGTGGTTGTCGCAGATGCCGAGGATGCCGTCCTCGCCCCAGCGGTAGGCGCGCGAGCGAGCGTGGTCGTGGGGGAAGAATTCCCACGCGGTGCCTTCAGCGCTGTAGTCCTCGCGGACTGTGCCCCATTGCCGCTCGGAGAGGTACGGACCCCAGCGGCGCCAATGCTTCAAGCGCTGGGCGGTCTCTTCAAGTCGCTTCCGTTCTGCGTCCATCTTATATAGAATGACGCGATTGGGGTGGCGCGCATGAAATGGCTGGCTTGGATCCTGGTCGCACTGATCGGAATCTTCTGTTTGATTTACGGAATTGGTTCGCTGCGCGCGCCAAATCACACGGTGACGCGGTACGTGGAATACAGCAAACCGCCGGAGCAGGTGTGGGCGTTGATACTGGACCGGCTGAATCAGCCGACGTGGCGGCTGGATGTGACGAAGGTGGAGTCCGCCGCGTCGCCCAACGGGAAGCCGCGTTGGAAGGAGACTATTTCCGACGGGACGGTGGTGACGTTTGAGGAACGCGAGATCGAGCCCGTGAAACGACTGGTGGTGGATGTGGCGGATCCGGAATTGCCGTTTGGCGGGACTTGGACCTATCGGCTGGCGCCGACAGAGAAGGGAACCCGGCTCGAGATTCGCGAGGACGGCGTGGTGAAGCCGGCGTTCTTCCGCTTCTTTATGATCTTCATGGACCCGGCCGACACGATGACCAAATACATGACGTTTTTGGGTCGGAAGCTGGGCGAGACCGTGACGCCGCAAGCGGTTCAGTAAAAGGGTCTTAGACTAAGAGTTAGCGTGTTTCACCGGCACCACCGCAAAGCGCGAGCCCTATTTGCCCTCTCCGATATCGTATTGGTGGCGCTGGCGTTTCAGTCGGCGTACCAAACCCGCCTGTTGCTGCCACGCGTTTTTTCTCAGTTTCAGAACGATTTCGAGATTCCCTCCGCGGCGATTGCGCTCCTGTTGGGCACCTCAGCCGTGGCGTGGGTGGCGATCGCTTACTGGTATGAGATCTACGACCGGTTGGACGCGGCGCATCCGCGGGTCATTTTTCGCGACACGTTGAAGCAGTGCGCGCTGGGCGGCGTGGCGCTGGTGGTGGTGGAGTTTCTGTTGCGCCTGGACCTGAGCCGACCGTTTCTGTTGCTGTTTCTGAGTTACAGCTGGGTGCTGCTGTGCTTTTTCCGGATCAATGCGCGGCATCTGGTGGGGGCGATCCGGCGGGAGTTTTCGACACCGCATTACGTGGTGATTGTGGGGCTGGGCGAGCGGGCGCTCGAAATTGGGCGGGCAATTGAACGTTCGGCGCCGTATGCGATCCATTTGCGGGGATTCCTGGAGGCTGCGCCGGTTCAAGCCGCCGTGGCGTTGGAAAGTCAATACCCGGTGTGGGATTTGGCGAATCTACAAGAATTGCTGGCGTCGCACGTGATCGATGAGGTGATTTTTGCGGTGGAGAGTGCGCGGCTGGCGTCGCTCGAGGATGTGTTTCTGCAGTGCGACGAAGAGGGGGTGCGGACGCGCGTGGCGGTGGACTTCTTCCCGCATGTGAACAGCCAGGTATATCTGGACCGGCTGAATCTGGATTCGGCGAGCGAGGTGCCGTTGCTGACGTTCGCCGCCGCGCCGCATGACGAAGTGAAGTTGTTTTTGAAGCGGATCATCGACGTGGCTCTGGCGGGGACCGCGTTGCTGGTGCTGGCGCCGGTGATGCTACTGATTGCGGGGCTGATCCGGGTGACTTCGCGGGGCCCGGCGATTTTCCGGCAGGAGCGGCTGGGGCTGAGCGGCCGGCGGTTTACGGTCTACAAGTTCCGGTCGATGGTGCAGGATGCCGAAGAGCTGAAAGCGGCGCTGGCGCATCTGAATCAGAAGGAAACGGTATTCAAGATTCCGAACGACCCGCGGATGACGGCGGTGGGCCGTTGGCTGCGGAAGTTCTCCCTGGATGAACTGCCGCAGCTGTGGAACGTGCTGCGGGGGGATATGTCGATCGTGGGGCCGCGTCCGGCGGTGCCGAACGAAGTAGAGAAGTATCAGCGCTGGCAGCGGCGCCGGCTGCGGATGCGCCCTGGTTTGACGTGCCTGTGGGCGCTAAAGGGGCGGGATTCGCTCGATTTTGAAACGTGGATGCGCATGGACATGGAGTACATCGATTCGTGGTCGCTGGGCCTTGACTGGATGATCATGCTGCGTACGATTCCGCAAGTATTGCTCGGCAAAGGAGCGCACTAAGACGATGAACCTTCTTCCCACGCAAGAGGAAGTGATGAGCTTGCTCGAGAAGACGCAAGCGCTACGGCACGGCTATTACCGGTATCCGAATGGCATGTACGCCAATCAGTACCTGCAGATCGCGCATGCCATGCGCCATTTTCAGACGATGAAAACGATGAGCGTGGCGCTGAGCCGGAAGCTGCGCGCCAACACCGAATTGCGGGCTATGATTCCGCAACTGTCTGTGGTGTCGCCGGCGACGGGCGGGCTGGCGGTGGCTTACGGGATTGTGGAGGCGTTGCGCGCCAACATGGTCTATTGGGCCGAGGAAGAGATCGAAGGGCAGCCGCAGCGGTTCCGGCAGTACGTGGAGCCGCAGGCGGGCGAGAAGATTCTGCTGGTGGACGACATCCTGCGGACGGGACGTAAGCTGACGAGCTTGCGGAAGATCGTGGAAGAGCGCGGCGCGCAGGTGGTGGGGCTGGCGGTGATGATCTATCAGCCGACGCCGAGCACGGCCGACTTTGGCGATTTGCCGTTGTACTACCTGGCGAAGATCGACGCCGAGTATTACACGGAAGATCAGGCGCAGGCCATGATGGCGAACGGGATCAAGTTCGAGCAGGTGCTGGTTTAGTTCCGGTTGCCGATGATTTCGGTGCGGCCGGCAAGGGGCTTGACGGCTCCCTGGCCGCACACGCCGACGCCGGAATTGACCAGAGCCGAGAGGAAGTTGAACAGGACGGCGTAGACCATCTGTTCGGTGACCGGTTGCTTGCCGGGCATGCGGAAGTCCGCGGGGAGTTCCTTGCTGATCTGGACGCGAATGGCGGTGGGCTGAACGCGGCCGGCGCCGTCGCGCTGGTTGGCAAGCGTCATGGGGGTTTGCATGACGGCGCCCGAACGGGCTTCGACATAGAAATGGCAGCGGGAAAACCAGCCGAGATTACCGGGGTCGGCCGCGTCGAAGAGCAGTAAAGGTACGTCACGGTCCGGCATTTCAAGCTCGAGGATGACGCGACGCTCGTCGTCGACCACCTCGGGCGTAAAGCCAGCCTGGCGCGCGACTTCGGCGACGGTTTCCTTATCGAGTTCGAGGAGCAACAGCTTGTGCTGCCCAGCCTGCAAGACCTGCATCAGATGCCATCTTAGCAAGTCGCACCCGTGGTGAACACCACGAATCGGAGGCGGATTTGGCGGAAATCCGGGGACGTGGTACCCTGGAGGAGATCAAGGAAAGGAAGACTTTCAACGCATGAAAGCCGATATTCATCCCAACTACCACGAAGTGCGCGCCGTGTGCGCCTGTGGTTCGACGTTTGCCACCCGTTCGACGGTGAAGGGCGACGAGCTGCGTCTCGAAATCTGCTCCGTTTGCCATCCGTTCTACACGGGCCGCCAAAAGCTGATCGACACCGAAGGCCGCGTGGACCGCTTCCAGAAGAAGCTGGCCGCGACCAAGGCGCTGCAAGAAAAGCGCGCGAAGGCTGTTCAGTAAGACTTTCCGATTTTCGCTCTAGGCCGGCTCCCGCAGGGAGGCCGGCCTTTTTTCCGTTCTAGCTCTTGCCGAGATAGTTGCCGGAGATGGCGCTGACGTAGATGGAGTGATCGCTGGTGGAGACCGAGTCGCCCCAGATGACGCGCCAGGCGGCCTCGGGGTAGAGCTTGGTGTACTCCAACTGCATGAAGACCGGCTTGTTCGGATTCTTCTTCAGGTACTCGGCGCTTTTTTCGACGGCGACCTTCATGGCTTCATCGGAATCGATCTTGAAGGCCTGGATATAAAACGGCATTTCGATCGGCTTGGGACCGCTCCAGGCGGACTCGCCCATGTTGAAAACGCCTTCGTGAAGCGAGGCGCTGGCTTCGACCACCGAGTAGGTGAAGACTTTGATTTTGCCTTTGGACTGCGAGGCGAAGGTCATGCGCCAGGCGGGGTACTTGCCGTCTTTCGCGGGAATGCTGTCCACAAAGAGGGATTCGACGCGGAGGGGAACGACGTCGGAAGACCACATGCGGGCCTTGGTGTAGGCCAAGTAGAAGGCCTTGCGGCCGGTGACGGGCTCCACTTCCTTCTTCGGGGCGGATTCTTTCTTGGTCTGTTCTGTCGGCGCGGTTGAGCAACCGGCGAGAAAAAGCAGAGCGGCCGAACTAAGCAGTAGGCGCATTGATTCCATTGTATCGGCTTAAGTAAGGCCGATGATGATCTTGCCGCAGCCGTCGTGATAGCCCTCGAGCATCTCGAAAGCCTGCTGGGTTTGAGCAAGCGGGAGGCGGTGGGTGACGAGGGTGTCGGCGATGCGGCCGGAGGCGAGGAGTTCGGTGGCTTCGGCGGCGTTGTGATTGGAACGGAAGATGGTCTGGAGGCGCAGCTCGCGGGCCATGGCGGCGTGGAGGTCGACCGGGAGGTTGGTTTCGCTGGGGATGCCGATCAGGACGCAGTCGGCGCCTTTGCGGGCGGCCTGGAAACAGGTGCGGAGGCTATCGCGTTTGGCGGCGGCGTCGATGACGAGGTCGGCGCCGCGGTGGCGGGTGAGGTCGAGGGTGGCGGAGGCGAGGTCGGCGGGCTCGACGGCGTGGGTGGCGCCCATCTGCAGGGCGAGGGCGCGACGGTGGGGGCGCGGGTCAGAAACGATGACGGTGGAGGCGCCGCGAAGGCGGGCAACGGCGGCGGCGAGCATGCCGATGGGGCCGGCGCCGGTAATGGCGACGACTTCGCCGGGATCGAGGGGACGCAACTCAAACATATGGACGATGACCGAGAGCGGCTCGATGAGGGTGGCCTGGTCGTAGGAGAGCGAGTCCGGGAGGGGGTCGGCGTTGGCGGCGGGGATGGTGGCGTATTCGCGGAAGAGGCCCCATTCGCCGCCGGAACTCATGAACTTGGAAGTGAGGCAAAGGTTGAAGCGGCCGCTGCGGCAGTATTCGCATTGGCCGCAGGTGATGGCAGGCTCGACGGCGACGCGGTCCCCGACTTTGAGCGAGGCGACGTCCTTGCCGACGGCGACGATTTCGCCGGCAGGTTCATGGCCGAGAACCATGGGGTAGGGAGCGCGCCGCTCGCCGACGCCGCCTTCGGCCCACCAGTGGAGGTCGCTGCCGCAGATGCCGCAGGAGCAGATCCTGACCATCACTTCGCCGGGGCCGGGTTCGCGCTCGGGCGGCAGTTCGACGGGCTCCATCTGGCGGTGTTGGACGAGTTGGATCGCTTGCACCCCTTGGTTTTATCATGGGCGGAATTTGTTAACGGGGGAACAACGTGAGGGCCGGGTGCGTATGCCTTCACGAGAGGGAACATGTACTGTACTCAATGCGGTAACGAGACGACGGCCGTGGCGGTGTATTGCTCGCAATGCGGCAAGCAACTGCGCTTCGAGGGCGGCTTGCGGACCGCGCGCCTCGAACGCGACATGGCGAACCGGAAGATCGCCGGGGTGTGCGCGGGGCTCGCGAACTACCTGAACATCGACGTGACGCTAATTCGCATTGCGATGCTGACGGCGGCAATCGCCGGCGGCTTCGGCTTCATTGGCTACCTGATCGCGTGGATCGCGATGCCCAAGAACTATCGCGGTGTGGTGATTCACGCCTAAAGCAGGCGGAAGCTGACCTGGATCTGGGCGGGCGCGGCGACGGGCCGGCCATCGCGCATGGCGGGCTTGAAGCGCCATTGCTTGACGGCTTCGATGGCTTTCTCATCGAGGCCCAGGCCCGCGGGCTGAAGCACGCGCAGGACGCGGACGCGCCCGTTTTCGTCGATCTCGACGGAGATCGTGACGAAGCCTTGCACCTTGGCGCGGCGGGCCTCCTCGGGGTAGTCCGGCTCGACTTGACGCAGGAGGACGGGTGGCGTGGTGGCGCGCCAGGATTGGGACGCGGTGGAACTGCCGAGGCGGTTACCGGCGGTGTCACCGACGCCATGGTCGCGGCCGGAGCCGATGCCTTGCGGCCCGCCGGGGCCGAGAGAGCCGGTGCCTTTTACTTGCGAGAGCGGGTCGCCGAGGACATCGAGCTGGGGCATGGTGACCTGAGTATCGAGCATGATGGCGGCCTCGGCGACCAGCTTCGGCTGATGGTCGACGGGGCGCGTGGTGGGCGGAACGAGGGTTCGCCGGGGCGTGGGGACGGGGAGACGGCCGAGCGTGGCTGGGGCGGCCTGCTGTTGGCCGCCGCCGGCGTCCTGGGCTTTCCAGAGAAGTTTGCGCGGCGTGAGGGGGATGAGGACTGGGGTGAGGTCCGGAAGCGGCGCGGTGGTGAGGGGGCGGAGAAAGAGCAAGGTGAGGAGCAGCGAAAGGTGGAGCGTGAGGGAGAGGACTTGGCTGCGCGTGAGGACGGCGTTCATCCTCTTGCCTTAGCATGCGGTCTACCGTACTGAGGACAAAAGACTTCGCCCGACCCCGGCGGGATCGGGCGGCTACAGTTGTGAAGATTTGTTAGAGCAGGCTGATGACGCGATCGACCTCGGAGGTTTCGAGGTAGAAGTGCGGCGAGAAGCGGGCCCAGCCCTGGCGCGGGGCTGCGGTGATGCGTTCCTGGCGGAGGCGCGAGACGATGACGCGGCTATCGACGCCTTCCTGGCGGATGCTGACGATGCCGGCGGCGGAGTGGGGTTCGCGCGGGATCATGAGTTCGTAGCCTTTGTCGCGGGCGCCTTGGGCGAGACGGTCGGCGAGGAAGGTGACGCGGCGGGCGAGGCCACCGGGGCAGGCGGCTTCGATGTCGTTGAGGAAGCGCATGGACGCTTCGAGGCCGAAGCAGCCCACGGTGTTCAGGGTGCCGCACTCGTAGCGGCCGGCGTCGGTGCGCAGGGCCATGTCGCGCGAGGCATAGTCGTTGTAGCCGGCGACGTTGGTCCAGCCGAATTCGACGGGCTCGATGGAATCCTGCTGGTCCTGCTGGATGTAGAGCACGCCGCAGCCTTCGGGGCCGAGGAGCCATTTGTGACCGTCGGCGGCGAGGGCGTGGATCTTCGCTTTGCGGACGTCGATCGGGTAGACGCCCAGGCCCTGGATGGCGTCGACGAAGTAAAAGACATTGTGGCGGGCGCAGATTTCGCCGATGGCTTCGAGGTCGACGCGGTAGCCGCTGAGGTAGTTGACGTAGCTGATGGCCAGCAGGCGGGCGCCTTTGGCGGCGGCTTCAATCTTCTCGAGCGGGTCGTAGATGGAGAGCCAGCGGACTTCGACGCCTTTTTCCTTGAGCTTTTCCCAAGGGAAGTAATTGGCGGGGAACTCTTCGCGGAAGGCGACGACGGCATCGCCGGGCTTCCAGGCGAGACCCATCTGGACGGTGGCGATGCCTTCGGAGGTGTTTTTGACGATGGCGATCTCGCCGGGCTCGGCGTTGATCATGCGGGCGCATTGCGCGCGGAAGTCGTCGTAGCACTTCATCCAGCGGTCGTAGTGGAAACTGCCCCAGGTGCAGGCGTCGTCGGCGTTCCAGCGCATGGCGTCGGCGGCGGGTTTGCAGAGGGGGGCGACCGCGGCGTGGTTGAGGTAAGTGAGGTTCGCGAGAACGGGAAATTGATCGCGATATTGGCGCCAGGAATCGGTGTTGAGGGTAAGGTCGGGAGCGGCTAAAACGTTTTCGTAACCCACAGATAGCAATATACGTTAAAAAGAGTAGCCGTCGCCCGCGATCGGTGTGTGTGAATCGGGACTATACTGGTGGCAAGCGCTACGAGACTTTTTCGGCGCCGATGGGTTCAATAGACGGGTTGGACTGTAGGGGAGAGTGAATATGCTCCGCAAATACCTGAATTCTAAGGCTGTGGCGCTTACGCTGGCCACCAGCCTAACCGTCTTCGCCGGCGACAATAAGACGCCGGACGCCACGAAGACTACCGAAACCAAAGCGTCCGACAGCAAGGACAAAGACAGCAAGGAAAAGAAAAAGCCTGCCAAGAAGGATCCGGACCAGATCGGTAACCGTGACGTTGGCAAGGGGCTGAATTTTTACTCGCTGGAAAAAGAAATCGCGCTGGGCAAGGGCTTGGCGACCGATATCGAACGGCAGGCGCGCATCATCGACGACCCGATGATCGCCGAGTATGTGAGCCGCGTGGGTCAGAATCTGGTGCGGAACTCCGACGCCAAGGTGCCTTTCACCATCAAGGTGGTGGATAGCGAGGACGTGAATGCGTTCGCGCTGCCGGGCGGGTTCTTCTACGTCAATACGGGTCTGATTCTGGCGGCTGAGTCCGAATCGGAGCTGGCGGGCGTGATGGGCCATGAAATCGCGCATATTGCGGCGCGGCACGGCACCAAGCAGGCGACCAAGGGAACGCTGGCGAACCTGGCGACGATCCCGCTGATGTTTACCGGCTTCGGCTGGACGGGTTTGGCGATCCGGCAGGGTGCGAGCATCCTGATTCCGCTGGCCTTCCTGCAATTCAGCCAAGCGCAGGAACGCGAAGCGGACATGCTCGGTCTGCAGTATATGTATAAGTCCGGCTACGACCCGACGTCGTTTGTGGACTTCTTCGAAAAGCTGCAGTCGCGCGAGAAGCGTAAGCCCGGCACGATGGCGAAGATCTTCTCGTCGCATCCGCCGACGGCCGAACGCGTGACCGACGCGCAGAAAAACATCGGCGAAATGCTGACGGCGCGCCCCGAGTACGTGGTGACGACGTCGGAATTCAACGACGTGAAGGCTCGTTTGCTGGCGCTGCAGGGCCGCCGCAAGGCGACTCCGGATGATCCGAACCGGCCGCGCTTGAAGCGCGCTCCGGGCGGCACGATCCCGTCCGACGACGGCAAGGGCGGCACGAAGGCGCCCACCGAAGAAGACGAACGGCCGACGCTCAAGAAACGTCAGTAATACCGCGCAGAGCTAGAAGAAGGGCGCCTTTCGAGGCGCCCTTCTTGCGTTTAAGGAAAGAGTTGACCGAAGTAAGTGGGGACGAGCTTTCGCCACCAGGGCCAATCGTGGGAGACGTCGTGGCCCCAGACGTCGAGTTGATGGGGAATGCCTTTGTCGTGAAGGATGCGGGCGAGGTTGCGGGCCCGGTCTGGGGCTTCGAACTCGCCTTGGCCGGTGAAGATGCGAATGCTCTTGCCGCCGTGGCGGAGGACGTCGAGTTGGGGACCGTGGTGCATGCCGCCGACGAAGTCGATGGGATTGTGGAAGTAGAGGTCTTCGTTGTAGAAGCCGGGGAAGAAGCCGCGCAGATCGTAGCTGCCGCTGATGAGCATGGCGCCGGCGAACAGTTCGGGGTGCTTGAAGAAGGTGATGGCGGAAAGCGATGAGCCGAGGCTGATGCCCATGATGTAGGGCGCGTGGCCGGCGCTATCGGCGCGGATGAGCGGCAGGACTTCTTCGATGAGGTAAGCGTCGTAGCGCTGGAGCCAGGCGATCTTCTCCTGGGGGGAGGCGTAGTCGTTGAGCAGGGCCTGTTTGTTGACGCTGTCGACGGAGTAGAGCTTAACTTTGCCTTGCTCGAGGAACCAGCGTACGGAGTCGATGAGTTGGAAGCGCTCGTACTCGAGGAAGTCCGCCGCGGCGGTGGGAAGCATCAGGACGGGGGGGCCGTAGTGGCCATAGGCGACCAACGGCATGTGCCGCCCGAGACGCTCGCTATACCAACTGGTGACCCGACGACGCATGGTTTAGCCTCCTATGGCGATGACGATTTTGCCGAAGTGTCCGCCGCTGGATAAGTGCTGGAACGCGGCAGGAGCAGCTTCGAAGGGGAAGACGCGATCCACCACGGGATGGACCTCAGCGAGGGTGTAAGCGCGCAACATGGCTTCGAACATGTCGCGGCTGCCGACGAAGACTCCATTGATGCGGAGATTCTGCATGAGAACCGGGACGAGGCTTGACTCGGGGGCGGCGGGGCCGCTGAGGACGCCGATGACGGCGATGTGTCCGCCGACGCGAATGGCGCGCAGGCTCTTGGCCCAGGTATCGGCGCCGCCGACTTCGATGAGGTGATCGACGCCGACGCCGCCGGTGAGATCGCGGGCCGTCTTTTCCCAGGCGGGGTTGGTTTGGTAGTTGATGAGGTGGGCGGCGCCGAGGGACTGGGCGCGGGCGAGTTTGCCATCGCTCGAGGACGTGATGATGACGCGGGCGCCGAAGAGGCGGGCGACCTGGAGCGCGCTGATGGAGAGTCCGCCGGTGCCTTGCAGCAGGACGGTGTCGCCGGCTTGCAACTCGCCGCGGACGGCGAGAGCGTGCCAGGCGGTGACGGCGGTGCAGGGAAGGGTGGCGGCTTCGACGTCGGTGAGATAGGCGGGTGTATGAACGAGGGCTTCGGCGGGGAAGATGCGCTCTTCGGCGAGTGTGCCATCGAGCGGGCCGCCGAGGGTGCCGGCTTGTCGTTCGCGGGTGGCGGGTCCGGCGAGCCAGGTCTGCGCGAAGATGCCCATCACACGGTCGCCGGGCTTGACGCGGGTGACGCCTTCGCCCACGGCGGTGACGACGCCGGCGCCATCGGAGCAGGGAATTACGGGGAGCTTGAGCTTGGGGTTGTATTGGCCTTGCACCATCATCAGGTCGCGATAGTTGAGACTGACGGCGTGCAGGCGGACCAGGGCTTCGCCAGGACCGGGCGGGCGCGTGGGCCGTTCGACCAACTGCAACTGGTCGAGCCCGAAGTTGGCGAACTGGTAACAACGCATAGGTCTAGTTTAATCGGGACTACAATCGTGACGATGACTGTTCAGGACAAAGTATGCGTAGTGACCGGCGGTGCGCAAGGCATCGGGCGAGCGATGGCGTTGCGATTCGCGCAGGAAGGGGCGCGCGCGGTGGTGATTGCCGATGTGGAGATCGCAGCCGCGCAGCATACGGCGGCAGAGTTTGGCGGGATGGCGATCGCCTGCGATGTGGCGTCTGAGGCTGATCTGGTGAACCTGATCCGCAGTGTGGAAGATGCCTACGGGCGCATCGACTTGTTTTGTTCGAACGCGGGCATCGGCATGGAGGGTGGCTTGCACGTCACCGATGAGGAGTGGGAGCGCATCATGCGCATCAACTTCATGTCGCACGTGTGGCTGGCGCGGCACTTAGTGCCTCGATTACTGAAGAACGGCGGCGGCGCGATGTTACAAACGGTATCGGCGGCGGGGTTGCTGACGCAGTTGGGCTCGGCGCCGTATGCGGTGTCGAAACATGCCGCCATGAGCTTTGCGGAATGGCTGGCGGTCACGTTCGGCACGCGCGGTTTGCAGGTGTTTGCGCTGTGTCCGCAGGGCGTGCAGACAGCGCTGCTCGAGAAGGCGAGCGGCGGGTCGATGAGCTTTCTGGTGGAGAGTGCGCTTACGCCCGAGCAGGTGGCCGAAGCCGTGATCGAGGGGCTGGCGCGCGAGCAATTTCTGATTCTGCCGCACCCGGAGGTGGCTGAGTATGTGCGCCGCAAAGGAGCCGACTATGAGCGTTGGATTCGTGGGATGCAGCGGCTGCAAAAAGAAACGGGCATCGAAGATTTGATGCAAGCCTGATTGTGAGAACGGGCGCGCATGAGTACAATTGATGATGTCATCGCATGTCCCCCACGATCGTCTCACCCGATATCGAAATTCATGAGTCCGGCGATACGTCTGGAGAGCACGCTCCGCTTTTCAACGTAGTACTCCTGGACGACGACGACCATACGTACGACTATGTGATTGAGATGCTGCAGAAGCTTTTTCTGCTGTCGGCTTCTTCTGCTTTCAATCACGCGGTGGAGGTGGATGCCACCGGACGTACCGTGGTCCTCACCTGCGAGCGCGAGCCGGCCGAGTTTGCGCAGCAGCAAGTTCATTCCTACGGAGCCGATTGGCGGATGCCTCGGTCGCAGGGATCCATGACCGTTTCCATCGAACCCGCCGCTGGTTAATGCCCGCATCTCCTCATCTTCGGGCGGCATTGTGGATCACTGCCGCTGCTGGAGCGTTTGCGTTGTTGCTGGTGACCAGCCTGCTGCGCTCCATGATGGAAGACCCCAACTTCGGACGCGGCGATAACCCCTTTGAGCTGCTGGCCCTGCTGGCAGCGGTGTTGGGCCCGCTCCTGGCTCTGGGCGCGGCCGTGGCCTTGGCCTTTCGCCGGCAGTGGGCTTTTACGACAGGACGCGTCGCCGCAGCGGTACTGCTGATTGCAGCGGTGGCCCTGGTGGTGAATCAGGCAATTGCGGGTTCGGCAGAGTTCAAGCCGACGCCAGAACTGCAGAGGGCAGAGACCGTCGTCGGCTTGGCGAGTTTCGCGAGCGGCGTCGGCCTCTATGTCCTGTTGCGGCGCTTACCGCGCTTCTGAGAAGACGCGGGCGAAGATCGCGTCAACGTTGCCCAACTGCCGTTCGTAGGAGAAGGCGTGGGCCAGTTGCTCCGGCGTCACCAGACTGGTGACCTCGGGGTTGGACTCGATGGTGGCGCGGAAGTCGCCGTCGTTTTCCCAGCAGGCGAGAGCGTTGGTCTGCACGAGCTTGTACGCCGATTCGCGCAACATGCCGGCGGCGACGAGATCGAGCAGGACCTGGCCGGAGAAGACGAGGCCGCGGGTGGATTCGAGGTTCTTCTTCATGCGTTCAGGGAAGACGCGCATGCCGTCGACGAGCCAAAGGGTCTTGGCCAGGAGGTAGTCGGTGAGAATGCAGGAGTCCGGGAGGATGACGCGTTCCACCGAGGAGTGCGAGATGTCACGCTCATGCCAGAGGGCGATGTTCTCGAAAGCCGCCTGCAGGTTCGAGCGCACGACGCGCGCGAGGCCGCAGATCTGTTCGCAGACGATGGGGTTCTTCTTGTGCGGCATGGCGGAGGAGCCCTTTTGCCCGGTGGCGAACGGCTCCATCACCTCGCGGACTTCGGTGCGCTGCAGGTGGCGCACTTCGAGGGCGATCTTTTCGAGCGTGGCGCAGATGAGCGCGAGCGCGGAGACATAGGCGGCGTGCAGGTCGCGCGAGAGGACCTGCGATGAGATGGGCGCGGCGCGCAAGCCGAGCTTGCCGCAGATGCGCTCTTCGGCTTCGATGGGCAGATGCGCGAGGGTGCCGACGGCGCCGGAGATCTTGCCGCAGCGCGCCTCATCGGCAGCTTGCGCGAAGCGGGCCCGATTGCGGCGCAATTCGTCGTACCAGAGCGCCAGCTTTAGTCCGAAGGTGATCGGCTCGGCATGGATGCCATGGGTGCGGCCAATCTGGACGGCGTGCTGAAACTCTTTGGCGCGGCGTTCGAGCGCGGCGAGCAACGGATCGAGGCCGGCGAGAATCAGTTCGGCCGCCTGCTTCATCTGGCAGGCTTGCGCGGTGTCGACGACGTCGTTGGACGTCATGCCGAAGTGGAACCAACGCGAGGCGCCGGAGTGACCCGCAGCGGCCATCTTTTCGGCGACCGCGGTGGTGAAGGCGATAACGTCGTGACGGGTTTCGCGTTCGATCGCTTCGATGCGCTCGAGGGTGAAGCCCGCGTGGGCCTTCAACTCGGCGACAGCCTCAGCGGGGACCTGGCCTAATTCGGCGAGCGTTTCCGAAGCCGCCAACTCGACGGCCAGCCACTGCTGGTACTTGTTCTGCTCGCTCCAAATGCGGCCCATTTCCGGCCGCGTATATCGGGAAATCATAGGTTGTACAAAACGGAGGCGGAGCCCGGCTCACAGACCGCCAAGTCGGTGAACAGAGCGCGGCGGTTCAGGGCCTGGGCGGCCACCAAACGGACGATCTCAGGATGGTTATTGTGTTCGCTCAAGTGGCCCAGCAGGACGGTGCGCGCGCGCGCCGACAGATGGTCCAGGAGGAATTGCGACGCGACGTCGTTCGAGAGGTGGCCCTTGCGCGACATCACGCGCTGCTTGACGCTCCAGGGATACGGGCCGACCTTGAGCATGTCCAGGTCGTGGTTCGATTCGAGCAGCAGCAGGTCAACGTCTTCGAGATGGACCTTGATCGAATCGGGGATGTAGCCGAGGTCCGTGGCGATGCCGACCTTGGCGCCTTCGCCGATGAAGGTGAAGCCGACCGGGTCGACCGAGTCGTGCGGGATGGTGAAGCTGGTGACGTCGATGTCGCCGATGCGGAAGCGCGTGCCGGCCTGGAACTCGGTAATTTCGGGCGGTCCGGCGGGTGAGTTCCAATCGATCATCGGAGCCGCGAGTTTGGTGAGATACACCGGTACCGATTGCTTCTTATCACGGGCCAGTTTGCGGGCGAGCGCGGGCAGGCCGCAGACATGGTCGGAGTGTTCGTGCGTAATGAGGATCGCGTCAATGGAGCAAGGATCGACGCCGATGGCTTGCAGCCGGGCGTAAGTTTCCTTGGCGCTGAGACCGGCATCGACCAGCAGTCGGGTACGCGGCGTGGCCACCAGGGCGCAATTGCCGGAACTCGAACTGGCTAAAACAGAAAACCTCAACATTGTTTCGGGATCTCTCTACGGACTCTTTTGATTGTACGCTTCCCGCCCGTGCAGAATCTTGTCTGTGAGTGCTTCCTTTTCGATTTTATTTCGGATAGAATCGCGGGCCTGAGTGGAGAGTGGACGCTCCCTCTAGCTTGAACGGCTCCCGGTTCGCGCCGGGAGCCTCCTTTTTTTAGCCCTTGGCGAGGACGCGATGAATGATTTTCTGAGCGCGATTAAAGCCGGCGACGCGGCGGCGGCGGAGCGCTTACTGGACGCCCAACCAGACTTATCGACCGCGCGTAATGAACATGGCGCCAGTTTGGTGGCGTTGGCCTGTTATCACGGGCAGCCGGGAATTGCCCGCCTGATTGCGGCGCGCCGGCCGCTGGATTTATGGGAGGCTTGCATGCTGGGCGATCTGGCTCGGGTGCAGACCCTGGTGGAGGCGGGCGCCGACCTGAACCAGCCGGCGCCGGATGGCTTTCCGCCCTTTGCGCTGGCGGTATTCTTCGGCCAGCCGGAGGTGTATCGCTACGTGTTGACGCAGGGAGCCGACGTGAATCAGCCGGCGGTGAATGCGATGCGGGTGGCGGCGATCCATGCGGCGGCGTCGCGACGGGATGCCACGGCACTGGCTTTGATCCTGGAACATGGCGGCGACGCGAACCTGCGTCAGCAGGGCGGGTGGACGGCGTTGCATGCGGCGGCCGCGAGTGGTGATCTGGCGATGGTGGATCTGCTGATGAAGGCGGGCGCGGAGGCGTCGCTGCTGACGGAGAAAGGCGAGACGGCGGCGGACTTGGCGCGGGGAGCCGGACATGCGGAAGTGGCGGCGCGCCTGATGGGCGAGAAGTAAGCGGGGGCGGACGGGCGGGTCCGCCCCCGGCTGGGGAGTTAGTCTTCCTCCTCCACTTCGCCGGCGCGAGCGGCTTTGGCGGCGGCGATGATTTTCTCGGCCTGGAGTGACGGCACGTAGTCGTAGTGTGAGAACTCCATATGGAACGAAGCGCGGCCCTGGGTGATCGACGTGAGGTCGTTCTGATAGGTGAGCATTTCACTCATGGGCGCTTCGGCCTTGAGCACCTGATCGGAGCCGATGATGTCGGTGCCGGAGATGCGGCCGCGGCGGCCATTCATGTCGCCCATCAGGTCGCCGGCGAACTCGACGGGCGCGCGGACTTCGACCTTCATGATCGGCTCCAGCAGGGTGGGCTTGGCGACGGCCATGGCGGCTTTGTAAGCCTTGCGGGCGGCCATCTTGAACGACATTTCCGACGAGTCGACGTCGTGATACGAGCCGTCGTAAAGGGTGACCTTGAAGTCGACCATCGGATAGCCGGCGAGGAAGCCGTTGGCGGAGGCTTCGATGATGCCCTTTTCCACCGCGGGAATGAACTGCCGGGGGACCGAGCCGCCGAAGGTCTCGTTGTGGAATTCGAACTTCGCGCCGCGCGGAAGCGGCTCGACGCGGATCCAGCAATCGCCGAACTGGCCATGGCCGCCGGTCTGCTTTTTGTGGCGGCCTTGCACGTCGGCATTGCCGCGGATCGTTTCGCGGTAAGGAATCTTCGGCGCGTGCAGTTCCACGTCGACGTGATACTTGCGGCGTAGGCGCGAGACGATGATCTCCACGTGCTGCTGGCCGTTGCCGGCGAGCAGGAATTCCTTGGTTTGGGGATCGCGGTAGAAGCGCAAGCCGGGGTCCTCTTCGAGGATCTTGTGGATGGCGTGGCCCATGCGGTCTTCGTCGTTCCGGCTCTTGGCCAGAATGGCGTAGGCGATGGAGGGCTCCGGTAGGCTGACGGGCGGATAGGCGATCCGGGAGTTCTTGTCGTGGAGGGTATCGCCGGTGAGGGTGTCCTTCAGCTTGGCGACGGCGCCGATGTCGCCCGCGTGCAGTTCGGTGACCGGGACGATGTTCTTGCCTTGCAGCACGCCAATGTGGGCGAGCTTCTCGGGTTGGCCGGTGCGTGAGTTGATCAGCACGGCATCGTTCTTGAGGACGCCGGAGGCAACCTTGAGGTAAGAGACGCGGCCGGCGAAGTTGTCGGCCACCGTCTTGAAGACGAAGACGCTGAGCGGCTCGGTATCGCGCACGGGACGAATGCCGCGCTCGACGCCTTGCACCGTGCCAATGGCGGCGGGCCGGCAGGTGGGGGCGGGGAGGAACTCGAGGACGAAGTCCAGGAGCCGGTCCGTTCCGATGTTGCGCAGGGCGGACAGGGCGAGCACGGGGAAGACTTTGTCCTCGGCGATAGCGTCCTTCAGGCCGGAGATGATGTGCTCGGCGGGGAGGGTGCCTTCGGCGAAGAACTCTTCCATGAGTTCGTCGTTGCCTTCGGCGACCATCTCGATCAGGGCTTCGTGGGCCAGTTGGGCGGCTTCGCTGTCTTCGGCAGGGATCTCGCCGATTTGGCCGATGCCGTTGCCGTCGGGCGTATAGAAGTGGGCCTTCATCGTGATGAGGTCGATGATGCCGCGGAAGTTCTTCTCACTGCCGATGGGCAGGTGAATGGGGATGGCGTGACGGCCGATGCGTTGGTGCAGGCTCTCGAGCGCACGATCGAAACTGGCGCGATCGCGATCGAGGCGGTTGATGACGAACGCATGCGGCATCTGGTACTCGTCGGCGAAGGAGCAGACTTTTTCGGTTTGGACTTCGACGCCGGCGACGGCATCGACGAGGATCAAGGCAGAGTCCGCGGCAGCCATGGCGGCGCGGGTGTCGTTGAGGAAGATGTTGAAGCCGGGGGTGTCGAGGAGGTTGATTTTCTTCTTTTGCCACTCGGCAGTGGTCAGCGACGTAGAGATGGTGAGCTTGCGCTCGATCTCCTCTTCGTCGTGGTCCGTGATCGTGTTGCCATCGTCCACCCGGGTGAGCCGATTGGTGGCCCCCGTCGTGTACAACATGGCAGCGACGAGCGATGTCTTGCCGCAGTGGCCGTGTCCAGCCAGAGCGACGTTTCTGATCTCAGAGCCTTCGTAATTTTTCAAGGCAGTCATACCTCCCAGCATTTACGGCCTTGGCCCACGAGAGCCAAGGCTCTACGGACGGCCAAGGGAATATCACAACTGGTTGACGGAAGAAAGGGGTGCGGCTACACTTGAGATATTCGCCGTTTGTTCGCCTGGCAATGTTTTCAATTGTGGCTGCGGCGGGCGCATCCAAGAGAGTGGGCACGTTCGTGGAGATTCAACAGAAACTGCACATTTTGGCGGATGCGGCGAAGTACGATGCGTCGTGCGCCAGCAGTGGGTCGTATCGGAAGCGTTTAGAAGGCGGGGTGGGGAACACCGAGGGCATGGGCATCTGCCATAGCTATACGCCGGATGGACGCTGCGTCTCCTTACTCAAGTTACTCCTGACGAATTACTGCATTTACGATTGCAGTTACTGTGTGAATCGCATCTCGAGCGATACGCCGCGGGCTCGGTTCACGCCGCAGGAAGTCATCACCCTGACCCTCGATTTTTACAAACGTAACTACATTGAAGGGCTGTTTTTGAGTTCCGGGGTGATTCAGACGCCGGACTACACGATGGAGCAGTTGGTGGCCGTGGCGCGCGGTTTGCGAGAGGAGCATCGCTTTGGCGGCTACATCCACTTGAAGGCCGTGCCGGCGGCGTCGCCGGAGCTTTATCAGGAAGCTGGACGGTGGGCGGACCGGTTGAGTGCCAACATCGAACTGCCGGTGGACGCGGAACTTCGCACGCTGGCTCCGGCAAAGCGGCACACGGAGATCGAGACGGCCATGGGTGGGATCCGGAACGGCATTCTGGAGGCCAGGGACAAGACGAATCGGCAAGGTCGTTCGCCACATTTTGCGCCGGCCGGGCAGAGCACGCAGATGATTGTCGGCGCCACCCCGGCACCGGATTCAGTGGTGCTGCAAAAGGCCTCCGAGCTTTACGGCACGCATCAATTGCGGCGCGTTTACTACTCAGCGTTCAGTCCGATTCCGCATGCCGATCCGACGCTGCCCGTGAAGAAGCCGCCGATGATGCGCGAGCATCGGCTGTATCAGGCCGATTGGTTGCTGCGCTTCTACGGCTTCAAGGTGGAGGAGATCACGACTGAGGCGGAGCCGAATCTCTCACTCGAGCATGATCCGAAGCTGGCGTGGGCGTTGCGGCATCGCGAGTTCTTTCCGGTGGACGTGAACCGGGCGTCGAAGGCGGCCTTGCTGCGGATCCCCGGAATTGGTACGCGCAATGTCCAGCGGATTTTGCAGACGCGCCGGTGGCGTTCGTTGAAGCTGGAAGATTTGGCGCGGTTAAAGATTTCGCTGGCGAAGACGCGGTTCTTCGTGATTACGGCGGATCACAATCCGTCGGCGAGCCAGATCGATTCGGTGCAACTGCCGCAACGTTTTGCGCCGGAGCCGCAGCAGTTGTCGTTGTTTGGCGCGTTGACGGGCGAATTGTGATCGAGTATCCGGTGGCCGACTTCGCGGCGTGGCGGGTGCGGGGGCGGGGTTGCCTGGCGCGGCAGTTGTCGCCGGAAACGGTCTACTTCATCGATGCGGCGGAAGGTCAGCCGTTGCTGCTGGTGGACGATGGTCCGGAGCCGGCGGTGCAAGGCCCGGCGCCGAAGGTGCCGCGTGAATTTTTAGCGTTGGCGGAAACGGTGGCCTGCTTTCGGGATCCTCAACGTTGGAACCTGTTGTATCGGGTGGTGTGGCGGCTGGTGCACGGTGAGTCGCATTTATTGGAGGATCATGCCGACCCGGACGTCCGGGAGTTGCGGGTGAGGGAAAAGGCGATTCGGCGTGACATCCACAAGATGCATGCGTTCGTGCGGTTCCGCACCGCGGCAGACGGGACGTTCATTGCCTGGTACCGGCCGTCGCACCGGATCGTGCGGGCAGGCGTGCCGTTCTTTGTGCGGCGCTTCGGGAGCATGCGCTGGGCGATCCTGACGCCCGATGAGAGTGCGTATTGGGATTTGGAAGAGTTGCGGTTCGGGCCGGGGTTGCCGCGCGAGGCGGCGCCGCCCGATGACCAGATCGAGGACTTGTGGCTGACTTACTACGGGTCCATCTTCAATCCGGCGCGGCTCAATCTGCCGGCCATGATGGCGGAGATGCCGGTGAAGCATTGGCACACGTTGCCGGAGGCGAAACTGATTGCCCCGTTGGCCTGGAACGCGGCGGAAAGGGTGAGCGAGATGGCGAACAAGCAACCCGGCTCGGCGCAGCCCTTCGTGCCTGAGGGGGGCGATTTGGCGGTGCTGCGGGAGGCGGCGCAGGGATGCGAAGGGTGCGAACTGCATCAGGCGGCGACGCAGACGGTGTTCGGGGAGGGTCCGCCAACGGCGCGCATTGTCCTGGTGGGCGAGCAGCCGGGCGATCAGGAGGACCGCGCGGGGAGGCCGTTTGTGGGACCGGCGGGTCAACTGCTGGACCGGGCACTACAAGCGGCCGGGATCGAGCGGGGTGAGGTGTATGTCACGAACGCCGTGAAGCATTTCCGCTTTGATGAGCGTGGCAAGCGTCGCTTGCACAAAAAACCGGGTGGCACGCACATTTCGGCGTGTAAGGCTTGGTTGGAGGCCGAACTCAGCCGGCTGCGTCCGGACATGGTGGTGTGTCTGGGGTCGACCGCCGCGCAGGCGTTGGTGGGGCGGGATGTGCGCATTGAGCGGGATCGCGGCCGTTGGATGGATTCGCATTGGGCGCGGCGGCTACTGGTGACCATTCATCCGTCGGCTTTGCTGCGGCTGCCGGAGGGAGCGGACCCGGACGAAGCGTTCCGCCGATTTGTGGCGGATCTGCGGATGCTGAAAGACACGGATTGATATAAACTCAGGTCATGCAAGCGAAACAGCTCTCCCGTCGCGCTTTTTCCACTGGCCTGGCGGCACCGATGATTCTTGGTGCGGCCAATAAGTCTGGTTCGAAGAACCCCATTCTCGGCTCCGGAGACCACACGTACGAAGCGATTCACGACTGGGGCGAACTGCCCGCCAACATCAAGTACGGCAATTGCCATGGCGTGATGGAAGATGCGCAGGGCCGCATCTTTATTCACCACACGGTGAACGCGGCGTCGGAATCCAGCGACTCCATGGTGATCTTCGACTCGAAGGGCAAGTTCGTCAAGAGCTGGGGCAAAGAGTTCAAGGGCGGCGCGCACGGCCTGCATCTGCAAAAGGAAGGCAATACCGAGTATCTCTACCTGTGCGACACCAAGCGCGCGCTGGTGGTGAAGACGGATCTCGATGGGCGTGAAGTCTGGTCCGTGGGCTATCCGGATCAGGCGAAGCCGTATGAGCCGGGCGCCGATGGCAAGAAGAAGAAGTACAGCCCGACCAATCTCGCGGTGGCGCCGAACGGCGACGTGTACGTGGCCGACGGCTACGGCTCGAACTGGGTGAACGTCTACGACAAAGACGGCAAGTACAAGATGAGCTTCGGCCCGACGGGCAAGGGCAAGGGTGAACTGGCGAACTCGCACGGCATTATGTGCGATCTGCGGCAGGGTCCGGCGAAGGCGACGATCATCGTGGCCGACCGGGGCAATGCCCGCTTGCAGCGCTTCACGCTGGCCGGCGAGCACATCGAGTTCATCGAGGGCACGAAGCTCCCCTGCCACCTGCACACGCACGCGAAGACGGGCGATGTGGTGGTGCCGGATTTGGGCGCGCGCGTGACGGTGTACGACAAGAACATGAAGCTGATCGAGCATCTGGGTGACGACTCCGAGTCGCAATGGCGCGAGACGCGCAAGATGTCGCGCGACAACTTCAAGCCCGGCAAGTTCGTTTGCCCGCACGGCGCCTGCTTCGACCGCAAGGGCAATATCTTTGTGGCGGAGTGGGTGGAAGTGGGCCGCGTAACGAAGCTGCGCAAGGTCTAGGCCGGAGCCGCACCATCCATTGTGTGAACACGGGGTCGCCGGAAGGCGGCCCCGTTGCCATTTGTCAGATCTCTTCGACTCGTCCGGCGGCGAGCCCGCCATCGACCGAGAGGGCATGCCCGGTAATCCAGGCAGCGTCATCGGAGGCGAGAAACGCAATCGACTTGGCGACGTCTTCGGGCTCGCCCAGGCGGCCGAGCGGGTGCATGCGCGCCAGCCGTTCGGTGCGGTCGGCATCATCGAGAATCGGCTGGATGAACGGGGTGCGGACAAAGCCCGGGCAGACGCAGTTGACGCGAATGCCGCGGGCGGCATAATCCATGGCCATGTTGCGGGTGAGCGCGACGATGGCTCCTTTTGAAGCCGTGTAGGCGGCGCGGTGGCGGAAGCCGGTGACGCCGACAACGGAGGCGACGTGGACGATGGCCGCGCCGGTGGTCATGCGGGGCAGAGCGTGTTTGGCGGCGAGGAAGGCGCCGCGGACATTTACCTCGAAGACACGGTCCCAGCCGGAGGCCTCCTGCTGGTCTACGGGATTGCGCACGGCGACACCGGCGGACGTCACCAGGATGTCGACGCGGGGGAGGACAGCGAAGGCGGACCGGACGGCGGACTCGTCGCTGACGTCGCAGGTGTCGCGATCAAGCACGACGACATCGGCGCCATCGTGGCGCAGGAGGGCCGTCGTGGCGGCTCCGATGCCCGACGCACCGCCGGTGACCACGGCTATCTTTCCAGAGAAACGCATGTTGAACAGGCTACACTAGAGGTTTCCCGCCCGATTTGGAAAACCATGGAATTTGAAAAAGTGTATGAGCCCCAGCGGTTTGAGTCCCGCTGGGCCGAGTGGTGGATCAACCACGGCTTCTTTACGCCGGACCCTGCGTCAACGGCCCCGATGTTCTCGCTGGTGATCCCGCCGCCGAACGTCACGGGCTCGCTCCACATGGGCCATATGTTGGAGCACACCGTCATTGACGTCACCATCCGCACGCAGCGGATGCGCGGCAAGAAGACGCTTTGGGTTCCCGGGACCGATCATGCCGGCATTGCGACGCAGATGGTGGTGGAGCGGAAGTTGCGCCAGGAAGAGAATCTGACGCGGCGCGACCTGGGACGGACGGAGTTCGAAAAGCGCATCTGGGCATGGAAGGAACAGAGCGGCGGCCGCATCATTGAGCAGATGAAGAGCGTGGGCGCCTCCTGCGACTGGTCGCGCGAGCGCTTCACGATGGATCCGGGACTCTCTCGCGCGGTGCGCGAAACGTTCGTGCGCCTCTGGGAGAAGAAGCTCATCTACCGCGGCGACTACATGGTGAACTGGTGCCCCAGTTGCGCCACGGCGCTCTCGGATCTGGAAGTGGATCACGAGGAAGTGCAGGGCAGCCTCTGGCACATTCGTTATCCCGTGAACGGTATGCCGGGCCGCGAACTGGTGGTGGCGACAACGCGTCCGGAAACGATGCTGGGCGACTCGGCCGTCTGCGTGAATCCGAACGACGAACGCTACGCCGACTTGCGCGGCAAGACGGTGCGCCTGCCGCTGATGGATCGCGACATCCCGATCATCTTCGACGAACTCGCTGATCCGAAGTTCGGGACCGGCGTGGTGAAGGTGACGCCGGCGCACGATCCGAACGACTTTGAAGCGGGCAAGCGGCACAATCTCGAAAAGATCAAGGTGATCAACGAGGAAGCGAAGATCACCGCAGCCGGGGGCGCCTATGAGGGGCTCGATCGCTACGAGGCGCGGAAGCGCATTGTGGCCGACCTCACCGCGCAGGGCTTCCTGGTGAAGACCGAGGACCATACGCTTTCCATCGGCAAGTGTCAGCGCAGCAAAACCATCGTGGAGCCGTTGATCTCCACGCAATGGTTCTGCCACATGAAACCGCTGGCGGAGAAGGCGATCGAGGCGGTGCAATCCGGCCGCACGACGATTCGTCCGGAGAATTGGGAAAAGATCTACTTCGACTGGATGAACAACATCCGCGACTGGTGCATCTCGCGCCAGCTCTGGTGGGGCCATCGCATTCCGGCCTGGATTTGCCAGGATTGCCAGGAAATCAACGTCAGCCGAGAAGATCCCACGAAGTGCTCGAAGTGCGGGCAGGAGAATCTGAAGCAGGTCGATGACGTGCTCGACACGTGGTTCAGCTCTGGTCTCTGGCCGTTCTCGACGCTTGGCTGGCCGGACCAGACGGCGGATCTGAAGACTTACTATCCCACTGAGCTGATGATCATGGGGTACGAGATTCTCTTCTTCTGGTGCGCCCGCATGATGATGTTGGGCCTCGAGATGATGGGCGAGGTGCCGTTCCGGCAGGTGTTTATCCACGGGATTGTGCGCAATGCCGATCGCTCGAAGATGTCCAAGACGAAGGGCAATACGGTGGACCCGCTCGACATGACGTCGAAGTACGGCACCGATGCGGTGCGCATGGCGTTGG
Source organism: Bryobacteraceae bacterium (assembly GCA_965229305.1). Classification (GTDB taxonomy): domain Bacteria; phylum Acidobacteriota; class Terriglobia; order Bryobacterales; family Bryobacteraceae; genus JALHNI01. Next base: position 338,073 of record CBDDIZ010000038.1, on the reverse strand, counting down.
TGCAGGCGTCGGCGCCGGGCGCCGATGTCATCTGGACCGAGGATAAGTTGCCGGCCTCGCGCGCGTTTGCGAATAAGATCTGGAACGCAGCCCGCTTCCTGTTCCTGAATATGGAGCGCGCTGGCGTGACGCCGCAGTTGGTGACCGAACCCGGGCCGGCGGAGACGCTGGAGGATCGCTGGATTCGCAGCCGCCTGAACGCGGCGGCGGAGACCGTGAATCGGGCGGTGGATCAGAACCGCTATCACGAAGTGGGCCAGGCGATGTGGCAGTTCTTTTGGAGCGAGTTCTGCGACTGGTATGTGGAACTGAAGAAGCTGCGCTTCCGCGAGAACAGCGGCCTCGATACAAACTGGAAGAATATCCTGTTTGTGTTCGACTCGGCCTTGCGGCTGCTGCATCCTTCGATGCCGTTCATCACGGAAGAGATCTGGCAGCGCTTGCGCAATCAGGGCGAGAACGGCACCGACAGCATTACGCTGGCCGCCTTCCCGATGGCGGACGCGTCGCGACACGATGGGGCGGCGGAACGCGAGATGGGGATTCTGCAGGACATCATCACGTCGGCTCGCGCGGTGCGCGCTGAGATGAAGGTGGACCCGAAGCTGGCCCTGGCTGGTACTTTGTACTCGACGACGGGCGCGGTGGAGATCGCGCAGCGCGAGGCAGAGGCGATCACGAAGCTTGCCAATGTGAAGCTGGAGTTGAAGGCTGAGCCGGCTCCGAAGTCCGGGGCGGGTAGTATCTCGACGGCTGACTTCGACCTGGTGCTCGCGGTGCCCGCCGCGCAGCAGGATGCGCAGGTGGCCCGGCTCAAGAAAGAGAACGAGCAGTTGGCGAAGAACATCGGCAACACCGAGCGTCAGCTGGGCGATGAGAAGTTCATGGGCAAAGCGCCGCCGCACATTGTCGCTTCCATGCAGCAGAAGCTCGCCGAGTATCGCACGCAGCTAGCGAAGAACGAGGACGCGTTGCGTTCGTTGGGCGCATGATGCATCCCGAAATTATCGAGACCGTGCGCCGCGCGCTGGCCGAAGACATCGGCGAGGGCGACATCACGTCCCGCTTGACCGTGCCGGCTGAGCGTCAGGCGGAAGGCAAATTCTACGCGCGTGCCGACATTGTGGTGGCGGGAATTGACTTACTCCCGCTCATTTACGAATTACGCGGCGGCGTGGAGTCGCTGGAGTTACTCAAACAGCCGGGCGACCGGGCGCAGGATGGCGAGTTACTGGCGGTGGTCCGCGGCAGCGCGCGGCGTTTGCTGGAATGCGAGCGCGTGGCGTTGAACTTTATGCAACGGCTGTCGGGCGTCGCCACGCTGGCGAGTCGCTATGTAGAGGCGGTGGCCGGTACGCGCACGAAGGTGCTCGATACGCGCAAGACGACGCCGGGGCTGCGACGTTTGGAGAAAGCGGCCGCGGCAGCGGGTGGCGTCACCAACCATCGCATGGGGCTATTCGATTACATCCTCATCAAGAACAACCACATCACGGCGGCGGGCGGCGTGAAGCAGGCGCTGGCGGGAACGGCAGGCGCGACGGTGCCCGTGGAAGTCGAGGTGCGGACCTGGGAAGAGCTGAACGAAGCGCTCGAGGCGGGCGCCAGGAAGCTGTTGCTCGATAACCTGACGCCGACGGAGGCCGCCCGTTGGGTGGCGCACGTGAAGGGGCGGGCGAGCACCGAGATCTCCGGCGGCGTGACCTTGGCGACGATTCGCGATTACGCGCAAGCCGGCGCGGACTACATCTCCGTGGGCGCCATTACGCACTCGGCGGTCGCCGTGGATCTCAACTTCCGGATCACGCTCGCGTGAGCATTCGCCGGAACCTCGACCACATCAGTGCCCGCTTGCCGCTCTGGCATCTGCATTGGTATGTCACGCTTGATTCTACTCAGCTCGAAGCGCAGCGCCTGATTGACGAAGGGTGCCCGGACCACACGGTGGTGGTTTCGCAGGAGCAGACGGCCGGCATCGGGCGGATGGGGCGTCGCTGGTACTCGGAGTCCGGTGAAGGGCTGTATCTGTCGGCGATTTTGCGGGTGGAGTTACCGCCGGCACAAGTACCCGGACTGACCTTGGCCCTGGGCTTGGCGGCGAAGCGTGCCATCGAAGAGATGAGCGAGCTTGAAGCGGATCTGCGTTGGCCGAACGACGTGTTGATCGGTGAGCGCAAGGTTTGCGGCATCCTGGCGCAGATGCATGCGGGTGCGGTGGTGGCCGGCATCGGCATCAATTTGAACCAGCGCGATTTTCCGCTGGAACTCGAAGACATCGCCACATCGCTCGATCGCGAAGGCGCCACGCCTTTCTCGCGCGAGGACTTACTCGTCCGTTTACTCGACCATGTGGAAGAGTACACGCAGCTTTACTGCCGAGACGGCCGGGACATCGTGCATCGCGCCTTCCGGATGAACTCGTCCTACGTGCAGGGGAAGCGCGTGATGGTGGATCAGGACGGGCGCACGTTGCGCGGCGTGACAGACGGTCTGGATGCGGATGGCTTTCTGACGGTGCGGACGGACGATGGCCGCCGGGTGACGATTCTGGCGGGCGGCGTGCGGCCCGCTTAGCGTCGGAACTCGAAGAAGTACTGCGTGGGCAGCATTTTCCATTCGCCTGTTTTGCGGAAGCCCGCGGCGGCGAGTTCTTTCAGGCAATCGGCTTCGGCGATACGGTCTTTGAGCGGCGGGCCCACGGGCGTGGGGCGCTTGTGGAAGTCGATGATCACGAGCCGGCCGCCGGGCTTGAGCGCGCGCGTCAGCTTCGCGTAGTAGGCCGGCCGATGCTCGATGTGGTGGAGCGTGTTGCAGATGAAGATGGTGTCGACGCTGGCGGGCGGCAAACGCGGGTCGTCCGGCGCGGCCAGCACCAGTTCGAGCGCCGGCGACTGCTGCTTCGCTTTGTCGAGCAACATTTGCGCAATGTCGACGGCATAGACCTTGCCGGCGTGACGCGCGAAGCGCTTGCTGAAGTAGCCAGTGCCGGCGCCGATGTCGGCGATCGTTTCGTTCGACTTGAGCCCGAGCGCCATGACCACCTCGTGCGGCTTCTGCCACGCGTCGCGCGCCGGGTCGTCGAGTACCTTGGCGAACTCTTCCGGGGTGTGATGCATCTGATGCTCGCCCACCTTCTGGGCGAGGGCCAGCAACAACAGCAACGTGGTCATCTCTCAACTATATCGGCGATAATGAAGCCATGAAACAGTACTCGGCGCCGCCGACCATGCAAATCGATCCGGCCAAGAAATACACGGCGACGTTCGAAACGTCCCGCGGCACGATTGTTTGCGAACTTTTTCCGGCTAACGCCCCGCTGATGGTGAATAACTTCGTCTTCCTCGCCAAGGAAGGTTTCTACGACAACACGACGTTCCACCGCGTGATTGCCGACTTCATGATTCAGGGCGGCGACCCGACCGGCACCGGCCGCGGCGGCCCTGGCTATCGCTTCAACGACGAATTTACCGGTGGCAACTGGCGCAAGCACCAAGTGGGCTCGCTTTCGGCGGCCAATGCCGGCCCGAACACAAATGGCAGCCAGTTCTTCATCACGCATATCAAGACGGAATGGCTAGACGGCAAGCACGTAGTGTTCGGTCAGGTGACGTCAGGTCAGGACATTGTGAACGCGACGCAGCAGGGTGACACGCTGAAGTCGGTGACGATTACCGAAGCCTAGTTTCGTGTAGCGGAGTCTGGATGGAGCTTGGGCTAAGAGCCCCAGCCACGGTCCAGGCTCCGGTACTGTACGGCTTCGGCGAGGTGTTTGGCCTCGACGCGCTCGCTGCGGCCGAGGTCGGCGATGGTGCGAGCCACTTTGAGGATCCGGTCGTGGGCGCGGGCGGAGAGAGCCATTTTGCGGATGGCGAGTTCGAGGGTCCGCTCACCGGCGGCATCGAGTGCGCAGACTTCGCGGAGTTTGGCGGGCGGGATGTGGGCGTTGTAGAAGCCGCGCGCTAACTGAATCGCGCGCGTGTCCTCCACGCGGGCGCGCATTTCCGCAGACGAGGCTCCGTCGTTTTTTGAGCGCAGGTCCTGATAAGGGACGGCGGGGACGTCGATCTGGATGTCGATGCGGTCGAGTAGCGGGCCGCTGATCTTGCCGAGGTAGCGTTGGATGATGGCGCCCGTACAACGGCACTCTCGATTGGGATCTCCCCAAAAACCACAGGGATACGGTTTTCAATTATGGCGACAGTCTAAGCCATTGAAAATAATCGGCTCAGCGGTTCTTTGCGACAACAGAAATTTTGCGATTGGCCTTCGTTTTGCTGCCAACAGTCTTGAGTTCGGCTTGAGTCGGAAACGTCTCGAAGCCCGGATTGACGAGCCGCAAATGTTCAAGGGCTGCGTTGTAGGTTGCCTCACGGTCGCCGCTTTGGACTGCGTTGGCGAGTGCCCGGAGAGAGGCCGCTTTCGGCTTGGCGTTCGTCTTGACCGTCGCAATGACCCGTGCCGTTTTGTCAGTCTTCACAGATGCGATTGTACAGGCTCGAACGGACTCGCCCCAGCCAACGCCACTCACCCGAACCCGTCAGCCGTTCCTACAGCAAATCCACGTCAACCAAGAGTGTTCTGATGCGTCATGCCCCAGAGCCGCCGAAGGGATCAATCATGACTTCGGCCTGTGCCGCCGTCCGTAGAGCTTGAACTCTTCGTCGGTCGGCGTGTGAATGATCGGCGGCTGCGGTTTAGGTTGGGGTGATATCGGCCACAGCTTCGCCAACAGAGCGACTATTTCCTTGACGAGCGGCCAGACGCTTGGATCGATCACGGAACCTTCCTTTCAAAAAAGAAAATTGTTCGTGAGGTCCAAGGGGTATGGGGCCATGAAAATTCTAGCGAGTCAACGTCGGATGCCTGTAAAGCACTGAAACGAAAAGAAACACAGCGTGCGCTATGTTGGCGACACCATCAGGAGTATGGTTGTTTTTTCATGTGGAGAACAAAAGGCGAAGAACGTGGTAGCCTGTTTCCGTGGCTCGGTGCGTCGTGACGTATTCGCAAAGCTCTATGCAACGGGAACCTCTTGTCTTCGAGGTCGAGGCCGATTCGCTCTGGGAAGCGGTCGCCCGTGCGGTGATTCAGATTGAAACGAAGTGGGAGTCTTGGAACCCGGTGCTAACTGTCCTGGTCGGCGGGAAGCTCTACGCTCGAACCCTGGCCGAGTTTAGGGAGTGGCAGTCAGGGACGGACGACAAAGACGAAGCGGCCAGGATGAAGGTGACGCAAATTCTGGGCCACGTCGTCGGCAAGACTCACTGAGGGTTCGGCTGGCGCTGTGTCGTCGGCGCTGGCGTAGGTCTTTGACAGTTGAAGGTCAGAGTTGCCAGGGCTTCGAGTTGGTCGAGGCCCTTTGAGCAGAGACTCTAACAGTCGTGAGACTTGCTGCTATGATATTCACCTCATGGCAGCGTTAGCGATACCATCGTGGGCGAAGACTTCTCTATCCTTACTGGGCTATGTGATTGGCATCGGCGGTTCGGTTTATTCTTACCTTTCGTATGCAACCGTCGATCCAACCTACTACGCTACTCCGGTGGAAACGGTGGCACGTAAGGACTCACCCCGGCTGAGCATGAAATGGGATGACCAACCAATCGAAAGCCTCTGTGTTTGCAGAATAGCCTTTTGGAACGCTGGAAAAGCTCCGCTGCGATACGACATGCTTCCCTCATCCGACCCTTTGCGGATCGCCTCCAGCAAACCAGCTAGAATCTTGAGTGCAGAACTGTCCAACACTAGTCGGAAGACGCTCGACTTCAGAACCCTTATTCATCACGACCAATTGGATAGCGTTTCACTCTCGATTGCCGGGAGTGACGCATTAGAAACGCTGGATGGAGTTGGAATCCGCTTGTTGTTCACAGGCGATTGTCAGAACACTACTTTTTCGGTGATCGGACGAGTTATTGGCTCAAAAGAAATGTCCAAGATCAAGGAGGGTACCCTCCGTAGTGGTGAGCAGTTAGCCCTGAGCGCTTTCATGTTCGTGATGAGTCTGCTCCTTTGCGCCAGCTATATCCTGACTAGGTATAAACGGTCCGGCACAATATGGGACGTACTCGGCAACTTTGCCATGATTTTTCTTACTGTTGTTATCGTCGCATATAAGCTGGTCAAATCGTGGCTGTATCCCATACCCGATTGGTTTCCGTTCTGATCCGAGCGTCTCCCAATCGTAAAATCTCCCCCACTGTGCCGCTCGACTTCAAAACCATATCCCGGTTTGCCGTCAAAGCTACTCGTCGTTTCGATATTGGCTTCCACTGATCCAACTCGAAAGCAGACATTGAGAAGAAGCCGCTTCAGACTATGGGCATCGTCGCTGGTCTTATCGTTGCCGTGATGTGCTGGATCGTCGCTGGCATCTACTGGGTGATCAACCGCTAAAACAAAAGGACCCGGCACTCCCCAGTGTTCAGGCCCTTCGTTTCTCCACCGCCTTAGATTAGATCACACCGACAGGGGCCTGGGCAACGACGTTAGCACCGGAGAGATGCCGGATCGTCATTTGTGCTTCGCCGCCTTGTCTCGAATCTATTTGAACCGCACAGGGCGAACTTGAGCAAGTGACGCTGCGCACGTGGCCCGATGGATCGCTGACAACGAGCACGGTAGAGTCGGCGTTAGCAGGTCGATTGAAGGCAACAGAGCGGCTCACGAGCGTTTGCGACAACGGCCCACCGAGACGTTCGGCCAGGATGCGGCTCATTGCTCCGATAGCGAAGTAGAACCCGTTGTCCTTGGCCTTCTTTGTCGCATTGATCCAGCCCGTCGCTAAGTCCGTGCTCGACCAACCGTCAGATGTTGAAGGACCACCGCCCGAGCCGAAGTTCACGCCAACTGCTTCGTCAATGATGCTTTGCGGAGTGCTTTCAGGATCAAGCTGGCGTGCGTAGACCATCGACATGACGACTTCCGCATACAAGGCACGTCGAGCGGAATCGGACTCTGAGCCAAAGTTACACGGCGGGTGAACGGTCGGATCGGGTTCGCAGCCAGGATTGTTTCTCGCATAGAACAGACCCTTGACGGAAGCATTGCGACCTTTCGTCTGGAGCCATGAGCTAATGCCCGTGATCCAGGTCGGCAAGCGGCTGTCATTGGTAGCGACGTATGCGGCCATCAAAGCCTGACCGACGATACCCTGCATAAACGAACTCGTCCCAGGCCCGTAGAGGTTGGCGCCAGCAGGGGAGTGCGACGTATACGGGAAGTAGCCGCCTGCGTGAAAGTACTTCGCCGTGCTCGACGTTCCGGCGTAGGGCGTGGCCAACGTGATGTGGCTCGAATCAACGACGGTGCAAGGATAGGCTACAGGGTCGCCGAGACGATCATCAAGCGTCGTGAACCAAATCATTCGACCGCTGCCGCAATCCGCCTTGTTCGGTGCCGTGTCGTTGACGAAGAACTTGCCGTCGCTTGTCACGGAAGTAGAGCCGTTGGTGACCGTCACAGGACCAAAGACGTAGACTCCTGGCTCGTTCGTATACCAGCTATACCAGGAACCATCAGCCTGTCGCCCTGGTGCCCATCGATCATTCAACGCCTTTTGAACTGCGGCCAGATAAGTCGCCTTGCGGCCAGCATCCGGGTGATGAACTGCCGCCACACTCATATACCAGAGATAGAACGCCGCTTCCCGTGGGTCTTGTTGCGGAAGGTCAGACGTAGCGTTCAAGTAGCCGACGAAACGGTCTAGCTTCGTGTTGAGCATCGGCCAGACTTCCGGGTGTCCGTCTTCGGCGTAGGCCATGAGACCTAGCAAAGAGTGCATACGTGCGGACTGTGATTGCCCGTCGCCGTCTGTTTCGCCCAAGACATCGAACGGCTGGCTGATCCACTTCTCGGCCAACCAACGGGCGTGGTCTCGGTACTTCGTCAAGCCAGAGCGCTGATAAAGCAGATAGAAGGCCAGCACGTTGTCATAGGTGTTGATGTTCGATTGCTGATTGCTCCAGATGTACTGCTGCTCTGGCGTCGAGCGTGTGAACGGCCATGTCCCAGGCGGCATGTTTTCGGTGTATCCCCAGGTCAAGTGGGTGTTGTCCGCACAGGCCGTGACGACTTTGGCGTGATAGCGAGTTCTTCCGTTCTCTGTGTATCGAACGACGATTGAGTCGGTGCCGTCGCAATTGAACTGGCTCAGGAATGAAGTACCGTTGCCGACGATAGCGGTATCGGTCTTTGAGTCAATCGTCACCGTGCCTGTCATTGGCGGGTCGGTTTCCCAATAGGCAGTCCATTCGGTTGATTGAAGGCCACCGTATAGGTCGGCGAGTTCCTTCTGTTTGCTGTCGAGTTCCGGCCAGACTCCATGTCCGAAGAGCACCGACGAGCCGAGCAGTTGACTGAGCAGCGCATTACTCGAAGGAATCGTCACGAGATTGGAATCCGTGGCGACAGCGCCGAACGAGAACGAAGCCGACGAAGGCGAACCGCTGGCAGGTGTTACCGTGACCTTGACCGTATAGCCGCCGTTGACGGTGCCAGTGACGGTCGGCGTAGCGCTTGTTTTCGAGGACCACTTGAGAACGGACGGTCCTGCGGTTTGCGACCATGCATAGGCCGTACAGCCGCCCGAACAAGTTGAGGAAGCAGCAGTCAAGCCAATTGGCACGCCAGCCCGATGAGACACGCCGCCGTCCGTCAACGCAATTGCCGCCGTTGATTGTGCCAAGAGTCCAGAAGCGAAGAGAGCGAACAAGAATAGATGCTTCATGGTTATTGCCACCGCTTTGCACCCTTGTAGCTGTAGCCGTGAACATCAACCCGCTTGGTCGCCGAAGTAAGCGTCTTGACGTAGAAGGACGGTCCCAAGGTCACGGAAGGGAGAGCGCCAGTCACCGGAGTAGAGCCGTTGACCGAAGCCGATACTGTGCCGTTGGTCGTGGACTCCAGGCTGAATCTATAGAGCGTGCCCGTAGCTGCCGTGACGCCTGTGTCCGTGTCGGTGCATGAGCCAGGAGTTCCGCCACTGCCGCAACGCCGAAGCTGGAAGTGTGAGCCAACCGCCGTATCGAGGACAATGGCGACGCAGTTGTTGGACGAGAGCGTACACAGCGCAGGGTTCAAGCCTTGCTGGTGAGTCAGACCCGCTGCGACGTAGACATTGGCGACCGACGAAGGAATGGTCAGGAATCCGTCCCAACGCCACCCGGCAGTTCCGGCGACAAAGAACAGGCCCAACGAATTGTTTGAGTTCTGAGAGATGCCCGATACGTCGTTCGTCGTCGAGCCAGTCGTTATCTGAAGCTGGCATGGCGTAGATGTGGTCTGTTGCGTGTCGCCAGACGTTGAGTTCGTCACGTCACGGTGGAGGCTGAATCGCCCATACGTTGTGCCAGCGCCGAGCAAATCGTTCTTGTATCCGCAGATTTGATCGAAGCCCGACGTCTCGACAAGGAAAAGAGAATCAAACGTGATCGCTGGCGTCGTCGTTCCGTTGGCGACCGATAGCGGAGCAGTCGCCGTAACTGATGTGACCGTTCCAGAGCCGCCGCCCGATGCTGCCGGAACGTTCATCACACGCCAGTAAGTTCCGTCAAAGGACAACGTGTAAGGAACGCCAGCCGTCAGATCGAGAGCGACCATTGAAGAACCGTCCTGGCGCTTCATGGTGTAGGCCGTCCCGTTCAAGGTCAGCGTTGGCGTTGTCCCTGAATTGACATCCGGCGTGAAGTGAAGTCTCGAACCTGCAACCCACGGCGTTGTTGGCCAGATAGGATTTGTTGAGCAAGCGTAGGCCGTGCCGGATGCGCTCGACGGGTGACATTTCAAGGCTTCGCCTGCTTGGGCGCTGCCGTGGGTCTGGGCGTAGGTCGTATCGAGCGAGAACGTTCCAGCCGAGTCGATCAACCCTTGGCCTGCCGTGACGCTGGAGCCTGTGCCGACTGATGCCGTTGTGACTGCTCGAAGGTCCGTACCTGTTGCCGCCCAAGAACCGCCAGTGCTGACCCACGAATAACGAAGGATCGAGCCTGACGGAAACGACGTGCCGGAAGAACAGACGTGGCCAGAGACGGTCAAGTCATCGGAAACAACGCAGGAGCGTGAGCCAGAAGACGAGACGTAGAGACGAAGCGTGCCGTTGCCGCTCGTTCTCGTGATGGTGATTGGCGCAGTGTAGGTGTAGACCGTATCGCCGATTTGAACGTTGCCCGGTGTGGTCGAGGAGAACGTAGGCGACCAGCGCAATACCGAGCCGCTCAAGCGAACAACGTTGAAGTCTGAAAGGCGAGAGAACGTCAGCGCCGGGTTAGTAAGTGAGGATTGACCGAAAGCGGAGACGGCCAACAGAATGAGGATTGCGAAACGTCCAAAGTTCATGGACGTATTTAGCGAATCGGCTAGGAATCACTCGTCTGTTGCTGACCGACCTTCGAGCCTTCACCGAAACGCAAACCCGGCTGCTGCGGAATCACGAGGAAATCACCTTCGCCAGCCCACGGGAATTCGTTCCACATCGCTTCAAGCCAGAGGTTCCGTCGAGATGAGGACAGAGCCTCAAGCGTCAAGCTGGCGGTCGTTGGCTCGGCCCAGAGACCTTCGCTGAATGGTTCGTCGGCAAACATGGCGAATCACTGTAGCTTTGTGACGGTGACCCAAACATCAACCGTCGCCGTGCTGGTCAAAGTCGAAAGGTTGCCGCCGACCGATTCAAAGTGAACGACGACAGGGACGCTTGAAGAACCCATCGACGACGAAGCGTGAACGGCAAAGTCAGAGAAGACGCCATCGCCAGCGGCATCCGAGAGCGAGTGTGACAGGCCGTTCGAGTAGAGTGCCGGATACGTCGAGGTTCCTATCGAACATTGCACCGCTGCGACCGAACCGCCAGTGAAAGCCGCCGAGTGCTTGACCGTAACGCCTGTGACCTTCTCGTATTGGCCAACGCTGATCGAGGTCGTTATGTCTTGGGTCGTTGCTGCCGCCGTCAAAGCCGTTCGGTTGATCGTAGCTTTGTAGGTCGTGGTCGTCTTGACGTTGACGAGATTGGCACCGAGAGCGTTCGCAATGGCCATGACTTCATCGGCGATGGCGTTGTGATATTTGGCCACCTGATTGTTCCGCACCTTGGCACCGTTCGAGTGGACTGCCGCCGTTGTTCCGTCAAAGCCACGAGTGACGGTAAAGACGTTGCCTGACTTGGAGGTTGCGGCCATGACTTCGGCATCGACGACAATCAAACACGGGCAGGTGAACTTGTCCGCAGCCGCTACGGTGATCGTCGTCTGAGTCGCATCGACAGAGCCAGACAGAGCGGTTTCGGCCAGATTGTTGGCGACGTAGAAGGTGTTGATGTCTGGAACTGTGGTCGGGAATACGCTCATGGTCTATTGCTCGTTGGTTGGTTCGTCGTCCCAAGTCAAGATGGTCGAACCAGGGACCAGTCTTGAAGTTGCAGGCAGGTTCTTCTCGGCCACATAGAGCGCCAACATGCCGACCACCTGCTGCTCGATCTGCTGAATGAGATTGATCCGTTCGGCAATGAGGCGCTGCGCTTGCCCTTCAATCTGATGCGTCATCGCTACTCGGCAGGCTGTACCGTAATTTCAATGGCCCGATTGACGCTGACGATTTCGAGGTCCGGGTGTGCGGCCTCGACCAGGGCGATAGCCGCAGAGACCGAAGTAGCGACGACGCCGTGATTCTCCTGGCTGCTCTGGCCCATGCAGATGACTTGATAAGCGTATTTCTTCATGCTCGTATTTAGCGTTTAGGCGTTGAACCAGCCGAACTCCGAAGAAATGTACGTCACTGAGCCGCCACGGACATCAAAGTCCCGATAGCTGTACTGAATGACTCCGCCCGAGTTGCGAACGCCAGTGATCATGCGGCCACCCGTCAAGGTCTGGCCGAAGTATTGAACGCCGCTCGAATAGGGATTGAAGCCTGAGCCAGCAATCCCATAGAACGGGGTGTTGACGCCAGCCCCGACGAATTGCGAAGACGAGTTGATCACCGTCGAGCCTGAGATGCCATAGGCCGAAGCGTTGATCGTTGCACTCGACGTTCCGGTGTAGGTGATTGTCGAGAACGAGCCGCCAGAAATCACCCATCCTTGGCCTAGCGATGTGGCGTTGTAGGTTGCTGCGCTGATCGAACCCGGCGAGACGAAGATGCTGCCGCCGCCTAATAGTTGAATCCCGCCCGTGCCCGACCAGACCATGTTGCCGCTGACGAACGTCGTTCCGCTCGTGATCTTGGAAATCGACACGTCAGAGATTTTGACGTCAGAGATAGCACCGTTCGCCATCTGGGTTCCCGTAATCGTCGAGGTCGCAATCTCGCTGGCTGTGATGGCGCCTGCTTGAATCTTGCCAGCAATCACAGAATTGGCTGCAAGGATGCTGGCGGTAACCGAGCCTGCGGCCAAGTTCGTCGTCGTGACGCTGTTGGCTTGGAGCTTCGGCGTGCTGATCGAGTTGTCCGTGATTTGCGTCGTTGTGATTTGGCCAGACAGGAACGTTGTCGGCACTTCCGCAGTCCAGCCCGAGCCTGTTGAACGATAGACTCTGTTGTCGCTGGTCAGGAAGACGAGAGCGCCCTGGGGATACGTCGAAGACGGCAAGCTCGGCAGCGAACCAACAATCTGAATCGGACGCAGGCCAGAGGCAAAGCTCGGCAGGTTCACCGTGCCTGTCGCCAGTCTGGAGCCAGGAATCGAGCCGACTGTCTGAAGGGCGACGACAAGGCCCGTGATCCGTGGCGTCACTCCAATGGCTACGGTATTGATCCGGCCAGTAGCGTCTTTCGAGAGCGCATAGGCCGTGAAGGTCTCGGTGCCGCCAATCGTCCACCAATCGCCCGTAAATGCGTTGTCTGAGGCGTTAAGGTCCTGAACCGTCGTATAGCGCCCACCGTAGTCCTGAACGACAATCCGGCACCCGGCGTATTTCGGATCGCTCGACGGTGTGAAGGTTCCGTACAGCCGCCATTGCTCGACGCCATCGCCCGAGACCCGATAGGCAATTGAAGCGGAGAACGAAGTAACAACGGGTGCCCATTCGACGCCTGCGGAACCAACAGCCGCACCAATCACTACGTCTGCGTAAGCGTAGCTGAGGTTGTTCCGCTTTCGGGCGTGGTTGATCGAATAGAACTTGATCGTGGCCGGAACGGGCGTCAGCGGTGCGGTGAACCAACCCGAGACCCATTCGCCGTCGTCGTCTTCGCCGATCACGTAGGAGTCGGTGCCGTTGTCAAAGACGATTTGCGCATACCAGAACGGCGGGTCGGCTGGCTCGGTCCAGGTCGCAGTGAAGCGATATTCAACCAGCTTGCTTCCGTCGTTGGTCCGGTACTCGATGTTGGCGTCAAGGTCCGTGATCGCAGCCGCCAACGGATAAGGCTCGACCGTCTTCGTAGCGGTGGGCGTGGTTGTCAGGTCGAGCTTCGCCGATACGTTCGACGTGTAGCTGGCCGCATAGAGAGTCCATTCGGCTTCGGCCTCAGGGGTGCGGAACTCTGCCGTGATGGTCGCTGGTCCGCTGTCGGCGATAGGGAACTTGCCCAACGGAAACGGATCAGAGCCATCCTCGACCAACCAGAGTTCAACGCCAGCGAAGCCGCTCGACGGTGCCGTAAAGGTCGCCGTGATCAAAGCAAGTTCGACGCCGTGGAGCGAATCAACCGAGAAGTCTAGGTCAGTGACAGGCGACGGAGTAGCGAAAGAAACATCCCCGTTCTTAGCCGGGATTGCGACGGCGAGAACTGGGCCTGTCGGCTGGCCGTCTTCGTCGAGCTTGCGAACGCCGTTGCGGTCAACCGAGACGGCCATGTAATCCCAAATGCCGCCGTCAACAGGCAAGTCTGGGCCTTCGACATAGACCGCTTGAAAGGTCTGGTTGTTCAGGAACGCTTTCGCTTCCGTAACACCGCCAGTGAGGTACCAAGTTTCGTCAGGATTGGGACGAACCCACATTTCGACGCCACCGAAGTTCAACGAATCCGGCTTGACGCATCCCCATTCGACCTTTGCCCGTTCCTGGAGCGTGTCGTATTCGGCGACCTGTGACCACGTAGCTGTAGCGTCGTCATAGCCGCCAGCCTTGAAGCCGAGAACGTCGGGCACTTCAAGCGTCGAGAGGACAGGGACAACGACGTTCGGTGTTTCGTTTACGTCGGCAGGAGACTTGACCAGGACGATGGCGTTTTGCTTTGTCTCTGACCGTGAGAGGAAGTAGAAGAACCACGTTTCGTCGCTGGTCGGCAAATCGACGTACAGGTCTTTGTCGATAACGACTGGTGCCTCTGCGTCGAGGTCCTTGCAGTCAATGAAGCCCAGGTCAAACAGGCCCGTGATGTCTGAGTTCGGCTTCTGCTGGAACAGTTGAATGCCAGCGAACTTGTACGGCGCAGCGCCTAGATCGGCAGGAGTCTTGAACCCGCCCGTGATCTTGGCTTTGAGAATGCCGCCTTCTGTCTTGACGTATTCAACCGTGATGCTCGGCTCGGTGATGGCCGGAACGCCGAACGGGTTATCGGTCTCAGAATCGGCAGGCGTTGTGAGGCTGACGAACCCGCCGATGCTTGAATCGCCCGAACCCGTGAAGCTGCTAAACGTCGATACTGCGTCAGCCAGGAGATTGCCCGAGACAAGCTCGAACGAACGACGGAGCAGGGAAGCGCCGAGCAGTTGAGTTGTGACGGCACGGACGACATAGGTGCCGTTCGGAACATCGGAGACGTTGACAGTGAGCGTTTCGCCAGGGACGGCACGGATAGAGTCGCTTTCAACCGAGATGACCGTAGAGAGTTGCTTGAGCCGTGCGAGTGTTGCGTCTGCGATGGCTTGAGCGTTCGCCGCCGACGTTTCGGTCTGAAGCTCGATCAATCGGTGATAGACGCCTGACCCGCCTTCTACGGCCTTTCGCTCGTCAATCGCAGCGAAGTCGATAGCGTCAGCAATGCTCGTCGTTCGGCCTGTGTAGGTGATTTCAATTGAGGCACCGGAACTAGGCGCAACGTCAAAGCTGATCGTTGACGAGTCCTTTTGCCAATAGACCTGCTTGCCTGTTTCAACGTCCTTCAGGCCAACGCTTTGTTCCGAGCCGTTGACCTTGACGACAGGCTTTTCAACGACAGGCTTCGAGGTCGGATAGTCCTTCTGTGAGGTCCCTGCGGTCAGCGTGTCGGTGAAGGTATCGAGGACGTTGGCAAAGCGAACCGTGACTAGGTTGGCGTAGTTCTCACGAGTGACCTTCGAGGAGATGTTTCGGGCGTCGTTGGACGTGTCGGTGATTGTTCCTCGATTGGTCCCTGTGGCGAATTCTTTGAACGATACGCTGCGGTCGTATTCGATGCGGTAGTAACGATTGCTGACTGAGGAGAGACTCTTCAATGCGTCGTCAACGGTCGGATAGACGATGTTGAAGCGTTCGATTTCAGGCCCACCGTTCGGAGCTACAGACGAGTAGTCGAGTCCTTCGTCCGTCATGCCGTTTTGGAGGATCGAGCGAAAGATGTTGTTCGCTTTTTCCTTGTTCCATTCGTATTCGCCAGCAATGCGACGGGAGAGCGCTGCGTTGTGGTCCTGGCATGAAACAGACCACTTGCGATAGACGCCATCGACGAGTTCGGCTGAGGCTTCGGTGATCGTGCCCGAGAAGATGAGCGCTAGGCCGTCGTGGATTTCAACCGGGGTGCCGACATCAATAGCAATGCTGACCTCGACATCCGGCACCGTGAACGAAGCCGTGCTGATGTTGAAGAGCGATTCGGAAATCTGAAGTGAGTCAGGCTCGACACCACGGGAAACTAGGCCAATCGTTACGGAAACCATGAGCGTATTTAGCTGGTAGGCTCCAATATCGAGCGTTATCTGTCTTGTGTGATAACCTGCGCACGATCATGGAATTCCGACTGATTTATCAGGGTCCACTGCCATCCGCTTCGAGCACCACGCCGAGGCCGAAAGAGCAGCACGCCATAAGAAAAACCTTTCATTGTCAACTGGTTGAATTCTGGCGTGGACATCCCCACTTAAAGCAGTTCATGGAACCGAATTGGCTGCGTCCTGAGAGCGTGGTGAATCGAGTAGCAAAGAATCACATCTGTGGACCTCACAAATTTTTGCCGCTGTCGAGGATCAAGCCCGATAGCTTTTGCTCGTTGAACATAACCTTCCTCAGACGGGACTTTCCTGGGAATCTTGTATCCCACGGCGGTGACCTGGACAATCGCTTGAAAGTGCTGTTGGATGCGCTCCGAGTCCCGCAGTCAACCAAGGGGCTACCAGAAACAGTTGAGGAAGGATTCGATCCAATCTTTGTGCTGCTCGAAGACGATTCACAGATCACTCAGTTGTCTGTGACCACCGACCGTCTATTGGCTCCGTTAGGGGATGGTCAGCGGGAGCACGACGTAATTCTAATAATCAGAGTCCATCTCTACATCGGGACGAATGTGGTTCAGTTGGTCGCTGATCCCACTAGGGAGTGACTTTAGATGCTTGCCCCTTGTCTGCGCATGACGGTGATCAGTTCTGCGGCCAGTTGGCTCAATCCGGCTGGCCCACCATAGACGTTGCCATTGACCGTGACGCCGACTCCCGAGCCGCCAGACGCAATCGTGTTTCCGAGAATCCGTGCCCGGACTTCGGTCTGCTCGGGCGAATAGACTCCGAGTCCGTTGTTGATGATGGCCGCTAGCTGGCTGGAAATAACAGGAATCGGCGGCAGGTATTGGTTCAAGCTGCCCTGGATGCTGATTAGCTGGTTGAGGATGCCTCGTGTTGTGACTTCCACACGGCCCAAGTCTTTCCCGATGCCGGCCATTTGAAAGTTGCCAATGACACTCGACACCGCAGAGACAATCCCTGTCGCCATGCCCACCGCCGAAGAGAGCGCCGAGCTTGCGACCTTGCCAACGCTTCCGACCGTGTTCTTTGCGGTACTAGCAACGGCACCAGCGGCATTGGTGGCCGAGTCCGTGATTGTTTTTGTTGCCTTGCCAAAGACGTTATCGAGTCCGGGCATCTTGCCGAGCAGACTTCCAAGCGTGTTCGTGATGGCCTTCATTCTGTCTTCCGTGAAAACAAGCTGGCTCAAGATGTCAGAGATGATCGCCTTGCCGATGTTCTTCAGGACGGCTAGGGCGGTGTTGCCGAAGCCCTGCCAGTTGACGATGGCGCCTGCGATGTCCTGGTTGAGGTTCGTCAGGATCGTCGAGACTTCCTGGAGCGGTTGCTTGGCCTTAGTCGCTGCGCCGTGGGCCTTGCCGTCGAGCTTCTCTTGAGCACGCTTGAGGTCGGCTTCGAGCGCATTGACATCTTCGCCACGGGCACGCTTTAGGGCAATGACCGATTCAGTCCACTTGACGTATGCCTGGGCGATTTCGTCCACAGTGCCAATGCCGTCGGCGATAGTGTGGAAATCCTTCTCGGCCTGTTCTGCGTTGGCCTTGAGGCTGGCCGTTGTCTTGATGCCCATGCGTTCGACAGCTTGGCCGAAGTCCGTCATGGCGACAGTGATTTCTGCCAAAGGGAAATGGATGCTGTCGAGCTTCGGTGCAAGGCCGTCCGTGATCTTCCCGAGTTGCTCGAAGCCAGCACCGAATTCCGAGACGGGTTTCTTGGCTTCTAGCAGGTCCGTGGCAAGCTGGCGAACGAGTTTTGAGGCTCGGCCACGGATGTCGTCGATCATTGCGTTGTAGACGGCGAGAGGACCAACGGCAGCGCCCAGGTCGAACTCTTCTTTGGTCTTTTTGTGACTTGCCTTGCCGACGTGTTGGGTGGCCCCTGGCGAGACGGCTGCAGGCGCAGCTAGGCCGGGTGACTTCACGAGCGCTTGATTCGTAGCGGCTACAGACTTGCCCGTCTCTGTGACAGTCTTGGCTAGGTCGTCCCATGTCTTGCGAAGCGTCAGGAGCTTTTCGGCACCGGGCACTTTCATTTCAATCAAGGCATCGGCAATCGTTTTTGCCTTTGTCGCAATCCAAGAGAGCGCCGAGCCGATCAGGTTCTTGAGGCCGTCGAAAATGCGCTCTACGAAGTCGGCAACGTAGGTGAAGGTGGCGACCGTTACAGCCTTGATCGTTGACCAGTGAGCGACGACGAACTTCAAGAACCCGGTGATCGGATCGTTCATCTTGTCGAGGACTGCGCCAAAGAACTCGCCGAACCCTTCCCAGGCTTGCTTGAGCGTGCCGACAATCTGCGCCCAGTGGTTGTAGACCCAGACACCGACAGCGGCCAGGGCAGCAACGGCGGCAGCAATCGCAGCAGCCCAACCTAAGAAGGCGACCGATACGCCACCAATCGACACCCCGGCGAAGCCTAGCGTTGTGGAGACGAGCTTCAGAGCGCCCGTGATCGAGGCCAAGCCACCAGTGATCAAAGAACCTGCCGAACCGAGAGCGCCGAGAGCGACCAGGGCAGGACCGACTACAGCCAAGAGAGCGCCGACTGCAACGGCGGTATTCTTCACAGGCTCGGGCAGAGATTGAAAGCGATCAACCATCAGACTGGCTTTGCCTGCGAGGTCGTCGAGGACGGTAAGCACTTTGATGGCGTATGGTGCGAGTTGCTGGCCAAGCGAGAGTGCGAGACCTTCGGCGGATGACTTGGCACGTTCGAGAGCGCCGTTCAAACCGGAGTTCATGGTGTCGGCCATCTTCTTTGCCGCACCTTCGGAGTTCACGAGGTCGTTGGCCATGCCGTTGAGTGCCGTTGCTCCCTGGTTCATGAGGACCTGGAACGCCGAAGCCGACTCACGGCCAACTAGCTGGAACGTCTGAGCCTGGGAAATTCCCTTTGCTTTGAGGGTGTCGAGGATTTGAGCGAACGGCAGGAGCTTTCCCGTAGAGTCCTTGACGGAAACACCGAGAGCGTCGAGGACCTTTGCGCCTTCTTTTGACGGATCGATCAGGCTGGCGAGAATGCCACGGAGAGCGGTGCCGGATGCTTCGCCTTTGATGCCTGCGTTCGAGAGCAAGGCCAGGGCAGCGGCAGTCGTTTCTAGCGAGAGTCCTGCAGACTTCGCTACAGGCCCGACATACTTGAAGCTGAATCCCAAGTCCTCGACCGAGAGCGAACCCGATGCCGCAGCTTTGGCGAGAACATCCGACACGTGAGCGGACTGGGCGGCTGCGAGTCCATAAGCGCCCATGATGTTGACCGAGACTTCAGCGGCCCGTGCTAGGTCAAGCTCACCAGCAGCGGCCAGCGACAGAACGCCAGGAATCGAACTCATGATTTGGTTCGTTTGGAATCCGGCTGCGGCCAGTTCCTTCATGCCGTCTGCTGCTTGCTTCGCCGAGAACTGAGTTGAAGCGCCGAGTTGCTTTGCTTGATCCGTGAGCGACTGAAGGTCCTTGCCCGTGATGTCGCCGAGAGCAGAGACCTTGTTCATGCTGGCCTCGAAGTCGCCGAAGAACGACAGGCCGACAGCCGCAGCGCCAGCCAACGGCAAGGTCAGGGATTTGGTCAGTTGCGAACCAATGTTGCTGACGGTCTGCCCGAGCTTCTCTGCTTGCTTGACGACGTTGTTCAGTTCACGGGTGACTCTGCCGAAGTCCTTGATTGCTGCGTCAACGTCAGCCTTTACAGCGATGATGAGGTCTTTGAGGGATTCCACCCCAGTATTTAGGGTTCGGAGCCACCTAACAGCTTGTTGGCGTGTTCAATCGCACTCCATAGCTGGTCGTCCGTCATGGCTCGTTTCGGCTTTGCTGGCGCTACTTGAAAGAAGTCTGCCGGAACGTATGGTCTCGGCTGTTTCTTTGGATCACGATTGACGTTCGCAAGCGTGGCGCACAATAGGCCAAATCGGTGGTTGTTGAGGAAGATGTGTTCTTGATGCCGCTTGAGCAGGGCGAAGAACTCGAAGAGGTCGAGGGAATCAACGTCGGCAACGCCCAGGTCATATCGGGCAATAGCGTAGGCGTCGAGCAGGGGAAGGGAACTGTCAGAGGAAGGGACGGTTTCTAGGCCGTCCCTGTTGCGTTTGGGTCTGCTTTCGTTCCGCCCAGGCCAGCAACGAGAGCGTCACTCACAGCGGCAAGCTCGGCCAACGGAATCAGGTCTGCGACTTGATCGGCGGTTAACGAAGGCTCACCCGTCAAAGCAGCGGCAATGAGGTCTGGGAAGTATCGTGGTGTGAGCTTGCCCATGTCCTCGAAGAAATCGACGCCTGTAGCGATATGCAAGCGCCGGAACGTGCCCAAGGTGAAGGCCAGTTCTCGTTTGCTGCCGTCTGCGAATGTGATGGTCTGTTTTGCGAACATTGTTTGTCTCTCTAGTCGGCGTTAGGCCAGGGTCGGCTTGCCAGAAATCTTGATCGTCAGCTTTGCGGTCTTTGGTCCGTCCACCGGATACTCCTGCTCGAAGCCGACGACGACGCCCTTGAACGTCCACGACTTGGCAGGCGAAGTCTTCGAGAGTTCGATTTTCCAGTTGACGACGGAGTTGTCTTCAAACAGGTCGATGATGTCGGCGTGCGTCGTGTCGTTCGGATCGAAGAACAGTTCAGTGCTGATTTCGCCGCCGTCCTTGAGGCCGCTAATGAAAGTGCGATAGCCGTTTACGTCGTTGTGATTCGACACGTCATAGGTGCCTGCGGTCATGTTCGGACCAGAAATGTTGCTGACGTATGCGACCGTCGTAAAGACTTCCGGTGATGCGCCGTCGCCGACCTTCAAAAGGGTATTAGTTGCTGCTGTAATCGCCATAAAAACCTCCGGCTTTTTGCCGTACTGGTATTTAGGCGTGGCGCTTACTGCGGCTTTGCGTCGCCCCGATGATCGCTAGAAGGTCTTTGCCGTCGAACGAATCTTCACGCTGGTAGTCCCGTGGGCTGGTGTTGCTGCCGTGGTCCGTGGCGATGAAGTGCCCGTTGTGGTCGGTGAAGAGATAGTGGCCCGGATCGAGCGTCTGAACGAACTGGTTATCTTCTGCGATTTGCCAGTCCTGGAAGCGATTCGTCATCCAGTGCGCTTTGCGAAAGGTAATCGTTGCGCCAATGCAGTAGTCGGGATGGTTGCGATAGATGAAGGCTCGGCGAGTCTTGCGGTTGACGAACGGCGCTGTGTGAAGGCCCGTGGCGATTACGTCGTTCTGGCGAATCGTACTGACTTGGTGTGTCAGATAGCCTGGGCCATACCAGTCGTCGTCATCGAAGTGGGCAATGATTTCGCCCTTGGCAGCTTCGCAGCAGATGTTCCGCTTTGCGCCAATCGACAGGACTTCGGGCAGGCGGATGTAGCGAACGTTGGGCTGGTTTTGGCACAAGTCCTCGACAGGATCACGGCCATCATCGACGACGATCAGTTCCTTGTTCTCCCAGGTCTGGCGATGGAAATTCTCGATGGCGTGCGGCACGAAGGCTCGACGGTCTCGGGTCGGCATGATGCACGAGACCATTGGCGGAAAGGTTTGCAGCGGCATTTCCGTTATCCCCCGATCAGCTTCGTGATGACGCCGAGCAGCGGTGAGCCTGCCTCGAAGATGGCAATGCACGTTCCGGCGATGATCAGAACCACCTTTAAGACGGTAGAATCCTTGATCTTGAAGCCTTCCAAGGATTCTTCGAGCCGCTTTACGTTGTCCTTGAGCAAGTGAACGTCCGTGCTGACGCTGGCAATGTCCTTTCCGAGTTCTTCGATGCGGTCAAGCAGTCGTTGAATCAATAGTGTGTTGGTGTCTTCCATGTCGGTCCTTACGTCACGTAGCAAATGACCCGGAGGTCGAGAGCGATGTGATGGGTAGCGAGATTATTTGTTTCTTCCGTGAACGAGCGGGTCTGTTCGTGGCGAATCATGTCAACGTCCGTGATCGAGGTCGGCGTGACGTTGATCGTGCGCTTGATGATGGCGTCCCGTATCGTTGCGGCCTTCTCGAACGTCTCGGCGAACACGGAGAATTGAATGAGCCGAGAGTAGAGGCATGTGTTGCTCGACAAGGGCGTCCACGTCAAGTCAGAGATCAGCGAAGCTCGAACGTAGGGCAGGGGAGCGCTTTGAGGAACTCGGCCCCAGGCGAAGCGGTTCCCGATCAAACTGCTGATCGTCGAATCTGCGAGATAGAACGTTCGGATGTTGGGTTCGATCATTGGATGGCCTTCTCGATGAGCTTGGAGATGTTGGTTTTGAGCGCTTCCTGGACCTGTCCTTTGGTCTGTTCGAGCGCTGGCCGCATGAACGGCTGTGCTTCCTGTTTGTGCGTCCCGAACTCGATTAGGTGAGCGTGGTTGGCGTGGCCTGGGCCATACTTGACGCCAACAACGACGGATGCCTTCTTTCGTCTTCCGTCAGGCCGTCCGAATCCGGCGAAGATGCTTTCCTTGAGAAGCCCGGTTCTGACGGGTGCGAGTTCTTTGGCACGGTCTCGAATGAGCCAAGCAGCGCCGAGTAGAGCCTTCGGCACTTCGTCGCTTTCGAGCATGAACTGGACGTTTTGAAGCTGCTCGGTCAGTTCCTTTAGACCCGAGCTTGCAGCCGCCTTGCCTCGTGTGATTTGTACTGATCGAGGCATTAGCGAACCTCACGGGCTTCGAGTTGGGTCAGGTGCTTTCGTTCGTCGTCGTGGGTAACGCTCGTGATGTCGTAGACCTGTTCGCCGTCAAGGATTCGCATTCCTGGCTCAATGCCGGATCGGTAGCGAATGATGAAGTAAGTCCGTTCTTCGGCAATCGTTCGGCCTGCTTGGAAGAACTCACGGCCAGGGCGGTATCGTTTGGCTGTCCATACGGTCGTTACGTCAGACCATGCGCCAACCTGTTCGCCCGTCGTGTTGAGCGTATCGGCTTGCTGTTGAATCGTGATGCGTTGATCGAGCTTCGCCAGCGTCATACCGTCACCTGCAAGCGTGGAATGGCTGTGAGAATTCGATAGGGCGTCAGCAGCGCTTTGATCCCCTGCGGAAGGTCCTGGTCAAGCGCTTCTCGGTGTTCGTAGAAGTGACCCAGGACAATGAGAACCGCCCACTTGAGCATCTGCGGTACATCGCTGGCCGTTCCTGGTCCCGCCGTGTACTCGACGAAGAACCCGGAGAATTCCCGCAGATCGGTTACAGAGAGGGACTCGTTCAGGAACAGCCGGCCAGGGATGGCTTCGGTATCGACACCATAGGCCGACTCACCGAGAACGTTCAAAGTGCCGTCCGTGGCGTAGTAGCCGACCGTATCGACGCTGACCAACGGATTGGCAAAGGGCAATTCAAGAACCCGTGCTGTGAAGTCGAGCGAATAGCGCCAGCTTTGCCGAACCAGGGACGATAGCGTAAAGGATTCAACGGCTACCCTGGCCGACGTGACGAGCGCCGAGATGACCAAATCATCGGAATCGTGATCGATCTTTAGATGGCGCTTCGCTTCGTCGAGCGTGATCGGTTCAAAGGTAGCTGGCGTCAGGAGTCTTAGCACGCTGGTATTTAGCGATGTCCTGGCCCAGACACACGAAAGCCCTATCGAGTCGGCGAAGATGCCACTAGGTCCGATTCGATAGGGCTTCGAGACGTTGAAACGAGAGACGGTGTTACAACGAAAGACTATGCGTTAGAGCGAACCGCTAATGAAAGCGTTCGGGAACATGACGGCCAAACCGAGACGTTCCTCTGCACGAACGGCCACCATGTTCTTTGCGAAGAAATCGCTGTGAGAGTTCGAGACTTCGATGGTGGCGTCCTGACGGTCGTAGATCGCTGCTGCCGTGGCGAACGCACCAACCAGGAAGGTTCCGGCAGTGACGGCGAACGCCTGAACTACAGGGAATCCCCAAAGCTGCGGAGTCGTATCGACAGCCGGATTAGCGATCAAATACGTGCCTGCGGTCGATGCCTTGAGCAACTGGATTTTCGCCCAGTCAATCGGATTCAGGACGATAGCGCTAGGCATACGCTTGGAACCGCCGTAGACCTGATAGAGCGCCATGCGGAGCTTGTCGAACGAATTCGGCGAAGACGGCGACAAGTCAGTATCGTATGCGGTCGCCTGCGGAATGATGCCGTACATCTGACCTGAAGCACCAGTGCCAGCCAGAAGCTGCTGTTCTTCCTTGATGCGCAAACCGCCGAGCAACTGGCTGTCGATGATGCCCGAAAGCTGAGCCATGTCGTCAAGCGCCTGCTTCGAGACTGGCAGCAAGTGAGCCAACGTCAAGCAGGTTCCGGTGACGGTCGTAAAGCTGAGGTCCGATTCTGCCTTTGCGTAGTTCTCTGGCGTTACCGGAGACGTACCAGCGCCCTGCATGTTGGCGTTGTTCGTGAACGTCCCACGTGCGTAGTCAAACGTGCCCGAAGAGCAGTTCAAGTTCGGCATCAAGCCACGAACGCCTGTGTTGGCGAACGGAACCATGAATGCGCCGTTGTGCTGTGCCGGGATGTAAGACACGCTCGACGTAACGGCCTTCTGCTCGAAGCTGCCGACGTTGATAGCGCCTGTGGAGTTCATTTGCTTGGTCTGGACGTGGCGGAAATTGTCAGACTCGACAACACGCTGGCCGTATGACTTGCTGGCCTTCTCGCCTTCGGTCGGACGGTTCTTCTGGGCTTCGAGTTCTGTGATCCGGCCCGACAGGTCGCTAATCTCTTTGGCGATGCTGTCGTTCTGTGCGCCACTCTTGAGCCAGTCAGCCTTGAGGCCGTCGAGTTGCGACTTGATTTCTGTGATGAGTTCTTGGGACATGAATAACCTCGTGTCTGTTCCTATTTAGTGGCGTGCTGATTTGAGCAATGCGGAGAGTTCGAGCAACAGGTGCTTCTCTGAGAGGTCGGCCACCTGTGCCTTGAGTTGGGCGATTTCTGCGGATAGTTGTTCGGCTTGTTCGACGGCCTTGACGCTGGTTACCCTGGCTTCGGGATTCACAGGCATGGCGGTCAGAGAGATTTCGAGAAGTTCGGCTGACGTAATGTGGCGTACCGAATCAACGACGTTGCGGTCTTTGACGATGATGCCGACCGACAAGCCTGTGAGAGCGCCTTGTTTCAGGAGCGAATAGGCTTCTCGACCAGCCTGTACGTCGAGGTTGATTTGGCCGTCGCACAGCAGGCCGTCTGCCGTATGCTCCAGGCGGGTGAAGACACCAATCGGCTGGTCATGAGACAGGAGCATGGGAACCGTGGCGCCCCAGGCCAACGCACCGACTTCGATCACGTCGGCGTATCGGTCAACGGTAGGCGTCGAGGCGAACCCGGTGAAAGTGCCGTTGTCGCCGATGGCCTTCACTGTTAGCGCATGATTCAAATGATTCATGCGGTTATTTAGCGTTGGCCTGTCGGTTCCGCCTTTCCTTGGATCGTCAGGGTGTCGGCCATCGGATCGTCAATGCGGTTCCAGGACTCAAGCTCACGAATTTCGTTGCGGGTGTTGATGCCGTTCTGTACCGCCAGCGCATAGCCTTTGAAGCGGCTTTCGGGATCGGTACGAAGGAACTGGCTGGCGTCGAACTCTACAAAACCCTTCGTTGGGAATCCGAACAGGGCGTTGTTCAAGGTCGTTTCGATGGCGACCAGGAGCGGACGAAGCGTGATTGAGTGAAAGGTTCTCGATGCTTCGGCGAGTCCTGCGTAGGTTGGCGCATCTTCGGCCATGAGCATGAACAGCGGCACGCCGAAGGCTCGGGCGACCGTAGCGACTGAAAGCTGGACCGTCCCAAGGAACTGAGCGTCAGCAAGGCTCATGTTCAGCGGTCTGTAGTCCATGTCGGATTCAATGATGGCCGTTCCGCCTACTCTGTCCCCGGCGACTTGAGCGGCCCAGGACTCGGCGATGCGCTTGTGCTGTTCGGGAGTCATGACGCCTGCCTTGTTGATCAGCAAACCGCCAGGGCGACCGTTGTTCCGGTAGATGTTTGAAGCGTAGGTTTCCGATTGCAGGCCCAGGCCGATTGACTGGCGCATGAGGGAGACGGTGGAGAGGCCGACGACGCCATCCAGGGAAACGTTCTTGAAGTGGAGAATCTGGCTAGGCTGATATACCGTTCGCTGTGAGCCGTCCTGGTATTCGTAAACGACGCCTGATGCATCGGCCTTGACGTTCATACGGTCCGGGCGAAGCAGGAATAGGTCAGTAATCGTCTTTCCGGTGCGGCTGATGACGGAATACGAATTGCCGAACAGGAGCATTTGAGAGACGACGGCCTGAAGCCAATCGAAGCTGCTCATTCTCTTCGTCGGCGAGAACTTGAGCAGGCGGTTGTACGGGCTGGCCGTGTCGAGGTCTTTGCCCTTGTTGGTCCGGGTGTAGATGTCGAGCGGCAGGCTGGCAATGTTGGTGCTGATGATGCGGGTGCAAGCGTAGACAGCGGAGAACTGAAGCGCCGTGTCAGGGGTGATGACTAGCGGAGTGTTGGGAGCAGCGGAGAACGTCTGGCCGCTCCACTGGGCTGTGTTGATCGAAGGGCGGAATAGCCACGGCAAAGCCTTTTTGATGAGATTCACATGGCTTATTTAGGCGTTTCCACTGGAGGCTTTAGGCCCATTGCGTTAGCTCGGCGCTCCATATGCGGATAAGAAGATTGCGGGGAAAAAGGTCGCATATCGGTGTAATAGCTATGACACCAGTCAATCAGTCTACCGTCAAAATGTGAGATGAAGTCGTTGTCGGTGATTGACTTCAGCTCAAGCAAGGAGCAGACAAGATTGATTTCCGAAAACAGAGAACTCCCATGCTGAATGATCCCGGCTTCGATGTCTGTTGCAATCTTTCCAGGAACCCTGTAAGCATTCGGGTCATTAAATTGCTTATAACGATCCTCAAACACCCCTACCGCCTTTCGCCACTGAGTCTCGAAGTCGTTTAGACGCTGCAGATGGGGTGAGAACACGGACGTTTGCGAAGCCTTTTCTCTATCTCGCTCAGACCGCTCCTGTAGGCGGTATTGGAAATACAAGAGTACTAACGTTGCAGTGGCAAGTAATCCTGAAACGATTACCGACCACCATGTTGCTACAGCATCGTCACCCCACAGTGTGTATGGCGTACTAGTGACCCTCTGCATAGCCGGGGATGCCGAAAGGACGAGCGGCGTAAGGATCATTCCTAGAAACGTCATCCGAAAGGGCGTGGTTGTCATGGAAGACATACTAGCAATACTTCTTCAAAGAACAGTAATGTTCCCTGACCATTGCGGCAGCGGCTTGATCGTCCCTTCAAACAGAGCACGAGAGAACCCGGTGACCATAGCCGCTACGCCGTCGATTCTCGAAACGGTCTTTGCCCGATCCGGTTTCTTGAGCATGATTCTGTCCGTGGCGTCCTGCTTGATCCGAACGCAATCGATGTGATGCTTGAGCACCGGGTGGCCGTCGTGAACGAGCGCCTTCGAGAGAATCAGCCGTTGAACGAACTTGCAGGCTTCAGAGACTCCCGAATACGTCTGGCTGATCGGGACGCAGAGCAGTCCTTCGTTCGCCAGTTGGGTCGTCATTCTCGCTGCGCCGTATCGGTCGAAAGCGACTTCCTTGATGCTGTAGCGTTCGGCCTGTTTGAGGATGAAGTCTTGAATCTGTTCGTAGTCGATGCAGTCGCCCGAAACACCCGTGATGTAGCCTTGCCGCATCCATTCGCCATAGGGCACGCCGTCGTTGGTTGACCGCTGTTCGATGTTCGCCGTAGGCATCCAAAAATGCGGCTTGACGTAGAATTGGCCGTCCTTCGGGAAGATCAGAACCACAGCCGTAAGGTCCGTGTTCGTTGAAAGATCGATGCCAATGTAGGCCGTATCGAAGGAATCCCAGTCAACGGCCTGTTCGCAAGCGGCCCAATCTTCCGGCAGAATCCATTGCGACTCTTCGCCGATGCCCCAACAGTTGAGGTCGAGGCGCTTGAATCGATGAGCTTCGGCGGGTGCGGCAATCGCCCTGGCCGACTGGCTCTGCATGTAGTCGAGTTGCTTGGTATAGCCCAGGCCAGGGTTCGCCCGTTTCCAAGCCGCTTCGTCGTCGAGCGCCACGGCGGAATCGTTGACGTAGAGGAACGCTCTGTAGGTCGGGTCTTTGATCAGTCCTTGGGCGACCTTCTGGGCGTATTCGTATTCACGCCACGCCGAACCAGCAGCCCTTGAACCCGCCGTTGTGGTGATGAAGATCAGGGAGTTCTTTCGTGCGCCCATCGACGAGAACACGGCAGAGAGGAGTTCTTCGCCTCGAACGCCGTTGATGATATGAAGCTCGTCAACGAAGACGGTAGCGAACGAAAAGCCGTGGGCCAAACCGCCGTCAGCCGAGAGCGCACGGTAACTGTTTCCCGTTCGGCGGTTGACGATCAGTTTTTTGGAGTCGGTAAAGCTCGTGATCTTGGCTAGTTCGGGCGTCGAGAGGACCAGCGCCTTGCAGTACTTGTAAAGGATGCTGGCCTGATCACGAGAGCCTGCGCAGGACGCTACGTCGTTGTTTGGCGGTGCCGTGTAGAGCAGGTAGAGCAGGACGACGGCGGCAAGGCTCGACTTCCCGTTCTGGCGTGCGCAGGTGAGGAACGCTTTGCGAACCGTCCGTGTGCCGTCTGCGTTGGTCGGCTCGAACACTTCTCGGATGATGTCTTGCTGGAACGGGAGCAGGGCGAAAGAAGTCCCGTCTGGGTTTTTGAGGCACCCGGCGAACGCCAGCACCTTGTCGGCTTCGGTCATGGGTTAGCGAATCAATCCAGCCAGGGGCGAAGCGGCATCGGTCGGCTTGTCTTGCTGCTCGTTGATGAGCTTGGCACGGGCTGACGGGTCGAGACCGTAACGCCCACCAATGCTGTAGAACATATTGAAAAAGTCTCGGTACGCAGCGACAGCCGGATTCTTGATCAGGATGCCCCGTTCGTTGATCGTCTTGAGGCCGTTCTCGTCAATGTCCCGTTGAGCGGCCAACATCATCGAATAGGCAAAGGCGACCTGGGCGAAGCCGTCGAGGTCCACAGCCGTCATGTATTCCCGAACCAGCGGCAGCGTCTTTCGCCAGAACGCTTGAGCTTCGGCGTTTAGATGGTCCGGTGGTTCTGTCGTCGTGATGTCGAGTTGGTTCGCCGTTGGGACGGACTTCGGCTCAGGTGGTTTGCCCGAACGCCCCGTGCCCTGTTTGGTCTGAAATCTTGCCACGCTCGTATTTATGGCGCTGGCGCATCTTCACAACTGAGCTAGGGGCGTTTCTGCCGCACTCCTAGCGCACTTCTGATTCTTTCAGGCCAGTCCTATTCATGATCCGGCTTCGGCGTGCCAGCAATTCCTGACGCTTTGCAGGCGCTCCCCGAGTACCCTTGATGCGCTCTAACTCTGCGTCAATCTGGCATATTTCGAGCGTTGCTCTTCCATTTTCTTCAAGGGCGGTTGATTTATCGTTTGGCATGGTCGTAGATCGGCTCGTAGTTGTCGCCGCAGTAGCCCCTAGGCCCGTCTCGGCGAAGCGTCCTACAGGCAATACAGGCCAACCAGAGGTGTTTTGGAAGTCCTGGCTGACGGAACCGAGAAAATCAGATGTTGGACTGGAATTCACGGACAAGACTCGCAGGGGGTGGAGCGCTGCTAACCTCTATGTTTTCTATCGTTTGCAAGCCTGTCGTTCGATTGGCCAGCACTTCAGCCATGCGCCCTAACTGCTGGTTTCACAAGCACTTATCAGGCTAACGATGCGGCCTGAAGATGCCGATTGAACCAACGTGGACCCTATCGCTATGACCGATCAACAGATGACGGCGAACAACGGCCTGCTGTCGTGCCTGCGGGACATCCTCAAGCCGATCCTAGAGCTTGGTTCAATCGCTACGCTCTGCGTCATCGGGACGAAGGACTTGAATCAGGTCGAGGTTGCCGTATGGGGCGCAGATGGCAAGCCGATTGAATCTAGCTTCTGCTCGAACGAAGACATCCTGTCGCTTCTGCCAGCACTCGGTGACGCCTATGTGAATGGCTTGCTCGGCCCACGACTACCTGGAGGACCAATGCTGAGCCAGGAGTTCATCTACGCCGTCTCGACCGTTGACTGCGAGGACTTCACGAGTGCCTTTCACATCGTCGAAACGGGCGACAGCGTTCGTCTCGCTGCCAAGTCGATGATCTACAGCGTCGTCGGCCTAGCCGTCTCGAAGCTGGCGGGTGCGTCTACGGAGCAAGCCCTGGCGTTCTCGGCGCTCGACGATAAGGCGGTAATGTAGAACCTTGAGATTGGCGCTGGAGTCGCCGATTCCACTTCGTATGCCTCGACTTCGCAAAGGTCCCAAGATCATCGGCTACGTGATCGTCATGGTGATTCAAGTGGCGCTCATGCCTGCTGAATTGCGACCGAAGGTCCTGGCCCTGATCGGCTTCTCGACGGTGGCCGCTCTGTCGGTCCGGTACTTCATCCGCACTCGCTAGGCTCGACGGAACCGTGCGCCGTAAATAGGTTGGTGCCGTTCCTTCCTCTACGTCCCTGCATCATTCCTGCCTGCCCGAGCCTGACGGCCAGCGGTCTCTGTGCCGACCACAAGCGAGAGCACGAGCGAGAGCGTTCCAAGCGAGACTCAGCCGTTCGGCGCTTCCGTTCTTCACAGCAATGGAAAGACCTTCGAGAGTCCGTCAGGCGAGAAGAACCGCTCTGTCGTTGGTGCGCCGAGAAGGGCAAGGCTACGATGGCGACTTCCGTGGACCACATCGAGCCTTTGTCACGGCGAATGGAATTGGCGCTCGTCCGCTCGAACCTTCAGCCGCTCTGTGACGAGTGTGTGAAGGTCAAGAATCGGGAAGACTGCGCTTCTCAGATTTCCTACCAGTAAGCCTGTTCCACCAATAGCGAACGAAGCCCTGATCGATGCGGTCCACCTTGTCATTGAAATCACGTTCGATTCTGCCAATGTCATGGATGGCAGCATTTGCCTTGCTTACTGCCGCCTGGATAATCGCTTCTCGCCGCTCGTCGGTCGTTTGTGCCCGATGAAACAGCTTCGGATAGAGCGCCATCTCGTCGATTTGTTCTCGGATTGGCAGTTCGCAAAACCACAGCGACGGTGCCCATTCGCTAACAAGGTCATCACTTCTGTCGATCAGGAACGGGTCGTCAATTGTCTTTACGTCGATTAGATGGCAAAGGTACTCCATCAGCACCAGCCCTTTTTCGTGGACCTTGCTTCGGATTTCTTCGTTTTCCAGCGTATTGGGTATGGCGTCCAACTGCTCACGGACTAGGCGCAGGTCTCGCTCGATCCTGTCGTACATTTCACGGGCATCTACTGTGCGCTGCCACACTGCCATCGACTCCTGTAGCTGGTTCTGCTTCCAAACCAGATAGAGCGTAGCGACTCCTACGAACATCGATCCGACAGCGCCGACGTAGCCAGCGAATACGTCCGTCCACCACCATTGGTAGCCGTTGACTGGTGGAATCCAACGTGATTGAACCACCAGAAAAACGAGATTACCGAACAGCAAGGCAACAATGACCCATCGAACCCAGTCTGGACGCTTCGGCGACATCGATCCAGGCTAACAGATGCGCCGGAACGGTCACGCCACGTCTTGCCAGAACTTCCGGTTGACGATCAGGCTGACGGTTCCTTGCGTGACGTTGAAGCGGTCGGCGATGTCTCGTTGCTTGAGGCCGTCTTCCCAGAGTTGGCGGATTTGGACGACTTCAGGCTCAGTGAGCTTCCAAGGGCGAAAGGTGCCGGATTCGATTGAGTGCCGGATTTGTTCGGATTGCGTCGTCCATTCGAGGTTGCTGGCGTCGTTGTTGGTTCGGTCGCCGTCTCGGTGGTTGACGGTTTTCTGGCGCACCTTGCCCGATTTGGTCGTATAGGTCCCTGGTTGACCGTTCCAGGCTTCGCAAACGAGTTGATGAACGTAGAGCGGCCTTGCGAACTTGTGCGAGACCGCAGCATAGCCGTTGCCGATCAGCGATTGATGGCGAATCTCGGCGGTGCCGTTTTTGACTCTCATGATTTGGCCGTCTGCCGAAGCGTAGTACTCGGGCTGGCTTGGAACTTGTCTGAACACCCTGTCTCTCCTGCCGCTCGTTGGTTGAGACGGCAAGGATTATTTAGCGGGTGGCCGGATTTAGACGTGTCTATCGTTCTGGTACGATTTTCTCGATGGAACAGGAATCGGCCCTGACGTTTCGGCGGTATCTGAAGATGGTCTGGCGACGATGGACCGAGGACGCTGCTGCCCCCGTGGTTGGCGTGCTTGGAAACGTCTTGCCGATCTTTATTCCGCCTGCTATATCGGCAACAATTGATTGGAAGATACTGAAGCGAGATGACGTCTGGCCTCACGGTGTCATCCTCGTGGCCTCGTGGCTGTTCGCATTGGTCATTGCTGGTTATCGAGTCTCTCGGGATCAACGTAAAGAGGTCTTGCAGTGGCAGAAAGAGTATACAGACGAATACAACAGGAATCAAAAACCAGAACTGAGGCTAAGCGTTGATCGCACGACTTTCAGAATGTGTCCTGGCTTCATATCAACATCATCGGACGCAGAGGAGAAAGGCCGCACATCGTATGACATTCTATTTGCTTGCAAGCTCGTGATAGTCAATCATCGACCTACAGATGTGACAATCGCCAGCATCGATCTTTCATGTGGTGGCGCAGACCTTTCGGTAAGACATTGCTTCCTGCATCCGCCGCCGTTTCATAAAATGCAGTATCGTCGTGGGCTGTCAGTTGAAGCGGACATGCTGTTTGGCCTCGTCTATAAGTGCTGTCCGAAAAAAGATCATGACATTGATCTGTCCAGCCTCAGCGTTGCCATTGTTGATGCATTGGGTGGACGGCATACCTGTCGAATGTCCCCGCCGAACATAAGACTAACAAAGGACCTTGGGCTTACCATCGAGTTGCCTGGGGTGCTCGTTACAGCCAGCCTTCCATGCCAGTATGAGTACCGTCCGCTGAGTGGCGTCATATAAACACGAAAGGCCACGAGTGAAGCGACTCGTGGCCCTGTTGGAGAAACACCAGGGAAATGAGCAACCCTGGCGAGATGGACAGTTCTATTTAGCTGCGCCGTCTTCCGCCGTCTGCTTTGCCTGATCTTATTCGTGCTCGGCTTTGCTGGCCTTCGAGGACTCGGCCCGGACATAGGCCGTTGCTTTGGCGAGACGTCCCTCAGTCGTCGTGTGCTGCTTCGGGACTGGCAGGTCATCGAAAGATCGAACGCCAACGGCCTTGAAGAAACCTCGAACCTTGTTCATGGCGGATTCTTTCGTCCGGTAATAGTCGCCAAAGCCCTTGAAGCCTGCTCGTTGAAGCGTCCGAAAAGCAGGTACCGCTTGAGGCGTCTTGAGGTTCATCATGGTTCCAAGCGCCAACCGTTCGTGATCCGTTAGCGTTGCCATTGCGTCTTCGATTAGAGCGGGTGACCATTCAAGAATCATGTTGTTATTGGATCATCGAACCCGAAAACGTCAACTTGGATTGATACGTCTATTGGACTAACCGGAACCCTTCGGGTCGTGTGAAGGTAGGCGTCTATGGAAAATGGAATCCTTGTTGCTATTGCGAGTTTAGAAGTGCCCCTTTGTGACCCCCTAACCAAGGACGATTGAAGCGTTCCAGGCACCTTGGAGGCTCAAAGAACCGAACCCTAGAAGGGATGGTTGAAGGTTTGATTCCCTTCAAGAGTTGCGAAGCAGGTCGAAGGCCGACCACTAGGTGGAGTTGAAGGAAGTCATCCGTTCACGAGACCCAAAGGTGATCAACAGGGTTCCCCCATCTTGAAGCGCTTGTAGTGATACTCTTTAAGATATCTTTCTTTAATAAAGAATCTCTATAGTGCTTCAACGTGGGGGAGATATACCCTTCAACTGCCTACGTGCTTCAACGTGGGGGAGCTTCAAGAGACTCGAACACCTGACGTGCTTCAAGACGGGGGAGTTTCAAGGGTCCGAATCTTCAACTGCCTACGTGCTTCAACCGGGGGGAGCTTGTAGGAGACGAATACCTTCACACCTGACGTGCTTCAACGTGGGCGAGTTTCTGGCGTTCGTAGTCGTCAAGTTGCGCCTGGAGCGATTCGAGGAACTCCATTTCACGCCAGACGTTGTTTTCGTCCTTCGTGACCGAGTACCGAGCCTTTGATTTCTCCAAGTGACGTTGAACGGCCTTCTTCGTCGTTTGCAGTGTGGCCGCTATCTCTTCAACCGTCGCAGGTAGCAGGTTGAGGACTTGATATCTTGTGATCCCCTTGCGTTCGGTTTTTGGCTTCGCCGCTCTGCGTTCTCGCTGGCGTTCGGCCTTCTTCAACTGTCTGTCGTGGGCAATCTCGCCTAGCTTCGGATTGAGCGCCTTGTATCGAACCTCTTCAACCAGTCCGTCAAGGTCGACCGTCAGAACGCCGTGGAAAGCGTACCAAGCGCCGACGATGGCGACCGTATCGGTTTCGGCGACTTCGGCCAGGAGCAGTTTGAAGATCATTCCGTTCCGGCTGCTGGCGTTCGGTTGGCGATTCCAATGGCGTTGGATTCCCGAGAACCGCCAAATGCCGAAGAGTTTCGAGTTCGTCAGTTCAACCCCGGCTTCAAGGCAGGCTCGGGTGAAGTCGTCAAAGGTCCCCCCGACGTGGATTCGTTCATGGGGCTGACGCCAGTCTTGGGCAGCGAGTTGGCGCACTGTTTGGCGCAGGTTGGTTTGGTAGGTATTGGTGTTCATTGGGTCTGTCTCTGTGCGGCTTGGTGAAGCCTTGCCCGTTTCGGAAGGGACAGAACTATTTGAACCCCGAACGCCCCGTTGTCAAACAGGGTAGATACGTCTTCCAAGCGACACGAAGCGCCGTCGATGTCTTCGGGCTGTCGGCGCAGGTCTGGTCGACAACGACTTGTGATCGTGTCTGTTACGCCATGATGATATCCTAAGTGCCTTATGCCCTTCGATCAAAAGCGCTGGACAACGAAGATGGAACTGTTGGCGGCGAATCAAAGCGACATTTACCGACGTATCGATATGTTCCATGATCTGGTCACTGAGGATAAGCCGATAGAGACGTGGGACGACTTTCAACGTTGGGTGAAGCCACTGGAGAAGAGAGCGTTCTTTCGTGGCCTATCGAAGTACGAGCACCGTCTCGAAACAACAATCGAGAGGGCCGCTCTCTTCGAGTGGCAATCCAAGGATAAGACAAGTAGTGGACGTGACCGAGAGAGCGAGTTGTCGCATGAGTGCCAAGTGCTTAAGCGATTCCAATCAGGAGCGCATCATTATTTGCCGTCTATTCCATCTGACGACGAGGTGATCGATTGGCTTGCGATCATGCAGCATCATGGAGCGCCTACCCGAATGATGGATTTCACCCGATCCGTGTATGTTGCCTTGTACTTTGCTATGGAGCGGGAACCTAAAAAGGATTGTTCGCTGTGGGCGATTGATCGAGATTGGCTCGAAGCCCGGTCGATGGAGATGTTGCGGAGTTACGATGAACCGCTCAAGACGAACGACCTTGAAGAGCAACGGCGCTACTTCAACCGTGTGCTACTAACAAAATCTACAGAAAGACCCACAATCATCGAAGCAAAATCAAAACGCCTTAACCAGAGAATGATGGCGCAACAGGGCGTGCATCTTTGTCGCATCGGAATGCAGGTGAATTTCACGACGACACTAATGTGTATGCTAGTTTATCCCAAACCTGTGCGAAAGCCCGTCGTGCGACGTATCAGGATAATGAAGACCAGACGCCCTCAGTTTCTTGAGAATTTGCAACGTATGAATATCACTGCTGCCACGTTGTTTCCGGGCTTGGATGGCTTTGCTCGGTCACTGGGTTTTGACATCGATATCTGGAAGGGTGACGCTGCGGCAGAGGCCGAAGCACAGCACCAGAAGTTCGTGAAAGAACGGGGAAAGTTTATCAAAGCCCTGGGAAGAGACAAGGCAATGCGGTGGATGGAAGAAGTTCCTCCCACCA
Organism: Bryobacteraceae bacterium; assembly: GCA_965229305.1. GTDB lineage: Bacteria > Acidobacteriota > Terriglobia > Bryobacterales > Bryobacteraceae > JALHNI01. The sequence goes on along the minus strand of CBDDIZ010000038.1, from coordinate 302,273 downwards.
AGTAGGCCAGCAGACCGCCAGAGCGTAAAGACGTGCATGAAACAGCACGACACGCAGCAGCCCTGTTAAGAACTCTGGCGCAACATGACTCACCCGAATCACCATCTCGACGATGCCAAATAGACGTGTCTTTCGGGTGGTCGTGCTGGATGTTCGTAAGCCGCTATTCGTCGCTCATGTTTTCCGCAACTGCGTCAATGCGCCGGAGCAGTTCTTGGACTTCGCCGTAGTCTACGTCTAGTTCCGTGGCGCAAGAACGAACATCTTCGAGTGCTTTGTCAAGAACGCCATCCGCACACCAATCAGCGCCAGCAAAGAGTCGGGATTCCAACAGGCGGTATCGGCGTTCTCGTTCGGTTCGTTCCTTCTTTGTCCCGCAGCCTGATGCTCTGAGGTTCAGTAGTTCGTCGAATTCTTCAAACTCTTCAACCAGTGTTGTTAGATGTCTGAGACGGGCTTCGATCAGCGCTGCCGCTTCTGTGGCCTGTTGCTGCTGTTCGGGGAAGATCAACGTCTCTTGGCCGTTTGAGGAAATCGACGCTGGTCTGAGGTCGATGTAGGCGGGAACTGGTGATACTTGGGTTTCTTGGATGGTAAGGATACTCATTTATGGGTCTCTATCGCACGCCGGAATATACTCGTGGCGTGCCCTTCGTCTTAGATGTTCAGTGTTTGGAGATGACGGCGTGCAGATGTCCCTTACCGGGTGTGTACGTCGATCAGCTACAACGACAGCCTAGCACACCGAAGCGGCAAGTGTCAACGTAAGCGATTGATTGGAATAGACATATCTACTGTTAGACGTATCTAATAGCAGAGCGGCGAGGCCGAAGTCCGAACGCAAGAGGATCATTCCGTGTGGAGGTCACACTGTTGAGTCTGCATGAATGAGCGGTGCTGCTTTTCAAAGTAGGGATATCTGTTGATCCTGAGTCCCGAGTCGGTCTGATCCAGATTCTTCATCCAGAAGGAAAGACGTTCACGAAAAGGCTCGATGAATTTTGGAGCAGTGACGATGTTCTTGTCAATAAGGTAACAGATGGACTCAATCGCAGGATACAGCGTATGTTCCGCTTCGGCTCTTTGACGGGATAGATCGGTAATCCATTCCCTCACGTGTTTCTGACGGCGCCACCACTCTTCCTCCCCGCTTCCTTCCACGACTGTGAGATGACGAGGAAAAGAATGTTCATCTAGTTCCGCTTTTACTTTACGAGCAGGTTCCAACTCAGATAGAACGGCTTCTAGGGAGCGGTTTGCTTCAAGAAGTTTAAGAAATGTAGGAATGAACACCTCGCCCTCTGCCTGCTCCCTCTGCCACTGGTGAATCTGAGCTTGTAGGTCGGCGTCTCTTTGGGCTTCCGATGCATTCCATTCTGCTTGACGAATCGCATCCTGCTTCTGCCAGACGTTCATTTCTGTCTGTAATCGATTCTGCCGATACGCCAGATTCATGGTGATGATCAGCGTGATCATCCCAACGACCACACCGGAACCCGCCTCGCCAGATAGCCACCCCCAGAAGCCGCCGTCCTGCGGCTTGATGACAATCGGATGGTTTTCGTCCGAAACAAGTTGAACCGTGTGACCTTTCAACATTTCCGGCCCGTTTGCAATGTAAATCGCTCCACCGGGAATCACCTGGACGTAAGGAACTTTTTGGCCGTTCGGGTACTGAGCGTAAGCCTGTTGCGGAACACCGTCGTTAGGTCCCGATGCCTTCTGAGCCAACATCGTTAACGAGCACAGTAAACAGAGAGCAACGGTCTGATACATGGGCAGTAGCATAGCACCGCCCTCGATGCCCTGATCTGTCCGCAGCCAGATGCAGGCGTGTAAATACTGCCATGACAGAACACGCAAACCCGTCATGGAAAGAACTCTGGCGCAACATGCCCGAGTATTCGCACGAGGACCTGGAGCCGTCCCAAACCGTCAAGGTCCACTTCGCCAACGCCACGGACAGAGAGAGCTTCGCCGCTTTGGTCGGCCAGAAGATCACCGACAAAACCCGTAGCCTGTGGTATCCGCAAGCCTCCATCGGGCACTATACGGACAAGCGCTATGCCAGCCCTATGGTGACGCCACGCTATCCGATCTACGTCATCTCGAAAGGCCGTTGGGAATCCCGCCTGACTTCCCGTGCGCTTGAATACATGGGCGTTCCGTATCGCATCGTCGTCGAGCCGCAGGAGTTCGATCAATACGCTGCGGTGATCGATCCGGCGAAGATTCTGGTTCTGCCGTTCTCGAATCTCGGCCAGGGAAGCATTCCTGCTCGGAACTGGGTCTGGGAGCATTCAATCTCCGAAGGCCACAAACGGCATTGGATTCTCGACGACAACATTGACGGGTTCTTCCGTTTCAACCGCAACCTCAAAGTGCCCGTCTCGTCTGGCGCTACGTTTGCGGCCTGCGAGGACTTCACCGACCGCTTCGAGAACGTCGCCCTGGCGGGAATGCAGTACTTTCACTTTGTGACTCGCAAGGCTGGCAACATCCCGCCGTTCGCCCTCAACACCCGCATCTACTCGTGCATCCTCATAGACAATTCCGTCCCGTTTCGCTGGCGTGGGCGCTACAACGAAGACACGGACCTGTCGCTCAGAGTCCTCAAGGCCGGATATTGCACGGTCCTGTTCAATGCGTTCCTGGCCGACAAAGCCGAGACGATGACGATGAAGGGCGGCAACACGGACGAACTCTATCAGGGCGACGGGCGATTGAAGATGGCCGAGTCGTTGAAGGATCAGCACCCGGATGTCGTAAAGATCACCAAGAAATGGGGACGCTTTCAACACACCGTAGACTATCGCCCGTTCGCTGACAATCAACTGATCTTGAAGCCGGATGCGGTCGAGGCAGGGAAGGGCGTGAACAACTACGGGATGACGTTCCTGGCCAACCAGCCGCCGTTTGCATTGCGGTCGAGTACTATACTGCGGCAGTGATTCTCATCTCAATAGTTATTCGTGAGGTCAGAAGCATACCACTCAAAATCTTGATAGATGCCTTTCCATTCTGGATACGATTCACCTAACGTCATGTACCAATAGAAGACTTTGCGGTCTAACGGCCTCAATAGCTGACGATTCGGGATCAAGCCGTTGCGCACATAAAAGCAGAGAATGTCGATGGCCTTGAAGACCTGCTCTTCGGTTCTCTGTTTCTCTGATCGATGCTTGTCTCTGATGTCATTGAGATAAGAACTTCCTCGTTGAGCATCGGAGGAAAGGTTGCTTATGTCGTCAGCATATGGCCGTTCGTATTGTTTGGACCATTCGTGCTCAGCCAACATGATACGTTCGATCCCTTTGTCAATCCTGTCGGCTTCGGTTGACTCTCGCTGCCATTTGTCCATTGCCTTTTGTAGTCGATTCTGCTTGATTCCCAGAACTGTCGTGATGACTACGGCGATGATGCCACAGAACCACGCAGCCCCGGCTTCGCTCATCCACCAGCCAGGAATGTCTTTCAGCTTGTCCCATGATCCCGGATCAGGTAGCATCGGCACATCGTCCTGAGCGAACAGAGCTACAACTAGCAGTGAAAATAGTGCGAGTCTCCGATACATGCGAACAGCGTATCGCAAGCGGGAGCACCTTGCACTACACAGCATCTAGTCTCAACGGAGCGTCACGACCCGATCCTCTTCCACCATTCCCCGAGTGTCACGAGCCATGATGTATCGGATATCCAACTCTTCGCCTGAGCCAGCGCAATCCCGGCAGCGACAGGTTTCAACACCGAACGTTCGCAGCCGCCGTTCGCTCTGATCCGTCAGAACGCCTAGGCCGCTTGCTGGTCGGCGACGGGCCACCAAGCTCGGCTCTGAAGCGCTTCTCGCAGGTCGGCTTCTCTCGGAACCACCTGAACTTCCCAACGGACCATTCGGCGTTGCTTCTTCAGCCACTTCCCTAACGGACGGCCATTGATCAGGATGTCGGCGTTTCGGTTCCGGGCGAAGCGTGTCAAGAGTTCGTAGAGCGCTGACATTGCGGACGATTCGACGGTCTCGATTTCCGATTTGAAGGCATCAGATTGCGCAACGCTGGCGAAGCGCTCGTGATACGTCGGCGAGTTCGGCATCAGGTTGTGCGCCCAAATCTCGGCGGCATTCTGGCGGTATCGATTGGTCCCGTGGTACGCCTGTTCAAGCTCGGACCAAAGGTCGAGCACCTGCGGAACACTCATGCTGAATAGACTCATCGGGCAAAAATTCCTTTGTGGATTTGCCTCTGAGTCGCACGGTGGCCTGTTACCTATCAGCGCCGAAGGAAAGCGTTGACGACACCCCTAGGGTACTCCCCGAAGCGGCTCTAGTCAAGCTCGGAAATCGTTGATTCTAAGGGGAGATAGACGTGTCTGTTCGTCGGGAAAAGACGTGTCTATTGGAACAGGAAAGACGTATCTGTTTAGTTGAGCAGCAAACCCTCGAAGATTGGGCGCAGAAGCGTTGCCGCAAGCGCCATTATGCGGTCGCCTTGTTCTGGTGTCACGGCAAGATTGATGAGAACCGACATGATTCCGCCGTAGAACAACAGAAGCCAGTCCTTGCGGCCAACCCGCTCCAGTGCTTCCTCCAGATGGCTGAACTGGCGGTCGATGATTGCCGCTTCTTGGGCGTTCCAGGCGTGCATCGAGTGCAGTTGAACCTTGACTTCCTCGACCGCCTCCGCAATCCGTTTGCGCTCTGGTTCAGTAAACATACTATTATTCGGTTGGCTCCGAACAACCGACGTGGCGAACTGCTTCTGCTGCTTGTATTGATTCCAAAGGTCCGGTGCATCGAGTTCTCGTCGGAGTTCTGTTAGCCACTTGTCCACCCGAGATAACATTTCACCCCAATTGAGATGATCCTCGCTTGATACTTTGGCCTGACCCGCTCCTGGCGAAAAGATACACAAGCGACCATCGAATATGAAATAGTAATCACTTGATCGATGTACGAGTCTGGAGACCAAGTAATTGCTGTAGCTGTGCGGCGCTTTTCGCTGATGTTCAGCCCATGCGAAATCTGCTGGATCGAAGCGCATTCTTGTCAGGCGAAGGAAGACATCGTTCTTTTGAGTGTTCTTTAGTGTGTAGTCGTTGTGACCAGTCATCAGCTGCAACTCTAGGTGCTTCTCGAACTTAGCATAACCTGCTAACCTGCTTTACTCCACTTCCGCCTCAAGCCCCGCAACGGCCAGAACACCTTCCCGAACGTTCGCCCGTCGAGCCAGTTCTGAGGCGAATCGAGGATAGGGCAAGCCCGTTTTCACGATCAGTTCCGCTTTGCCGTCCTGCATGAAAATTCCGGCCAGATGCTCTCGCAAGGTCGCTTTCTGTTTCTCAATCGGCCACGAGGCAAACCCCAGGAAGATGTCGGCGAGTTGCTTGGCCGTTTGCTTGACCTGGGCGTTCGTCAGACTGTGTTCGGCTTCGTCGTTCAACAGCGCTAGGTCCTGCTCGGCCTGCTTGAGTTCTTTCGTGTACTGATCGACGTAGGGCAGGTAGAGGTCGCCACGTTCAATGCTGTTCTTGACGGCACGGTTCAGCTTCGTCCTGAGTTGCCCTACGAGCTTCTCGGCGACTGCGATTTGAGACTCGACCAACGAACGGGACTCGGTGCTCTGGTGCTGCCGAATGTTGCGCTCGATCACCTTCGGATCGTTGAAGTAGGACATGACCGAGAACATGATTTCGTGGTCAACAACGGCAGCGTTCAAGGTCGGCGCACCGCAGGAGACCTTTTCGTTCGAGTTCGTCGAGCACCGATAGTAGTTCGGTTTGTTCGGTCGATTGTCCATCTTGTGATACATCTTTTCGCCGCAGGAGCAGAGCAGAAGGCCGGAACCCAGGAACGTGTTCGCCCGACTCTTTTTCGTCTCCCAGGATCGGTGGTTCGAGTCGAGCTTGATTTGAACTCGGTCGAACAGGCGCTTCTCGATCAAGGGTGAGTCGGCCAAGTTCGTTCGGGTCAGGATCGGCTCGGCACGTTTCACCCGGCGTGTGGCGTCCATCAATTCGCCGTCTGCGTTCGTTCGCCGCTGCTTGCCGTAGTCTCGGTGGTGAATCGCCTGTTTGAAGCCAAGCGCCCAATGGTTTTTCAAAGCGACTCTGAGAGCGGCGACCGAGCCGAAGCCTAGATCAATGCCGATTTGCCGCAGCGTGTCGCCGTTGTCGTAGCGCTTGAACGCCAGCGCCAGTCTGTCGGCTTGATCGTTGTACTTGAATCGAACGTTGCCAGCGTCGTCGATTGGCTCGGCCTCGACGAAGAACGGGAGAGGATCAGACACACGGTTTGGGTTCCGCCGTGACTTGTCCTTGCCACGCTTCATCCGTTCTCTGATGTTGCGCTTCTCGATTCCGGCGACCATTCCCCATAGGCCGATAGTCGCCATTCCTTCCTGCGTCCACGGCTTGAGCGCACCGAGACGGCAATAGATCGTTTTTTCGTGCTGCTCGAACGGCTCGAAAATTTTGTTGCTCGACAGGTAGGCTGGCCGGAAGAGTCGGTCAATCTCGGCGACGACGATTCCATCAATGTCGGGTTCTTCGAGCCGCTTGAGCATCCGCTGGAACTGCGGCGAACGGTCTACGTATGAGCCTGAAATGCCCGTCAGCCGGAAGTGCTCGACGACGTTCAAGCCTTCAAGCGTCAGCCCGTTCGGTTTGCAGAACTCTTCGATGTCCTCAAGCTGCCGTGGCAAACCGTCCTTGTCGTCGTCGGCTTGGCCTTTCGTCGATACTCTCAACAGTGCGAGGACGTTTTTCTTGCCCATGTGTTGAGATTATCATCAGTCGCCGTTTTTGCAATCCTTGCGGGCAGGGGTTCATCGCACAGAGCAGCATCACGCGGGCGGGGAAGACGAGCGACATGTTGGAGCGCGCCAGGGACACTTGGCCGTCCTCGAGCGGTTGGCGCAGGAGTTCGAGCACATGCCGCGAGAACTCGGGTAACTCGTCGAGAAACAGGATGCCGTTGTGTGCAAGGCTCACTTCGCCGGGCTTCGGGGTGCCGGATCCGCCACCGATTAAGCCGGCGTCGGAGACCGCATGGTGCGGCGAGCGATAAGGCCGCTCTACCAGCAGACCGGCGCCGGGCGGCAGCACGCCCGCGACGCTGTGGACCTGGGTCGTCTCGAGCGCCTCGGGAAACGTCAGACGTGGCAGGATGCCGGAGAGCCGCTTAGCCAGCATCGTTTTGCCGGACCCCGGCGGCCCAATCATCAAAGCATTATGCGCTCCAGCGGCCGCCACCTCGAGAGCGCGCTTGGCCGAAGACTGGCCCCGCACGTCGCGAAAGTCGAGGGGGTGCGTTGCCCCGTCGTGGTCGCGCTTGGGGGGCGGAATCTCGCGTGGCTGGGCAAACTCCGGATTCGCCAGTAGCTTCACGACATCGGCCAGATGCTCGGCGGGATAAACGCGGACGCCTTCGACGACGGCAGCTTCGTGCGCGTTCTCGAGAGGCACAATCAGGTGCGGAATGCCTTCGCGTCGGGCGCAAACGGCGATCGACAAGGCGCCCCGCACCGGACGAATTTTGCCGTCGAGGGACAGTTCGCCGACGATCAAGGGATGGAACGGTTCGCGGGCGATGTGATCGCGGAAGGCGCCCATCGCACCGAGCACGCCCAGCGCCATGGGAAGGTCAAAGCTGGCGCCTTCCTTGCGGACGTTGGCGGGCGCGAGGTTGATGGTGACCGCGCGCGACGGATAACCAAAGCCGGAATGCACCAGGGCTGACTTGATCCGCTCGCGGCTTTCGCGGACGGCGGTGTCGGGCAGACCGACGGTGACGAAGTCACGATCGGAGCCGTGGGAATGGAGGTCGACTTCCACATCAATGGGATGGGCGTCGATGCCGAACACCGCCGCGGTCTTCATGCGAAACAGGCTCATACCTTGTTAGTGGGCGCCAGGAGCGAAAATTCTCCTATATTTCGCGGCTACGGGGCACTTTCTTGCTTTCTTCCCCTTTGCTTCGCCCTAAGGCTTCGATAAACTTCGTAGATCTTTTAGCCTAGGGATGGAATCTTTGGGAGAAGAAAGAGAGAGATACATGGCCGCTGTACTCGCTGTTCCCACCGCCGAATCTCCCATCCACGGATCTGACCGTGCCGCGATTGAAAGTGAACTCCGCGCGATCCTACCGGCGCCGGGGTCGTCGCCCGTCAGCGCGTGCATGGACTATGCCGTCATGGGGCAAGCTCAGCGGCTGCGGCCGTTGCTCGCGATGCGGGTGGGAGCGGTCTGTGGGAGCGATCGCCGCCTGACGCTACGGGCGGCTGCCGCGGTGGAACTGCTGCATTGCGCCTCGCTGATTGTCGACGATCTGCCGTGCATGGACAACGACGCCACCCGGCGCAATCGTCCGTCGGCCCACGTGGCTTATGGCGAGTCGACGGCTCTGCTGTCCGCGTTCGGCTTGGTCGCTCTCGCCGCTCGGTCCGTGCTGGAGCAAGTGGCTCCGGAAGAGCATTGGAACGAGCAGCGTCGTTTCCAACTTTCCTTATTGCGCACCCTCGATTGCTGTAGCTTGATAGGTGGACAGGTGCTGGACTTGCAACTGACCGGCGATCGGCGGCAGCAGTGCCGGGACTTGTTGAACGACTTAAAGACTGTTCCTCTTTTTGTCCTGGCGATCGACGCCGGGCTTGCCTATGGCGACCAGACGCTCGCCGCGCCGCTGCGGCAATTCGGCCGGGAATATGGGGTGGCTCTACAGATGACGGACGACTACCTGGACGGGGAACTAGCTTCGCGAGCCCCGCTGGCGCGGCAGTTGGCGAAGACAGCTGGATGTCTGGAAGTATTTGGCTCGAGCGCGACGCCGTTGCTCGAATTAGTGGAGTATCTGGATGCGCGCGCGCAAAATCGTGGTTGTCGGTAGTGGCTTTGGGGGACTTGGCGCAGCCGTTCGATTACAAACCCGCGGTTATGACGTTGAGCTGGTAGAAGCCCGCGACAAGCTTGGCGGCCGCGCCTACGTGTACGAACAAGACGGCTTTAAGTTTGATGCCGGGCCCACGGTCATCACGGCTCCCTTCATGCTGGATGACTTGTTCACCGGCGCGGGCCGCCGCACCGAGGACTACGTCCGCATCGTGCCGGTGGATCCGTTCTATCGCATCGAGTTTCACGGCGGACGCTCGTTTGAATATGGCGGAGACGAGGCCGAAACCGAGCGGCGAGTGGCCGCCTTCTCTCCGGGTGACGTAGCTGGCTATCGCGCGATGATCCGGGCGACGAAGGCCATCTTCGACAAAGGCTTCCTCGAACTCTCCGATCGCCCCTTCCTGCAGATTCGGGACATGGTGCGAGTGGCGCCGGACTTAGTCCGTTTGCAGAGTTACAAGACCGTCTATCAGTTCGTGTCCGGCTACATCAAGGATGACTTACTCCGGCGCGTGTTCAGTTTTCACCCGCTGCTCGTGGGGGGCAATCCTTTTCAAACCACCAGCATTTACGCGCTGATTCATCATCTGGAACGCGAGTGGGGCGTGCACTATGCGATGGGAGGCACCGGCGCAGTGGTGACGGCGCTGGGCAAGTTGTTTCGCGAACTGGGTGGGACGGTGCGGCTGGACGCGCCGGTGCGGCGGATTCTGATCAACCAGGGCCGGGCCGTGGGCGTGGAACTCGAGTCCGGTGAGCAACTCGCAGCGGACGCGGTGGTGTCCAACGCCGACATCGCCAATACCTATCGGAAGCTGATTCCCGCGGAGCATCGCAAGAAGAACTCGGATGCGCGCTTTGAGCGGCTGCGCTATTCCATGTCGTTGTTCGTGATCTACTTCGGCACGCGCCGGCAGTATCCGGACGTGCGCCACCATACGATCATCCTGGGCGAGCGATACAAGGAACTGCTGCATGAGATCTTCGAGACCAAGACGCTGCCGCCGGACCAGTCGGTCTACCTACATCGGCCTTCGGCGACGGATCCCAGCATGGCGCCCCCCGGACATGATTGCTTCTACGTGCTGATTCCCGTGCCGAATCAGCAAAGCGGCATCGACTGGCGGCAGCAGGCCAAGCCTTTCCGCGATCGAGTGATGCGCTTCCTCGAAGAGCACTCCATGCCGGGCTTAGCGGAGAACCTGGTGACGGAGCGTTACTTCACGCCGCTCGACTTTGAAACGACGCTGCGGAGCTATGCGGGGGCCGCCTTCTCCTTCGAGCCGATCTTCACGCAATCCGCCTGGTTTCGGCCGCATAATGTATCCGAGGACATCGAGCAGCTCTACTTTGTCGGCGCCGGTACTCATCCGGGAGCGGGCGTGCCGGGGGTGCTCTCGTCAGCGAAGATTGTGGAAAAACTGATTTGCGAACGGCTACCGAACTAGCGCCGATGTATGCCGAAGCCGCCCGGGCCACCGCGGTGGGCTCGAAGAGCTTCTACTTCGCGACGCGCTTTTTCCCAAAGGACCTGGCCATGTCGGCACACGCCGTGTACTGGTTTTGCCGCACGACGGATGATCTGGTGGACGAGTGCGAGTCGATCGAACAGGGCCGGCGGGATCTGGAAGCCTGGGCGATTGCGACGCGCCGCGCACTCGAGGAGCAGAAATCGCCGAACCGCGTGCTGGCCGTCTTCAACGACGCGGTGCGGCGCCATGGCATCCCGCATGATTTGCCGTTCGAACTGATCGAAGGCATGCGCATGGACCTCAACTGTCAGCGCTATCGGACGTTCGACGAATTGCGCGTGTTCTGTTACCGGGTGGCTTCCGTCGTGGGTCTGATGATGTCCCACGTGATCGGCTTCGAGAACCCGTCGGAGATGGAGTCCGGCCTGCCCTACGCGGTGGACCTCGGCATCGCCATGCAACTGACCAACATTCTGCGCGACCTGGGCGAGGACTGGCAGCGCGGTCGCGTGTATCTGCCGCTGGAAGAACTGGCGCAGTTCGGCTACCCCGTGGAGCAACTCGGCCAAGGCGAACGCAATGGCGCCTTCCGGGCGCTAATGGAGTTTCAGATTGCCCGCGCGCGTCGTTACTATCAGGCGGCTGCGCCCGGCATTCCGCTGCTGCATCGCGACGGCCGCTTCGCCGTCCAGGTGGCCGCCGATGTCTACCGGCAGATCCTGCGCCGCATTGAGGTGGCCGACTACGACGTCTACACGCGCCGCGCGGTGGTGCCGCCGATGGAGAAGTATTGGATTACCACTTGCCGCATGGCGCTGCCGATGGCGCGTCATTCGTTGCAGCGGCTGACAGGCTCCTTCCGATGATTCGCCGCGCCGTTCGCGACAGTTCGCTGGCTTCGCTGGCGGGCATTGTGATCAGCTATCTCGCGTTTTACGCGTGGGGCTGGCCGCTGGCTACCGAGGCGATCGCCGAGTGGATCATGGCCGAGACACCTTCGGCTTGGGCCGTGCCGATCCTCACCGTGCTGGGCGATTGGGCCAAGCCGTGGGCGATCACCGGCGGCTTGGCGACCCTGGGCTTCGGACTCTGGGTGCCGGCCGTCCTGCATCGTCGCGATGGCCGCGACGCTTGGTTCGCCCTCTTGCCGCTGATCGCCGCGTTCTACGCCTGGCGTTTCGACTTCCTCTCCGGTGCGGGCAATCTGAGCTTCTGGCTTCCCGCGGGCGGGGCGCTGTGGATGCTGGCGCATCGCGACGCGACGCATGTCCCCGCGCGGCGCGAGTTCCTGATTTCGACGGCGATGCTGTCGGGTACGGCTGGCGTCGCCGTCGAGAGCTACATGCGCAACGAGTCGATTGCGCGGAGCGCCGCCGCGCCGGTGGACCTGTTCCCGATGGTGATGCCGGCGAACCCCTTGCCACGCGAGCTGGTCCGCAAGCCCATCACGCCGGTCGGCCAGTTCTACGTGATGAGCAAGAACTCGGTGGACCCCGCCCTGGACCCGCGGCGTTGGCGCTTGCAGGTGAAACGCGAGGGTAAACTGGTGCGCGACTTCAGCTATCGCGAACTGCTCGAACTGCCGCGCCAGCAGCGTTATCAGACCCTGCGCTGCATCTCCAACACACTCAAGACCGACCTGATGGGCACCGCTTACTGGAGCGGCTTGCGGCTGGATCAACTCTTCGATCGCCGCGACGTCGGCGATGGCGCTTTGGAAGCCGTGGTGCTGGGTGTGGATGGCCACGGCGACAGCTTCCCCATCGATTACGCCTTCCAGGAAGAATTCATGCTGGCGCTAGGCATGAACGGCCAGACGTTGAATCGCAATCATGGCTTTCCCATCCGCCTGCTGGTGCCCCGCTATTACGGCTTCAAGAATATCAAGTGGATTTCCGAAATCGACTTCGTGCGCAAGCCTTACTTCGGTACCTGGCCCAAGCGTGGCTTTTCGAAAGATGCCTTCGTCCACACGATGTCGCATGTGGATCGGGTGAAGCAGTTGGACGGTCAGTTGCGGCTCGGCGGGGTTTCGTTTGCCGGGTCGCGCGGCATTCAACGAGTGGAGGCGCGCATCGATCGCGGCGAATGGCATCCGCTGACGCTCGAGCCCGCACTTTCCGCTTATACTTGGACTCGGTGGCATGGCGAGATTCCCGCGCCGCCGAATGCTCAGGCGGTGGAAGTTCGGGCCCAGGATGGCACCGGACGCTGGCAACTCGCCCAGGAGAAACCGCAGTTTCCCGACGGCGTGGCGGGTCCGACGATCCGCCGGCTGACCTCCTGAGCCACGCACCCGCATGGACTCAAACGATCTTCAGCTTCTTCTTGGTGACTGGCAGGCCGAGCACTTCATCGTGCTCGCGGCCGCGCTGGCGCTTTCTCTGGCGATGGCTTTTTTCGCGTGGAAGTCGCGGCGGAATTATCTTCTGTTGCCTGAACTGCCGCTCGACGTGGCGGATCCGCCGAGCCTGACGGCGATCATCCCCGCGCGGAATGAAGCGGCTAACATTACGCGCGCCGTGCAAAGCTTCGCCGCGAACGACGTCATCGTCGTCGATGACTTCTCCACGGATGGCACCGCCGAGTTGGCCGAAAAGGCCGGTGCGCGCGTCATTCAACCGCCACCGCTCAAACGCGGTGTGATGGGCAAGAACAACGCCTGCTACGCCGGAGCGCAGCAAGCCAACACGGACTGGCTCCTGTTTGTCGATGCCGACACCCGCTACCGGCCAGAGTTTGCGTCGTCGCTTGTCAGCTACACGCGCAAGCAGAACCTCTCGATGGCCACCGTCTTCCTGAAGCAGGAGTGCATCACGGTGTGGGAGAAGATGATTCTGCCCTACGCCTTCGCCCTCTATTTCTGCGGCGTGAATGCGAAGAGTGTGAACGCCGGTGGCGGGTCCGAGGCGCTGGCGAACGGCCAGTGCATGCTGTGGAAGCGCTCGGCGTATGAGTTCATCGGCGGACACGGCACGGTGGCGACGTCGGTGATCGAGGATGTGGAACTGGCGCGGCTCGCCAAGCGGCATACGCTGCGGCTGCGGGTTTTGCGGGCGGAACACCTGGGCAGCGTCCGTATGTACGATAGCTTCGGCGCCATCTGGCAGGGCTTTCAGAAGAACGCCTTCCGCTTTCTGGTGGTGAACCCGGGCACCGGCTTCCAGGTCGTTCTCGCTTCGATTGTCATGGCGTCCTGGCTGCCGATGCTGATTGCCCTGTGCTACTTCCAGCTCTGGATCGTGGCGGCGCTGTTCTACTTCGTGCCGACGTTGATCTTCCGCTCCTGGTACGGCGGCTTCGCCCAGGCGCTGCTGGTGCCCTACGCGATCTACTTCTTCCAACTGATCGCGCTGAACGCGATGGTCTCCACCACGTTCAACCGCCGCACGCTTTGGAAGGGCCGTGCCGTCTGAGCTGATTCGCTACCCGGTCCCCTGGGACTTGGTGCGCGGACTCACCCCTTACCTGATCGACCGGCGCCCGCGGAACATCGTCGACTTCACTGCGCGCATCGTGGAGCGCATGCAGCCGCCGCCGCTGATTGAAGGTCTGGATCTTCTGCCGCCCACGCCGCGCTTCGTCCTGGCGGCGAATCACTATCAGCGGCCCGGACTTTGGATTCTGCACACCGCAGCCGTTCTTTCGCAGGCCCTCGTCCAGCGCTACGGTCCGGCGGACCCGCCCGTGCGCTGGATCGTCACCGCTAACTGGCCGCCGATCAAGCTGGGTCCGTGGAAGCTGGCCTCGCCCGGCGACTGGCTGTTGCCGCGCGTCGCCGAGGTGCTGCAGTGTTACGCGGTCTCATTTGCCGGACAGAATCCGGCGTTCACGGCCGCGTCAGTCCGGCGTGTGCTGAAGGATGCTCGCATGGCGGACTCGGCCATCGGCATCTTCCCGGAAGGCGTGGCCGGTTCGGCGGGCCAGCTCACGGCGCCCTTGCCGGGCGTCGACCGGTTCCTGTCGCACCTCGCCCGGCTGGGGCGCCCGGTCGTGCCTTGTGGGGTTTCTGAGGCAGGGCGGTTCGTCATTCGGTTCGGCGCCACGATCCCTGCCGCGGAGCTCGCGCATCATTCCGATGCGGCCGGACTCGTGATGAGCCGAATTGCGAAACTGCTATGAGCTTGGATGGTAAGTCGCTCCATTCAAACGCTTTGGTTCGTGCCAGTTAACTTCAATCGAATCTGGAGCTTGAGAAATGGTCTGCTAAGTAGAAGACGAGGCTGGCGATCGCCTCCAGTTAACGATGTCGCGCGCTGCCTTAGCCTTAGAGGTGTAAGTCAAAGAAAAAAGGGCGGATCTGGCCAAAGCCGGATCCGCCCCTTGTTGGCGACCGCGAAGCTATTGAATCGACACTGCGAGAGTCTGGGTGAGAGGCACGCCGTCGGTGGTCACCGTCAGTGGCACGCCTCCGGAAACGCCTCCCGGAATGCGAATGTTGAACTGATAGAGGCCGACGAAGTTCGGGGCTAACCCGCCGTAGAGAATGCTCGACGCCGGGATTTCGATGTCGCCAAAACGCCAGCGCAGGTTGGGCAGCGAGTTCGAGGGAGAGGCCGGGGTAATGACGCCTGGCGCGGTCGGCGGGCTGACCGCTCCGAAGCCGACCCCATAGGTCACGATGACATCGCCCTCCTTCGCCGGCCGGGACGTAATGCCGGGGATGAAGCCCACCGGTCCCACGAATGCTCCGTCCGTATGGAGAGCGGCGAGATACTGCCGGCCATTCACCAGGAACGCAGGTGGCGACAGCAGACCTGGCGCGCGCGCGGCGACGGTAATAGTTTGCGGGGTGGACTCGCCGGCGGCGTTTTTCACAATCACCGGGACTTGGCCCAGGGCGACGTCGGCCGGAACCTGCGCGTTAATCTGTGTGGGAGAGACGAACGAGATGAACGCCGCTTTGCCACCCACCGTCACGCTGACGCCGTTGGTGGTGGTGGGAGCGTTGCTGCCGTTGAAGCCAGAGCCCCAATCGCCCGTCGTGGAGGAGAAGTTGCTCCCGAAGATTTCGATCCAGCTGCCGGACGCCACGGTCTTGCTGGCACCGAACGCCCCGGCTTGAATAATGCCGCCGTCGGCGATGGTGGGCCGAGGCGTCGCGCCGGCAGGAGCCAGCGTGTAGTTCGCCGTGAAGATGCGGTCACCGGTATTCTGGCCATCGAGGTTCGCGGCGTTCCCGGCGACGTAGATCACGACGTTCCCGGCCGAAGCATCCGCCGGCGGATCCCACTGAATCGTCCACGTGTTGGAGGGCGCGCGCAGCGGGGTGGTGTGCTCGGCAAACTCAAGCGGCTGAGCGGCTGGGCACGTCGCTTGCTTGTCGGATTCCCGCGTAAAGTCACTTGAACTGCAGAGGACGAAAGCGGCGTTGCCAGAGACGGAGAACGTGCCAGCTTGAGTCTTGGTGTTGCTCGCCAAGCGGGCGCTCAACTGAAAGCCAAAGCCACGAGCGGTGGAATCGGTCACCGTGACCACCAATGCCTGACGCTGGCCGGGCGTATAGGTCAAGCCGCCGGGAAACGTGACGCTGACACTGCCCCCCGCTTGGTTCAAGGCGCCTTGATGGCATCCCGAGTCAACGCAGGTTCGTTCCCCCGGAACTCCGGTGCGCCCTGATTCAGGACCGGTGCTGTGCGCATGCAACAAAGGCAGGCTAAGTGCCCCAATAGCAAAAGCAAGAAAAGCCTTCATCTCGACATATCTCCCCATTGTGTATCGAAATTCTACAGAAGCCCCAGAGAAGCTTGATACATCTAGTAAATCATACGGGCGTGCAAAGTCGCGTTAACACTTCACTAAATTAAAGCCCGCAACTTTGCTGCCATAACTCGCGTCACTCCTGTAACATGCGCGTCCTGCTCACCCTGTTGTGCCTGCTCAGTGCGGCTTTTGCACAGATCGTCATTCAGCCGAAAAAGCAGGTGCCCCTAAAGACCGTAGAGGGCATTTTGCGTTTGCGTGACACCAAACGCCTCATCATTGACTCTGACGACAAGCGCCGTCTGCTGATCCAGGTCGACAAGGACACCGACTTCGGACGCAAGCCGCTCGCCTCGCTCCAGCCCGGCGATCACTTGCGCATCGATTGCCGCGAAGGGGACGAGGCCTATCTGTTCGCCGTCACCGTGGAAGTGGTGAAGGCCGGTACCGCTTCCGAGCGCGAAAAGGCGAGCCAACCTCTGCCACCGGACGCCTTGGATACGCAGGTGGAAATCGAGGCTAAGTCCAAACGCCCCAGTATGAGCGGACCGAACAGTGCACCCGCGCCCGAGGCGCCCACGCCAGCCCAAAAAGCGGAAGCCGAAAAACAGGCCGCAGACGAAATTCCGCCGCCCAAGGAAGCCTACACCACGGTGAAGGAGAAGTCGGGCGACGATCCGGACCGGCCCAAGCTGACGCGCGGTCGCCAGCCCCGCCGTCCGGCAAAGACCGAAGCCGAGTCTGAACCGGAGACGGCCGAGCCAGTGCTGGTAGCGGCCACCGCCACCTCGCCCGCCGCCGTGGTGGTTCGCGAGCGCGAGGCAGCTCCTTCCGCAGGCCCTCGTGAAGATCTGGTGATTGCCAAGGCGCGCGAGGCGATCGGCGGGTTGACGGCTGATCTGCCGAATTACACCGTTCGCCAGATGACCACTCGCCGTTACAGCAATACCTACAAGGTCGAATGGCGCGTGCTCGACGTGGTGGAGGCCGACCTGATCGTGGAAGACGGGCGCGAGCGTTATCGCAACGTCAAGATCAACGGCAAGTCCGCGAAGACACGGCCCGAGGACACCGGTGCCTGGAGCGTGGGCGAGTTCTCCACGACGCCGATCCAAGTGCTGGGCGCCGGCATGGCCGACTTCCGCAATCGCGTGGAGACCGTCATCAATGGCCGCAAGGCCTGGCGCTACGATTACGAAGTGCCGCAGGAGCGCTCGGGCTGGCGCGTCGAGATCGCCGGCCAGTCCTTCAATCCGGCGCAACGCGGCCGGCTCTGGCTCGACAAAGAGACTTCGCGGCTGTTGCGGCTGGAGATGGAAGGCCGTCAGTTTCCGGGCGAGTTTCCGATCGATAAAGCCGAGACCACGCTCGAGTACGACTTCGTCTCCATCGGCGCCCGCAAGTACTTATTGCCGGTGAAGTCCGAAGTGCTCTCCTGCCATCGCGGCAAGCCCGATTGCAGCTTGAACGTGCTCGAATTCCGCAACTACCGCAAGTTCGAAGCGGAAAGCCAGTTGATCACCGATCCCCAGTAAGCTTCACGCGGCGGGCGAGATCGAAACGGTCGCCGGCGGAGAGGAAACGGAACGTGGGCTTGGCGTGTTCGTAGATGGCAACTTTGCTCACGCCCACCACCTCGGCCTCATCGCCGGTGACGATGATGGCGGTGCCTTCGTCGATCCCGATTCCGAGGAGTTCGGGATGCTTCTCCACCACGGGTAGCAGGTCTCGCTCGCGTTTGCGGATGAGCAGATGCTGATCGATGGCGACGCCGCGCAGAAATCCGAGCCCCGTCTGATAAACCGTGTCCACCATGATCGTGTTTCCGGCGCGCGCCCCGCGCACCAGGAAAGAGCCCTGGATGGTGGCGCCGGCCGAGGTGCCGCCGATCACTCCGCCGCGGGCCAGCAATGCATGCAACTCCCGATGGACGCGCGTGCCGAGGTAAGAGTCCACCAGCCGCCAATGACGGCCACCGGGGAACCAGACGCCGCTGGCTTGCTGGATGGACGCCACGAAGGAGTCGGTGTCGGAGTCGGCTTTGTTCCGCGTATGCAGCATCGTGACGTGCTTGGCGCCGGCTTTGGCGAGGATGCTCGTCTCGGCGTAGTCGGCCGGGAAAGTGTCGCGATCGTCCGCGGTGGGGATGATCACGATCTTGGCCTCCGGTCCTCCGGCGAGGTCGATGAAGCGGTTGACGATCTCCGGTCCGAGGTCGCCGCCGCCGGCGATGACCAGATGCCCCTTCGCCGGTCCCACGCGGGTTTGCGCCGCGGCGCTGAGCGCTAGCGTGAGGGCGAGAAGCAATCTCATGGGACTAACAATACCGCCTTTCCCGTCACGCGCCGATGGTCCAAGTCCTCGAGCGCCGTCACCAGTTCTTCGAAAGCATACTCTCGCGAAATCGACGGCTTTAGCGCGAAGTTGACGAGGGCCGCCTGCGCCTCGGCCAGATAGTCAGGGCGGGGAATGGCGAATCCGCCCCACACTGCGCCGATGACATCGAAGTTCTTGATCAGGATTCGATTGGCGGCGATGGTGGGTATACGGCCGGAAGCAAAGCCGATCACGAGCAGGCGTCCTTCGCTCGCGATGCACTTGGTGGATAGATCAAAGGCGTCGCCGCCGACGGGGTCATAGATCACGTCGGCGCCACGACCGGCTGTCAGGCGCTTCACCTCGTCCGGCCACCCGGCTTGAGTGTAGTCGATCGTTTCGTCGGCCCCGGCCGACGCGGCAAACGCCCGCTTCGCTTCGGTGGACGCTGTGGCCAGTACGCGCGCCCCCAGCGCCTTGCCGATCTGAATCGCGGCCATGCCCACGCCGCTGGCGCCGGCGTGCACCAGCAGCGTCTCGCCTTTCTTCAACCGCGCCCGGCGATGCAGCGCATACCAGCCCGTGTGATAGACGATCGGATACGCCGCGCCTTCGGAGAAGGACCAAGTCTCAGGCAGGTCAAAGACGTGGGTCTCCGGCACGATGGATCCGGCGCTAAAGCCGTTCTGCAGGCACAGCGCCATCACTCGGTCGCCCACGCGGAAGCGCGTTACGCCCAAGCCGACCGCTTCCACCACGCCGGCCGCTTCGGCCCCCGGCGTAAACGGAAACGGCGGCTTGTTCTGGTACTGGCCTCGCACCTGCAATAAGTCGAAGAAGTTCAGCCCGGCGGCATGATGCCGCAGGCGAATCTGGCCCACGCCTGGTTCGCCGATCGCCGCCTCGCCCAGTTTCATCGAGCTCGGCTCACCCCACGCTTCCACCTGCCACGCCTTCATTGGGCGCCCTCCTGTCCTAACGCATCTTGGCCACGCGGCTCATCGCTCCCCAGGTGGTTTGCTTCAAGCCGAGCTCTTTCATTAGATCGCGCGTTTCGGGGTCCGTGAAGTAGCGGTAGTCGGCCCAGCGGGCTTCCCACGAGTTGGTGATGTTCTTGAGCTCTTCGTCATTGATGCCCAGGTGGACGATCAGCATCGTGACGCCGGGCTTCAAGTTGCGGAGTAACTTCTGATAGGCACCGCGCCGCTCCGCTAAGTTGCGGCCGGGGACGCCCGTCACCAGATAATCCAGCAGGACGAAGCCCTCGCGCTCTTTCTGTTCGAGCATGGGCCCGGTGATTGGATAACCGTCCTTGGCGGCTTCGGCCATGGTCTCGGGAGTGGGCCGCATCAGCATCACCGGCAGATTGTACTCGCGACCCAGCTTCGCGTACACCTCCCAGTAATCCACCCGCGCGTAGAGTGTTCCCATGTGCGTATCGAGATGAGACGGCTTCCAGCCGGTGGCGAGCGCCTTCTCAATCTGAGCTCGTAACTCGGTTTCGACCTCGGCCGCCGTGGCGTGCGTGGCCACCGAACGGACATCGCGCCATAGATAGCCTTCGGGATCCATCAGGCCGGGCACTTTGTCCTTCGACGCCACCGGACCCCAGCGATACTTCTTCCATTCGCTGGTCAGCGTCAGGTGCAGGCCGATGTCGAACTCCGGGTGCTCTTTTGCGAAGTTCGCAATCTCGAGAAACCAGGGGCAGGGAACCATGACGCTGGCCGAGGTCACCAGACCTTGCCGGAAAGCTTCCATGCTGGCAACGTTCACCGTGTGCGACATGCCGAGGTCGTCCGCATGAACCATCAGGACGCGGTCCTGGGGGCTGTAGCCCATTTTGACGGCGGTGGACTGGGCGTACGCGCCCAGTCCGCAGGCGAGGAGAAACAGCGTTCTCATAAATGGCAGGCTTCCTTAGGGAACGGTGATTGTGTGCGTAATCGAAGTTACGTCTCCGAAGGAGTAAGTGAAGGTATTCGTCCGTGACGTGCTGGCCACGCGCAGGCGAATCACTCGTAAGTCGGGAAACGCGAGGTCGGGCAATAAGTCAATCGTTGCGCCGGTGGACGCCGTCCCCGAGAAGCGCAACGCGGCGTTGGTCAGCACGGGCAAGCCAGCGTCGTCCGTGATGCGTACGTACAGCAAGTAGGTCGAACTCGCCCGGGCCGTGGTTCCGGGCGGGTTCAGCTCGAACACCTGCCGCGGGATCGACGTCGGCGCGCCGTACCAATAGGGTGTCAGCGTGGCGCTGTTGTTGCCTTGCACCAGAATCTGCCCCTGGTATTCGCCGCGCGGTAGGCGGGCCGTCCAGAACGCATACAGCGTCTTGGTCTGGCCCGGGTTGAGCGTCAGCGTATATTCGCTTTGGGGCTGCAGGCTGGACGACACACTGTCGAACTGCAGCGGCGGCGCGGAGTCATAAGGAATCGACTTCACCTTAAACGTATCCGCCGTGCGGCCGATGTTGGTGATCGCAAACTGATCCAGATGGCCCGAGAGCGCTCCCGCCATCACGCCGGTGCCGACGCCGAACGTCAGCGACGTCGGGTAAATGGTGGCGCTATTGTGCAGCGACGTCGCCAGATTCAGCATGCCGGCGCCGGTGCGCTGCACGCGTTCTACCAGCGGACCGCCATCCACGAAGAACGGCGTGGCGCCGTTGATCAGCAGCGAACTATATTGGTCCACGGTTAAACCCGGTCGAGCCGCCTTCAGCACCGCGGCCGCTCCCGCGGCGATCGGCGAGGCGAAGCTCGTGCCGTCGATCAGAATGTAGCCGTCGCTCGAGTAACTCTCGCCTTCATCGTCAATCTTCTGGGTGGCGGTGTAAATTGCGCCGCCGGTGGCGGAGAGATCGGGCTTGATGCGGAAGTCATACGTCGGTCCGCGGCTCGAGAAGGCCGAGGTCTGGCGGTAGTCCTGAGAGAATGCACTTTGCTTGAAGGGCAGTTCCACCACCAAGGCCGGATTCTGCTGCACCGCCGCTTTAATCGCGACGCCGTCGCCGTAGCTCACCAGTACCGCGGGCAGCGTCGCCGTGCCCACCGACGGGGCGAAGGCATCCGGCCGCGGTGCATCCGTGTAGAGCAGCGCCGCCACGGCGCCGCCGGCTTTCGCATTGTTCAGCTTCTCCTCGAACGTGCAGACGCCGCGCAGAATCAGGGCAATCTTGCCGGTGGCCGTGCCCGCGCCGAGGGGAGAGCACAGGAAGCCCGTGGGATCGGTCGCCGTCACGTCGTATACCGTTGCCTTCACGCCCGCCGCGGGCGCGGGACCGGTGCCCGCGAACGCCCGATACGTCGTGCCATTGGCGATCACGCTGTCGGTAAAGGTACGGTCATTGCGCGTCGAACCGACGGCGATCACCGACGGCTGGCTGGCGAAGTCGCCCATCGTGTTCGCCCCCGGGCCATCGTTGCCCGCCGCCACGAACACCATCACCCCAAACGATTTCAGTCGTTCAAAGGCCACGCCGGGCAACAAGTCCGGTCCCGTGCCGAAAGCGAACGGCGAACCGAAGCTCAGGTTGATGATGTCCATGCCGTCGGCTAGCGCATCGTCCATCGCCTTCAGAATCACGTCTTCCGCCGCTTCGCCCGTGTTCAGCGGCACAATCTTGTAGCCGCCAATCCAGGCTTTGGGCGCCACACCGGTGATCGTCGCCAGCGGCCCCGTGTTGCGCACCCCGGCCGCGCACATCGCGACCGCCGTGCCGTGGCCATCGCGATCGGTGGCATCGTCCGGCTCGTCCAACTCGTAAATGTCCTCGTAGCTGCGCGCGACGATGATCTTGTTGTTGGTGAGCGTCAGGTTTTTGGGCGAGGAGGCGGCCGGAAAACCCGCAGGCAACTTCAGCGACGCGTCCTGGAAGCCTGGATGCGTCGGCGTGATGCCGGTATCGAGAATCGCGATCTTCACCCCGGCGCCGGCTTTGTCTTCGCCGCCCACCATCGTCCAGGCCTGCGGCACCGAATGCAGGGCCAACGCCCGATTCAACGCTTTCTTCACTTTGCGCACCGGATAGATGCGCTTCACGCCGGGCACGGTCGCGAGAGCTGCCGAATCCTCCGACGGCAGCTTCACGATCAACGCGTTCATGAGACTGTCCACCGTCGTGAGCACCCGGCCGCGATTGGCCTGCACGGCGGCCCGCGCGCGGGCTTGTTCGCTCAGAATTGCCTGATGCCGTTCGGCTAAGGCGCTCTTACCCTTCGTGCGGACGGCGGCCCCCAGGGGCTCTTCGCTCAGTTCCACAATGAAACGGTCGGGAACCGTTTGCGCCACGGTCACCAACGCAGTCAACAACCATCCGGCCACTACACGACTGAAGTAGTTCATGAAAACTCCATTTGAAAGAGTAGCCCTTCGGCGCCCCATTTGCTCGCCAATCCCCGCAAAAGATCCACGCGGCGGTTGTTTTTTCCACGCTTTCGGGGAAGGGGCTACCTCTTCTCGAGGGATTCGAGCAGGATCGCCGCGCCGGTCTTTACCCCCACGTCGAGCGCGTCCTCGTCGATGTCGAATTCCGCGGTGTGAATGCCGCTGGTCAGACCCTTCTTCGCATTCCGCACACCCAGCCAAAACATCGCCCCTGGAATCTCCTTCAGATAGTAGGAAAAATCCTCAGCGCCCATGAATGGCTTCGTTTCGACGACCTTGTCCTTGCCCAGCACGCGCTCGAGAATCGGCCGGGCGAAAGCAACCGATTGGGCGTGGTTAATCGTCGGTGGATAGGTATTGGTGGACCACGCCAACTCATAATCCGCCCCGAACGCCGACGTGCAGCCGCCCAGGGTCTGCCGCATCATCGTCCGGATCGTCTCCCGCACGCCCTCGTTATAAGTCCGGAGCGTGCCGGTCACCTTCACCTCGTCGGCGATAACATTGTGCCGGTCTCCCCCATGGATCGTCCCGATCGTCAACACGGTCGGCTGCGACGTGTCGATCCGGCGCGCGTGAATCGTCTGCAGCGAGACGATGCATTGGGCCGCGGTCACCACCGCGTCGGTCCCGTTGTGTGGCGTGGAACCGTGCGCCTTCTTGCCCTTGAACTTGATCTCGAAGGTATCGGCGGACGCCATGAACGCGCCGTTCGTGTAAGCTACCGTCCCGGCGTCGAAGTCGCCGAGCACGTGATAGGCAAAGATCGCCTGCGGCTTCGGATTCGCCAAAGCGCCCTCCTTCAGCATGAGCGGCGCGCCGCCCGGCTCGTTTTCCGGCGGACCCTCCTCGGCCGGCTGGAACAGAAAGACAATGGTCCCGGCAATTTCCGTCCTCATCCCGGCGAGCACCTCGGCCAACCCTAAGCCCACCGTGATGTGCGCGTCATGCCCGCACGCATGCTTCACCCCGGCGTTCCTGGACTTGTAGGGCACGTCCAGCGTCTCGTTGATCGGCAGGGCGTCGATGTCGGCCCGCCACGCCACCACCGGACCCGGTTTGGCGCCCTTCAGCACGCCCACCACGCCGTTGCCCGCCACCGGATACCGCACCTCGTCCAGCTTCAGGGCTCGCAGCCGCGCCGCAATCTCGCGCCCCGTCCGCGTCTCGCGGTTCGAAAGCTCGGGGTTCATGTGGAACTCCCGCCGGCACTCCACCAGCTTCGGATGCAGCCGCGTGACGGCTTCGGCAATTCGGGCATCGCGCGGCGTTTGGGCGAACAACGGCAGGGCCGCGAAGAGCAATGGCGTCAGGCGCATTCAGCCATTATGGAGGCTAAGTGGTGTGGGGCACGAGCCGGGCTTCGAGTAAGTCGATCTCGCGTTCGATTTCGCGCATTGCTTCATCGCCGATCCGCTGCGAGCGGCGAAGTTCGAGGACGGCTTCACGCTCTACCTTGGCCAATTCCCACCACAAACGCTGCTCCGCTAAAGACACGAACTCGGCCGGATTCTCCGGATCGTCGTTACCGGTTTCGAGGTTCAGTTGCTCACGAAGGCCGGTGAGCCGGTCCTCGAAGAAGGACCGCACGCGCTGGATGGCCGGCTGCGGAATCTGCCCCTCTTCTTCGAACAGCCCGATGCGGTCGATCACCCGTTCCACGGCGTGCATGCGCGCCATCAAGGTCTCTTCCTCGCTTGAGCGATCGGCCTCGAGCCCCAGCCAGCGGATCAGCGGACGCAGCGTGAAGCCTTGCACCAGCAGCGTCACCAGAATCACCACAAAGGTGAGAAACAGAATCAGGCTGCGATAAGGGAACGGCAGGCCATGCTCGGTTTCGAGCGGCAGGGCGAGCGCCGCGGCGAGGCTCACCACGCCGCGCAAGCCGGTCCAGCCGATCACCAGCAGACCTTTGCTTTCCGGCGCGTTGTCGCCGGCCGGGCACTTCCAAACAAACTTCTGCACAAAGGCGCCGGTAAAGACCCACGCCAGCCTCATGCCGATTACCGCCACGCACACCAGAGCCGCCCACCACGCCAGCATGAGCGGCGGATAGCCGCCTAACTCCGCCATCACCGTCGGCAACTGCAAGCCGATCAGGATGAAGATCAGCGCATTCACCACAAAGATGACGCTCTGCCACACGGCGACGGCGCGCATCCGCATGGACGAACTGAACAGCGTGGGGGCGTACCAGCCGAGCATCATGCCGCCCGCCACCGTCGAAAGCACCCCGGAGGCGTGCACCTCCTCCGCCGCGAAATAACAGGCGTAGCTGGCCGCGAGCGTCGACAGGATCTCCACCTCGGGATCGCGAATATAGGGGAAGAGCTTCACGTAAAGCCACCCCACCAGCGACCCGATCGCGATGCCCCCGATGCTCACCCAGGCGAGTGTCATCGACGCTTCGGTGGCCGAAAAGGCGCCCGTCACAATGGCGGCCACCGAGAAGCGATAAAGCACCAGTGCCGAAGCGTCGTTCACCAGGCTCTCGCCTTCGAGAATCTGCACGATCCTGCGCGGCAGCCGCAGACCACGCATCACGGACGTCGCCGCGGCGGCGTCCGGCGGCGAAACGATCGCCCCCAGCGTCAAACCTGCCACCCAGCTCATCCCCGGAATCAGCCACGCGCAGACCGCCGCCACCACCAACGTGGTCACGGTCACCAGACCGAAGGCGAGCATGAGGATCGGCCGGCGGAAGCGCCAAAAATCGCGCCAAGAAGTGAAGTAGGCGGCCTCGCTCAGCACCGGCGGCAGAAAGAGGAAGAAGACAATCTCCGGGTCGAGATGGACGGCGGGCAACTCCGGAATCAGGCTCAGTCCGAGGCCGCCGATCACCAGGGCGAGAGGGTAGGGAAGGTCAAATCGCTTGGCGACGGCCGCAATCACCATCGCGGCGGTCATCAAGGCGAGAAACTGCTCGACAGCGTTCATGGCACCTTGATCCAGGGTAACGGACGATCGCCGCCGCGCTGCTCCAGGATCACCGGCTTATCGGCGACCAGGCAGTCCGGCAGCGGCTTCACCGCGTAGTAATTGAGCCCATAGCGCCAGCGACGTTCCATGTTGCCCATGCAAATTTCGGACCGTCGCGGCGCGATCCCGCGCCACAGCCGGCGCGCCGAAATCTGCTCCTCGAGCTTCGGAAACGCCTCGCGCTTCAGATACGCCACACCGGCTACCATGCCCACCGCGAGCAACAGCACCGCCGCCATTCGCGACGTAGAATACTCATGTCGAAACACGAAGACCGCACCGGCTACGCCCACCAGGACATAGCGCCAGGGCAGCTGCGCGAAGGGAATGTGCGTGAACCCGTCCGCCAGCGCCACAGGCAGCGCGTCCGGCAGCAGTGGCAGCAGACCCAGCAACGCCGCTCCCGCGATCAACGCAAAGTAAGCGCGGTTCACTTCGTCCAGCGCCAGCGCGATCAGCAAAGCCGCCGCCGGCAGTAACGGCAGAATGTAGCCTGGCAGCTTGTTGAGGAACAGCGAGAAGAAGACCAGCGTCCACAGCAGCCACGCCACCAGGTACTGTCGCGAGACGTCCTTCACGGAATCTTTCCGCATCGCGGAGAACAGCGCCGGCGACCAGGGGAACAACAGTCCGAAAAGAACCGGCACATAAAACCAGAACGGCTGCCCGTGCTTCAATCCCTCATTGGCGAAACGTCCGAAATGCTGCCGCACAATGAACACGTCCAGAAACACCCAGCCATTCGCCGCGTAACAGGCTACATACCAGGGCAAGGCCACCACGGCGGCTGCCAACGCTGGTTTCCAGAGTTCCGGCCAACGGTGCCGCGCAAACCAAACCACGGGTAGCGCGAGCGCGATGGGCACCAGTCCTTTGGCGAGAATCGCCAGGCCCCAGCAGACGCCGGCCGCGCACAACAGCCGTTGCGACCCGCCCTTGAGCCACTCCAGAAACAGCAGCATCGCCGCGCCAAAGCACACCGAAAGCGGCAGGTCCGTCACCGCAAAGTGCGAATAGGCGATCCAGCCCGCGGAAGTCGCGAGCACGGCGGTCGCGTAACGCGCCACCATCTCGCCGAACAAACGGCGTGATCGCCAGTAGAAGAACACGGCAAAGCCCAGGCTCACCAGTGCCACCGGCAACCGCCCGGCTAACTCCATTGGGAAGCCCGCCTTGGTTCCCAGCGCGATCAGCCAATACAGCAAGGCCGGCTTCTCGAACCATTCCACGCCCCAAAGCCGCGGCGTGATCCAATCGCCCGAAGTCGCCATCTCCCGTCCAATCGACTGATACCGGGGCTCATCCGGCTCAATCATTCCCACGCCATTGAGCGCATGGAAATAGAGCGCATAAATGACCGGTAAGGCCAACAACGCAGTGATGACGGAACGGACGCGAGGGGGCAAACCATCAGTATACCGATGGCCCTTCGCTATACTGTCGGATTCATGCTTCCTGTCTTGTTGCTGGCCTACTGGATGGTGGATTGTCCCTGTGATCCGTCGGTGCCCGCCACCATGGCGGAACGTCAATGCAGCCTTTGCGGCGTGGCGGAGAAGCAGCCCGCGGACGTCCGTGTCTTTATTCTCAAGGACAACAGTCCGCGCAAGCCGAATCGCTGGCTCGCCTTGCCGAGAGCGCACGGCGCCGCCGCCCATCACTTACATGAGATGTCTCCTGCCGCCCGGCTCGAGCTGTGGACCCTCGCCATTCACAAGGCCAAGGAAATGTTTGGCGACCAGTGGGGTGTGGCCTACAACGGCGAAAAGGTGCGCACCCAGTGCCACACGCACATCCACTTAGGCCGCTTCATCACCGTGGCCGAACAATCGAAGGGCTTCATCGTGGTTGATTCACCGGCGCAGATCCCCGCTCCGCCGGGCGACGGCATTTGGATTCATCCGGTCGGCCGTCGCCTGCACGTCCATACCGGCGAGCAGACTGCCGAACATGTGCTGGTTCGCTGAGTCCTTTACACTGTGAACATGCTTCGTTTGAGTTTGATCGCGTTGCTCCTGCTGGTCCCCGTCGGGGCGCAGCGCAGCCTTCACGGTACGGCCGAAATCAAGCTCGCTCTCGACCGCTTGAATGTCCTGGGCAGTGTGCTGATGGTCGCCGCTCATCCGGACGACGAGAACACGGCGTTGCTCGCCTATCTCGCCCGGGGCAAAAAGTATCGCACCGCTTATCTGTCCCTCACGCGCGGCGAAGGCGGCCAGAATCTGATCGGCTCTGAGCAAGGCGACCAGATCGGCCTCATCCGGACGCAGGAGTTGTTGGCCGCCCGCAAGATCGATGGCGCCGAACAGTTCTTTTCCCGTGCCGTGGACTTCGGCTTTTCGAAGACCGCCGACGAAGCTCTCACCAAGTGGGGCCGCGACGAAATCCTCTCCGACACCGTCTGGACCATCCGCCGTTTCCGCCCCGACGTGATCATCACGCGCTTCTCCGGCACTCCCCGCGACGGCCATGGCCAGCATCAGGCTTCGGCCCTGCTTGGCAAAGACGGCTTCACCGCCGCGGCCGATCCTGCCCGTTTCCCCGGTCAACTCAAGCTCGCCCCCGCCTGGAAAGCCAAGCGCCTCATGTTCAACACGTTCTCCTTCCGTCCGCAGGACGAAGCGGAGAACGCCAAGCTCCCCAACAAAGTGGAAATCGACACCGGCGAATACGACCCTGTCCTCGGCTTCTCCTTCAATGAGATTGCCGGCGCCAGCCGCAGCCAGCATAAGAGCCAGGCCATGGGGTCCGCCGAGCGCAAAGGCTCCAGCAAAAACTTCCTGATCACCATCGGCGGTGTCCCCGCCAAGCAGGATCTGTTCGACGGCATCGACACCACCTGGAACCGTGTCCCCAATGGCCAGCCCATCGGCGATCTGCTCGCCCGAGCCGCCAGCACCTTCAAGCCCGAGAACCCCGCCGCCACTGTTCCGCTGTTGCTCGAAGCGCGCAAGCTGATGGTCAGCAATCCGGATCCCTGGGCTCAGCGCAAGCTCGTCGAACTCGACGAAGCGGTGGCCCTGTGCGCCGGCCTCTACGTCGACCTGCTGGCCGACCGTGAACAGGCCACGCCCGGCTCCACGCTGAAGGTGACCACCAACGCCATCGTCCGCACTAAGCTCGACGTGCAATGGAAGTCCGTCACCTTCGATCATGATGGTCTGAACTTGCCCAAGTTTGGCGGCGGCAAGCTGCCGTACAACCAGGTGCTTTCTCACGGCGGCGAGTGGACGCTCGCCTCGAATATTCCGCTCAGTCAGCCCTATTGGCTCGAACAGCCCAAGACCATGGGCGGCGGCCTCTATACCGTGCCTGATCCGGCGAAGATCGGTAACCCGGAGAATGATCCGCTCCTGCGCGCGCGCTTCACCTTCAACATCAACGGCACGGACTTTACCGTCGAGCGCCCCATCCAGTACAAGTTTGTGGACCGTGCCGATGGAGAACTCACCCGCAATCTGATCGTCGTGCCGCCGGTGGCGGTGCGCGTCACCGATCCGGTGGTCCTGTTCCCCGATGCCGGGGCCCGCACCGTGACCGTGGAGGTCCGTTCGAATACGCCGAAGGCCGATGGCCAACTCCGTCTCGACTTACCGCGCGGCTACATTGCCACGCCCGATAAGGCCGACTTTCATCTCAGCGCCCGCGGCGAACAGACTGCTGTTTCCTTCACCGTGAAGCCGCCGGCGGCGGAGTCGAAGCTCCTGCTCAAGGCCGTTGCCACCATCGACGGCCGCGATGCCAGCACCGAAATGGAGACGATCCGCTATCCACACTTCCCGCCGCAAAGCCTCTTCCCGCCGTCCTCGGCCGTGCTGGTGCGCGCAAACCTCAAGTCCACGGCCAAGCGCGTCGGCTACATCATGGGCGCCGGCGACGAAGTTCCCGCGGCCATCCGTCAGTTAGGTGCCGAAGTCACCCTGCTCGACGAAGCTCAACTTGCCAGCGGCAATCTCGCCCAGTACGATGCCGTCGTCGTCGGGATCCGGGCCTACAACAATCGCGCCGATCTGCGCGCCAATCACAACCGGCTCATGGAGTACGTCAAGCAAGGCGGCACCGTCATCGTGCAGTACAACGTCGCCGAACGTGGCGGCTTCGGCGGACCGCCGCGCGGCGATCTCGCCCACGTCGGTCCCTATCCGCTCACCGTGGGCGGTGATCGCGTCACCGTTGAAGAAGCACCAATCGAGTTTCCTAACCCGCAAAGCCCGCTCCTCCAGGTCCCCAACAAAATCACCGAGGCCGACTTCCTAGGCTGGGTGCAAGAGCGCGGGCTCTACTTCCCCTCCGAGTGGGATGCACAGTACGAGAGCCTTTTCGCCAGCCACGATCCCGGTGAGAAATTGTCGAAGGGAGCCACCTTGGTCGCCACTTACGGCCGCGGCACTTACATCTACAGCCCCATGGCCTGGTTCCGCCAGTTGCCCGCCGGCGTGCCCGGTGCTTACCGCATCTTTGCGAACTTTCTTAGCGCGCGTCCCGCGGGAGCCAAGTAACTTGCTCCCTCAGGATGAGCCGCCCCCGTTCCTCGGCTCCTGGGCCAACGTCTATCGAGCTGTTCTCGTCTATTTGATTGCCGTCATCGTGCTGTTCTGGGTCTTCAAACGGAGCTTCACGCCGTGAGACCTCTCGATTGGGTCGTCCTGTTCTCCACGCTTACGGCGATCATCAGCTATGGCCTTTACCGGGCCCGCGGGAAGCAGACCACAGCGCAGTATCTTCTCGCCGGACGCACCATGCCTTGGTACGCCATGGCGCTTTCGATCATGGCCACGCAGGCCAGCGCGATCACCTTTATCTCGACCACCGGCCAGGCCTACGCCGACGGCATGCGCTTCGTGCAGTATTACTTTGGCTTGCCCGTGGCGATGATCGTCATCTCCATGACGGCCGTGCCGCTCTTCCATCGCGCCAACGTCTATACGGCTTACGAGTATCTGGAGAAGCGTTTCGACGCTCGCGTCCGCGCCCTGGTCAGTATTGTCTTTCTCATCCAACGCGGGCTGGGCGTGGGCATGGCGCTGTATGCTCCCTCGGTCGTTCTCACCGTGATCCTCGGCTGGAGCGAGCAATGGACGATTCTCCTGATGGGCTGCGTCGCCATCCTTTACACGGTCCTCGGCGGCATCAAAGCGGTCACCTGGACGGACTTCCAGCAGATGCTCGTGATGACCTGCGGCATGATCATCGCCTTCGGCACGGCGATCCATCTGATGCCCCCGGACGTCGGCTTCACTGAAGCCCTGCGCGTTGCCGGCGCCGCCGGCAAGGTCAACCCGGTCACCTTCAACTTCGACCTGAACGATCGTTATAACTTACTCAGCGGCTTGATTGGCGGCATGTTTCTCGCTCTCGCTTATTTCGGTTGCGACCAAAGCCAGGTCCAGCGCTATCTCACCGGTAAGTCGATCACGCAGAGCCGCCTCAGTCTGCTCTTCAACGCCGTCGCCAAAATCCCGATGCAGTTCTTCATCCTGCTGACCGGGATCATGGTTTTCGCCTTCTACCACTTCGTCGCTCCGCCGGTTCTATTTCATGGCGAGAAACTAGCGGCCCTGCGGAATACGCCCGGCTTCAATCGCCTCGAAAGCGAATACCAGCAGAAGTGGGAAGCTCGCCGGCAGGCCACGCAGGCGATGCTGCGGAATGAGACGCCCGAAACCGTCGCCCGTTATCGCGAAGCTCATGCTGCCGCCGAAGCCGTCCGCAAGGAGGCCATGACCGCCGCCAAGGCCACCGATACCAACTACATTTTTTTGTCCTTCGTCACGCGCTACTTGCCTGCCGGCGTCGTTGGGTTGGTGATGGCGGTTATCTTTGGCGCGGCTATGTCGGTGATTGCCGGCGAGATCAACTCGCTCGCCACCGTCAGCGTCATTGACCTTTATCAGCGCTTCTTCCGTCCCCAGGCGACGGACAGCAACCTGATGTGGGCCTCCCGGCTCCTCACTCTCTTCTGGGGCGCCTATGCGGTCGGCACGGCCAACTTAGGCAAGACGTTTAACCTGTCGCTGATCGAAGCCGTCAACTTACTCGGCTCGCTCTTCTACGGAGGCTTACTCGGCGTCTTTGTCCTCGCCTTCTTCGTGAAGCATGTTACGGCGACGCCCGCCTTCTGGGGAGTGATCTGCGGCGAACTCGCGATTTTCGCCGCCGCCCGCTACACCAGTGTCGCCTTCCTCTGGTGGAACGTCATCGGCTGCGTGGTGGTCATCGTCAGCGCGATCATCCTGCAGGCGCTCTTGCCACGTCATTCTGAGGGCACGTAGGGCACGCACAAGCTCCCGAGATTTGTCCGGCCCACGCGCTTGGCCGCTTTCAGCAGCCGCAGAAATACATGAGCCGTAATCAGCGCATCGCCACCCGCCGTATGCCGGTCATGCGGTAGGATGCCGAACATGTCGCAGAGCCCGTCGAGCGAAAAGCCCTGCGCCATCTCCCGTCCGGCGAACGCGCCGTCGTCGTTCAGATGCAAGGTCAAGTCCATCGTGTCGAGCGACAGGTTTCGCAGGCGGTAACCCCAGTAACGCTCGGTCGCGCAACTGAGTGCTTCGATGTCATGGCCGATGTGATGACCCACGATCACGCCGTCGCGGAGATACGGCAGGAATAGCTCCAGCGCCTCGCGCTCCTCGAAACCGTCCCGCGCTTCATCACGCGTAATGCCGTGCACCGTCACCGATGCATTGTTGTAGGCCACGCGCAGCAAGCATTCGAACGAATCGTCCAGCCGGATCTCGCCCGCCCGCACCGCCACCGCCCCAATGGAGATCAGCTTGTCACGTCGAGGATCGAGCCCCGTGGTTTCGCTATCCAGCACCACAAAGCGAACCTGGTCGGCGGCTGCCTCCGGCGCCCAAGTCTGTGTGAAGCTGTCCAGATACTCCGTCATGCGTGCGGCACGAACGTCTCGTTCGTGAACTCGAGTAACCGTTGGATCGATGTAAAGGCTGACTTGAGCAAGCGCGAGTCGTACCGGCCCAGTTGCGTCGCATCAACGCCCGGACCTCCGGCTAGCGCGTGATGATAGAGCGCCACCCGGAAGGCCTCCATCGCATCGGTGAACACCTCCGCCTGCGCCGGATGATCCTCGGCCGCCGCGCTCAAGCGGTCCAGCGTCTGCGTAACGTCCAACCGCCGGGCGGCCAGCGCAAACACGCGCGCCGCATCGGCGATGGGCTGCAAAGCGGTGGTTTCCACGTTAAACGCCGGCCGCTCGCCCCCATCGAGCTCCACCACCAAACCGCCAAAGAATGTGAGCGGCGGTAGCTGGTTCATCGTGTCGTTGGCCAGCAGGGGGATCAGCATCCCCGTCCGGTCCAGTTCGCGCCGTATGTGTTCGCGTAGCTTGGTCAGGATGCCGGCTCCGCCGGAGAAGCGACTCAGGTCAAAAAACTCGCGGCGCGCGTATAAGTCGTGCTGCAGCGGCTCGGTGATCGTCTCGGTGAAGAAACGCTTCCACGCCGAGAGCGGCATGCAGGGATGCACGCCTTCGGGCCACGTGGCTGGCCGCTGCTCAAAGTGAAACGCGTTCATCCAGCTTGCCGTCTCGCCGTTTAAGGCCGCAAAGTAGATGGCTGCTTCGGGCGGACAGACCTCCTGCGAGTCGTCATACACGGCGGCCATATTCGGCCACACCGGCCGCACCAGCTCGCGCCGTGCGGTCGCCCCGAACGTCATCCAGCAGGCCTCAAGGGGGGGCGGAGTGAGGCCGGCTTGCCGCACCGTTCGGTCTGCCAGATGAATCGTCGCCTCCGCGAAGGCCGCCACCGCCTCGGCGCCAATCTGCGAACAGTCGTCCACGTCCGCTGCATGAGCCATCCCATCCAGCACCATTTCACTCGCTAGCTCCAGCCAGGGCTTCATTTCCGCCGCCGACCTCGCATGGCGGATTTCGTCAATCAGCCGCACCGGGTTGCGATGACAGAACATCGCCAGATCTTCGGCCGTCAGCAACGCACCCTCCACCGCCAACCGATCCGTCCCGCTTTCCACCATCGCCCGCACCGCTCGCCGCGTCGTCAGCGGACCCGCCAGCGCCGGCGCCACGCCTGGCTCGCGCCCGCGCGCCTGCAGAAACGCGACCGTCGGCGGTGCCGCATCCAGCCAGGACGTTCGCCCAAAACCGGCCGTATCGGTCGGAGAGAAGTGTGCAGCCAGATAACGTTGCACGTCCGGGTAGCGCCCCAGGCAGTCCTCGAACAACGCCGCGTCCACTGCATACAGAATGACGTCGGTCGTCGTCCGTGCCGAGTTGCGATAGCGGCTCTCACCCGCGAACCGCTCGAGCCCCAGCAGGTCGCCCGCCCCCAACACGTCGCGCAACGCCCCGTCCTGCAGCATCTCCACGCGGCCTTGCTGAATCACCCACACCATGGGGCCTACCGTGTCGCCCTCATCGAAAATAAACTCTTCGGACTCGTGAAACTTCACCCGTCCGCTGCCGGCCAAAGCCAGCAGATCGTCGTTACCAAGGGCATCAAATGGCGCGTGGGACTTAAGAAAATCGGCAACGCGGTGCCGAATCACAGATGTTTTCATGCACTGAACTCAAAGCAGCGCACGTGGCTGGTTTGGTCAGCATACAACAAGTTACAAGTCTGTGGCGCGTGGCCGATAAGGCTTTTGATGGTCTCCCTTCGCACGCTGCGCGATAGCCTGGTGCCCCCTCGCCAAGGGCGCGGCGACTACCAGCTCGCCGAGGCTTTGCTGAAGGCGATTCGCGACCACGCCGTGCTCGGTTCGTCGGCCGACCGCGAACGCTTTCAGAGCCAACTGGGCGACTTGAACCGCCGCTTTGTCGGCACCGATGACGACGCCGAACTGCTCATGGTCGCCGGCGCCGCCCGTCAGGCACTTCGCCTCTACGAAACCGAAACCAACGCCTACTGGGCCAATCGTACCGCCGAGCTTCAGACGATCGCGGCGACATCCACCCGCGCCCTCCGTGACTTTAGCCAGCGCCACTCAGAAGCCACTGCTTGCCTGACGGCCTTGGAAGCGTCGCTTGTCTCCTTGAGCCGCGTGGAAGACCTGCGCGCCGCCCGCCAGCAACTCGAAGACTGCATCGCCACGCTTCGGATCGAGAATCAGCGTCAGAAGGAGACGCGGGCGATGCTGGTGCGCAGTCTGCCGCCGCGCAGCGAGTCGCCCGCCGATCCCGTCACTGGCCTCGCGAGCCGTCAGGCGGCGGAGGATGTCATCGCCGACCGGCTGCAACTCGGGGCCAGCGGCACGCACTTGGCGTTGTTTGTCGTGCATCGCATTCAGCAGATCAATGCGCGTTACGGGCACGCCGTCGGCGACGATCTGCTACGCACGTTTCTGCACCATCTCACCTTGAACCTGCGTCCCGGCGACGCGCTCTATCGTTGGAGCGGCCCGGCTTTCCTGGCCATCGTGCAACGCGAGGACCCGCTCGATGCCGTTGTTCTCGAGATGCGCCGCGTAGGCGCCTATAAGCTGGATCGCGAATTGGAAATCGGTGACCGCAGTGTGATGGTGCCGCTATCCGCGTCAGTCTGCCTCGTCGCTCTCACCGCCCAATCGCAGCGCAACGCTCTGAGCGCGGAGCTCGACCAATTCGTCAACCTGCATCTGCAGCGTTAAACGAAAAAGGGGCCCTGGCGGTAGCCAGGACCCTCGAGCGGAGCGAAAACTTGTCTACTTAACGGTGATCGGGATGGTGGCTTGAGTCTTCTCCCAAGTGAGCTGAAGATTTGTCTTATTG
Source organism: Bryobacteraceae bacterium (assembly GCA_965229305.1). GTDB lineage: Bacteria > Acidobacteriota > Terriglobia > Bryobacterales > Bryobacteraceae > JALHNI01. Next base: position 266,801 of record CBDDIZ010000038.1, on the reverse strand, counting down.
CCGCTGGGCGGGGTCAACAGCATCTGCCAGCGTTCCACCGGCGATCCCACGGCACTCAACTTCATCTTCACGCGGCCCAGATCCTGACCCTGGCTATATTCGGTGCCCCACTGGCCCGTCTGCTTATTCACGATCAACGTCCAGGATTCCGCCGTCGGCAGAATGTACAGGGTGTACTTGCCCGCCGGAACGGCCAAATCCCCAATCATCAGAGCCGCGTCCGTCGTCAGCGTCGTCGCTGCATTGGCCCCGGCGCGCCACACCTTGTCGTAAGGCACCAAGCCACCGAAGATCTGCCGCCCGCGCATGGAGGGCGACGAATAGTTGATCCGGATGTTCTTCCCATTGACGGCGACCGCCGTTTCCGCCGGCGGACTCGCCGGTTGGGCAAACGCGCTCAGCGCCAACGTACTCAATAGAAGCAGGGTTCTCATAGGCAATCTCCTCGCTTCAGTTTGGCAGGTTCCGGGCAATTTAGAACAGGAACTTCGCTGTTAACTGTACGCGCCGCGGATAGTTCGCCTGATTCACCGCCCGAATCTCGCCGAACTGGGCGTTGCGCGGATCGGTGTTCGGCGCGGGCAACTGGGTCCGGTTCATCGTATTCAGGAACTCGGCCTTGAATTGGAAGTTCCAACGTTCCTTCACCCGCGTATTCTTGATCAGCGACGAGTCCCAGTTATTCACGCCGTCGTTCCGCAAAAAGCTGAAACGCAGCGGGAAGTAGCGCAGATTGCTCTGTAACTGATCCTGCAGGAATCCGCCGTTCGTGTTGAACCACTTCTCGCGAGTCGGGTTCGCCGATTTCACATTATTGATGTCGCCGACAAAACCGATATTGCCGAAGTTGATCGGCGCGCCGGACTGGAACGTATAAATGGCCGACACCTGCCAGCCGCCAATGATGCCGTTCACCCACCGGTTCGCACCGGAGGCAAACGTCCGGCCGCGGCCGAAGGGCAGTTCCCAGATGCCGCTTGCCACCAGACGATGGGGCACGTCGAAATCCGAAATCACCTCTACCGGCATCGGATCCCCCGCGTTCATGTAAGCCGACGCTTCCATGAACTTCGAAAACGTATAGTTGCCCTGCAAGGTGAAGCCCTTGGAGAAACGCCGCTCCATCTGCACCTGCAGCGAGTGATACCACGAGTAACCCTGATTCGTCGACGTGTTCAACGAACCGAACTGAGGCACGGGCCGCAACAAAGCCGAGCGCGACCGCGTGGTGGCCGCATTCAGATTCGGCGCCGCCGCCGCCACCAGCCCGCGGAACGGATTCGTCAGGTTGCCCGACAGGTAAGAGTTGTTATTCACCATCGCCGTCGTTCGCGTGAAGTCGCCGTTGAGGAACTGATTCGGCAGCGCGTTCAAGTCGCGCGTGGTCTCCACACGCGTCCCGCGATTGCCCACGTAGCCCACTTCCAGTAGGAAGCCGCCGCCCAGCGTCCGTTGGACGCCCATCTGCCAGCGCTGCATGTAAGTCGTCTTCGGCGAGTTGTTGAAAAACGTCAACGACGTATCGATGCCGGTTTCGGCGCCCAACCCGGAACCCAGCACCGGGAACAATTGCCCGCTCGGCAACGGATTCGCCAGGGTGGCAAACGGCGTCAGGTTTCCGTCGTTGGTCACCTGGAAGTCGGTCTGGCGGCTGAAGCCGGTCTGCAGCACGTCGCCGCGCCGTTGTCCGAGGAAGCCATTGAAAATTCCGTAGCCGCCGCGCAACACGGTCTTCCCGTCCAGTTGATAAGCAAACCCAAACCGCGGCAGCAGGTTCAGCTTCGGCGTTGCATAGAGCCCAGTGGGCTGGCCGTTCACTCCCGGGAACGTCAAACCACCACGCACATTGAACGCCGAAGCCGGCCGCTCCGCCACGGGGTTGGCCGCATACGCTGCTTGCGCTTGGGCCGCCCAGGGGAAAGTCGCATTCGGGTCGAAGTCGCGGATGGAACGGTTATAGCGTTCCACCAGCGCCGTCTCAAACTCCCAACGCAAGCCCAGATTCAACGTCAGCTTGCGATTTACCTTCCAGTCGTCCTGCAGGAAGAAGCCCCAGGACGTCGATTGCTCGGCATAGCTCGCCGGCACAAATACGCCGCCCCCGGTGGGCAGCCCCAATAACAACGCCGCCACCGACTGCCCAAAGCCGGACGGCGCACCGGGCGAATTCACGTTCGGACCACGCGTCCACGCCGTATCGAACGTGAACTGTGCCGTCGTATTGTTCCCGAACTCCACGCGCGTCTCACGATAAGACCGGAACTCCGTCCCCATCTTCAGGAAGTGCGCGCCTTGCGACTTCGATAACGTCGCATTGAGGTTGTGCGTATCGTTCGGGCGGTATTCGCCGCCACCCGCGGTGCCCTGATAGCCGGTGAGATCGATGCGCGGGAACTTGCGCGCATCTTCGGACACGAAGCCGTTCAGATACGCCGGCAGCCCGAGTGTCGTCAAGTCGAAGCCATGCGACTTATAGGGGTTATCGTCGCCGCGGATGAACCGATTGTAGCCATAGCGCGTATTCAGCACCATCGTCGGGCTGATCGTATGGACGTCGTCGATCACGCCGCCGCGCGACACGAAGATGAACTTGTTGCCGGTGGCGAGATTGGAGAAGTAGTCGTTGTAGGTGCTGTTGCGGTCATACCAGTTGCCGCGGATAAACATCCGGTTGGCGTTGCTGATCTGCTGATCCACACGAATCGTGTGGCTGGCATAGTCGGCATGCTCGGTGAGTTCCGGTCGCTGATAGTTGTTCTGCACGCCCGCCTGCAGAGGGTCTGGGAAGTACTTCAGAATGTTCTTCGCCACCGGACTGATCAGGCTCGCCGGAATCACATTGCCCGGGAAGGGCGAGCGCTCAATCAGCCGGTTGCCATTGGTCACCACCTCGCGGCCGGAGAACGGATTGTAGATCTGGTACTGGCTTGAGTTCGGCAACGCGAACAACTCGGCGAAGTCGCCGTTTTTCATCCGCGCGGTCGGCACGGTGGGCGTCCCGTTGTTGCGCGGCCGATCTTCCTTGATCCCTTCGTAGCCGTAAAGGAAGAACGTGCGGTTCTTGCCGTTGTAAAGCTTGGGAATCCGTACCGGCCCGCTGAAGGACCCGCCATACCGGTTATACGTGAAGTCTGCGCGCGGCACGCCGCTCATGTTCGCGAAGTAGTCGTTCGCAAACAACTTCGGCACCTGCTTGTTGTAATAGGCCGTCCCGTGGAAGTCGTTCGTGCCGCTCTTGATGGAGATGTTCGTCACGCCGCCTTCGGTTTGTCCGAAGCTCGCGTCGAAGGTCGCCGTTTGCACTTTGAACTCGGCGATGATGTCCGCCGGGGGAACGTACGAGGCAATCACTTCGCCGTTATTGGCGGTCGCCGTCGCCACGGACCCGTCCAGCGTCACGTCGCTCCGGTTGGCACGCGTCCCGTCCATCGAGTAGCCCACCACATGGGTCGGTTCAAACGGACGGTCCAACCGCGCATCCCGGTTAAACGACACTCCCGACGCCAGGCTGATCAGGAACATCGGATTGCCATGCGGTACTGGCAGTTCAGCGACGCGCCGAGCGTCGACCACGGTACCCAGAGACGCGGACGCTGTATTCAGCAGTGGCGTCTCCCCAACGACCGTGACGCTCTGCTCGGCGCCGCCCACCTCGAGGGTAATCACCACCTCAAGGCGATCGTTCACGCGAACATCGACATTGTCGCGGATCGATTTCTTAAAACCTGCTAATTCAACTTCCACCCGATACGCGCCGGGAATCAGATAGGACGCCTGATAGAAGCCCACTTCATTCGTCGCTAGTTTCTGCGACGTCCCCATCGCCTTGTTCTGCACCACCACCACAGCCCCTTGCACCGGAGCCCCCGTGGGATCGAACACCCGGCCCACCAGGGTCCCTCGGGCTTCTTGCGCCTGTAAGGCACCCGCGGCCAGGGCGAGCACGGCAATCAACGAGGAGAGTCGAGACATGTGCTGACTATTAAACTCGCTTGCCCCCGCTAAACAGAAGTAGTCAACAGCAGGAAACCGGTTAACTTCCGGTTACCCGCTGAGGTTAAGGGCGTTATAAACTACTGACGTGCCAAGTACGAGCCTCGAAAATGCGCTCTTTCAGGAAGAGTTGCAGCGAGTGCTGGGGAGCGAGACTTTTCGTAACTCAGAGTCGCTGCGGCGCATGCTCGCCTATCTGGCCGAAGCCTATCTCGCCGGCACCGGACGTCATCTGAAGGAATACGCCATCGGCCGCGACCTGATGGGCAAGCCCGAAGACTATGACCCCCGCACCGACGCGTCAGTCCGCGTCCAAGTTGGCAAGCTCCGCCAGCGGCTCGAACGTTACTACGCCACCGAAGCTCCTGCATCCGCGCACATCCTCACGCTTCCCAAGGGCCACTTCGAGTTAGCTCTCGAAACCGCGCTGGCCCGGCCGGAAGTGGCGGAGCCTCCGCCTGCTGAAGCGCCGCCGAACCCGTGGCGCTGGGCGACCGTCGCTCTGGCCATCGCTGTCGTCGGCCTCGGGGCCGCGCTCTGGTGGCAGTCCCGCGCGATCCAGGTTCCGTTGGTCGCCCACCCCGGCGAGTTTCATGAGTTCTGGGCCCCGTTTACGGACGCCAAGAAGCCGTCCATCGTCGTGCTTGGCAGTCCCCTCTTCGTCCGGCTCAATTCGCAGTACTTCCGCAACCCGCTCGCGAACAACTGGCCCGAAGCCGCCACCGAGATTCCCCTCGCCGAACTTAGCCGGGTGTTGAAGTCGCCCACGCCTCCCACGCCTACCTACCGCTGGACTCCCTTTGGAGAAGCGGCCGCCGCCTTCCGGCTCGCCCTCGCTCTCGGACCCTCCAAAGACCTCGTCCTCAAGCGCAGCACTTCGCTCTCCTGGGAGGACGTCCACGCCAGCAACCTGATCTTCCTCGGCCCCGCCAAGTTCAACCGTCAGCTACCTGATCTTCCGGTGGAGCAGGACTTCGTCGTCGAACAAGGCGCCGTGCAGAATCGCCATCCCCAAACTGGCGAACTCGCCCGCTATCAGAAGCCCTCCGCGCCAGACGTCGAAGACATCCCCGAAGATTACTCCGTCATCACCAGAGTCAAAGCGCTTTCCAACTGGGGCGATGTCCTCGTGCTCGCTTCCACCTCGACCGAAGGCACCTGGGCCGCGGCCGAGTATCTCACTACGCCCGCCTTGCTTGGGCAGATGCTCGCTCGCCTGCGCGGTGCGGGAGGCGCCTTGCCCGACTATTACCAGGTTGTGATTCGCAGCCGCTTCAAGTCTCAGGTGCCGATCCACACCGAATACGTGACCCACCACATCGTGAAGCCGCGCGGCACGCGTTAACGCTTCTCGCCGCACGAGATTTGTAACTGCCGCAGCAGCACGGCCACGGCCGGATGTGGCGTGCTGGTCAACCGCGTCAGGACGTCGCCGCACAGGGGCGCCGCTTGCGCCGCTGGCATGGTCCGGATCATCGCCAGCCGATTCGCCGCAAACTCCCGCAGCACTTCCGCGTCATGCGGACTGTCGCCGAGTAACTGCAGGAATCGCGCATCCGCCGGGCCATAGTCGCCCTTTGCCGCCAGGATCCGGCCCAGCGCCAGACGTACCCGCCGGTCGCCGCCGGTCGCCAGCGACCTGGCCGCATCGGCCGCCCGCTCCAGCACTTGGTCAGCCTCCGCATTCCGGCCCTGCCACCGCAACGCGGCCGCATAGCGCATCCGCCCCAGTAACACCTCGGCCGACGGCGGCGCGTCTTTCGTCTCGGCGTAGACTTCGTCGTAGATTCTTCGCGCCCGTTCCCGCTCACCCGACGCTTCCAGTACCTCACCCACCCGGCGTCGATAGGCCGCCTGCTTCGGCTCGAGCTGCGCCGCCGCCTCCGCCACCTTCAGCGCCTGCGTCAGGTCGCCCGCGTCCTCCAGAATCTGCGACTGCCGGTCGAGCGCCACGGCCCGCGCCCGAGTCGCCTTCGGATCCTGCTGCAGCCAGACCAGAGCCTTTTCGATCGCCGCCCGCGCCTCGCCAATCCGCCCGAGTTGCTGCTCGGCGATCGCGGCCTGCGTCGCCGCTTCCGCCGCTGCTACCGGTTCGCGACTGCTCACTTCGCCGGCCAACTGCAACGCTCGTCGCGCCTTGGCCGCCGCTTCATCCAGACGCCCACCGTCCAGATCGAGCTCGCTAGCCAGGGTTGCCTTCTCGAGCTCCACCAGCGAATCTTCGCCAACGATCTTACCCGCCACCGCCATCGCCGCCTGCGGATCGCCCGCCCGCCGCAGCCCTCGCGCGATGCTCAAAGCCGTCAGCGGATCGTCCACTTGATCCGCTTCGAACGCCGCCCACTGCTGGCGCAACGCTGACGCCGGCGCGGCCAGATTTGCTTCACGCAGCGCGCGTTCCACGGTCGCCAGGCGTGCCGACGAAGTCATTGCTCGCCACCATCCCCAACCGGCCGTTAAGCCCAGCACCACCGCGGCTCCGGCCAGCAACGGCACGGCCCGGCTTGGCAAAGGGGGTGGGAGCGGCGCCGTCAGCCACCGGCCGATCTCGTCGCCAAACTCGCGCGCCGACCCATAGCGTTGCCGCGGATCCGGCTGCATCGCGCGTTGCAGGATCGCGTCCAGCTTCGCATCGAGCTTCTGATTCACCTTCGACGCTACCGTCGGGATCGGCTGCGTCGTCGAACGCGCCGGCGTCTTTCCCGTCAGCAACTGATACAGCACGCATCCCAACCCGTAGATATCGGAAGCGGCCGTCACTGGTTGCCCCGCGATTTGCTCCGGGCTCGCATAGTCGGGCGTCATCGCGCGAATCGTATTTTGCAGATCCACCGGCGCCCCGTCCAGCAGCTTCGCGATGCCGAAATCCAGCAGCTTTGGCTGCCCTTCGGCGCTCACCAGGATGTTGCCCGGCTTCAGATCTCGATGCACCACGTTCTTCATGTGCGCGTGGTGCACCGCCTCGCACACTTGGCGGAACAGCGCGCAGATCTCGTGCGCCGTGCGCGACTTGCTCCATTCGTCGATCGATTGCCCCTCGATCAACTGCATCACCAGATACGGCGAGCCGTCCGCGGTGGTGCCCGCGTCCATCAGCCGGCAGATGTTCGCATGATCCAGGTCCGCCAAAATCTGCCGCTCGCGCAGAAAGCGGTCCACCACGAAATCGCTGCGCACCGCGCGCGACACAAACTTGATCGCCACCCGCCCCCGATACGCCCCGTCAGCGCGTTCGGCCTCGTACACCGCGCCCATCCCGCCCCGGCCGATCTCGCGCAACAACTTGTACGGACCCGCATGCGAAGCCGCCGTCGCCGGCACATTGCGCTCGATCTTCGCGGCGATATTGGCCAGCGGCTCGCCGATCACCTTGTCTGAGCCGCGGTCGAACTTCACCAGCCGCTCCACCGCCGTCCGCGCCTCCGCCGTCACTGCATGCTGCGTGTAGTAGCGCTCGCGTTCCGCCGGCGGCAGGTCCGCCACCTCAAAGAAAATCCGCTCGACTTCGGCGTTCAGCTCTCCAACTCCTGGGCCAGCCAGGCCTGCGCCAGCCGCAACTCGCGATAGACCTGCGCCGCGGTGAGATCGCCCAAGCTCTCGGCGCACTCCTCGGCCGTCATCCCGCCAAAGAAACGCATCTCGATCAATTGCGCCTTGCGCGCGTCGTGCGCCGCCAGCCGGTCCAGCGCTTCATGGATCGCCAGCACCTGCTCGGAATCCTGATCGAGCGAAAGAATCTCCTCCTTCAACTCCAGGTTCGCCACGCCCGCGCCGCGTTTTTGCGCGCCTTTGGTCCGCGCATAATCCACGATGATTTGCCGCATCACCCGCGCGGCGAGGGCAAAGAAATGCGCCCGATTGTTGATCGATTGCTCGCGGCCTTCAATCAGTTTGATGTAGGCCTCGTTCACCAGGGCCGTCGCCTGAATCGTTTGCTGTTGTCCCCGCAGGTAGGAATGGGCGAGCCGGCGCAGTTCGTCGTACACCAGCGGCACCAGCAGATTCACGGCGTTCTGATCGCCCTGCCGGGAGCGTTCTAGTAATTGCGTTACCTGGTGAGCTTCCACCGAACCATTATGCCCCCGGTTTTCCGTGTTTAGTAGAGAGGAGAGTCATGTTCCAAGCCTTCGGTCGAATTGTCGGGTTAATTTTCGGATTCCTGCTCCTGGGGATCATCGTCGCCGTCTTCGGCTTCGCTCTTCTGGCCAGCCTCTGGCTCGACACCGCCGGCGACCAACGTACCGCCACCATCGTCGGCAAATACGAAAAAATCTCCTTCGACCACGCCGACTGGCATCGCACCTACGAAATTGGCGTCGCCTCGGACGTCAACCAATTCGCCAAAATGCGGCGCACGATGATCGAGCGGGGCGACAACCCCGGACTCATTGGCGTTGATCGTCTTCGCGTTCCCGGCTACATCTATGACCGCCACCGCGTCGGCGAGCAGGTCCCCGTGCGCGTGCAGGCTGAGAGCAGCTTTCGCGGGTGGCCGCTGAACCCGCAAGTCCGCCTGGCGGACGTCACCACCGCCAGTCTCTTTTACGCCTTCTTTGAGAGCACCGCTCCCGTCCCGCAGTTCGCCCTCACTATGCTTCCTGCCATCCTGTGCGCGTGGCTCGGCGCCAGGCGGGCCAGGATCTTCTGGTGGGCCAGCGGCATCTGCTTCCTGGTCGCGATGGTCTATTGGCTCACGCCCCTCTCCGACGCGCGCCCCACCGGCGACCTCGCCGAAGCCGAAGGAAAAGTCGTCGCCCTGCGACTGGTCGAAACCGTCGGCGAGTCCAGCGAAACGACCGGTACCGACGCCTTGCTGCCGCACTACATCGTCGGCATCGAGTTTCAACCGAAGAACTTTCCGGGCCCCGTCGTCGCCGTCGACCGCGTTGATGCCAACAGCGTCGACCTCAAGGAAGGGAAGACCGTCCACGTCGAGTATCAGCCCGACGAACCGCGCCGCGCGCTCCTCGTCAACGCCGAACGTCGTTGGTGGCTGATGAACATCGTTTCCGTCGGCGGCGAGTGGGGCCTCATGCTCGGCCTGATCCTGGCCTGCGGCCTCATCGGCCGGCTATTCAAGTTGTGGTGGGGACGCGTCGTCGGCTAAAGCCGGCTACCGAACGCCGGCACCCAACTCGGCTTCAGCCGTTCCCAGTTGGTCCGCGTATAGGACAAAGCCACCATCGAGATGATCACCAGCACCGCCATCAAGCTGGCTTGCGCGATCGTGAGGTTCTCTTTCCAATACCAGAACCAACGCCCATAAACCAGCTCCACATGCACCCAGTAGACGAGCAGGGAAGTGGTGCCGAGTTGCCGGATCCAACTCCAGCCCGGCTTGGCGATATAGGTGGTCCAGATGAAGCCCAGCGACAGCAGCAGGAAGCAAATCCCGGTCTTGATGAAAATCAGCCACGGACTATCGATCCAGAAGTCGCTCTTCGCGTACAACGAAAAAGGCAGATTCGACGCGTACTGGCTCACGTAGATCCCCACAAAGCCGATGATCGCGATCCACTGCAGCAGCCGATTCAGATTCTCCGCTGCCGTCAGCCGGATGGCCGAGCCCACCGCAAGTCCGAACGCCAGAAACGCCGCCCACGGAAAGAACCCGAACAACACGCCGTCCGGCGCCAGATAGTGCTGCACGATCGCCGGCACGCCCGAAAAATCCAGTTGAGCCACCAGCGGCGAGGCCACGGCGATCGCCGCGCCGAGCGCGGCCGATAAGCGCGCCCGCTCGGCGGTGGAGAACACTGCCATCAGCGACAGCATCGCCACCGAAAAGCCCATGCAGTTCAGCACGTCCACCCGGAAGATGTCCTCCCACGGGCGCGGCCAGCCGAACAAGAACATCTGAATACGGAAACCGAACGCCAACAAGAACAGATAGCGTGAGCGCTTCAACGCGCCCAACACCCGCTGGCCCGGTGACAACCCCTTCCGGTCCAGCGAATCCATCAGGAAAGCGAGCGTCACGCCGGTGAGGAACAGGAAAATCGCGGGGGGCATACCGCCCACGAATTGCGAATAGATGAAGGCGGGCGATTCCCGCAGGGAAGGATGCGTAAAGCTGTGGAACGCATGACCCTGCAGCATGATCGTAGCGCCCAAGCCGCGGGTCCAGTCGATAAAGCTAAGCCGGTCCGGTTTCACTCCGCTACTTGAGAGGGTACTCTTTCTTGGCGTTCTTCGGAGCCTTCACCCGCACTTGCTCATCGCTCAGGTTCGGATTGATCTGCAATTCGCTGTACTGAATCAGCATGTAGTCATTCGACGGCTGATGAATCTTCACCTGCCGCGGATAGCCATCGCCGTTATCCAGCCACATCTCGATCCGCTTGATGTGCTCGCGCGTCGACGCCAGCTTCGGGGTCAGTTCCAGATGCGCGCCCAGCTTCTCATCGCCTACCCACTTGATGTCGTAGTTGGCCGAGAGTTCCTTGCTCGACGTGCCAAAGCCGATCAGCAGACCCTGCGTCAGCGCCGTATCGTACTTGCCGGTGTCATAGATCTGCAGCGTATTGATCTTGGGCAGATAGATCTCCACGCGCTTGTCGCGGTAGGAGAACGAACGCGGTTCCGGCTCCTTGAAGTCGATCAGCACCGCCACTTTGCCCTTGGTCTGCTTCATCGAGATGTTGCCGGCTTCTTTGGCGTCATCGTTGATGATGGCCGTGTGCTGCGTCCGCTTCAAGGTCGCCGTCATTCCCGTAAAGCTTTGTGAATTGGCGCTCATTTTAGCCAAAGTGGAGTCGAGAGTAGCCCCTTGACTCAGGCCTGCCCAGGCCAGCGTCGAGATGAAAAGCAGATTCTTCACAGTCGGATAGACGCCTCAGCTTATCGCTTGGTGTACGCGATGAATCCTTCGACTTCGGATTCCGAGCCCACCTGCGGCTCTACTTTCAGCACCGTCACGTTTTCCCGAAAACGCTTGCGGATCAGTTCGGTGGCCGCTTGCAGCCGCTCCGCGTCGGGCTTGTTCTTCATCTCCTGCGGGCCGATAAAGTAGAGGTCGCTCGAAAGCTTCGCCACCGAACTCGCCTTCGGGCGATCGCCGAAGATCTCGGCGGGGGCGAGAAAAATGAATGCCAGAATCAGCGCCACCATGATGTCGTAGGGAAAACTCGCACGGGGATAATCCCAAAAGATAAAGCGCTTCATCTACTCACCAGTCTACCGCTTTACCCCAACCATGTGCGCCGCTCGCGACGTTTTGGCGCCACCGTGGCGGTGATCGTTCCCACGCCGTCGATGCGCCCCGCCACGCGGTCGCCCGGCTGAATCCGCGCGCCCTTCGGACAGCCCGTCGAGATCAGGTCACCCGGATGCAGCGTCATGTAATCGCTGTGGAACCGCACCAGTTCATAAGGCCGCGTATGCATGTTCGCCACCACGTCGCTCGAAAAGACGCTGCCGTTATGCTCCGTATTCACCACCAGCGCGTCCACGTCCCGAATCTCGTCGCGCGTGACGATCACCGGCCCGAAGCTGAAGAACGTATCGAAGCTCTTGGCCCGCGTCAGATACCGCGGATTCTTCCGCAACACATCGAGCGCCGTCAGATCGAGCGTCGTCGTGTAGCCGAAGATCACGCCCTCCACGTCGCCCGTTTCGAGATAGCGGCAGTCGCGCCCGATGATCACCGCCAACTCGCCTTCCGCATCCACTTCGTTCGACACCTCGAGCGGCGGCAACTCAATCTCGCCTCCCGGCTCGAACAGGCAAGCCGCGGGCTTCATGAAGCTGCCCGGCTCGTCCGGCTGCACGGCGTTGATGTCGACCGCGTGCGTCTTGTAGTTCAGCCCGATGCACCAGATCTTCGGCGGCACGGGGTAGGGAAGCAGCGGCGTCACTTCCGTAAACGGCAGCGTCGCCACGCCCTCCGCGTTCAACTGATGCGCCGTGCCGGCCTGAATCATGGCGAGCAGGTCATTGGGCACGCTCGTGCCATGTTTGGCGTTGATCTCGGTGACGGGCGCGATGCCCGCGGCGGTAACCACGCCGGCGTGAATCTCCCCGCCGGACTGAAAGCGCAACAGCTTCAATGAAGGCTCCTTCGGGTTGACGATATCACGTCAACCCGCCAGCCTCACTAGTTCGTCACCACGCCCACCGGATTCGTCGACGGCAGATTCGTCGCGATCCCCGCCGCGCCCGGGTCGCACACCGGATGACCAAACCCGCTCGGGCTTGCCCCCGTCCCATTCAAATCGTGAATGATGTTGTCCTTGCCGGCGCCCGCCGGACCCGCCGGCACATAGTCGTAGTTCAACCGGTCCCGCACCCGCCACGCAATGATATGGTCCGTGCACGCCGTGTCGCCCGAAACCCCAATCCCGCCCACCAGCGTCCCATCAGACCGGTAAAGCGCCAACCCGCCCCCGAACACATTGATGCCGCCCACCTTCTGCCCCACCATCGGATCATTCACCAGGCCGTAGTATTGGGCCTCGCCGCCATAGGCCGCCTGCGGCGAAACCGGATTGCTCGTCGCCAGGCCGTACAACGTCCCGCCGTTTTGCGTCGCCGCGTGCAGATTCGCCGACGACAGCGCAAAGCCGGGCACGCTGAAAGCATTCGCCGTGTTCGCCTTTTGCGCCGAAATTACGCGGCTGCCCGGCCACTGTGCGCCGCGGTCCTTACCGCTAAACGCCACCGCGCACACCTCGCCATCGCGGTTCACCACCGTCGCCCACATCTGAAAACCCAAACCACCGTTTGTTCCCTGATTCACGATCGCCGTCAACGCGGACTTCAGAAACAGGTGCGACGGAACGTCCTTGCACCGGTTCGGATCGCCCTCCCCTTGGGCCAACAGCACCAAGGGGACCAGCAGGGTCAGTAGGATACGCATGGCCCCACTCTACGCCTGCTCCTCCGAATTGAAGCGTTAATTCACCTCACCCACTCGACCTTGTAGCTCGGCATTCGCCTCGTCTTTGCCCTCGCCTCTCCTCCGCCCAACCGCCAAGCTTCCACCCGAATCGCTTACACTGAATACATACACGCCTGTGCTCCAAGCCCGAACTGCGTGCGTTCGAACTACTAGAAATGTCTACCTGCGCTGAATCCCTTCAACTGGCCTTTGGTTTCCACTTTCACGACCTTTACAACCGTGACGCGCTCGTCCGGTTGGACTCGCTCTTTCTCGAACACCTGAAGGCGGCCGACGTCGCCCTCTTCAACACCCTGATGGAAGGCCGCGCTGCCGGCGGCTTCGATCGCAAAAAGAACGGCGAGTTCCTCGTCGACTTGGCCCCTCACGTCGAGGACTTCATCGGTCAGCTCTTCCACATCGAGGCCCAAGTGAAGGACCTCCAGGCCAAACACCACGCCCTGGCTCCGTTCAACGCTTTTAAACGCAAGTTCATCACCAAGAAAGCCGTCAGCGGCATGACGCCCGAAAAGGCCATGGCCATCAACGGCCACGTCCTTCACGACGAGCTCGAAGCCCTCTTCAACGACCCTCTCACCGAGGCGAACTTCGAACACTACGTCTCCCGCTGGCTCGAAGCTGAAGACGACCATAAGCCGCAGATCGAACTCGCCGCGAAATATGCCGCCTGGGCTTGTCTCACTCCCGCCGGCCGCGAGAAGCACTGCGGCGGTGTCCTCTTCAAAGTCCCCCACAAACTCGATCCCAACCATCTCGTCCCCGTCCAGACCGTCGTCATCGACGGCGTCGAACGCATGGCCTTCCCCAAGCACGAATGGCGGCATCGCGAAGGCTTCCATCTCACCGACCCCGGCGCCAACCTCGCCGGCGCCCTGGACCAAGCCAACTACTGCATCAAGTGCCACAACCAGGGCAAAGACAGCTGCTCCACCGGCCTCAAGGATAAGGACGGCAACTTCAAAAGTTCGCCCTTCAATGTCCTGCTGGCAGGTTGCCCGCTCGACGAAAAGATCTCCGAGCTCAACCTCACCAAGCAGAACGGCTACTCCATCGGCGGCCTCGCGATCGTCACGGTCGACAACCCCACCTGCGCCGGCACTGGCCACCGCATTTGCAATGACTGCATGAAGGCCTGCATCTACCAGAAGCAGGAGCCCGTCGACATTCCGCAGATTGAAACGCGCACGCTCAAAGATGTTTTGGACCTCCCCTGGGGCTTCGAAATCTACAGCCTGCTCACGCGCTGGAATCCGCTCAACCTCTCCCGCCCCGTGCCCGCGCCGGACTCCGGTCGCAAGGTCCTCGTCGTTGGCCTCGGTCCCGCTGGCTACACTCTCTCGCACCACCTCATGAACGACGGCCACACCGTCGTCGCCGTCGACGGCCTCAAGATCGAGCCCCTCGCCGCTGACGTCTCCGGCGTCACCGCCGAAGGCGCTCGCCATCCCTTCCGGCCCATCCGCGACATCAACGAGCTCTACGACTCGCTTCACGACCGCGTCAACGCCGGCTTCGGTGGCGTCGCCGAATACGGCATCACCGTCCGCTGGAACAAGAACTTCCTCAAAGTCATTCGCCTTTTGCTCGAACGCCGCTCGCAGTTCGCTATGTTCGGCGGCGTCCGCTTCGGCGGCACCCTCACCGTCGATAGCGCGTTCGCCTCCGGCTTCGATCACATTGCGCTGTGTGCCGGCGCCGGCCGTCCCACCGTCGTGCCGATGAAGAACGGCCTCGTCAACGGCGTGCGTCAGGCCTCGGACTTCCTCATGGCCCTGCAACTCACTGGCGCAGGCAAAGAAACCTCCGTCGCCAATCTGCAGGTCCGCCTGCCCGTGGTCGTCATCGGCGGCGGCCTCACCGCCATCGACACGGCCACCGAATCGCTCGCCTACTACGTCGTTCAGGTGGAGAAGTTCCTCCTCCGCCACGAAGCGCTCGAACGCGATGGCGTCGAAGCTCCCGCTTGGAGCCCGGCCGAGAAAGAAATTGCCGAAGAGTTCCTCGCCCACGGCCGCGCCATTCGCGCCGAACGCGAGAAGGCTGCTCGTGAAGGCCGCCAGCCCGAGTTCATCTCGCTCCTGCAGTCGTGGGGCGGCGTGACCCTCGCGTATCGTCGCCGCATGGTCGACGCGCCCAGCTACACCCTCAACCACGAGGAGGTGTCAAAGGCGCTGGAAGAAGGCATCCACTTCGCCGAGTGCCTTACGCCCCGTGAAGTCGAAACCGACGCCTATGGGGCCGCGAAGGTGCTCCACATGACGCACCATCCCTTCGACCCGGAAACCGGCAAGCTCGCCGCCGAAGGGCGCCCCGTCCAGTTGCCCGCGCGCACCATCCTGGTCGCCGCCGGCACCCAGCCCAACACTGTGCTCGCCCGCGAAGACTCGAACAACGTCTTCCTCGATGGCCGCTGGTTCCAGAGCGTCGATGAAGACGGCCGGCCCGTCAAGCCGGAACGCCTCGCCAAGCCCAGCGCCTCCCATGTTCTGATGTCCATCCGCCCCGATGGCCGCGGCATCAGCTTCTTCGGCGACCTCCACCCGTCCTACAACGGCAACGTCGTCAAGGCCATGGCCAGCGCCAAGCAAGGCTACCCGGTCGTTTCCCGCCTGCTCGCGAGCCACGCTCCCGTTGGACCCACGCCGCAGGAACTCATCCAGACGATGAACTTCGAACTGCGCGCTTTCGTCCACGCCGTGCACCGGCTGACGCCCACCATCGTCGAAGTCGTGGTGAAGGCCCCGCTCGCCGCGCGCTCCTTTGAGCCCGGCCAGTTCTATCGCCTGCAGAACTTCGAAACCGGCGCCACGCGCGTCAAAGATACGGTCCTCGCCATGGAAGGCCTCGCGCTCACCGGCGCTTCGGTCGACCGTGACCACGGCCTGCTCTCCACCATCGTCCTCGAGATGGGCGGCTCCTCGGACCTCTGCGCCTGGCTCAAGCCCGGCGAACCCGTCATCCTGATGGGCCCCACCGGCATGCCCACCGAAACCGGCCAGGACGAAGTCGCCCTCCTGGTGGGCGGCGGCTTGGGCAACGCCGTGCTGTTCTCCATCGGCCAGCAACTCCGCGCCGCCGGCTCCAAGACCATCTACTTCGCCGGCTACAAGAAGATCATCGACCGCTACAAGGTCGACGAAATCGAACGCGCCGCCGACGTCATCGTTTGGTGCTGCGACGAAGCCCCTGGCATGACGCCCACGCGTCCCCAGGACAAGGCCTTCGTCGGCAACATCGTCGAAGCCATGGCCGCTTTCGGCAGCGGCAAGCTCGGCGAATCGCACCTCTCGCTCTCGCAAGTCGATCGCGTCATCGCCATCGGCTCGGACGGCATGATGGCCGCCGTCGCGCGCGCCCGCCACGGCGTCCTTGCCCCCTATCTCAAGCCGCATCATCACGCCGTGGGCAGCATCAACTCGCCCATGCAATGCATGATGAAGGAGATCTGCGGCCAGTGCCTGCAGACGCACCGCAACCCCGAAACCGGCGAAGAGACGGTCGTGTTCTCCTGCTTCAACCAGGACCAGAACCTCGACCATGTCGATTGGAGCAACCTCCGCACGCGCCTTTCGCAGAACACGGTGCAGGAGAAGCTCACCAAGCGGTGGATGTCCCACTGCCTTAGCGAACTCGCCGCCTCCAGCGGCGCGCGTCTCTAGCTCACCATCCGGAAACCGAACAACAGCAGCATCGCGCCGGCGACCGACATCAGGAAGCCGGCGGGATGCCCCGCCTTATACCAGCCCATCAGTTGTCCCAGCCAGCCGCCCACCCAGGCCCCGGCCATCCCAATCAGCGCCGTCACAATGATCCCTCCTGGATCGTGTCCCGGCATCAACAGCTTCGCGACCACCCCCACCACCAAACCCACCAGCAACTGAAACAGTATGTGCATCATGGCGCATGCTCCCTTGCGGGCCGCGAATAACAGGGCGGCCGCGAACGGATCGTATCAGATTTACCGCTACGCTGGAAGGAATGCGTTTGCTCTCCTTCGCTGCGCGCCAACGCCTGCGCGACTGGCCGACCTCGGCCGCCTTTGTAGCCGTACTCGGCTCCGCTCTCGCCGTAGCCGGCACTTGGCTCGCCATCGCCGAGCCACTCCTCCCGCGCCGCCTGCCATTCCCCGAACCGGATCGTCTGGTCGCCCTCGAAGCCCAAAAGCAAGGCCAACCCTCCGCCCTCAGTTGGGACGATCTTGAGCGCCTCCGCACCAACTCTGTCGAAACCGTCGCTGGCTTTCTGCCCCGCACCTGGGGCCTGCAGACCGAGCCGCACGGGCACGTCGAAGTTGTCCTCTCGCAGCAGGTCACCGGCGAGTTCTTCGCCGTCCTCGGCACCGAACCGTATCTCGGCGAATCGCTCAGCCGCCGCCACGAACAGCACGGCAATCAGCAAGCGGTCTGGCTCACCTATCGCACTTGGCAACGCCTCCTTGGCGGCGACCCGCAAGTCGCCGGCCGCCTTGTCTGGATCAACGCCGTCGCCTATCGCGTCGCCGGCGTTCTCCCGCCCCAATTTGAATTCCCCCACCGCGGGCCAACCGCCGACGTCTATCTGCCGCTCCCCAACGAGATGCGCCAGGCCCGTTCGCTCCACGTCATCGCTCGTCTCACTCCGGACTCGGGCGCCGCCCGCTACGCCGAAGAGCTCAAGCCCCGCTTCACCGATGGCCTCATCGTCTCTCCCCACAACCTCACCGGCCTCCTGCTCGGCGACCGTCTCCGTTTGCTCAACTGGCTCTTCGCCGCTGTCGTCGTTCTGCTGCTCGTCGCCATGGCCAACGCCGGTGGCATCTGGCTCGCGCAATGGCTCAAGCAGCAACGTCACGCCGCCATCCAACTCGCCCTGGGCGCAGAGCGTGTACGCCTGTGGAAAGATCAGGCCGCTCAAGCCCTGGTGCTCGGGCTCGCCGCCGCTCTTGCTGGCGCGCTCGGCACCGTCTTCCTCCTCGCGTTGCTGCACACCACGCCGTTTCTCGGCTCTGAACTTGCTCGCTTCGAGCTCTGGCAGCCCGCGCATCTGAACTGGGTAAGCGCTCTGGCCCTGCTCGCCGTCGCTTTGACTGCCGCCGTCTTGAGCGCCGCGCTTCCGCTGGTCACTGTTCGCGCCGCCGCGCTGGGCGCCCGCACCGGCGCCGGTCGCCACTCCTATCGTGTTCGTCTGGCCCTGGCCATCGCCCAACTCACTCTCTCCGGCGCGCTCGCTTACACCGGCATCCTGATCGCCCGCAACGTCCAAGCCCTCTTTGCGGCGGACCGTGGCTTCCGCACCGAGCAGATCGTCGTCGCCGGCATCGGCGTCCCCGAAGCCAAGTACAACACCGACGAGCGCCTGATCGACTTTCACCGCCGCGCCATCGCGGAGCTCTCACGCATTCCCGGCGTCAACGCCGCCGGCGGCGGCATCTCGCTGCCGATCAGCCACGCCCGCACCCGCTTCCTGATCGACGATGAGAACGTTCCTCGCGACGAACAGCGCCAGGCTCGCTTCAGCGCCGCGAGTCCCGAACTCCTGCCTCTCCTTGGCATTCCCCTGCAGCGTGGCCGCGGCTTCACGCCTGCCGACCGTTGGGGCGCCCCGCGCGTTGCCCTCGTCAATCGCGCCTTCGCCGAGCGCTATCTCGGCGCCGACCCCCTCGGCCATCGTCTCCGCGTCAGCTTCTACAACGGCTTTGCCATGACGCCCTACGAAACTCACCAGATCATCGGCCTCATCGGCGATACGCTCAATCGTGACTTGGCGCTCGACACCGAGCCGCAGATCATCGTCAGCTCGAATCAGATCGCCCTCGAAGGCTTCCAGTACTTCCTGCGCACGCCGCTTCCCGCCGAGTCCTTGCGTTCCGCCGTCGAACAAGCCATCTGGCGGGTGGATCCTGAAATTCAGCGCGTCAGCCCGGAGCCTCTGGCGGATCGCGTCGAGCAGTCCCTGGTCGCCCGCCGCGCACTCGCCTGGCTGGCGGTACTCTTCGGCGGACTCGCGGCCTTGATCGTGATCTTCGGGCTCGCCTCGAGCCTCGCTGCGACCTTTGTTGAAATGACTCGGGAACTCGGCATCCGCGCTGCTCTTGGCGCTTCGCCGCTCAGTCTGGCCGGCACGGCCGTCCGCTGGGGCGCGGTTGCGGTCGCCGCGAGTTGGCTGCTCACACTCCCCATTGCCTATGCCTTGGGTGAGTTCCTCGGCGCTCGCCTCGAACCCGCCAATTGGCTGCTCGCCGGGGTCGTCCTCGCCACCATCGGCTTGGCTTCGGCTTACTTACCCGCGCGGCGTGCCGCGAAGGTCAACCCGGCTTCTACCTTGCGCGCCGAGTAACTGACTTACTTCGGCAATGCTGACTTCGGCAACCGCAACGCCATCGAGCCCGCGACGGTGACGACGTCATAACGGCCCTGATACGCCACCAGTAAGTGCGCCGCCCAGGTCTCCATCTTGTAGTCCTTCACCAGCCAGTCCACCATGTCCGAGGTGGCGAGCCGCAAACCGCGATCGAGCGACGAAGCAAACTCCGGCTGGCTGCCCACCGAAATGATCGAATCGGCCGTCACCACGCGCGGTACGCTCGGCGCTCCGCCCTTCACCACCTTCACCGTGAAGGTCACGTCCATCGACGTCTCAATGCCGGTGCCGCTCGGCTCGCCATCGGCTTGCAGCGCGTGCCCGTCGCCGATGAACAACAACCCACCCGCATGGCTCACCGGCAAAATCACCGTCGCCCCTTCGCCGATCCGGTTGTAATCCATGTTGCCGCCGTACGGACCCGAAATGCCCGACGGTGGCGCAAACACGCCCGCCGCCGCTAACCCCACGCAACCCAACATCGGCGAGGTCGCGAACTCCATCGGGTGCACCGCGCTCTTCGGCTCTGCTAACTTCGCCCGGCCCTTCGCCAGATCGAGGTCCCACTTCACCACGCTGTCCCGGTCCGGAATCACCGCCCCCTTCCGGAAAACCCGTGAATACAGCCCCTCAATCGATTCCGGATTGATCGCATACAACCCCAGCCGATACGCTGACCATCCGTAGTTCCGGTTCAGGCGCATCCGGTCGAAGTGCACCTCCACCGCATCGCCCGGTTCTGCCCCTTCGATGTAGAACGGACCCGTCTGCGGATTGCCCGTGTTCCCCACCCGCTTGCCGGTGTAGTCGTAACCCGCCGCGTCGATCGTCTTCGTCACGACCGTATCGCCCGCCTTGATCCGCGCCAGCGGCGGATGCCGATGGTCGAACGAGTTATAGTAAGTCGTCGGCGTAATCTGATGCGTTTCCGCCAGGAAGAGTAGTAAGGGAACAATCACTTCGCACCTGCCAGTTTCTCCACCAAGTCATAGTGGAACTTCACGAACGTCTGCAGCGACGATTCCAGAATGCGCTCCTGGTCGCTATGCGCCCCGAACCCCTTCGGTCCATCCTCGGAATCGATCATCGGACCAATGCCATAGCACTGCATCCCCTTGCCCCGCAGAAACGCCATATCCGTCGCTCCGGTCGACATTGTCGGCAGCGTCGGCACGCCCGGATAATACTTCGCCGCGGACGTCTCAATCACTCGGAAGGCATCGTTGTCCAGTCCCGAAGGCAAAGCCGGGGGCCGTTCGGACCGGTTCGCCTGCACCACCTTCACCGACGGATCGTTCACCACCGCCTTGATCGTCTCCAGTAACTTCGGCAAGTCCTCATCCGGCAGCGCGCGAATATCCAGGCTCGCCTCCGCTTCGGACGGGATCACATTGAACCGGTAGCCGCCCGTGATGATATTCGGCGAAATCGACGTCCGGATCATCGAGTTGTGCCGCGGCTCATTCACCGCGAAATACTCCTGAATGGCGTCGGTCTTCTCCGGATTCAGCAGCCCGTTATAGCGTTCCTTCTCCTCCGGCGTCGACACCGTCGCCAGCCGCTCGAAGTAAGTCCGCGTCGTATCGTTCAAACGCATCGGCGGCTGATACGCCGCGATCCGCGCCACTGCCTGCGCGATCTTCACCACCGAATTGCTCCGCAGCGGCACGGACCCATGACCCGCCACGCCCGTCGCCACCAGCTTCACGCCAAACGGACGCTTCTCCGTCGTCTGCACCGAAACAAAGCGCAGCCTTCCGCCCGTCCGCACCGCGGATCCGCCCTCCGCCAGGCAGTACTCAGCCTCGATCTCCGGATAGTGCTCCTTCGCCAGAAACGCAATGCCCACCTGCGTGGCGCCCTCTTCGCCGGCTTCCGAAAGAAAGATCAGGTCGCGGTCCAGCGGCAGGTTCTGACGCTTCGCCAGAATGATCGCCATCAGCGCCGCCACCAGATTGTCCTTATCGTCCACCGTCCCGCGCCCATAGATATAGCCGCCTTCGCGATGCGCCGAGAACGGCGGATGCGTCCATTTCTTCGCATCCACGTTCACCGTATCGCTGTGCCCCACGATCAGCAGCGGCTTCTTCTTGCCGTTGCCTTTTAGCCGCGCGACGATGTTTGGCCGCTTCGGGTCGTTGGCCAGAATCTTGTTTGGGATGCCTTCGCGGTCCAGCACCGCCTTCAGATACGCGACGACGGGCTGTTCGCTGCCCCCGGGGTCGGCGCTATTGATCTGAACGAGTTTGGTGAAGTGAGTCAGTGTCTCGGCTTCGATCTTCGCCCAGTCAATCGCGGACTGGGCCTGCAAGCCGGTACTGAAAATCAACAGAAGCAGCGTGCGACTCATGCGAGTCAGGTTAGCAGGAACTCACGGCTCCAAACCAAGTTTCGCAATCGGCATTTCCGTCACGTTCGGTGCGTACTTCTTCACGACCTCGCGGATCTTGCTCGCGTTCCCCAACACCACGAACACCAAACCATCCGTCCGGTATTTTGTTTTGGCGATCGCGTTCGCCTTTTCCACCGTCACCGCATCGATCTTCGAGAACAGATCGTCGATCTCGCCCCGGTTCAGCCCGTAGAGCTCGATCTCCGTCAGCACCTGCGTCAACTGCTCGTTCGTCTCCAGCCGATCCGCTGGAAACAGCCCCTTCGTATACGCCTTCGCCGACTTCAACCCGTCCGCCGACAACCCCGTCGCGTTCAGCTTCTTCAATAACTCCAGCGCCAGATCGATCGTCTTCTCGGTCGTTTCCGTCTTCGTGTAAGAGGTAATCGCCAGGCTGCCCGTCAACCGGTTCAACTCCAGCCGGCAATTCGCCCCGTACGTCAGCCCCGTATTCACGCGCAGCTCATCGTTCAACATCGACGTGAACCGCCCGCCGAACAGCGTATTCACCAACTGCATCGGCACCTGGTCCGGATCGCCGCGCCGAATCCCTGGCTGCCCGATGTAGAAGTAAGTCTGCGTCGCATCCGGCTTGTCGATCAGCAACAGCCGCGCCTGGCTCCCGCGCTTCAAACCCGGATCCGCCACCGGCTGATACGCTTCGCCCGCGGGCAGGGCAGCGAAGGCCGCCGTCAGCTTCGGCAGCAACTCCGCCGGCGTAAAGCTGCCGATCGCGATCACGGTCAGGTTCTTCCCCACCAACATCCGCTTCTGATACGCCAGCACCATCTCGCGATTGATCTTCGGTAACGACGCTTCGTCCCCGCGCAACGGCCGCGCATAAGGATGCCCCGCGCCATAGAAGAACCGCCGGTACGCCTGGCCGATCGCCGCCTGCGGATTGTCCCGCACGGAGCGCGCCGCATCCAGATACTGCGCCAGCACCTTCTTCACTTCGTCTTCTGGAAACGTCGGCTTCGTGATCAGTTCCGCCAGCAACGGCAGCGCCCGCTCGCCATCGCGCGACAGAAACTCCGACGACACCGTCACCGTACTGTCCGAAGCCCGCGTCTCGAGCGTGGCGCCCAGCGAGTCGAACGCCAGCGCGATCTGCTCTGCATTTTTCGTCGGCGTCCCGCGTTCCAGCAACTCCGCCGTCACGGCCGCCACGCCGGCCACCGCATCCACTTCCGCGCCTCCGCGGAACACCGCCGTCACCGTCGTGAGCGGTAACTCCGCGCGCGGCATCAGCAACAGCACCGCGCCGTTCGGCAGCGTGTGCTTCGTATAAGCCGGGAGCCGCACCTGCGCGGCCGCCAGCGATGTCATCAGAAAGACCATCAGCAGGCGCATCATTATTCCTTTGCCGGCACCAACGTCGCCACCGTACGATTCTCCGGCGTCAGATAAGCCTTCGCCACCCGTTGCAGATCGGCCGCCGTCAGCTTCTCCATCCTTGCCGGCCACCCATTCAACAAAGCCGCATCTCCGTGGAACAACTCAAACCCGCCGATCAGCCCCGCCTTGCCGCCCAGCGTCTTCATCTGCCGATAAAACCCCGCCAGATATTGCGACTTCGCCTTCCGCAACTCGTCCTCGCTCACCGGCGTATTGGCCAACCGGTCGAACTCCTCATAGAGCGCCTTCTCCGTCTGCTCGGTCGAAACACCCGCTCGCGGTTGCACGTAGAAGTTCAGCAGCGTCGGATCGAACGCCTCGTTCGTATTCGCCTGCACGGCCAGCGCTAACTGATCCCGCTCCACCAGCCGCTGCTCCAGCCGCGAACTCCGTCCCTGCGCCAGTACGGTCGTCAGCAACTCGAGTGCGGCCGTATCCGCATGCGCCGTCGCCGGCACATGGAAGCCCCACATCTGCACCGGCAACTCCGCCGGCCGATTCAGCACCACCCGCCGCTCGCCCTTCTGCTCTGGCTCCTTCGTCCGCACCGCCGGCGGACCCGCCCGCTTCGGAATCGGCTCCAGATACTTCTTCGCCAACCCCAGCGCCTCCGCCTCGCTCACATCCCCGGACACCACCAGCACGCAATTATTCGGCGCATACCCCATGCTGAAGTGCTCCTTCAGGTCCGCCATCGTCCAGCCCTCGATATCCGACGGCCACCCGATCGGCGACCAATGATACGTGTGTGCCGTGAATGCCGCCGCCCACAACTGCTCATCGAGCGACCCCTCCGGCGAATTGTCCACCGACAGCCGCCGCTCCGAATACACCACCCCCCGTTCGGACTCCACCAGCTTCGGATCGAACGCCAAGTCCCGGATCCGGTCCGCCTCCATATCGAAAATCAACGGCAGCGCCGGCTTCGCAAACCAGTCCTGATACACCGTCACATCGCGCGTGGTGTACCCGTTGTTCCGCCCGCCGTTGTTCTCCATCACGATGTCGAACTGCTTCGGCCCGTATTTCTTGGCGCCGTTGAACATCATGTGCTCGAAGAAGTGCGACACCCCGGTCGTCCCCGGCTTCTCATTCCGCGCCCCCACCTTATAGAAGAAGTACAGCGCCACGTTCGGAATATCGTGATCCTCGTGGATAATCACCGTCATTCCGTTGGCCAGCACGTGCTTCTTCATCGCCAGATTCTGCGCCGCCAGATTGCCCGGCGAACACAGGGCGGCGGCCAGCCCGCCAAGCAGAATGTACCGAAACATATCCTTTATACGTAACAGAGCCGCCCCCGTCTTGGAAAGTGTTGCCACCTGGGGCCTTGACGTGCGTCTCCAGAAGCGGGAAGATCCGAGTGTAGGAGGGCGACGTGCGTCTTTTTCTTTTGGCTGCAGGTTTGGCCAGTTCGCTGGCCGCTCAGGATGTGGTCACCGCGAAAGCGGGCTTGATCCACTATCTCGAAGGTGACGTCACCATGGACGGCGCCATGCTTTCCACCAAGCCCGGCGGCAAGTTCGCCGAGCTTAAAAAGGGCTCCGTTCTCAAAACCCTGGAAGGCCGCGCGGAGCTTCTGCTCGCTCCCGGCTCCTCCGTTCGTCTTGCCGAAAACTCCTCCCTCAAGATGATCTCCACCAGCCTGGAGGACACGCGCTTCAACGTCCTCGGCGGCACCGCCATCGTCGAGGTCGGCGACATCGATAAGGCCATGTCGATCGTCGTCGCCGCCGGCGACTCGGACGTCACCCTCCGCAAAAAGGGCCTCTACCACGTCTCCGCTGACCCCGCTTCCGTCCGCGTCTTCGAAGGCGAAGCCTCGGTCGCCGCCAACGGCAAGTCCGTCATGGTCGGCAAAGGACGCACCGCCGACCTCTCCGGCGACGTCGTCCTCGCCAAGTTCGACCCCAAGCAGGGCGACGCTCTCTACCGCTGGGCCAAGCGCCGTTCCTACTACATGTCGATGGCCAACATCTCCGCCGCGAACTCCGTCCACATGCAAGGCAATTCCTGGTCGCAGAGTGGCTGGATGTACAACCCCTACTTCGGCATGTACACCTACATCCCCATGCGCGGACTCTACACGAGCCCCTGGGGCTTCGGCTACTACAGCCCCCGCCAGGCTTACGACTATCTGGTCGTCGCCTCGAATCCGAACTACGCCACCCCCCAAGCCGCCTCGCCTTACTCGGCCTTCGGCGGCAGCGGTCGCATGGCCACCTCCTATGACTCGAACCTCGGCTACTCCACCTCGCCCGTTCGCTCCTCCGGCGGCTACGTCGGCGGCGCCGCCAGCCCGGCGGCCACCGGCGGCGACTCCGGTATGCGCGGCGGCGGTGGCTCGGCTCCCATCGGCGGCGGCGCCCCGGCCTCCGGCGGTGGCGGCGGCGGTGTCCGTGGTGGCGGCGGTGGCGGCGCTGCGCCCCAGCAGTAAGCAGTAAACTCGCCCCACAGTCGCTACACTGAAAGCAGGACTTCATGGCCTGCGCTGGAACCATCACGCCCATCCCTCCGGGCGCCCACGAACTCGAGTTCTGCTACGACTACTTTGACCCGCCCTCGCGTCAGCAAGGGCACCAACCGCCTGCCTTCACCCTCAGCATCCTCGGCCTGAGCCTCGAAGAGCAGGCCGCCGCCTTCGCTCTCATCCCCACGGACCCCTCGCGCCCACCGCACTGGTTCAAAGCCCGCTGGGGTCGCATGGGCACCGGCCCCACCAACTTCATGCCGATCCCCTCGCAAACCGAGGACGACGATCGCGCCGGCGTCACCCTCTACGGCCACAAAACCACCAACTTCAACTGGCGCAGTTGCCAGTGGGAAATTACCGACATCCTCCCTCCGCGCTCTTACGAGATGCCCCTGCTCGAAGGCGAAGTCATCGAGATCCCCAACAACCAGACCTCGCCGTACGCCTTCCGCCACGGCACCGCCGTCGCCAACCTGGACCAGCTCGCACCCGGCAAGCACGAAGACCTCGCCATCGAAAAAGAAAGCGAGCCCCACGGCCGCAGCTACCTCATCCACTTCGGCGGACGCATCTGGCGTCGCTGGACCGACCCCGAACACGACGTCCCCCTCGAACTCCTCGCCTTTGACCCCGCCTCCCCCGTCCTCGAAGACGCCCTCCACGACGTCTGGGGCGACATCGGCGGCCAGGAAGAAGCCAAGCGCGAACTCATTCGCGCCATCCAATGGCCCGTCCTCTATCCCGAACTCTTCGTCCTGTTCAAGCGCCGCCGCAGCCGCGGCGTCCTCCTTTACGGCCCCCCCGGTTGCGGCAAAACTCTCCTCGGCAAAGCCGTCGTCAAACTCCTCGCCGCCCTCTACCGCCGCAAGCCCGAAGACGGCGGCTTCCAGTACGTCAAAGGCCACCAACTTCTCGATCAGTACGTCGGCAACTCCGAGGAAGATGGTCAAGTCCCTCTTCGATGCCGCTCGCCGCTGGAAAGAGAATCGCGGCTACCCCGCCGTCCTGTTCTTTGACGAAGCCGACGCCCTCTTCAAGCGCCGCCCCTCCCGCGACAGCGGGTTCACCCTCGTCCCCGCCTTGCTCGCCGAAATGGACGGCATGGACGACTCCGGCGCCTTCGTCATCCTCGCCACCAACCGTGCCGACGCCCTCGACGAAGCCATCACCCGGCCCGGCCGCATCGATCGCCGCATTCGCATCACCCGCCCCGCCGAAGATGCCAGCGCCCGCATCTTTGCCATCCATCTCGATGGCGTCTTCCTCGCCGATGGCCTCACCCCCGCCTCGCTCGGCACCCTCGCCGCCCAGGAGCTCTTCCGCCGCGAGCACACCCTCTCCGAACTCGTCCTCGAGGACCTTCCGGACCCCGTCCCCCTCCACCTCAGCGACCTCTCGAGCGGCGCGCTCATCCAGAACATCGTCGACCGCGCCACCGCCAACAAAATGGCCCACTGCATCGAGCGCGACGTCCGCGAAGGCCTCACCGCCGCCGACCTCACCCAGGCCATCGCCGAAGTCCTCACCGAACAGCGCGCCTCCAAGCACGTCGAGGAGTGGCAGGAAATCGCCGAGCGCCACGGCCCGCCGTCTCGTCGAAGTCCGCCGTTACGGCGCCTAGAGCCGACAACCAGCTAAACCATCGCGATCGGCCGTACCGGCGACCCCGTCGCCCCCTTCAGCTTCAACGGCAGACAGAAGAACGCAAACTCCGTTTGCTTGTCCCGCGCCAACGCCTCCAGGTCCAGATTCTCGATGATGTAGATGCCCTTTTGCGGCAGCAGATAGAGGTGCCCGAACAACGTCGCCCCCGTCTCCGGATCCCGCTCCCCGGGCACATCCCACGCCATGTTGTCCGGCGCCCACCGCCACCACGCCATGGTCCGCCGCCCAAATCGAAGCGGACTTGTGCATCCCCGCCGCGCGCAGATACGTCGCCTCGTCGTTCCAGATCGTCGCAAAGCCCGTCCGCACCAGCAGCACATCGCCCTTCTGCGGACGATGCACCAGCGCCGCCTCCAGCTCCTCCGCCGTAATCGAGTACAGCTCCGGCAGCCGCGCCACGCCCTGGTGTCCGGCCACATCGATCAACACCCCGCGCGTCACCAGCGGTCCCACCGTCTCGATCCCCAGTTCCGTAAACCCCGCCGGCGTCTCCACCTGGTCCGGATGCTTGCCCCCGTAGAGCTCCATCCCGCACGCCTGATGGCACAGCGCGTCGATATGCGTCCCTGAGTGCTCCATCATCGTCAGCACTCCCGACGCCCCACTCCGCGGACCGTTCATCGGCCCCCCGAAGCTGTCCCGATGCCGCCGATGCAGCGCATAGAAGTACCCCGGCCGATGCGACTCATGAATCGGCATTCCCGCATACCGCGGCTGCTCCAGGTCATACACGCGGCTCGTCTGCAATTGGCGAATCAAATCAGCGGTCATTCGTTCCTGACGGTATCACGTCATAGACTGGAATGATGAGCCAGTCCTGGGATGCCTCCCTCTATGATTCCCGCCACCAGTTCGTTTCGCAGCACGGCGCCGGACTCGTCGAATTAGCCGACCCCCAACAAGGCGAACGCGTCCTCGACTTAGGCTGCGGCACCGGCAAACTCCTCGACTCGCTCGCCGCCAACGGCGCCCTCGTCACCGGCCTCGATTCTTCCGCCGCCATGATCGAAAAGGCCCGCGCCGTCTACCCCCAGTACACCCTCCAAGTCGGCAACGCCCGCAACTTCTCCTTCCCGGCGCCCTTCCACTTGATCTTCTCGAACGCCACTCTGCACTGGGTTCCCGAAGCCGCTGACGTCGCCCGCTCCGTCGAACGCGCCCTCCGCCCCGGCGGACGCTTCGTCGCTGAATTCGGCGGAGAAGGGAACTGCGCCCGCATCGTCAAAGCCGTCCTCCAGGCCGGCCAGGAACTCGGCCTCACCCTCGAATCGCCCTGGTATTACCCCTCGCTCGCCGCTTACGTCAAAGTCCTCGACGAAGCCGGTCTCGAAGTCCGCTTCGCCGAAATCTTTGACCGCCCCACCAAACTCGACGACCCCGTCACCGGCCTCCGCGACTGGCTCCACATGTTCGGCGGCCGCTTCCTTGATCGTGTCCCCGAAGCCCAACAGCCCCAGTTCCTGACCCGCGTCGAAGACCTCACCCGCTCCCGTCTCCACCGCGACGGCCACTGGTTCGCCGACTACCGCCGTCTCCGCGTCGTCGCCTTCAAGCGATTCCCACCCCACGCCGCGTAGGCGCCGTCCAGCCGATTCCCACCATCGCGTTCCCGGGCAGCCGCTTCTCCACCTGCCCCAACGCCTGAAACGCACTCGCCACTGCGTCCTGCAGCGGCCACCCCGCTTTCCGCCACAGCCGCCGATGCTGCCCGTAAACCACCAGCGTCGCCGCCAGCACCAGCAGCCGATGCAGCGTCCGCGTCACGGACGCCGCCCAGAACCCTCGCCCCGCCCCCAGCTTTGCCAGCGTCTGCCCCTGATACGCCAGATGCATCGCCTCATCGCGCAACACCTGCCGGCAGATCGCCCGCAGCAGCGGCGACCGCGTCGCATCGTGCAGCGCCGAGTAGTAAGGCACCGCCACGCACTCCGCCGCCACCAGCACGCTCACCATCAACTCATGCCGCCATAGCTTCCGCATCCACCGGAACACCCCGTCCACCCGATCCTCCTGCAGCCGCGCGATCCCCTCCACGTCCAGCAGCCGCCCCAACATCGCCGCATGCCGCTGCTCCTCCTTCACAAACAATTCGAGCGACCGCGGATAGTCCCCCTCGCCCCTCGCCTCCGCAAACTCCCGCCCCAACCGCAGCAGTGTCCGCCCATCCGAGTTCTCCCCCAACTGGAACTGACGCAACGACGGCGTCACCGCCTCCCGCTCCTCCGCCGTCAGACTCGCCACCCACTTCAACTCCGGCCATCGATTCTGCTCGAAGTATCGAATCCAATCTGCATACTTTGTCATATAAAGTACTCTACGTACGGCGAGCGCTTCTGTCAACGGCTAAGATGAACCATGCGGCTCTCGCTCGCTCTTTGCTGCCTCCTCCCCCTCTCCGCCCAGACCCCTCTCTCCCCCGAGAAACTGGAGAGCCGTCTCCGCGCGATTCCCGACGCCCAACGCCTCGCCCAATACCTCGACCGCATGGCCGCCGACCCCCACCACGCCGGCTCCCCCGGCTCCCGCGCCGTCGCCGACTACGCCCGCCAACTCCTCGCCGAATTCGGCCTCAACGTCCACGTCGAATCCTTCGAAGCCCTCCTCCCCTATCCCAAAACCCGCGCCGTCGAGATGATCGCCCCCCTCCGCTACACCGCCAAGCTCCAAGAGCCTCCACTCCCCTCCGACCCCGACTCCCACGACCGCCACCAACTTCCCACCTACAACGCCTACTCCGCCTCCGGCGACGTCACCGCCCCCCTCGTCTACGTCAACTACGGCTCCCTCGAGGACTACGACGAACTCCAACGCCTCGGCATCGACGTCCGCGGCAAGATCGTCATCGCCCGCTACGGCCGCACCTGGCGCGGCGTCAAACCCAAGCTCGCCGCCGCCCACGGCGCCCTCGCCTGCCTCATCTACTCGGACCCCAAAGAAGACGGCTACTACATCGGCGACGTCTACCCCCACGGCCCCTACCGTCCGCCCGCCGGCGCCCAGCGCGGCAGCGTCCTCGACATGGCCCTCCACCCCGGCGATCCTCTTTCGCCCGGCTTCCCCTCCGAACCCGGCGGCCCGCGTCTTCCGCTCTCCCAAGCCAAAACCCTCATGACCATCCCCGTCCTTCCCATCTCTTATGAGGACGCCCAGCCCCTCCTCCAAAGCCTCACCGGCCCCGTCGCCCCCGAGTCCTGGCGCGGCGCCCTCCCCATCACCTACCACCTCGGCCCGGGCGACTCCAAGGTCCACGTCAAAGTCGAACTCGACACCGCCACCCGCCCCGTCCACAACGTCATCGCCACCATCCCCGGCTCAGACCTCCCCGACCAATGGATCCTCTACGGCAATCACCACGACGCCTGGGTCAACGGCGCTGCCGACCCGCTCTCCGGCGCCGCCGCTCTCCTCGAAACCGCCCGCGCCCTCGCCGAACTGCGGAAACAAGGCTGGAAGCCCCGCCGCACCATCAAGCTCTGTCTCTGGGACGCCGAAGAGTTCGGCCTCATCGGCTCCACCGAATGGGTCGAGAAGCACGCCTCTGAACTGCGCCGCAAAGCCGTCGTCTATCTCAACTCGGACTCCACCGGCGATGGCCGCTTCATCGCCGGCGGCAGCAGTCCCCTCGAAGCCTTCACCGCCAACCTCCTCCGCGACTTCACCGACCCCGCCACCGGCAAGTCCGTCCTCGAAGCCGCCGCCGGTGGCTTCCGCCGCCGCAACACCCTCGGCCGCCCCCACCTGCCGCTCGGCGCCCTCGGCTCCGGTTCGGACTACGTCCCCTTCACCCACCACCTCGGCATCGCCGCCACCAACTACGGCTTCAACGCCGATATGTCCGGCGTCTATCACTCCATCTACGACTCCGCCACCTGGTTCAAGCAATACGGCGATCCCGGCTTCAAATACACCCGTCTCTTCAGCGCCATCATGGCCACCGGCCTCCTCCGCCTCGCCGACGCTCCCTTACTCCCCTTCAAATACGGCGCCTTCACCCGCAACGCCGAAAGCTACGTCAAGGAGTTAGCCGACTTACCCGGCGCCCGTGCCAAGCTCGACTTACTCGCCCTCTCCTCCGCCATCGGCCGGCTCAAGCTCGTCACCACCGAACTCGATGTCCTCACCGCCCAGCCGCCCCCCTCCGCCAATCTCGCCGCCGTCAGCGAGATCCTCTATCTGGCCGAGCGCACCCTCTCGCCTCCCGAAGGCCTGCCCGGCCGCCCCTGGTACCGCCATCTCATCAGCGCTCCCGGTCAGTACACCGGCTACGGCGCCAAGACCTTGCCTGGCGTCCGCGAAGCGGCCGAGTTCTCCCGCTGGGACGAAGCCAACCAGCAAATTCAGGTCCTCACCAAAGCGCTGCATGCTTACGAAGCCCGCCTCCGCGAAGCGGTCCTGTTGTTGCGTCGCGAGTAAGTCAGGAACTTCTCTCGCCGGCTTGGTGTCTCCTCCGTTGGCGCCGCAATCTTTCTCAACGGAGTATTTCCCATGTTCGAATCTGCTTTCGCCTTGGAGGCGCCCGGGCGTCGCTCGCCCCTGCTCATCTCGCTCACCGTGCAAGCCGCCGCCGTCGCCACGGTCTTGTTACTCCCGCTCTATTACGTCGAGCAACTCACCGTCCTGCCCACCCTGCCGGTCCCCACTTACGCTCCCCGGCTGCCTCACATCAAGATCGTCGCCGTCATTCGCGAAACCGCCGCGGCCCTCGTCCCGCGTCTCACGCCGCCTCTGCTCACCGCCCCGTCGCGCATCAACCCGCTCAACACCCGCCCCGTCCAACTCACTGACGCCGGCGCGCCGCCCTTGATCCTCGATGGCGCCGTCTTCACCGACAGCTTCGCCACGCCTCTCGTCGGCCCGCCCCGCCTCGCTGCGGCCCCACCCCCCGAACCCGCCAAAGCCCCCGCCCCCAAACCGGCCCCCACTTCCGGACCCGTCCGCATCGGCGGCACCGTCCAGGCCGCCAAACTCATCCATCAAGTCCGGCCCCTGTACCCGGCCCTGGCCAAACAAGTCCGCATCCAGGGCAGTGTGCAACTCCAAGCCGTCATCGCCCGCGATGGCACCATCCAGAACCTCCAACTCGTCTCCGGCCACCCCTTGCTCGTCCCCGCCGCCATGGAAGCCGTCCGCCAATGGCGCTACAGCCCCACCACCCTCAACGGAGAAACCGTCGAAGTCCTCACCCAGATCGACGTCCACTTCAAACTGAACTAGGGCTGGGAAGATAGGCCCGTTGTGAGCCGCGCTCTCAACCGCCACGTTGGCATGTTGACGATCGAGGCCAGTCTCCGTCGCCCACCCCCGCACTCGCAGTGTGGGTGCTCGCCAAGGTAACTTTGCGGCACGCGGGTCAACGTGACTTTCCGTTCTGGTTCCGCCTGCGCCAGAGATAGATCGGAGACCGCTAAGCCATCTTCGTCGCGGGCCAAGTCGCCCGTTCCGAAATCTCTACGTCGCAGAATAGATAACTCTCCGCCGGCGGTTCCAGATAAGAAAATGTCCCCTCCGCGCGATGCAATCGTGTCGAGTTGTATAAGAAATAAGCGAACGTTCAATCTTCGAGTCTGTAATCTTCATTACAAAGCGATTCGCGCTCATCGTCGAAAGACTTCTCTGAATTATCAGGTCTTTGCGAGGAAATCGATTTGGAATAGTTGCGAGTTAGTGCCTCGCCTGCTATCCTCCGAATTCTCATTTTAGCCGTCTGGAATGCGCCAGTCGTAGTTGGGCGCGCCGGAGTATTTCGAGAAAGAAGTGCGGGATCGTGAAGGGAATTGGATGCACCAAGTCGAGCTGATTAGCACTGCCCGCAAACAACTGAGACCGCTTGTTTTAAAGGCAGACCACTTAGCCGCTTTCTTGTTATTCACGCTGGCTTTTCCTTTGGCGGCTCAATCGAATCCGGCCAAGGAGTATATTCGTCTCGGCGGCCGCGTGATTGCGATTGAATCTCCAGTGGTGCCAACTTTCGATGTGAGCGCAGCTGCTCCGACGATATCGGTGATTCCGGGCAACCAGTTGTCGAATCCTATTTTGCTGACCGGGATGAACTTCACCGGCACGGTTTCGTTCAATTTCACAATCTCAGGAGCGGCGACGGTTACCGGTGCCTTCTCTCCTTTAACGCTGACCGCCAATGGGTCAACCGTGCTCACTCTGAATGTTCCCGGCAATCTTTCGCCTGGAACTTATGTCGTTGTGATCACCGCGAGCAGCGCCTCGCCGAGCGTGTCACGCACTGCGCAGTTCAGCATGGTGGTCGGCCAGCCGGCGCCCTCCACGCCGATGTCCGCCGTCTTTGGGCCAAGTCAGTACCTTACCGGACCTATGCCTTCCGCGCTCGTTGGCCTGAGCACGTGGCGTTTCGAAACTCGCCTGCATGTTTCCAACACTCTCGCGAGTGGAGCGTCGAAGGTGCTTAGTATTGGTACTTATCGATTGGATATTTATCGCAATCAGGATAACTACGGGCAACTCAATTATTCCGTCTTGCTGAGTGGCGATGGAAAGCGCTATGAGTTTTGGACTGATAAGCTCGATATTGTCGTTCGCGCCCAGCGTTCTGGCGGCGTGCTCAGTTTGAAAGGTTGGCGAGTCGAAGGGGATGGCACCCTGGTGGCTCTTGCCGACCCGACGTCGCTAGACCTGTCCTCCGCCACTACCTCAGGGTTTAGTATTGGCGCAGCTCTTGACGACGACGCCGCCGCAGGGAGATATCCCTTCAATGGCCAAATGGCCTTCCTTCGCTATTTCAACACGGCGGCCAATAACGCCGTTCTTCCAGACCAATGCGACACCTCCTCCGCCCTCCTGCGGTACGAGTTTGAGTCCAGCCTTGCGAACACCGGGACCGCCTCGGCGGCACTCACCCCCACCGGAACGATCGCGTATCAATCCACTCCAGTTACTTCCTGCGCCCCGCCTGGAGCGCCTCCTGCGATCAGCTTGATTCCTGGCGCCCAATCGCCGAACCCCGTCCCGCAGGGCCAATCGGCCCAGTTCCCCGTCGTCATCAATCGCCAGAACTTCACGGGCCTGGTCATGTTTACTGGTTGCCCCAATAGCCTGGATATCACTTGTTCGGCGCCGACCACTACCGGGAACAATCTCCAGGTGACAGTAGCCACCGCGAGCACCACTCCTGTGGGAACAACCTCCCTTGTGTTGAATGCTAGGAACTTGTTGAAAAACGCGCGGTCGGTGTGACGCCAGAGCGTTGTTGGGCATCTATGTTTTATGCGCGGCAACGACAGTCAACAATCGTCCCTGATCAGCTACGTGAGTCTGGAAGAACGCATCGCCCAGGATCATCCGCTGCGAAAGATCCGTCAATTGGTGGACGGTCTTTTGAGGAGCATGGATGGCGAGTTCGCCAGGATGTACGCGCAAGTCGGCCGTCCATCGATTCCGCCGGAGCGGTTGTTGCGGGCGTTGCTGCTGCAGATCTTTTATTCGGTGCGCAGCGAACGTATGTTGATGGAGCAGGTGGATTACAACTTGCTGTTTCGCTGGTTCATTGGCCTGGAGATCGACGAGCCGGTTTGGAATCACGCCGTGTTCAGCAAGAATCGCGACCGGCTGCTGAACGAAAAGGTGGCGCAACAGTTCTTCGCGCGGGTCAATGAACTGGCCGCGGGCCATATGTCGGACGAACACTTCACCGTCGACGGAACCTTGTTGGAAGCCTGGGCGAGCCAGAAGAGCTTTCAGCGCAAGGACCAGGATGGGGCGAGGCCGAAAGACGGATCCAACTTTCATGGCGAGAAGCGCAAGAACGATACGCATGAATCCAAGACTGATCCGGAAGCCCGTCTTTACAAGAAGAGCAGCGGACAGGAAGCGAAACTGAGTTACCTCGGTCACCTCGTCATCGAGAATCGCCATGGCCTGATCCGCGAGGTGATGAGCACGCAGGCTGACGGCCACGGCGAGGCTGATGCCGCCATCTTGATGGCCGCCAAGCTCGTCCGGTCCGGCCAGCGAATCACGCTCGGAGCTGACAAAGCTTACGACCGGAAGGACGTCGTCAAGACGCTCAGGGAACTGGGCGTGACACCGCATGTGGCGCAGAACAACAAGCACCGCCGTAGCGCGATCGATGGGCGCACGACCAGACACCAGGGTTATGGAATGAGCTTGAGTAAACGCTGGCTGGTGGAGAAAGCCTTCGGCTGGATGAAGCAAACCGGCGGACTCAAGAAGATCAAACTGCGCGGCTTGGATAAGGTCGGATGGCTGGTTACTTATACGGCCGCCGCTTACAACCTTCTCCGCATCAAGACCCTGCAGGAGAAGTGTGCCTGAATGAGGGGCAAACGCGTCTAACCGCCGATTGGCGGCTTCGTCGAGGGCGACTTCGGGACCACGCCAAAGGCAACCTTCCGATGCTAACTCCCCCTTAAATACACTGCGGATCCACGGGGAGGTTATTTTTCAACACGTTCCTAGTGTCCTGAGCGAGAAATACGCTTACAAAGGCGCTCGACCTTGCCGAGGATCAGATCGGCGCTCGCGGTCCACACAAAAGGCTTAGGCGCGCGGTTACGGTCATCGAGATAGTCGAGCATGGCTTTCTCCAGGTGGCGGACAGCGGTGTGGCTGCCGCGGCGGACACAGCGTTCCGTCACTTCGGCAAACAGGCGTTCCACTAAGTTCAGCCAACTGCCGCTGGTGGGCGTGAAGTGCACGTGATAGCGCGGATGGCGCGCTAACCACGCCTGCACCTTGCTGACCTTGTGCGTACCGTAGTTGTCCATGATCAGATGCACTTCGAAGCCGGTCGGCAGGTTGGCCTCAATCTCCTGGAGAAACTTCAGAAACTCCTGGTGACGATGCCGCCGGTAGCAATTGCTGATCGTCACGCCCGTCGCCACGTCCATCGCAGCAAACAGCGACGTGACTCCATGCCGTTGGTAGTCATGCGTTTGCCGCGCCGGCACGCCCGGAGCGAGCGGGAGCAGCGGTTGTGTGCGATTGAGCGCCTGCACCTGGCTCTTCTCATCCACACACAACACCACCGCGCGATCAGGCGGATTCAGGTACAGGCCCACGATATCCCGCACTTTCTCAACAAACTGCGGATCCTTGGAGAATTTGAAGTTCTCCACGCGATGGGGCTGCAAGCCGAAGGCGTGCCAAATCCGCACAATGGCGTTCTGCGTGAGGCCGGTCTGCGCCGCCATCAGGCGGGTGCTCCAATGCGTGCTGTTGGTCGGCATCGTTTCCAACGTCTTGGTCACCACTTCTTCGACCTGGGCATCGGTAATCCGGCGCGGGGCTCCCGCTCGCGGTTCGTCGAACAACCCCTCCAGTCGCTGCACCCGAAAGCGTTCGCGCCACTTACAGACCGTCGCCCCGGTGATCCCCAACCGCTCGGCAACTTCGCTATTGCTGATTCCCTCACCGCAGCCGAGCACGATGCGGGCGCGCAGGGCCATGGCTTGGGAGGATTTCCGACGCCGCGCCAACCGGGTCAACTTCTCCATCTCTTCCGGGGTCAGGTCCAGGGGTTTGGTCGGACGACCGATTGCCATACCTTAGTATGGGCCTCTATCGCCACTTCTTCAACGTATTTCTCACTCAGGACACTAGCGGTGCCGGGGGACTTACTGCGAATACGACCGTTTCGCTCGCCGTGGCTGCGCCGGTTCCTCCGCCGCCCACGTTTACTCTCCAGGTGAATCCGAGCGTCGTTACATTTACGCCCACTGGCACCCAGAATCTGACGGTTTCGCTGTACCCGGGCACTGGTTTCACTGGCAATGTCAGCTTCGTTTGTGCCGCCGCCCCGGGTCAGTCGGTGCCTTCCGGCATCACCTGCGTGGCGCCGAATCCGGCTTCGCCCGCTGAATGGCAGCGCACCTTTTCCATCACTGCTGCCGCTGGCGTCGCTCAGGGTACCTACAATCTGCGGCTCACGGGCACCGGCCAGCAGGCGCAAACCGCCTACGCGAGCATCCAGGTGACCATCGGTGCGGGCGGCCCGCGAGCGATTATCTTCCCTGACGCCCGCGAGATCAGTACCAGCACCGGCGGCTACTATCAGTTCCAATCCGCGGTCGAAAACAGTGGTAATAGTCAAGTCAATTGGAGTCTGTCGCCCATCTCTGGTGGACTCACCCTGTCCTCTCCGCCCTCGGGCACCGGGACCAGCACCGCGGGACCTTCTTCTTATGTATTCTATCGGCCGCCATCCTCCCTTCCCGGTGGCGCTACTACGCAAAACGTCGTTCTCTCCGGTGTTCCCGCTGTCGGCGGCATCACGGGCAACGCCAATTTGCTTCTCCGCAGCGATCCTTATGCGCCCCCGGTCGTCTGCGGCCTGGGCTCCAATACGTCGCCTTGTGCCGGCGAGACCTACCTCCCCAGTGCGCTCAGCGCCTCTTTCCAGTCTTACCTTTTGTTGGAATCGCACTACACAGGCAGTTACGGCGGCCTCGCCAGTGATGCCCGGTTGCATCGCACGATGCGGGTCAGCTTTGCTCTTAACCCCGACTCTCCTTGGGATGCCAACTCTACGGCCTGCCTGATTCGTGTCGAGCGATCGCTGGGTTACGGATCTCCCGATGGCCAGACCGTTTACTTGGAAGGAGGCACCCAAACCGCGTCTGCTGCCCTTGGCACCGGCCTGACGGGATCCATCACCAATGGCGTCTGCACTCTCGGGTTGCAGTACACGACGATGTCGACCAATTTCAGCGGCGACCCGTCGAAGGCTTGGCTCACTCTCTATCTCCGCTTCAACGCCGCCAGCGCGCCGCGCTACCTCGTCTACAAAGTCGACACTTTCAATAGCACTACCAGCGGCACGGTCCTGCTGAAGAACACTCCTCTTACGGTAAACCCATGATCCTTTTACTCCTGATTCTTGTGACTCTCGCTCCGCCACTCGCGGCGCAGGCCGTTGATGCGCGCGCCGGTTCATTGGCTGGCGTGATCTCCGGCGCCGGCCAAGGTGCCGCTAAAACCGAGCCGCTGGCGGGGCTTTGGGTCACCTTGAATCGTCTGCCCACCGCGGGGGAAACCAGCTTCGTCAATGTCTCCCGCCGGCTCCAGACTGCCAAAGATGGCTCTTATTCGTTTGAGGCGCTCCCCCTCGGGCGCTATGAGGTCTGCCCGCAGATCGCCGACAGCTTGTATCTCAACCCCTGCGACTGGCCAGACGCCTCGGAGTCGAAAACAGTCGATTTGGGGCCTCTGGCGACCCTCACTTCCGCCCGCCCGAACGCGCGCCTTGATCTCACCCTGCAAACGGGCGTCGTTCTCAATCTTCGTCTGGAGGATAGCGGCCGCAGTCTGGAAAAACTCGCCGTCACCCGCAACGAGCGAGCCCCCTTCGTCGGAGTGCTTCTCTCGAACGGCCGGCGGGCTCCCGCTCAGCCTGTTTACGGTCGCAACGGACTCTATATCTACAGCCTGGTAGTCCCTCCGTCCCTACTGCTGCGGCCCGTCATCGAATCTTCCGCCGTCGAACTCGAAGACGCAGCCCGTCAGCGGCTTCCGCAGGGCCTTGGTGCGGGCCTGACCCTCTCTCCCGGCCAAGCCCCCGCTGAAGTCATCTTCCGTGTCGCCGGAGGCAAGCTGTGAATCGCTTCTCCCGTATTTTTCCAGTCGCGCTCGCTTTCGTTTCGGCGCTCACCGCGCAATCACTCAAGCAGGCTGACTACCTCCAGCCCGAGAAACTTCCTCGTGCCGTGCAAATCTACCAGCAGGTATTGGGCGACCGCCTCCGAGTCCCCGGCAAGGAGCGATCCATCTCCACCGGCACGCTAACCGATAGTCGTGGTGCCAGTGTCGCTGTCCTTTCTTGGGAGTTGCCCGGCCGCCTTCGGCTGGATCGTCCTGGCTCCGCGAGTCGTGTGATCCAGGCTAGTGCCCCCACTCTCGCGGCTACCACTGCACAGTCGACGCTCACCGAGGAGGAAGAAAACTTGGTTGACTCCCTCCTCCAGGACCGTCAGGAGACGTTTCTCTTTAATGCTGGCGAAGGCCAACTGGTTCGTCTGGTTGCCCAAAACGTTCGAGCCAGTCGTGACCCCAGCCCCAACTACAATGGTCCGCTCTATAACGTTTACGACCAAGTCGCCCGGGTCGACAGTCGCACCAATAGCCCAGAACGTTTGAAGCGCTTTTTTATCGACGCCCGTACGGGACTCCTTTATCGCGTGGTGTATTATGTCACTCGTGGCGGAAAATCCGTGCAAGCGGAAACGATCTTTACCCAATGGACGGTCGCCCATGGCCAAATGAGCCCGACCCTCGTCGAACGCCGCCACAATGGCGTTTCTATCTTCACCTATCGCATCACCTCCACCAGTTTTGCCGCTTTCGCCTTGGATAGCCTCTTCGAACGCCCATGACCCACAGCTTGCCTTTACGCACCATCCTCTGCTTCGTCGCTTTAGCGCATCAGTCCGTTTTCGCCCAGAACACGAGCGTTAACACCCGGCCGGACCGCGGGTGGCTTCCCACTGGCGTCTTCTCCGCCTCTGACTTAGGCACTGTCAACCAAGTCTCCGGAAATCTCACTCTCCGCATCCCCATTACTGCGCTGGCCCCGGACCGCGGAGCGGGTCATGCTTTCCAACTCGAGCTGGGCTACAATTCAGCGCTCTACGATACCTCGCCGGCGATTGCCAGTACGGTGAACTCCCTTCCGTATTTGCGCTTGCCGCTCGGTGCCAGCGTCCACGGCGGTTGGAACTACAACTACAATTACGGGCTCGAATACGAGTACCGCGCGCAGCCCTCCGCCGGCGGTTTGTCTTGCGGCACTATGGATGGCACCACTTGGCGAATGCACAAAATGTACCTCCGCACGCCTGATGGCGCGCTCCATCTTCTCGTTCCTTTTGGACTTTCTGATACCAACGATGACGGGTTCTTCGCCGTCGGGCCCAGTCGCAACAAAAGCGGCTGCCCCAACAACGAGCCCGTGCCGACCGGTGACATGAATTACTCCACCGTTGATGGCACTTATATTCGCGTCACCATCGGCTACTCTAGCCCCCCGAACAACCCCGGCGAGAATGACTGGCTCTCTCGTCAGTGGCGCGCGTTCTTCCCGGACGGCAGCGAAGTTCGCGGTTTTGGCGGCGCTTCCGACACCTTGGTGGACCGCCATGGCAACGAAATGCGCGTGTATCCTGACGTCGAAGCGAATGGCAACGTCACGACGGTGATCGAGGACTCCGTGGGCCGTGCCATTCGGATCGAAGCAGTCCTGGCCAATGAAGTGAAGGCCAAGGACTTGATCACGAAGTTCGGCTTTGGCGGCAATGCCTTCACCTGGGAGGTCACCTGGGGCAAGATCACCGTCGCTGCCAAGCGGCTCACTCCCGCCAGCCCACGTCAACCCTTGGAATACATCTGCGGGTATGCCCCCGACGGAGGTGAGCAGCGTTGCGGGCTCGTTGCCGATCTCGCGGTCATCGAAAAGGTCTCCTTCCCTCAGTCGATTGTCAATAACGCGAACTATACCTACGACTTCAACTATGCCTCTGCGGATTCCCCGGAGAACGGATGGGGTGAACTCCGTACTGTCAGCTTCCCTCCCCGCAGCAGTGCTCAAGGCTTCACGACCCGTGCCGAAGCCACCTTTACCTACCGCTGGGACAACTATACGAATCCCATCACTGCCGCCCTGTCACGCAACGTCACGCTGAGCCTCGAGAACCCCATCGCTAGCAGGAAAATCCGTTATCACGATGGCCTCGACACGCGTTCCGAACGCACTACTTACTCTTTTGGCAACACGAGCAGCGTCAAGGTTGATTCCTCAGGGCTTGTGACCGCGATCAACTTTTTTAACCGTGAAGGCTTCTCGTGGACCCGGGGTTTGGTTTATCAGATCAACGGCCCTCTCGGCCGCAGTGTCCTCCAGAGTTGGTCGCAGAACCCGATCTACGGCTACTCGAACGCCAATCCTTATGTGGATATGGAGGCCACGACTCTTCCCGGACCCAATGGCGCACCCTCCGAAAAAATATCTCGTCGCGAGTTCTCCTATGACCGTAACGGGAATCTTCGCCGCCTCACCGAACGCGATTTCTCTAACTTCATCGTCCGTACCACCACCCACCGTTATCTGTTTCCTACCGACGAGGCGACTAGTAACCCCGTGCCCGCCTACGGCGGCGTCAACACTTTCGCCTACTGGAACCCGCTCATCGCCGCGCGCGCCATCAACTCCCGCTTCTCCACCGAAATTCGGCAAGGCAGCGCGAATGGACCGGTCCGTGCCTACCGGGAGTTTTCCTTCGATGATCACGGCAATGTCACGCAACGTCGTGCTTGGGACAGTCTCCTCGTTCCTTTTGTCACGCCCCCGGCCAGCGTCCCCGCGCAAACGCCTGCCGCCATTCTGGATGCCAGCAACTCCGTCATCACAAAGACAGAATACACAGACGGGCAAGGCACTTTTCAAAAGGGCAATGTGACAGCCACGATCGATGCCAAAAACACCCGCACCACCGCCGCCTATGGCCTCATCACCGGCTGCTCCGGTGCGAATCCCACGCTTACCAACCTTTACCCCACCCAACGCGTCGAAGCAGCGTCGACGAGTGCCGCTCGTACTTTTCAAGCCACCTACGACTGCAATACCGGTGTCGTGACTACAGAACGCGATGCCGACAACGACGTTACGTCCACGACTACTTATGACGGGCTCGGACGTCCCCTGGTCCGCACCGAGGCGGGTCTGCGCTCCAGCAGCCAAACCTACTACGACAGCAACTTCATCGACGTCTTCGCCCAGGATTTGTCTGTCTTGAACGACCGGTCTCTCGTGACCGTTTCTCATCGTGACGACTTGGGTCGGCTCTATCTCGCCCGCACCACCCCCGACGTCGGGACGAACCCCGCCTGGGATGACCCCAATCCCGAGAATGTAGGTAATGTTGTCAAGTATTTGCGTAAGCCCGGCTGCCGGCTCGACAACTTGAATCCCGATAGCTGTGCACTCAGCACCTTCCATTACGAGGCGGTTTCCAATCCCTCGCGTGCCGGACAAACCAGCACTAACGGCTGGTCCGTCTCTCGCATGGACACACTCGGTCGTGTTCTAGACATCACCACCTATTCAGCCCCCAGTCTCGCCGCGCTTCCGCCGCCGTGGGGTACTGGAAATAACGGTACCGCGATCACTGGCATGACGACCTATACCTACGACGGCGACCTGACAACGATTGCGGATCCCGCGGGCAAAACGCGTCGTACCCGTGTCGATGCTCTTGGCCGACTCGTCGAGGTCATTGAAGATCCTGCTGGCCTTAACTATTCGACGCTCTATACCTACGACGTTCTCGACAACCTGACCAACGTCAGCCAGGGTGTCCAGACGCGACTGTTTTCCTATAGTTCACTGAGTCGATTGCTCAGCGCGAACAACCCCGAAAATGGCGTCGTGACTTATGCTTACGACCCTAATGGGAACCTGCTCACCAAAACCGATCAAAAGCCGGTCACCGTCACGATGAGCTACGATCCGCTCAACCGCCTCGTGGCTAAGACTTATACCGACGGCACTCCTAGCTCAAGCTATACCTACGACACCTGCGCCTATGGACGCGGGCGCCTCTGCTCTGCCGGCAATTCGGTGGCTACCTCGGGCCTCAACTACGACAAGCTGGGTCGAGTTATCAACTCCACACAAACCACCGCGGGAGTTCCCTATCTTTTCCGCTATCAATACAGTCCCGGCGGCAACCTCACCGCCATCGAGTACCCTTCGGCCACCGTCGACACACCC
Source organism: Bryobacteraceae bacterium (assembly GCA_965229305.1). Classification (GTDB taxonomy): domain Bacteria; phylum Acidobacteriota; class Terriglobia; order Bryobacterales; family Bryobacteraceae; genus JALHNI01. Next base: position 223,891 of record CBDDIZ010000038.1, on the reverse strand, counting down.
ACGCAACCGCTTAAAGTGAGTTACAGCTACGGTCCCTCCGGTCGCGTCGTCGGCATCCGTAAAGGCGAGAGTACCAGCAGTGATTCGTTTTTGGCGTCTGCTGCTTACTGGCCGAGCGGCGCGCCGGCCGCCCTTCAATTTGGCAACGGCCTCCTCGAAGAAACGACCCTCAATTCCCGTCAACAAGTCACGGATATCCGCGCCCGTGTGGGTGTGGGGGGGGCCACGCTTTGGCGTTCGGAACTCACCTATAATCCAGACGCGAACAACGGCAACATCTCCGGGCAAACCATCTCCGGCACTCATGGCTTGAATGCGTTCGCCTATAGCCAAACCTATACCTACGACAACCTGAACCGGCTCGAGACTGTACTGGACTCCGGTGTTGGCGTCGCCGTCGACGGACGCTCCCAGATCTTCGTTTACGATCGCTACGGCAACCGTGCCCTCAAACAAAACTCATTCAAGCAGAACGGCGCGGTGGAGGTCCCAACTCCCACCGCCGCCGCCGTCGAGGCCGTCTTCCCTGGCAATCGCCTCAATAATTGTTGCAACGCTGCTGGCGATGCGACCGCGCTCAACGGCAAGACAATTGCCTACGACGGCGAGCACCGCGTCATCAGTGTTGCCTACACCGACGTCAGTTCAGTCAATATTTTGCTGGAATACTTCTACGACGCCGACGGCCGCCGTATTCGCGCCACCAAAAAGTCGAATGGCACGCTGACTTCGTCCACCGTCTTCGTCTACGACTCAGCAGGTCAACTCATGGCCGAGTACACGACCCCAAGTCCCGCCAGTGAAGGTCGTCAATATCTCACCCAGGATCACCTCGGTAGCACCCGCCTCGTGACCAAAGCCACTGGTACAGACCTCGTATTCTCTCGCCACGACTTCATGCCCTTCGGAGAAGAACTCGCCCGCGGTGCGAACGGCTACGGCCCCTCGGCACTCGCGATGAAATTTACCGGCAAGGAACGAGATGCCGAGACGGGGCTGGATTATTTCTCGGCACGCTACATGAGTGCGGCCCAAGGACGTTTCACAAGTCCTGACGTTCCTTTTGCGGACCAGTGGGAGAAGAATCCACAAAGCTGGAATTTGTACAGCTACGCTCGGAACAACCCACTGCGGTTTGTTGACCCCACTGGCAGATGCAGTCAAGCTGCGGGTGGCTACACGGATGAGGGGAGTGGGCTGTTTCCTGGCCCCTGTTCGGGCGGGACCATTGGCGACAGTAACAACAACACGAATTCGGTGACAGTTACCGGAAAGAAGGGCAATGCTGTTGGGGCATTCGTCCTGAATGCGCTCTTTGCGCTAGACAGTACCGCCAACAACTACTTCGCCTGGATGTTTAAAGAGCGTCCAAAGCTGTTGGAGAACACGCCTACTACTAAAGAGTTCGTCGGCCAAGCTGCCGCTGCAACAGTCCTTGTGGGAACGATGATGATTGGTCCAAGTGGTGGCGCACAAGCCCCTTTGAGACTTATCCACTCCGAGGCAACGTTAAGCAAGACGATCCTGGATGGTCTTCGCAAAAAGTCAACCCAGGAGATCATTGACACTTTGAAGCCAGGCTTGGAAGAAGGTCTCAAAGTGAAGCCTGATGGGCGAGTCATGGACGGAAATCATCGCATCAAGGTTCTTATGGAACGTGGAGTGGACGTGAACTCACTACCCAGAGAGGTCCTGAAGTGACTCTGGACGACAAACCCAACGGGTTGGCATTCGTAGGTGAGCTTGAAGACGCAGCGCCGGAAGCAAAGAATGCATTTCTTGCGAAAGTGGCGTTTGAGTTGACGATTCGAGGGCGTGACACATACGAGCCTGGAACTTCTGGGGTATCAGAGCCGAACAGACTTCGTGCGCTGAATGAAGTGATGCATCGGCTCACAAAACGGATGTTCAAGCGTATCAGCGGAAACGATGATTTGAACGAGACCGAGTTTTGGAAGGCTCTTACGGAAATCTCCGACTGCGGGGGATGTCTCGCCGATCTTGTGGCTTCTGTGGAAGCGGCGTCGCCGCTGCTGATAAAGAGTAAGTGAGCGTGGTCAGCAGGAGACGCTATTGCGTAAGCAGCCGCCGAGAAAACCTCGTCGCCGCACTTCGAGCTTCACGGCGTAGAAGGCGGCTTGGAGGAGATGAATGGGGCCGTGGTTGGCGTCGATGACGAGCTTGCCGTTGGACCAATCCGAATTTTCGTGAGCGCCGATCAGAAGTTCCAGTGCGAACTGTTCGAGGATGTGATCGTAGGCGGCTTGGAGATCGTCATTGGAAAGAGGGCCGAGGACGGCGCTTGGTTCGGTGATGTCTTGGACGAGGAGTTCGTCGGCGAGGTTGGTGAGCAAAGAGTCCATGTTGGTTCCTGCTGCTATTTACCATTCCAGGTACGCGGCCATAGGCCATGTCCGGGGCCATAGGCCATGTCCGGGGGTAGGCCATGTCCGGGGGGTAGGCGGGGGTAGGCGGTAGGCCATGTCCGGCACCAGGGCGGTAGGCCATGTCCGGCGGTAGGCCATGTCCGGCGGTAGGCCGGTAGGCCATGTCCGGCACCAGAAAAGAGACGCCGATGCGGGGACCGCCGACGCAAGCGAGGGCACCGACCGCCCCCACGGCCCGATCGTCGCCAATTGTCCACCGACCGCAACCCTAGGAACTTGTTGAAAAACGCGCGGTCGGTGTGACGCCAGAGCGTTGTTGGGCATCTATGTTTTATGCGCGGCAACGACAGTCAACAATCGTCCCTGATCAGCTACGTGAGCCTGGAAGAACGCATCGCCCAGGATCATCCGCTGCGAAAGATCCGTCAATTGGTGGATGGCCTTTTGAAGAGCATGGATGGCGAGTTCGCCAGGATGTACGCGCAAGTCGGCCGTCCATCGATTCCGCCGGAGCGGTTGTTGCGGGCGTTGCTGCTGCAGATCTTTTATTCGGTGCGCAGCGAACGTATGTTGATGGAGCAGGTGGATTACAACTTGCTGTTTCGCTGGTTCATTGGTCTGGAGATCGACGAGCCGGTTTGGAATCACGCCGTGTTCAGTAAGAATCGCGACCGGCTGCTGAACGAAAAGGTGGCGCAACAGTTCTTCGCGCGGGTCAATGAACTGGCCGCGGGTCATATGTCGGACGAACACTTCACCGTCGACGGAACCTTGTTGGAAGCCTGGGCGAGCCAGAAGAGCTTTCAGCGCAAGGACCAGGATGGGGCGAGGCCGAAAGACGGATCCAACTTTCATGGCGAGAAGCGCAAGAACGATACGCATGAATCCAAGACCGATCCGGAAGCCCGTCTTTACAAGAAGAGCAGCGGACAGGAAGCGAAACTGAGTTACCTCGGTCACCTCGTCATCGAGAATCGCCATGGCCTGATCCGCGAGGTGATGAGCACGCAGGCTGACGGCCACGGCGAGGCTGATGCCGCCATCTTGATGGCCGCTAAGCTCGTCCGGTCCGGCCAGCGAATCACGCTCGGAGCGGACAAAGCTTACGACCGGAAGGACGTCGTCAAGACGCTCAGGGAACTGGGCGTGACACCACATGTGGCGCAGAACAACAAGCACCGCCGTAGCGCGATCGATGGGCGCACGACCAGACACCAGGGCTATGGAATGAGCTTGAGTAAACGCTGGCTGGTGGAGAAAGCCTTCGGCTGGATGAAGCAAACCGGCGGACTCAAGAAGATCAAACTGCGCGGCTTGGATAAGGTCGGATGGCTGGTTACTTATACGGCCGCCGCTTACAACCTTCTCCGCATCAAGACCCTGCAGGAGAAGTGTGCCTAAATGAGGGGCAAACGCGTCTAACCGCCGATTGGCGGCTTCGTCGAGGGCGACTTTGGGACCACGCCAAAGGCAACCGTCCGATGCTAATGACCTGTACCGGGAAAACGGTCCACCGTAAACTGGAAACCTTGAAGGAGAAGGAGGACAGAGACGGTGAAGAAGAGTCGGTTCAGCGAGGAGCAAATCGTCGCGATCTTGAGGCAAGCTGAGGGTGGTCGGAAGACGGAAGATCTGTGCCGGGAGCAGGGGATCAGCCCGGCGACGTTCTACGCCTGGCGATCGAAGTACGGTGGGCTGGAAGTGAGTGATGCGAAGCGCCTGAAGGCGCTGGAGGACGAGAACCAGAAGCTGAAGGTGCTGGTGGCAGAGCTGTCGCTCGACAATCGCATCCTGAAGGACGTGGTCTCAAAAAAGTGGTGAAGCCTGCGGAGCAGAGAGCGGCCGTGACGTATGTGCTGGGCGAGTATGCAACCAGCGAGCGTCACGCCTGCAGGCTGATGGTGGTGCCGCGAGCCACGTATCGTTATCAGTGCCGACCCGATCGGAGCAAGCCGTTGCGCCTGCGCATCCGCGCCTTGGCGCAGGAGCATCCGCGTTGGGGCCTGCGTCGTATTTGGGAGTTACTCAAAGCCGAGAAACACTTAGTCGGCCGACATCGCGTGAGCCGGATCTGGCGCGAGGAGCGCCTGCAGGTGAAGCGGCGCTTACGCAAGCGACTGGTGCGGCCGAAACTCGCCGCAACGTGTATCCATCGGCCCAATCAACGCTGGGCTATGGACTTTGTGGCTGATCGATTGAATGATGGCCGACCGTTTCGCGTGCTGGTGATCATCGACGTATTTACGCGCGAATGTTTGTCGCTGGAGATCGATCTTAGTTTGTCGGGCGAACGGGTGAAGCGCGCGCTGGCGCGCTTGGTCGAGCAACGAGGCGAGCGTCCCGAAGAAGTGATCTGTGACAACGGGCCCGAGTTCGTTTCGCGGGCGTTGACGAAGTGGTGTCAGGAGCAGCAGATTCGGCTGCTTTATATCCAGCCGGGTCGACCGATGCAGAACGGGCACGTCGAGAGCTTCAATGGGCGATTGCGCGATGAATGTCTGAACTTACATGCTTTCTCGAGGATGAGCCAAGCCCGGCTGATCATCGGTGAGTGGCGGCGGCATTACAACGTCGAGCGGCCCCATAGCGCGCTCGGCAACCTCGCGCCCCGCGACTTTATCGCGAGGCTGTCCTTCGCCCCCAAACAGACTGATACCGCGGAATCCCCAACGACTCAAGGCAACCCTGCGGGCGCGCTCCCGCGCGGCCTTGACTCGCCGAGGATTCCGCAGCCCGAAGCTGAAATATAGGGCGAAGGACAGGCAGGAAGGTTTTGTTGGAAACTCTAGTTTAGGTGGACGGATTTTCCGGACAGGTCACTAACTCCCCCTTAAAAACACTGCGGATACACGGGGAGGTTATTTTTCAACACGTTCCTAGTGTCCTGAGCGAGAAATACGCTTACAAAGGCGCTCGACCTTGCCGAGGATCAGATCGGCGCTCGCGGTCCACACAAAAGGCTTAGGCGCGCGGTTACGGTCATCGAGATAGTCGAGCATGGCTTTCTCCAGGTGGCGGACAGCGGTGTGGCTGCCGCGGCGGACACAGCGTTCCGTCACTTCGGCAAACAGGCGTTCCACTAAGTTCAGCCAACTGCCGCTGGTGGGCGTGAAGTGCACGTGATAGCGCGGATGGCGCGCTAACCACGCCTGCACCTTGCTGACCTTGTGCGTACCGTAGTTGTCCATGATCAGATGCACTTCGAAGCCGGTCGGCAGGTTGGCCTCAATCTCCTGGAGAAACTTCAGAAACTCCTGGTGACGATGCCGCCGGTAGCAATTGCTGATCGTCACGCCCGTCGCCACGTCCATCGCAGCAAACAGCGACGTGACTCCATGCCGTTGGTAGTCATGCGTTTGCCGCGCCGGCACGCCCGGAGCGAGCGGGAGCAGCGGTTGTGTGCGATTGAGCGCCTGCACCTGGCTCTTCTCATCCACACACAACACCACCGCGCGATCAGGCGGATTCAGGTACAGGCCCACGATATCCCGCACTTTCTCAACAAACTGCGGATCCTTGGAGAATTTGAAGTTCTCCACGCGATGGGGCTGCAAGCCGAAGGCGTGCCAAATCCGCACAATGGCGTTCTGCGTGAGGCCGGTCTGCGCCGCCATCAGGCGGGTGCTCCAATGCGTGCTGTTGGTCGGCATCGTTTCCAACGTCTTGGTCACCACTTCTTCGACCTGGGCATCGGTAATCCGGCGCGGGGCTCCCGCTCGCGGTTCGTCGAACAACCCCTCCAGTCGCTGCACCCGAAAGCGTTCGCGCCACTTACAGACCGTCGCCCCGGTGATCCCCAACCGCTCGGCAACTTCGCTATTGCTGATTCCCTCACCGCAGCCGAGCACGATGCGGGCGCGCAGGGCCATGGCTTGGGAGGATTTCCGACGCCGCGCCAACCGGGTCAACTTCTCCATCTCTTCCGGGGTCAGGTCCAGGGGTTTGGTCGGACGACCGATTGCCATACCTTAGTATGGGCCTCTATCGCCACTTCTTCAACGTATTTCTCACTCAGGACACTAGCTCGCCATCACCACATCCACCCGGCCACGCCTCCAGAGCTAAGACCCCCAACTCAGCCCACGGCCCGCCCCGCGACCTCCTTCGCGACCTCCAACATCCACCCCGGCCGATTCCACACCGACCCCGACCGCACCCGCTCCCACGCCGCCGCCACCTTCTCCGCCTCAATCGGCGCCCGCAAAAACGCCCCCCAATCCAACGACCACCGCGTAAACTACTCAAAACACAACAAACCCGCGGGATCGAAGCCGGTCACATGCGCCCGCGCGCTCGGCCAGGCCCAACGCGCTTCGAGAATCCAGCGGCCGTGGTTGTGGAGGATGCAGTAACGTGAATGGTGCGTCGTGCAGTTGCGAGTAGTCAAGGCGAGGGCTTTTCGGAAGTCTGCCTCGTCGCGATAGACCCTGGTTTTGAGCGAGTCGGGCCCCGGTTGCCGCGATGGCGGATGGCGTAGAGTTGATGAGGGCGGTAGTCGCGCGGCGGTCGCACCAGGCCACTGATGCACGCCGCATTCCACGACGGCGGATCAATGAGTTACGGAGGTCATGTTTCGTTGCGCGGAACGGGAGTCAGTTTCAGAAGGGGAATCGATATTTCATTTTGGCTTCTCGCGGTGGTGCGGCTTCTCGCTGTGCCCGACACCGCTTCCATCGTTGATCTGGGCTACGGGGCCACCAATAACAATGGAAATCTGTTGACGCAGAACATCGCGGCGCGGAAAGGGGATGGCAGCTATCTGGCGCTGCAGCAGACGTACGCGTATGACGCGCTGAATCGGCTGACGACGTTCAGTGAGGCGAATGGGGTGTCGGTTTGGGGACAGACGAATCAGTATGACCGGTACGGGAACCGCTGGGCCACCACGACGGCGGGGGTGAGTCAAGCGGCGATGACGCCGACGGTGCCGGAGTGGATCAATGCGGCAAAGAATCGCATCGAAGGCAGTCAGGCGGGGCCGTTGGTTTATGACGCGGCGGGGAACATCACGACGCATCCGCAACTGGGAACCATGGCCTATGACGCGGAGAACCGGCTGACGAATTTCGGTGCCGTGTCGACCTATGCCTACGACGGCGAGGGGAGGCGGGTGAAGCGCCAGGTAGGCGCGACGATTACCTACTACGTGTACGACGGGGATGGCGTGTTGGCTGCGGAATACGGTGGCACGTCGTCGATCGTGGGGCAGCGGTATCTGAGTGTGGATCACCTGGGAACGACGCGCTTGACGACGGATGGATTAGCAAAAGTGAAGTCGCGGTGTGATTACCTCCCGTTTGGCGATCAGATACTGGCGGTTGCGGCGCAGGGTGGCCGGGATCAGATTCCCGAGTATGGGTGCGGCGAGGCGGATATCACGCTGAAGTTTACCGGCAAAGAACGAGACGCCGAGACGGGTCTCGATTACTTCGGGGCGAGGTATATGTCGGCGGCGCAAGGCAGGTTTACGAGCCCGGATGAATGGGCTGGTGGAATCGTAGATGCATTCACGGGCGCCGAAATAAGCCAACCAGGGCCACTGCCGTATGCGGACATTACAGACCCTCAGACCATCAACAAGTACGCCTACGTACGCAACAACCCGTTGCGATACACGGACCCCACAGGACACTGTCCGTGGTGCATAGGCGCGCTGACAAGCGTAGTCACCGGAGGTGTCATACGAGCCGTCACAGGGCAGCCTGTGTTGGATGCGAAGGCGATAGCGATTGACGCCGCAACTGGTGCCATAGGTGCTGGTTTGGCTGGAAAGGCAGCCCGGTTGGCACAGTTGGCGGGCTTCGCAAAACTGGAGAACGCGGCGGCTCAGGCTCGGTACCTGGGGGCTTTCGGGGAAGAAGCGGGTGGAGCCGCGAACGCTGGGAAGGAAGCCTTTAGAACCGCGGCGGGCAAACTGAGGTATGCGGATAGCGCTGCCGGGGCGGCGGAAGTTCTAGAGGTGAAAAACGTCGCCCAGATCACTGCCCGAAATGCCACGCAGATTGCCGACGAAGCTGCACACGCGGCGGCGACAGGCAGGCCTATGGTCCTTGCAACGCGGGCGACTACCGACGTGACGCGCGTTCAAGGCCTCATCAATTCTGGCGCTGTTCAGCAGACGATTCTGCCCAACGTAGCCAAGGACGGTTTGCGGCAAGGGCTATTCAGAGGCGAAGCCGCCGCCGTAGGTGCCGCGACGGGTGCGGGCTGCAGTGTCCCAGGAAACTCCTGTGCCCACTGAACGGAAGCAAATTCGGAAGGCCATCGACGAATGGTTTGGTGGCCCTCTGTATTCGGTTCTTGCCCGCAATGGGTTTGCCCTGCCGAAAGAGGTTGATCAACGAGAGCCTCTGCAGATGTTTCGCTCTCAGCGGCAGAAGATCGACGTCGTAGGTTGTCGGATAGCTCAACGCTCGGGTGTGGAGGAAACGGAGTTGTATGCGGAGACCGGAGTTTTCCTTCGCGGCGTTCCCCACTACAGTGGCGTTGCTTTCGAGGGCGTTGAGAATTTGCCCCTCAAGAGCACGCTGGATTGTCACTTTAGGCAGAACTTGAAACCCTCTTGGCTCCTGAGCCCATCCCTCTCCCGGCGAACTACATGGCGCATAAAAGACGTTGGGCCGAACTTGGAAAAGGCCTTGGCGGACGTTCTCGGCAAGATCGAAAGCGGCGGCCTTCAGTGGTTTGAAAAATACGCCGACCTCCGAGCGGCCTACCGCATCTTGACCGACAAACAAGAGGCTGGTCCCAATCTTCCAGGAGATTGGGGCCAAGTTTACGGGGAGAAACTAGTGAAGGGATTCCTAGGGCTCGAATGCCAAGACTGGCCGACGGCGGTTGCGAGCCTGAATGATGCATTGGCCATTGCAAACCCCCACCATACGTTGGATACAAGCCAACCTAAACGCTTGTACCATCGGTTTGAGTCCCAGATCGAGGCTGCGTTGAGCAAAGCCAGAGCAGAGATCAGGCCTTGAAGCAGGTTAAACGGCGGACATAGGCCATGTCCGGCATAGGCCATGTCCGGGGCATAGGCCATGTCCGGCACGGGGCATAGGCCATGTCCGGGGGCATAGGCCATGTCCGGCATAGGCCATGTCCGGGGCATAGGCGGCATAGGCCATGTCCGGCACGGACATAGGCCCCAAGGCAGTTCGCCCCAGAACGGGCAAGGAAGTACCAGTGTGCGTCCGTTGTGAAGCAACTTATGGTCGAGAAAAGTTTCCACCGGGAACGAAGTTCCAGAGTGACACCCAATGAACATGGACGAGCAGCAAGTGATACCTGAGACCGCACAAGAGGCGACCGATTTTGATTGGTTTGCTGTTGACGAGAGTGGCTATATTGGGCACTTTACCACCGCTGGTTTTAAGCTCTTGCCGAAATCCGTGTCCGTGAGCGCCCCGGACTTGGAGAAGGTCACCGATTACTTCAAGCAGCTTGCGCCAACGGGTTCCGGGCATCAGGTAAGCACGGAGCTAGAGAGGGAGACTGGTTCGTTTGAGAGTGAGTGACCTGCCCCCAAACTTCCTACCAAACGTAACTAGAGAAGCTGGATCAGCTTACCTCGTCGAGCTGCCGTCTCGGGCAGCGGGGATGGGGGTGTGGGGGAAGGGGGCGGCGCTTGAGCCCCCTTTCTCCACCCCAGCAATGTAGTGTCCCCGCGCGATGGCCATCGTGCGGCGAACTCCTCGGGCGAGAGATAGCCCAGCGCCGAATGGGGACGCTCGGTGTTGTAGTCCTCCCGCCACGCCTCGATCTTGCTTTTGGCGTCGGCGAGAGTCGTGAACCAGTTGGCGTTCAAGCATTCGTCGCGGAGTCTCCCGTTGAAGCTTTCGATGTGGCCGTTCTGCATGGGCCGTCCCGGCGGAATGAAGATCAACTGGATCTTCCGTTCTTCGCACCAACTCAAAAAGTGCCGCGAGGTGAACTCCGGGCCGTTGTCGCAACGGATGGCGGCCGGCGTGCCTCGCTGCTCGATCACGCGATCGAGCACCCGCGTCACACGATGTCCCGACAAGCAACTGTCGACCTCAATGGCTGGGCATTCGCGCGTGAAGCTGTCCACGATCGTCAACGCACGGAAGCTGCGGCCGGTGGCCAGCGCATCGGTCACGAAGTCGATGGCCCATTCCTGATTGGCCGCGGTTAGCGCGGAAACTGGTGGTGTGACTCTTGACAGACGCTTGCGTTTCAGTCGGCGCACCGTCAGATGCTCTTCGCGGTACAGCCGGTAGATCCGCTTCATGTTGGCTTTCCAACCACGCTTGATCAGGAGGGCTCCCAGGCGCCGGTATCCGAACCGCGGCTTCTGCCGGGCCAACTCGATCAGCGCTTGCCGCAGTTCGGCATTCCGCTCCGGTTGCGATTCGTAACGATAGGAGGTGCGATCCACTTCCAAAAGCTTGCAGGCTTGGCGCTCGCTCAGTCCGTGTTCGGCCATCACGAGCGCCACATCGCGCCGTTGCCCTACAAGCTCCACCCGTTTTTTCGGATCACCGTCTGCAGCGCGTCTTTGTCCAGCGACAGGTCGGCCACCAGCTTCTTCAGTCGCGCGTTCTCCTGTTCGAGTTCACGCAGCCGTTTGGCTTCGTTCACTTCCATGCCGCCATACTTCGACTTCCAGGCGTATAGCGTCGCTTCGCTCACGCCCAGTTCGCGCGATAGCTCCTTGGCCTTCCGCCCGGCCTCCATCTGCTTCACCGTCGTGATCACTTGCTCTTCCGTGTATCGGCTCTTCTTCATCTCTACTGGCTCCTTTCGTGGGGGGAGCTCCTCTAGTTTTACCTGGTAGAGTTTTCGGGAGGCATGTCATGAGGAGAAAAGACTGCGTTACCTCTCAAGTTTTTCTGAGATGGCCAACCGGGGGCTGTATTCCTTCGACATCGACACCTATGTCAAGCCGGGGTTGGCGTACTTTCGTGTAGCCTCACCTGTCGAACCATTGCGGTTGGAGTCACTGCCAATGGACATTCGAGCGATTGTCGAGCGGACGCAGTTGAAGGGGATCCGCCTCGGGGACACTTTGCTGATCGATTACCGGACGACGTTAGGCTTTTGAACGCGGAAAGAAGCCGCCCATGCGGGGACCAACCAAGGCGCCGCCCGATACTTCTGGTTCGGTCCTGTCAATGAAAATGTGTAAACCGCCGTTCGCCAGACGATCGGCGCAGGCCGATCGAAACCAGGGTGCAAACCGGCTTCGAGCCCGGCCTTCGAACTCTTCATGGAATCCGTAGGCAGGCGGGGGGCGCGGTCCAGGCCGAGCGCAGCGAGCCCGCGGAGCGGGTTGCCTTGACGGCGGTCCCCGCCTGCCTGACTGACGCTCTGCAGTTCGAAGGCCCCACGATCACGTGCCCAGCGCGGCGGCGATCCGTTCGCCGTGCAGAATCTGGAAGCGATTCATGGCCGCCTTCCAGCCTTGCACCGACTCCCAACGCGCGATCAGATTCTGCAAGGTCAGATAGATCAACTTCAACGCCGCTTCATCGCTCGGAAATGATCCCCGCGTCTTGAGCGTCTTGCGCAGGGTGCTATTGAGCGATTCAATGGCATTGGTCGTGTAGATGATCTTCCGGATCTCGTCGGGGTAAGCGAAGAACGGCGACAGCCGCTCCCAATTCGTTCGCCATAAGTTGACGATCGGCTGATACTTACTCCCCCACTCGGTCGCGAACGCCTCGAGCGCCTGCTGGCCTTGCTCGGCAGTGGCAGCCCGATAGATCGGTCGCAGTGCGGCGGCTACTGCTTTGCGCTCCTTCCAATTCACATAGTTCAAACTCGCGCGCACCGCGTGCACAATGCAATGCTGCACCTCCGCCTGCGGAAACACGTTTTCAATCGCCTCCGGAAATCCGCGCAGGCCATCCACGCAGAAGATCAGCACGTCTTTCACGCCGCGATTCTTCAGCTCCGTCAGCACCGCTAACCAGAACTTCGCTCCTTCGTTCGCCGTGACCCAGATGCCCAGCACGTCTTTCTGGCCACTCCAATCGACGCCAATCGCCAGGAAAAACGCCCGATTATCCACGCGCCCGTTGTGCCGCACTTTCACCACCAACGCATCGAGATACACGATGGCATAGGAACGTGTTGAAAAATAACCTCCCCGTGGATCCGCAGTGTATTTAAGGGGGAGTTAGCATCGGAAGGTTGCCTTTGGCGTGGTCCCGAAGTCGCCCTCGACGAAGCCGCCAATCGGCGGTTAGACGCGTTTGCCCCTCATTCAGGCACACTTCTCCTGCAGGGTCTTGATGCGGAGAAGGTTGTAAGCGGCGGCCGTATAAGTAACCAGCCATCCGACCTTATCCAAGCCGCGCAGTTTGATCTTCTTGAGTCCGCCGGTTTGCTTCATCCAGCCGAAGGCTTTCTCCACCAGCCAGCGTTTACTCAAGCTCATTCCATAACCCTGGTGTCTGGTCGTGCGCCCATCGATCGCGCTACGGCGGTGCTTGTTGTTCTGCGCCACATGCGGTGTCACGCCCAGTTCCCTGAGCGTCTTGACGACGTCCTTCCGGTCGTAAGCTTTGTCAGCTCCGAGCGTGATTCGCTGGCCGGACCGGACGAGCTTGGCGGCCATCAAGATGGCGGCATCAGCCTCGCCGTGGCCGTCAGCCTGCGTGCTCATCACCTCGCGGATCAGGCCATGGCGATTCTCGATGACGAGGTGACCGAGGTAACTCAGTTTCGCTTCCTGTCCGCTGCTCTTCTTGTAAAGACGGGCTTCCGGATCAGTCTTGGATTCATGCGTATCGTTCTTGCGCTTCTCGCCATGAAAGTTGGATCCGTCTTTCGGCCTCGCCCCATCCTGGTCCTTGCGCTGAAAGCTCTTCTGGCTCGCCCAGGCTTCCAACAAGGTTCCGTCGACGGTGAAGTGTTCGTCCGACATATGGCCCGCGGCCAGTTCATTGACCCGCGCGAAGAACTGTTGCGCCACCTTTTCGTTCAGCAGCCGGTCGCGATTCTTGCTGAACACGGCGTGATTCCAAACCGGCTCGTCGATCTCCAGGCCAATGAACCAGCGAAACAGCAAGTTGTAATCCACCTGCTCCATCAACATACGTTCGCTGCGCACCGAATAAAAGATCTGCAGCAGCAACGCCCGCAACAACCGCTCCGGCGGAATCGATGGACGGCCGACTTGCGCGTACATCCTGGCGAACTCGCCATCCATGCTCCTCAAAAGACCGTCCACCAATTGACGGATCTTTCGCAGCGGATGATCCTGGGCGATGCGTTCTTCCAGACTCACGTAGCTGATCAGGGACGATTGTTGACTGTCGTTGCCGCGCATAAAACATAGATGCCCAACAACGCTCTGGCGTCACACCGACCGCGCGTTTTTCAACAAGTTCATAGAGCGATTCGAGCGGCCGGTTCTGCCACGTCTTGACGTCTTCCATCACTGCGTCAGTCACTTCGGACACCAACGCCGCACTGACTTCGACGCCGTAGATCTCCTGCAAATGGGCTTGAATATCTCGCGTGGTCAAGCCCCGCGCATAGAGCGCCACGATCTTGGCATCCAAGCCGGCCAGGCGCGTCTGGTGCTTCCCGATCAACTGCGGCTCGAACTCGCCGTTGCGGTCGCGCGGTACCTCGACGACCACCTCTCCCAACTCGCCCTTCAGCGTCTTGGCGCTCGTCCCATTCCGCGAGTTCCCGCTCCCGCGTCCCGCCGCCGCGTACTTCTCGTAGCCCAGATGGTGCGTCAGTTCCCCTTGCAACGCCCGCTCCATCCCCCGCTTCAGCATCTGTTGCAGCAGTCCCGTCAGCGTCGTTTCGTCCACCCCTCCTCGGTGCTCTTTCACCGCTTCGTCATACAACTCGTCGAACTTCTCGATATTCAGCTTCATCTCGTTCTCCTTCATTTTCTCGAAGAACGGCGTTTACACACTCTGTTTTACAGGCTCTCTGGTTCAGATACCGCGAAAACTGACCCTGCATATCCCGCATCGCCTTCGAAATCGACTCGCATCAGCAGCCTCAAAAATCCAATGGCCCCCAGCTCGAAGAGCGTCACTGAGGTATTGTGTGCAAGAGACCCCACCCATGCACCTTGACGCCATACCGCGCCGTCGACTTCCGCATCAGTTCAAACGACCGCCCGAAGTCCTCCTCATCCCGGCAAACCCACTGGCCCTTATTGCCCCGCTGAGTAATGCCATACAACCGCCCCGCCTGAAAATTACGCAAACCACGCATACCAACTAGTAGATTCCCGCCCCCAAAAATCTCAACTCTTTTGCGGGCCCCACCCCGTCCCCGATGCGGGTCCCCAACCTCGGTCACAACCAATTCAATCCCCGTAACTCCAACCAAACAAAACGCAACCACCCCAAGCCCACCCATAGAGCCGTAACCACCCCTGCTACTCTCATGCCAGGAGGAATCCGTCATGACTGCCTACACCGACATCGATTACTATTCGATCCCCGTACCCAACCACCACGCCGGCCGCCCCTGGACCCAGCTTCCCGCCGCCCAGTGGAAAGCTCTTTGCGACGCCCGCCGCCGCGCCGACGAAGAAGAACTGAAGCAAAAGCACCCCGACCACCGCCTCATTCTCGTCAAAAGCCACCCGACTTTCTCCCCGCCCCAGGACCACCTCTGGCCCCTCATCAACGACGCCATTATCCGCGTCCTCGAGCATCACGAAGACGTCTTTGACGAGGTCTCCCAAGCCGTCACCGACACCGTCAACGCCCACCGCGGCTGGCGCAACCCCCACCCCGCCGACCTCGACACCCCCGACCACCTCGTCGACCCCGCCTTCAAAAAGAAATATAAAAATTGAAAACAAACCCGGCGATCTCGCTCAAAACAAAAGATCTCGTCTCTCAGGTTTCCCGCGAACCTGAGCGTCCTTAGCCCTCAAGCGCTCGAAGGCCCGGCCCTTGGCCGCCGCCTCGGTGCTTGGTAACTTGTTGTCGTTCGTATGCGTGGCGGCCGTTCCGACCCTAGTCTGCTCAGCCCGCTGCGCAGGATCTTTGAAAACCGAATTTCAGTCACGCTCGGGAATGCCCCCCGTCCGAGAACGGCTTTCCCACGGCCTTCCGCCTCTGACGCGGTGTGACCCCACGCCGCTTGCCCTGATGACCGATTCGCGCGACCCCCTCCACTCGCCGCGGTCGTGCCAGTCCTCACGCCACAATGCGCAGGCCGCTGGAGCTGCAATTCAGGGGAGGGAAGACGGGAGGGGATGGTGGCGAAGGTGGGGGTCGAACCCACACGCACAGTGAAGTACGGCAGATTTTGAGTCTGCTGCGTCTGCCAGTTCCGCCACTTCGCCACGGGTGCTGACGCTTGCTAGTTTAGCATTAAAGCTTCCACGGTTTGCGATATTTGCGGGTCACCAATTTGTTGGCCTTCGAGTTGCCCACGATCTGTTCGCGCTCGTCATCCCACACGATCCGCTCGCCCGTCCGATACGCGATATTGCCCAGCAATCCGCCCTTCGTCAGCCGGTGCCCGTATTCCACGTCGCACGTCGTCAGCTTGCGCGATTTCACTGCATCCAGAAACTCGCGCAAGTGGCCCGGCGAATCCGCTATCGACTTCGCCGGCCGCGGGAAATCAGTCACTTCCTTCCCCTTCACCAAAAACTTGTGCGACCCGTAATCTACAAACAACGACCCCTGGCTGCCCTGAAACACGCACCCGATTCCCCGGTCCTCAAACCCCGCCGGCGCCATCGGACACAGCGTCCACGCCAGGTTGAACCCCGGATACTCGTACACCAGATCCATAAAGTTCGGCGTCTCGGCGTTGTCGTCCGTCAGTTCCCGCCGCCCCGTCGCCACCACACTCTTCGGCGCCTTCAGATCCAGCGCCCAATACGCCACGTCCGTAATGTGGCACCAGAAGTCGATGAACATCCCGCCCGAATAGTCCCAGAAGTAGCGATAGTTGAAGTGGCTCCGATTCTTGTTGTACGCCCGCTTCGGCGCCGGACCCAGCCACGTCTCATAATCGAACCCCGCCGGCGCCGGTCCGTCCGGCGGCGTCCCCAACCCCTTCGCCTCGGACGTCTTCCACACGCTCACGTGCTGCACCTTGCCCACCAGCCCGCTCTGGATCAACTCCACCGCCCGCCGGTAATTCGGCAAGTCATTGTGGATATGATTGCCCATTTGCGTCACCCGCTGATACCGCCGCGCCGCTTTCACCATCGCCCGGCCCTCGCCGATCGAATAGCTCAGCGGCTTCTCGACGAAAACATCTTTCCCCGCCTGGCAGGCCTGCACCGTGGGCAAGGCGTGCCAATGGTCCGGCGTCGCGATGCAAACCGCGTCGATCTCCTTAGACTCCAATAGTTTGCGGAAGTCGGTATAAGTCGCGGGCTTCGTCTTGCGCGCGTCCTCCACCACCTTTACCGCCTGCCCCAGGTGACTCTCGTCCAGATCGCACAGCGCCACCACGTTCACGTCCTCGTGGCGCAGAAAGCCCTTCAATCGGCCGGTCCCCATCCCTCCTAAACCGATGAATCCCATGTTGATCCGGTCATTAGGAGCGGCCAAAGCGGCCGAACTGGCGGCAAGAAACGTACGGCGAGTCACCAGAACATCCTACCAATAGCTGTTTACCAATTCGCCCGCGCACTGTGACAGCCTGTGTCCACCTGCTACAACCCACTTCGTTTCGCCGGGCTAACCCTCTTGTTTTCATCGTGGATAAATGGCACACTGAGTGCATCTCGAAGGTCCGGCAGTATGATTCGGTTCGCGACTTTCACTCTCCTGTGCACGTTCCTGGTGCACCATTGTCCGGCCACCACGCTTGAATTGCTGGGGTTTGACAATCTCATCGAGAAGTCGACCCAGGTCGTCCGTGGTCGTGTTGCGAAATGCGACGGACTCTATCGCGGCGCCATGATCTACACCCAGTGCACCGTCACTGTCGTAGAAACCCTCAAAGGAGCTCCCGCCGCCGAAGTCCGCTTCGCCGTTCCCGGCGGCAAAGTCGGCAACATCCGCCAGACCATCGCCGGCGCCCCCGAGTTCAAAGAAGGCGCCGAATACGTCCTGTTCCTCTGGACCGGCTCGAGCAACTTCACCCAGGTCATGGGCCTCTCGCAAGGCAAATTCTCCGTCACCGGTTCTGGCGCCCAACAGACCGCCGTCCGGGATGCCCTCAGTGACGTCACCATGCTTGACGGCATGGGCCAGCCCGTTCAGGACGCCGGCGTCCGCATGACGCTCAACGTCCTCCGCCAACGCGTCGCCAGCCGGACCTCCCGGAGCGTGTCGCAGTGAAGAAGACCCTCGCCGCTCTCCTCGCCCTGGCCACCCTGGCCTCCGCTCATTACTCCTTCGTCGTCTACAACACCCGCGGCGGCAACTTCACCCCCATCCCCCGCAAGTTCGACCTCAACGCCCTCCCCAGCCGCACCATCCAGTTCTTCATCTCCGACGCCACCCCCCAACTCCTCGCCGGCGACTCGCTCACCTCGCTCCACAGCGAAATCCGCCTTGCCGCCAAAGTCTGGAACGACGTCGACACCTCGGACCTCCGCATCGCCTTCGGCGGCATTCGCACCGCCAATACGCCCCCCTCGTCCGCCCCCTCCATCGAAGTCACCTTCGACGATCTGCCCCCCGGTACTCTCGCCTACGGCGGTCCCCAGGTCTACGACGACGGCGGTTCCGGTTCCCTTCAGAATTTCGTCCCCATCCTGCGTTCGGTCGTCGCTCTGCCCCGCAACTTCGCCAATGTCACCAGTTCGCCCTGCCCGTGCCCCTCCTACAGCGAAGGCTTCTTCGGCACGCTTGTTCATGAATTCGGCCATACGCTCGGTCTGCAGCACAGCATGACCTCGGGCGCCATGTCCACGTCGCTCACGCGTGGCACCACCAAGGCCCGTCCCCTCGCCGCCGACGACATCGCCGGCATCTCCACTCTCTATCCCACGCGCGCCTTCCAGGCCAACTTCGGCAGCATCACCGGCCGCGTCACCGCCCAGGGTGCTGGCGTGGCCTACGCTTCGGTCGTCGCGATGTCGCCCGCCGGCGCCGCCGTCAGCACCGTCGCCAACCCCGACGGCACCTACCGCATTGACGGCATCCCGCCCGGTCAGTATCTGGTCTACACCCAGCCCCTCCCGCCGCCCCAGGGCAACGAAGCCTTCCCCGGCGGCATGATCCCCGCTCAGGACGCCGACCGCCGCAACGTCGACTTCGGCGGCTATTACGACACGCAGTTCTACCCCAACACCCGCGACTTCAACTTCGCCGCTCCGGTCGCCGTCCGCGCCGCCACCACCCTCGACAGCATCAACTTCGCCGTCAACCGCCGCAATTCGATCACCCTCCACAGCCTGCAGACCTACAGCTTCCCCGGTCAGGTCCCCGTGCAGCCCGGCTTCGTCAACACCAACGGTGGCCGCAACTTCATCCTCGCCTACGGACCCGCCCTCACCGTCAACAACCAGTTGGCCCCCGGACTTCAGGTCCGCGCGGTCGGCGGCGCCGCCAACGTCTCGAACGCCAAGCCTTACTCGCTCGATGGCCGCTTCGTCCAACTCGACCTCGCCTTCAATCCCTTCGCCAATGAAGGCGCCAATCACCTCGTCTTCCAGAACGCGAACGAAGTCTACGTCCAGCCCTCCGCCTTCTGGCTCGTCACCAAACAGCCCCCGCAAATTACCGGCGTCAATCCGCTCGTCGACAATGGCACCCGCCTGCTCGCCGTCACCGGCTCGAATCTCTCCATCGAAACCCGCATCCTGGTCGATGGCGTTCCCGCCGTCTTCCGCTCCTATGACGATGCCGCTCAGCGTCTCACCGTCTTCGCCCCCTCCGCTCCCACCGGCCACCGCGCGGCCGTCGTCGCGCTGAATCCCGACGGACAAAGCTCGCTCTTCCTCACCGGCAACAACCCCGTCGTCGTCAACCTCGACGGTTCGGACGCCTCGTTCGCCCCGGGCGCGAACAACCTCACCGCCGGCACCGAATCGATGATCGAAGTCACCGGCCTCAATACCAATTTCATCGACGGTCAGGTCACCGCCGGCTTCGCCTCGAGCGACATCGTCGTCCGCCGTCTTTGGGTGCTTGCCCCGAACCGCCTATTGATGAACGTCGCCGTGGCCTCCGGCGCTAACCCCGGCCTCACCAACCTCACCCTCGTCTCCGGACTTCTGCAATTGCCCGCCGTTCCGTTCAACATCAACGGCGCCAATCCCCGCCAGTTGAGCCTCGCTCCGGCGAATGCCGTCTCCGGCGGCCAAGCCACCATCACCCTGAACGGTCCCGCTGTCTCGGGCGCCATCACCGTCACCCTCAATGACCGTCCGATCACCGGCGCCGTCTTGAACGGCAACCAGCTTACCTTCGCCGTCCCCGCCGGTCTGCCTCCTGGGCCCCTCCCCTTGAAAATCGCCGTCGGCTCGGATGTCTCGCTCCCCATTGTCTTTGTCGTTGACCCGCCCCCGCCGCAGATCCTCTCGGCCACCGCGCAGTTGGGCGCGAACATCGATGCCAGCCGCCCGGCGCGCCCCGGTGAGACCATCTTCCTCACCGTCTCCGGTCTCGGCGACAACGTCAGCGCCAACCGCCTCACCATCAACGTCGCCGGCGTCGACCATACGCCCCAGCAGGTGATCCTGCAAAACGGGCTCCACCTGGTCACCTTCACCATCTCGCCCTCGATCTCCAACGGCGTCGCCAACACCGTCATCTCCATCGATGGCCGCTCGTCGAATCCGTTCTCGTTGATCATCCGCGGCCTCCTGTAGTCGATGCGCATCGGCCTGATGTCCGACACGCACGGCTTCCTGGACCCCGCCATCTTCGACTACTTCGCCGAATGCGACGAAGTCTGGCATGCGGGCGACTTCGGCCCCGACGTCTACGAACCCTTGCGCGCCGCCAAGCCCCTCCGCGCCGTCTTCGGCAACATCGACGGCGCTGACCTCCGCCTCGAACTCCCCCGCGACCTCTCCTGGGAATGCGAAGGCCTTCGCGTCTACATGACCCACATCGGCGGCTACCCCGGCGCCTACGACCGCCGCGTCAAACCCGAGCTCGACGCCCGCCGTCCCGGCCTCTTCATCTGCGGTCACTCCCACATCCTCAAAGTCGTCCGCGACCCCGCCCGCCAACTCCTCCACCTCAACCCCGGCGCCTGCGGCCGCCAAGGCTGGCACACCGTCCGCACCCTCCTTCGTTTCTCGATCGAAGCCGGCAAGCTCAGCCGCATGGAAGCCATCGAACTCGGACCCCGCAGTGCCCAGGCCTGAAGCCCTGTGTTACTCTGCGGTGACGTAACCGCCCTTAAGGAGCCTGCCACCGCTCATGGACCTCATGGAAAGACTCACCGGATTGCTCGGCATCCTCGCCATCATGGGCACCGCCTATCTGGTCTCCACCAACCGCCGCGCCATCCGCCGCGACGTCATCCTCTGGGGCCTGGGTCTACAGTTCACCTTCGCCGTCCTGGTCCTCCGCACCCCCTTCGGCCGCATCTTCCAGGCCGCCTCCGGCGCCGTTAATTCCTTGCTCGCCTACGCGGAGCAGGGAAGCACCTTCCTCTTCGGCAACCTCAGCCAGACGGACCCGCCCATCTTCGCCTTCAAGGTTCTCCCCATCGTCATCTTCATCTCGGCCCTGTTCTCGGTCCTCTATTTCTTCGGCGTCATGCAGGCCGTCATCCGCGTCATGGCCGTCGTCATGCACCGCGTCATGGGCGCCAGTGGCGCCGAAAGCACCTGCGTCGCCGCCGGGATCTTCATGGGCCAAACCGAAGCGCCCCTCACCATCCGCCCCTTCCTTGCCAACCTCACCCAAAGCGAACTGTTCACCATCATGACCGGCGGCATGGCCCACGTCTCCGGCGCCGTCATGGTCGCCTACGTCGAAATCGCCAAGGTCTCCATCCAGCACCTGCTCACCGCCGTCGTCATGACCGCCCCGGCCACCATCATGCTCGCCAAAATGATGGTCCCCGAAACCGAGCAGCCCGAAACCGCCGGCTCCGTCAAGCTCGAAGTCGAAAAGCCCGGCGTCAACGTTATCGATGCCGCGGCCCGCGGCGCTGGCGATGGCCTGCAACTGGCCCTGAACATCGGCGCCATGCTGATCGCCTTCGTCGCCTTGATCGCCCTCGTCAATGGCCTCTTCGGCTGGGTCCATGGCTTCCTGCCCTGGTTCCCCGAGAAGCTCGAGATCTTGTTCGGCATGCTCTTCTCGCCCATCGCCTGGCTGATGGGCGTCCCCTGGCGCGACGCCGGCCGCGTCGGCGACCTCCTCGGCACCCGCCTCGTCCTGAACGAATTCGTCGCCTTCATCAAGCTCGGACAAATCGGCCCGGACATGCAGCCCCGCTCGGTGATCATCGCCACCTTCGCCCTCTGCGGCTTCGCCAACCTCAGCTCCATCGCCATTCAAGTCGGCGGTATCGGCGCCCTGGTCCCCTCCCGCAAATCGGACCTCGCCCGCCTCGGCATCCGCGCCGTCGCCGCCGGTTCCATGGCCAACTTCATGTCCGCCTGCATCGCCGGCATGATCATGTAAGCCGCCTCCGCCGGCGACCGCGCGGTGCCGAACGTCTACGCGCCTTCGATGAACGCCAGAATGTCCGCGTTGATCACGTCCGGATGCGTCGTCGCCATCCCGTGCGGTAAGCCCGGATGCACCTTCAGCGTCGCCTTCGGCAGCAGCTTGGCCGACATCAACGCCGACGCCCCAATCGGCACAATCTGATCGTCATCGCCGTGCAGCACCAGCACCGGAATATCGATCTTCTTCAGGTCCTCGGTAAAGTCGGTTTCGGAGAAAGCCTTGATGCAGTCGTAGTGCGGCTTCACCCCGCCCAACATCCCCTGCAGCCACCAATGCTCGCGGATCCCTTCGGACACCTTCGCCCCCGGCCGGTTGAAGCCGTAGAAGGGCAGCGTCAGGTCCTTGTAGAACTGCGAACGGTCGTTCGTTACCCCTTCGCGAATCCCATCGAACACGGCGATCGGCAGCCCGCCCGGATTCGCCTCCGTTTTGAGCATCAGCGGCGGCACCGCCCCCAGTAACACGGCCTTCGCCACCCGCTTGGTCCCATACTGGCCGAGATAATGCGCCACCTCGCCCCCGCCCGTCGAGTGGCCAATCAGAATCGCGTCCTGCAGATCAAGCGCCTCGAACAACGCCGACAGATCGGCCGCATACGTATCCATCTCGTTGCCATGCCAAGTCTGCGTCGACCGTCCGTGTCCCCTCCGGTCATGCGCAATCACGCGATACCCCCGCTGTCCGAAAAACAGCATCTGCGCATCCCAGTCGTCGGCGCTCAGCGGCCAGCCGTGCGAGAACACAATCGGCCTGCCGCTCCCCCAATCCTTATAGAAAATCTGTGTGCCATCGGCAACGGTAATCGTGGGCATGGAAACTCCTCGGGTTCGTGGAACTCAACGCACCCTTGGCAGCACGGCCAACGGACAGCTCGAGGTCTTGGGGCAGAACGCCCGCGGTGCGATGAACTCCAAGTTTAGCGTCAACCCCCGCCCAAACTTGAACGCCCCTCGCGCCCCGTGTCATCATGGAAGGGTTGCCCCGAGCGGGGGTAACTCAATGGTAGAGTCACAGCCTTCCACGCTGTTGGTTGCGGGTTCGAGCCCCGTCCCCCGCTCCAAACTCCCCTTACTCTTTCACCCCGCGTAGCCAGTTCAGAATCGTTGTGTATTCGGGCGAATCGCGCTCAAACCGCACGCCGCCGCCATGGCTCTGTGCTCCCAGCGTCCCCTCCGTCTCGGCCGTCCAAGTCGGCTTCTTCAGCAGCAGACTGTTCTCCGGATCCTCCAGGTCCACCACGTTGAACACCGTCGACAATGTCGCGTTGAACGCCGAGTGCGACGCGTGGCACTGCACGCACGCATACCCATCCTTGCCGCGCTTCAGGAAAATCGGCTCCACATAGCCGCGATAGAACGCCTCGTCCGGCTTCGCCGCGCCCGCTCGCTTGGTCCCCTTCGGCGGCGCCGGCGGCTTCGGATACTGGTTGAACGCCTTCAACAACTCCGCATTCTCCGGCACCTTGATGTCCTTCTTCGCCACGGCCACCAACTGCTCCCTCACCGGCCCGGGTTGCCCCGCCATCGCCGTCACCGCGCCGAACCGCGCGTCGCGCGTCAGTTGCGCCGCGCCCATGGCCAGTCGCCGCAACTCGGGATCGGGCGACGATACCAGCGGCAGCAGCGCCGTGGCAAACCGCGTATTGCTCTCACCGAAGAACACCGTTTGCTCGACGTCATTGCCGATCCGGTTGTACACCGGCACAAAGCCGTGCGCCGAATCCTCCTCGACGTTGTAGATGTCGGCCCGCCGCAGCGGCAACTCCACCAAGCCCGCCAGCAGACGCTTCCGCGCCGCGTCGTTCGACGTCTCCAGATACTTCGCGAACTTCTCCGCCAACCGCTTCTCGATCGCCAGCCGCCCGGCGATCACCTTCTTCTGATCCGCCTCGCGCGAAATTGACGGCACCCAGTTGTTGTACAGATAGCGGATGTTCTCGTCCGCCACGTTGTAGATGCCCTCTCGCAAGGCCTGCTCCGGCCACACGTGCCGCTGCCCCTTCAGTCCGGCCAGCAGCGCATCCTCAATGCGGGACTTCGCCGCCTCATCGCGCGACCAGAACCAGAACTGCCACAAACCCTTGATCGCCTGCGTCGCCACCGCCGGGTCGGCGTCGTTCACATGCCGCGCCAGCGCATCGGCGAAGGCCGGCGTTTGTGCCAACCCCGCAAAGTGCGTCGCAAAGATGCGCGTCGCGCCCCAGCGCACCCGAGCGTCCGTCGAGTCCAGCGCGGCCACGATCGGCCCCGGCGTCACCGCATGCCGGCTTTGCACCTGCCGGATCGCCCACGCGGCCGTCCGCTGTACCAGCTTGCTATCGTCGCCTAGACGGCTCAACAGCACCGGCATCGAACCTGCCGGCGCCAACCGCCCCAGCGCCTCCACTGCCGCCTGCCGCACAAACGGATCGCCATGCGCCGCCAGCTTCTCGATCTGGGCCACGCTCGCCGCGCTCTGCCGGTCCCAGACATTGTCCAGCGCCGTCAGCAAGCCCTCACTCGGCGCAAACGCGCCCGCATTCCAGCCCTTCGCCCGCGCCTTCTCCGGATAGTACGCCGACAACGCCAGAATCGACATCTGCGTCTCGCGGAACGGCGTGCGGAAGTTCTCAAAGCTCTGCAGCGGGTCGAGCCAGCCGCCAAACTCCTGCTGCCGCCCCATCAGGTACGCGAGCCCCTTCGCCACCTGCGGATGCTCCTTCGGCACCCCGGCCATCGCCAGCGCCCACAGCGTATGACCCGTCTGGAACTCCACTTCCTTCTCCGCCGGCGCAAACTTCATCGACCATTGTCCCGACGGCCGCTGCAGCGAGAGCAACCGCTCCACGTTCTTCGCAATCTGCCCCGCGTATTTCTTCGCATCGATCGCAACCAGCGCCTGCGTCTGGTAGCAAAGATCGATCAGATTCTTGTGCTCCGTCTGCGCCAGCAGCATCTCGAGTTGCGGATCCTTCGTCAGCTCCCACGCATACCAGGCCACTTCGTAGGTGGAGACCAAGGGCTGATTCCCGTTCGTCTCATCCGGCGGCAGCTTCGTCCGGTCCTGGTAGTAAATCTTCAGATACTCGCGCACGCTGCGATGAAACTCCTCGCGCCGCTCCACGCCCGTCTCGCGCTCATAGACATCCAGCAGATGCGACATCCGCCCCAGCACGTTCGCCGGCGCCGAGATCACGCGCGCCCACACCGCGCCTTCTTTCTCGAACCCGAACAACGGCCGCGGATTGTTGTAGAAGCGCTCGGTCATGAACTGCAACTGCTGCCGCTGATTCACCGGATAGCCCTGCCGCAGCGCATAGATCTGCGCCCGTTGCGAGAAGTGCGTCACATGACAGGCCACGCACAACGATGTCTCCTGATGCACGCTCGACACCCGGTCGTAAACGCCGCCGCGTCGCGGCGTATTCGCGTGCCAGGAATCGCCCGCGCCCATGATGAAGTCGAGCGCCGTCCGCACCGCCTGCCGCGGATCCTGATACGGCGGCGCGTCGTACACGCGCGTCCGCAGCTTATACTCCGGATGGTTCGCCACCACGCGCAGATAGTAGGCGCCAGGCTCTCGCAGCACGCGCGTCGTGAACTTGTTCCCCTGCAGTGCCTGCACCTCGTGCGGCAGCGTCACCGGATCTTCGCCGTCGTTGAAGGGCACGGCCTTGCCGTCCTTCACGCGGAATACAGCCACATCGGCCGGTATGTTGTCCCGCTCGGTGAGATCGAGCTGGAAAAAGACCAGCTTCGCCGCGCCCGCCGGAAAGTCGAACCGGAACCAGTCCGCCGCCTGTTCGCCGGACGCCTTCTTGATCGCCGGCATCGGCGTTCCGGCGATCGGGAAATACGGCGCATCGTCGGCCGACCCGAAGATCGTCTGCTCGAGCCGGATGGACTGCGCCTCTTCCCACCGGTCGTTCGGCTCCACTTCCACCGGCGCCTCGCCCGCCCAAGCCACTATCCGCACCCGCGCCCCGGCCGGCGCCTTCACCGACATCGACCCCTGCGCCCGCACCATTGCCGTCAGATCGCGATCGCCCGCATGCAACGTCTTCCCCGTCAGTTTCCGCTCGCCGCTCACCACCTCCACCGGCCCCAACTGAGCCAGCGAACGCACCGTCACCGAGTAGACTTGCCCGCTTTTCGTCGCGGCGAACTCGAGCTTGCCGCTCGCCGGCACCACCCGGTCGCCCCACGATTCCTGAGCAAAAAGAACAAACGGGAGAACAAAAAGTAAAATGAGCATGGGACCGCGTCTCACCCCCAGCTTACACAGATCCACCCCGTTCGAGCATCAAAACCCCACACACCCCGGCGATGAAAAGACGAAACCAATCCGCCTTTCGCTATTTGTTTACGGCGAAGAAAAAGTATGCCACAATGGCCCGAGTAGTACTAGGCCGAAAGTGGGGGGTGGACTACTACCTACCTACGGAGGTACAGTCGAAGTAAGTAGGAGGAATCTCTGTCGTGTCTAAGGTTCTTTTTTTGTCGAACCTAAGGGGCAAGCTGCTGAATGCAGGCTTTGCTCTCTTGGCTCTGGCCATGCCCATGGCCGACCGCTGAAGTCGTCATCGTCACCAACTTTACCGGTGGGCAATTACGTCAACGGCATCCCGATCGGGAACGGGAGCGAATGACGCTGCTTCTCGCGACTATGTCGCGTTCGGCGCGACCATCGGCGATACTCCCCTTCAATTCGTCCTCGCTGGAGACGATCTTCGATAACAACGCCTTCCTGTTCTCCCGCGACGTCACCGGCGGCATCTACAGCGACAACGCGGGCAACCCCGGTTCGGAACTCGTCCGCCTTCAACGCTGTCACTCTCCCCGCTCAGTCGGAAAACGTCACCATCACCTCGGTCGCTTCGTTCCTGCTCCTGCCGCAAACCACCTATTGGTTCGTCCTCACCGGTCCGGTGGGTTTCGGGCTGATTCCGAACTGGCAGAGCGACATCGACAACACGGCTCCCGTTGGCTTGGGCCTCGCCACCGCGGGCGGCTTCCGCTTCAGCGGCGATAACCAGCTGACCTGGGTCAACTCCACCGTCAACCATCAGTTGCAGATCAACGCGGACGACGGCAACTTCTCTGAAGAGTTCCCCATCGACCAGGTGCCTGAGCCCTCCACCTTCGTGCTGGCCGGTTCGGCGATCCTGCTCGCGGCCCGCTTCGCTCGCCGCCGCTAAACGGCGACCAGCGGCGGCCTTTCCGGTGTTTGCGTAAAGGGCGTGTCGGCGACATACATCGCCCCCCGCGCCCGGCGCAATCTTCCGGGTGTCCGTCGGCATTCCTTCCACCGCCGTCGTGCAGACCATCTTCACGCGGCCCTCCACCTCTCACAAATTCCGGACACGTCACCCGCGGCGATCCCGGAAACACCCACTCCGCCAGAATGTTCCCTGTGTCCAGGCAGATGTGCTGCGCTAAGCCGTCCGATACCGCCTCCGGATTGTAGAACGCCACCACCACGCCGCCGCCCGGCGCCGCGCGCAACCCGTCGGGGAAGCCGGGCAGGGAAGCCGGATCACGCAGCACCCGATGGGCTCAGCACGGTCTTCAGCCCCGCATCCAAACGGTACCAGCCGATCGTCTTCGGCCGGGAATCGATGTCCACCAGCGTCGCGCCGTCGCCATCGCGCATCAGGATCTTGCCGTTCGAACAGATCTGCCCGTCCAGCACCTGATGCACCTGGCGCGCCGCGCTGTCGTAGAAGTACAGCCCCGCGATCGGCAGCTCGAAGTTCAGATGCTTCGTCCCGAACAGGACCCCGCCTTCCACCGCCAAACCGTCGTTGATGATCACCCGCTCGTCGTCGGTCGCCGTGATTCCCGTCTCCTCCACCGCGCCGGTTAGCAGGTTCACCAGCACCAGCCGGCGCTCCATCCCCACCAGCACCACGCCCGGCGTCGTCGTCTCCGCAAAGAACCCCGGACGCCCTTCCAGTTCGACGGACTCATTCTCCCCGGTGGCGAGATTCAGCAAATTCACGCTGCCCCGCGGGACATCCGCTCCATACTGAATCGCGACCCACCCCAAAAGGCCAGAACCGCGCGGATGGTTCAGCATCACGCGCGGTCCTTCGGGCAGAAAGCGCAGCTCTTCGCGCGCCGGTTCGAACAGGGGCTTGGCAACAAAACGTGGTGTGGACAAGCCTCGATGGTAGCGTCAGTAGCGGTAGTCCCGCAAACGATAGAGGTCGCTCACGAGGCCCGCAATCCGCTGCCGGTCGCGCGGATGCAACTGGTCGGCCTTCGCCAGATCGCGCAGATCGCCCAAGGCGCTATCGAGCGCGCCGCGATCGAAGCGGCCGCGCATCCGCTGGTCGTCAAACCGCATCAGCTTCTCGGTGGCATGCTGCATGTGGTTGAACTCGTGCCGATCCACCCGCGCGCGCTGCTGCAGACCCTGCAACGTCCCCGATGGTCGCGCGTACCGGGTCATAGCCGTTGCGTCCGTTGTTGGCATAGCCCCGGCCGTATCCGCGATCGTCGCCGTAGCCACCATAGCCCCGGTTGTCGTATCGACGGTCATCGTAGCGGCGGTCGTCGTAACCCACCTGCGCCATCGCCCCGCCAGCCAGCGCCAACGCCAGAATCAGTTGCTTCGTCATGAGTGTGTCACTCCTTCGCCCATACGGACGCCCCTCCGTCCGAACGGGTTTCTCCAAAAGAATGAACAATTTGCGGTGGTGGTTCTCAGCCACTGGCCGCTTTCCACCACCCTCAGTCGAGCCGGTAGACCCGATAGCTCTCGTTCTCGAAAACCGGCTGCCGATCCCAACCCGCCGGAGCCTTCCGGAACACCAGATAGCGCACCCCCGCGTCGCGCAACGCCCCCACCTCGCCCGGCTCAAACGGCGGCTTCATGAAGCGTTCCCACCGCTTCCACCATTCGTTGGCGTAGAACTCGTAGTAGTTCACCTGCCCGCCGCCCTTCCAATCGACGTACACCGCGCGCCCGCGCCCGCGCCCGGAACATCCCCGGCTCATTCCGCTGACCGTTATCGCGGAACAGGAACACGTCATCCCGCCCCGTCTGCGACTTCGCCCAGTCAACCAGCCCCGTCAACTGCGCATCGCCCAGCGTCGTGTAGTTCCGGACCTTGCCCAAGCCCGTCGGCGCGAAGAAACACCCCGCCAGCGCCAGGGCCGCCACGGCCCACGCCGCGCGCGGTTGCCGCTCCTCGAGCGACACGGCCAGCGTCACGGCGGTCGCCAAGCCCGCCGCCACGCCGTACACTGCCCAGGACTTGCCCTCCCACACCGGCGCCATCGGGACAAACAACGCCGGCGCCAGCCACCACGGCGCCTCCCACCATCGCCCTTGCGACGCCGCTCGCAAGCCCGCCAGCGTGATCAGGATCACCGCCACCATCAACGTATAGATCAAGGCGCGCATCACCTGCACTTGCGGAATCAGCGCCAGCCGCGCCTGCTCGAGCAGCACGTACGACAGCGGCACACTCAGCAAACCCACCGCCGGCAGCAACGCCAGGCATGGCCGCACCGTCGCCGGCAACGCCTTTCCCAGGCGCCACCATGCCAGCAGTCCCGCCAAGGCTAACGCCGCATACTGACCCAGCCACTGCTTCGGCGACGCCCACAACGTGATCCAGTTGTAGGTCGCCCGCTTCTGCTGCAGCGCCACATGATTCTCGGTGAGCCGTGCAAACAGCGGATTCATCGGCCCCGTCTCAGACATCAGCGCACAAACGCCCCAGCACCGCCACAAACACCGCGAACCCCGCCAGCGCCCGCCAATGGCTCCCTGCGCAGACTTCTTCAACCGCCACACCACCAGCCCCGATACCAGCAATACCGGCCACACCGCCGGCGCGTGATACGCAAACGCCAGCCCCAAGCGAGCCCGCTCATCAGGTACCAGTTCTGCGCCATCAGCCCGATCGCCAGCAGCGCCAAGCCAAACGCGAACCCTCGCGGCACCGGCTCATACTCCACCGTCAGCACCGCCGGCCCAATGATGGTCGCGCCCATCCCGCACACCACCGGCCGCCAGCACACTCGCCAGATACGAGAGCCCCACCGCCCTCGCCAGGAGCCAAACTCCCCATAGCGCCAAAAAAGCGAAACGTCAACTGCTGCGCCGTCAGCACCGTTTCCAGGCTCGCGCCCGTCAGCCTCATCAGCCCCAGCGTCACTTCGTCATAAAATCGTCAGCCGGATGTGCGCCCCGGTCACGATCAGTTCGTGCTTGAAATACGACGGATCCTGCGCGTGCGTCAGCACCGGCGCCCAGATCTGGGTGTCCTGCTGCAGATAGTGATGTCCGGGGAAATAGAGAAAGCCCAGGGCCGTGGCCACCGCCAAAGCCAACAACGAGATCGCGCGGCCCATGACTATTGCGCCGGCGTCTTGTCGAGTTGCTGCTTCGCCCACACGCGTCGCGGATTCAACTCCAAGGGCCTTGGCAAACGCCTTGCGCGCTTCCGCATTGCGATTCGCCTTGCGCTGCGCCACGCCCATCCACAGATAGGCCTCGGCGAGCTTCGGATTCAGTTGCAGGGCCTTTTCGAAGTCCTTGATCGCCAGGTCAATGCCCCCGCCGAACTGCGTCGGCAGGTAGTAGTTGCCCACGCCATGACGCAACCACGCCTCCGCATACTTCGGATCGAGCTCAATCGCCTTGTTGATTTCGTCGAGCGCGCACCGGCCCCACTTCAACCCTGCCAGCACGTTCGCCGGAATCACCTGCGCGCACAGCGTGCCCAGCAAGCTGCGATTCGCCGCGGACTTCCCATCGAGCGCCACGATCTTTTGCGCCACCTGAATTCCGCTCTCCGCCGCGGCGCGCGCCGCGCCTTTGTCCTTCAACTCCAGCGCGACTTCCGCCAGGTACGATTGCGCCAGGGCCAGCCGGTATTGCCCCGCCACTTGGCTCGGACTTTTCTGCGCGGCAGCCTCAGCTTCTTTCACCAGCTTTTCTAACTGGGCCCGGTCCTGCGCATCGCGGGCCGCTTCGAGGGGGTCGGCCGCTTCGAGCGGCATCAGCAAAACAAACAGAAGGAGTAAACGCACGGTAGCTTTCATTTTAGCTTTTGGCGGAAAATTTCTCGCGTAAACAATCGTTCAGCCGAAGTGATAGCCTCTTTCGGAGGATCTCCACGATGAACCGCCGTCAAATGCTTGCCTCTACGTTGCCTGGCTCCCGCCGCTTTTGCCGATACCACCCGCGTCCTCAAGAACATGGGCTCTGCCGGCCCGGGCCTCACCGCCCGCATCCGTCACCTGGGCAAAAACTGGGACATTGTCGAGTACTGCCATCAGAAGGGCCTGGGCGCCGCGCACACCACCCTGCCCGCCGACCTTGACCCCGCCGCCGTCGCTCGCCTTCGCCAGCAGATTGAGCGCTACGACATGCGCCTCACCGTCGGCCTTCGTTCCCCCAAATCCGAAAGCCGACCTGCCCAAGTACGAAGCCGCCGTCAAAGCCGCCTCCGAGATGAACGGCCGCGTCGTCTGCGTGCATGACTCGTTCTCCGGCCGCCGCTACGAACAGTTCAAGACCGCTGGGGAGTATCACGCCTTCTTCGAGCAATGCCAGGCCGCCGTGCAGCGGGCCGAGCCGATCCTCCGCAAGTACAAGATGCCCCTCGCCATCGAGAACCACAAAGCCTGGCGCTCGGCCGAACTCGCTGACCTGGGTGAAGCGCGTGGGCAGCGAGTATGTCGGCGTCGCCCTCGATCTCGTCAACAACGTCCTCCCTCATCGAAACGCCGCAACAGACCATCGACACTCTCGAGCCCTACACGCTCTTCATCAGCTTCAAGGACATCGCCGTCGACCTCTACGACCAGGGCATCCTCCTCTCCGAAGTCCCCTTCGGCGACGGCCACCTCGACCTCGCCGGCCTCGTCGCCCGCTTCCAGCGCAAGAATCCCAAGATCCTGTTCCAGCTCGAAATGCTCACCCGGGACCCGCTTAAAGTCCCCATCTTCACCGAGCAATATTGGAAGGTCTACGACGATCGCAGCCCCGTCCCTTCGCGCG
Organism: Bryobacteraceae bacterium; assembly: GCA_965229305.1. Lineage (GTDB taxonomy): Bacteria > Acidobacteriota > Terriglobia > Bryobacterales > Bryobacteraceae > JALHNI01. Next base: position 191,946 of record CBDDIZ010000038.1, on the reverse strand, counting down.
ACCTCGCCATGCTCATGAGCTGGATCCGTCAGCACCCGCCCAAGAAGCCGTTGCCGCGCACCTCCGGACTCAGCCCCGAAGGCGTCCTCGCCCTCGAAGACGAGTACAACCAGCGCTCGATCGACTACGCGCGGGCCTATCTCACGACGCTTTAACTAAAGCGATTGCAGAATCGTCGCCGAGTCCGTCAGGCCCACGTAGCGCGTCACCTTGCCGTCCTTCAGCGTCCACAGATGCGCAATCGGCACATCGGTCCGGACGCCGGTCCGCCGCGTGGTGGCCTGATAACGCCCGAACGCCGCCACCTGGTCGCCCGTCACCAGCCAATCGGTCACCGTCAGTTGCGGGTCGGTTTGATCCTTGTCTAAACCCGCAAAGAAGCCCAACACCTCCTGCGGACCCCGCCGGATTCCGCTGGCCGAAATCTGCGCCGGCGCCTCGGATTCCCACTGGACATCCTCCGCCAAATTCGCCAAAATGCTCGCAATATCTCCCCGGCTAAATGCCTCGTACAAACCCTTCACCACGTCGATGTTGCTCACGAAAAGCTCTCCTTTCGCTCCCAACCTACGGACGCGCCGCCGGGTTGGATCTGTGGAAAGTCTGGAATAAATTTCGTCGCTCGTGGCATCATACGAGTGAGTAGGTGCCCATGCTGATCAAAAACGCCCCCACCATCCGTTCGTCCGAGATCACCCCGAAGTCCGAATACCTGAATCGCCGACGTCTGTTGGCCGGTGCCGGCGGGCTCCTCCTCGCCTCCTCCGCCTCGGCGGCCAAGATCACGAACGTCCGCAAGAGCCCTCTCAGCACCACCGAGGAGCCGAACTCCCTCGCGGAATCCACCCGGTATAACAACTTCTACGAGTTGGGCACCGGAAAGACGGACCCCGCCCGCAACGCCTCACGCCTCCGCACCGACAACTGGAAGGTGAAGATCGAGGGCGCCTGCGCCAAGCCCGTTACGCTGGACCTCGATAGCCTCATGAAGATCAGCCCGATGGAAGAGCGCGTCTATCGCATGCGCTGCGTCGAGGCCTGGTCCATCGTCGTGCCCTGGATCGGCTATTCGCTCTCGGCCTTGCTCAAGTCCGTCGAGCCCACCGCCAAGGCCAAGTACGTCGCCTTCGAAAGCTTCTACGACCCCCGCCAACATGCTCTCGAGCGCCATGGGCGGCATCAGCTTCCCCTATGTCGAAGGCCTTCGCCTCGATGAGGCCATGCACCCGCTTACGCTGCTCACCTTCGGTATGTACGGCGAGACTCTGCCGAATCAGAACGGCGCGCCCGTCCGCCTGATCATTCCCTGGAAGTACGGCTTCAAAGGCATCAAGTCCATCGCCAAGATTCGGCTCGTGGAAAAAGAGCCGCCTTGCACCTGGAAGATTGCCAACCCCAGCGAGTACGGCTTCTACTCGAATGTGAACCCGCAGGTGGACCATCCGCGCTGGAGCCAGTCCTCCGAACGCCGCCTGGGCGAATTCGGCCGCCGCAAGACCCTCATGTTCAACGGCTACGCCGACCAGGTGGCCTCGCTCTACACGGGCATGGACCTGCGCAAGAACTACTAACGTGTCGCCCACAGTGCGCAACGCCCTTCTGAAGCTACCCGTGTGGGTGGCCTGCCTTCTGCCGCTCGCGCTGCTCTATTACAAGTTCCGCACCGATGACCTCGGCGCGAACCCCATCGAGTACCTCACGCACGAGACCGGCGACTGGGCGATCCGCATCCTGCTGGCTTCGCTGGCCATCACACCGTTACGCCGCTTGGGCTTCCCCTCGCTGATCCGCTACCGCCGCCTGCTCGGCCTGTTCGCCTTCTTCTATGCCTGCCTGCATTTCATCATCTGGGCCTGGCTCGACCGCGTGCTCGACTTTCAGGAAATGCAGGCGGACCTTTTGAAGCGCCGCTTCATCACCGTCGGTATGCTCGGCCTGCTGCTGATGGTGCCCTTGGCGATCACCTCCACCAAAGGCTGGATCCGCCGCCTCGGCAAGAATTGGCAACGGCTTCATCGTCTCGCTTACTTCAGCGCGCTGGCGGGCGTCATTCACTATTACTGGCTGGTGAAGTCGGACATCCGCCTGCCCGCCCTGTACGGCGGCATCCTGCTCGTGCTCATGCTCGCCCGCCTCTACAAGCGCTAAGCGATGTGCGCGCCGCTGGCCTGCACGTAGAGGGCGTAGAGCGATTGGCTGGCCGTCATGAACAGGCGATTGCGCCGCGGCCCGCCGAAGCAGACATTCGCGCAGTTCTCCGGTAGCCGGATCATCCCGATGCGCTCTCCGCTTGGCGTCACCACCTGCACGCCGGGCCGCGCGCCCCGCCCACACGTTGCCATCCGCGTCGCAGCGAATCCCGTCGGCGGCCGAAGGCTGCCCGGTCCCCGGCACATCGAACAGGAAGAAGCGCTTCCCGTTCTTCAGCGTCTTGCCGTCCACGTCCCACACCTTCGTATCGCGGCCTTGCGCGCCGGTATCGGCCACGTAGAGCCGCTTGTAATCGGGCGAAAAGCAAATGCCATTGGGGGCGCTCACCTCATCGGTCACCTTCGTCACTTGCCCCGTCTTCGGGTCCGCCCGGTAAACGGCTTCCTTCAACTCCTTCGGCGCCTGGTAGCCTTCGTAATTGCCGTTGATCCCGTATGGCGGATCGGTGAACCACACGCTGCCGTCCGGATGCACCACCAGGTCGTTCGGCGAGTTCAGCCGCTTGCCTTCGAACTTGTCCGCGATCACGGTCACGGTGCCGTTGATCTCATAGCGCACCACGCGCCGGCCGCCGTGTTCGGCCGAGAGTTGCCGGCCCTCATAGTCGAACGTGTTGCCATTGCTGTAGCCCGCCGGATTGCGATACGTCGTGACGCGCCCGTCGTCCTGAATCCAGCGGTACTGCACGTTGCCGGGGATGTCGCTCCACACCAGATACTGCCCGGTCCCGCTCCACGCCGGCCCTTCGGCCCACGACGTTCCCGTAAATAGTCGCTTGATACTCGTGTTATTGATCACATACTTACGGAAGCGGTTGTCCAGCACCACCACATCGGGGTCGGGATACTGGATGGGCTGCGTCCAGTCGCGATTGGTCGCCGCCGGCGGAATCGCCGGTTGCTGCGCGGCGGCCGCCATGGACGTCAAAGCCAGAAAAGCACGTCGGTTCATAGCCGTTATGTATATCGCATAAACTGGAGTCTCTGCCCGGAATCTCCGTCGATCCCACTTTGCTTCGAGAGGAGTTTTCCTGTGCGCTTCATGCTCTTTCTGCTGGCCGCCACCGCGCAAGCCAGCACCCACGCCGACCTCGTCAAGTTCTTCCACCAATGGCGCGCCTTTCAGCGGCCCGCCATGATCAACGGCGTCCCGGACTATTCCCCCGCCGCCATCCGCCAACAGCAGACCGCCCTCAAAGGCTGGCAGCAGCGGCTCGCCGCCTTCGACCTCACCGGTTGGAGCGTCGCTGAGAAGATCGACTACAACCTTGTCCGCGCCGAGATGAACGGTCTCGACTTTGACCACCGCGTCCTCCGGCCCTGGTCGCGCAACCCGGTCTTCTACCGCACCGTCTTTGCTTCCGAGTCCGACACGCCTCTCCACGAAGGCCCGCACGTCTTCGGCGCCCTCGAGCTGTGGAGCTACCAGTTCCCTCTCTCCGCCAAGGACGAGGACGAGATCCGCACCAAACTCGCCGCCATCCCGCGCCTGCTCCAGCAAGCCAAAACCAATCTCACCGAAGACGCCAAAGACCTCTACACCATTGCCATCTGGCAAACGCAGCAAGAGAGTAAGGCGTTCGCCAGTCTCGCCACCCGCGCTCCCAAACTCGCTTCCGAAGCGCAAGCCGCCAAAGCCGCCGTCGACTCGTTCACCCAATGGCTCGAGGGCAGGGAACGCACCATGTCCCGCGGTTCCGGCATTGGCATTGAAAATTACAACTGGTATCTGAAACACGTTCACTTAGTCCCCTATACCTGGCAACAGTTAGTCGCGCTGATGGAGCGTGAGTTACAACGGACCCTCGCCACGCTGCGTCTGGAGCAGCACCGTAACCGGAACCTGCCGCCGCTCACCTTTCCTGCCACGGTCGAAGAACTCAGCCGCCGCAACAACGAAGGCATCGACTATCTGATGAAGTTTCAGCGCTCACTCTTCTCCGTCCGTGACTACATGAACCTGGACCGTCTGCGGCCCTCGCGCGGCCAGCTCGCCGCGCCGGGCAATCTCGATATCTTCAGCAACGTCGAGTACCGCGACTCAATCCCGATGAAGACGCACGCCGTCCACTGGATCGAAAAGCAGCGCCTCGATCGGGAGCCCCATCCCAGCCCCATTCGCTCTTCGCGCCTGCTCTACAACATCTGGGACGGCCGCTCCGAGGGCTTTGCTACTGCCTGGGAGGAGGTCACGATGAATACCGGACTCTTCGATCAGCGACCGCGGGCGCGCGAGTTGATCTACGTGATGGGGGCCGTGCGCGCCATCCGCGGCCTCGCCGATCTCAAGTTCCATAGCGGCGAGTTCACGCTTGCCCAAGCCAAGCAGTTCATCGTCGACCGGACACCCTACGGCTGGTTCAACCCGAACGGCAATACACTCTGGGTCGACATGGGCATCTACGCCACACAGCCCAGCTACGGCACCACCTACCTTGCTGGCAAGATCGCTTTCGACCATCTGCTGGCAGACGCGAAGCCCATGCCCTTCAACGAGTTCATGGACGCCTTCTTCGCCGTCGGCGTCATCCCCATGTCGATGGTGCGCTGGGAGATGACCGGGCTTGACGATGAAGCGAAGGCCCTTGGGGTGCGCCAATGATATACTTCCGGTTCGAAAGGAACCCCCCATGGATCGTCGTGAGTTTGCCAAGGCAGGCCTTGCCTTTTCTGCCATGGCCGCGGCCGCGAAGCCGCTAGAACCGTTAGGCCCGGGCATCAAAATTTCCATGCAGGTCGGCGAGAATGTCACCGCCGACGAACTGAAGTGGATTCAGCAGATGGGCGTGGAGTACCTCAATGTTCAGACGGGCGCCGGCCGCGCCACGCTCGCGAACTTCCTGGACATCAAGAAGCGCGTGGAAGGCGCCGGCCTCAAAGTCTGGAATATTTCGAACAACGATAACCGGAACATCGAAGAGATTACGCTGGGACTTTCCGGCCGCGATGCGAAGATTGCTTGGCTCAAGCAGTATATCCGCGATACCGGCAAAGCGGGCATTGGTTATATCACTTACGCCCACATGGCCAACGGCATCTGGTCCAGCTCGCGCGAGACGATTCGTGGCGGCGCTTCGGCCCGTTCGTTTCATCTCAAAGACGCCAAGGGCTTCTGGAACGGCAAGACTTACGAGCAGCCGCTTAGTCACGGCCGTAAGTACTCCAAAGAAGAACTCTGGGAGAATTACACCTACTTCATCAAGCAGATTGCTCCGGTGGCCGAGGAAGCCGGCGTGCGCATCGGTATCCATCCGGACGATCCGCCGGTGCCCGAGTTAGCCGGCATTCCACGCCACATCTTCGGCACTTACGACGGTTACGTCAAGGCGCTGGAGATTGCGAACTCGCCCGCCATCGGTGTCTGCCTCTGCTGCGGCACTTGGATGGAGGGCGGTAAGAGTACCGGCAAGGATGTTTATGACGCGGTCCGGGGCTTCGCCAAGATGGGCAAGCTTTGGAAGATTCATTTCCGCAACGTGACCGGTCCCATCCCGGACTTCGTCGAGACTTACATCGACAACGGTTATACCGACATGTATAAGCTGATGCGGACGCTGGTCGAAGTCGACTTCCGCGGCAACCTCATTGCCGATCATGTGCCCGACATGGAAGGCGGCCGCGGCAATGGCTGGAGCTATAGCATGGGCTACATCCGGGCCTTGTATCAGGCTGCCAAGTTCGAACTCAAGAAGGGTTAAGTGCTCAGTCGCCGCACCCTGCTGGCCGCCGGGGCCTTCGGCCTCGGCGCCGCCACGGATCCCGCCTTTTACCTCATCGCCCACCGCGGCGGCATCGTTGACGACCAGCATGCCGAGAATAGTCCCGGCTCGATTCAGGCCGCCATCGAACGCGGCTATTGGATGATCGAAGTGGACATCCGCCGCACCAAAGACGGCGAGCCGATCCTCCAGCACGATGCGAACTTCCAGCGTTTCTACGGCGACCCTCGGACGGTCGACGAGATGAGCTGGCGCGAGATCAGCCGCCTGACCGCGCGGCCCGGCGGCACGCATCCCATCCACTTCCGCGACGTCTGCCGCATGTGCCGCGGCAAGCTCCGCCTGATGCTCGACATCAAGGGCAACGACTTTCCCGAGGACTTCTACCAGAAGATCCGCGCGCTGTTACTCGAGCACGACTTACTCCGCACCGCCTACTTACTCGGCGGCGGGTCGCGCGCCGCTCAGCTCATCGAGCCCGGCTGTTTCCGTTCCTCGAACCGTAAGTCACTGCGAGCCGCGGTGGAGCGCGGCGAAGAGGTGAAGCAGAACTACTTCCTCTTCGAGTTGGCCAGTGACTTGAACCAGGAATCCGTTGACTTGTGCCGGCGACACGGCGTCACGCCGGTGGCAGCGATCAACACCTTTCGCTACACCGAAGCCAAGCGCGACGAGTGGCAGGGAGCCGTGGAGGACGCCGCGCGCGTGAAAGCACTGGGTGTGCGCCACTTCCAAATTGACTCGCGCTACGACCCGCTTTTCGCCCAGAAGTAGCTAAACTTGCTTCATGCTCGTGCTGCCTCTTCTGCTTGCCGTCTTCGCGCAGGAACCCGCTAGCTTTAGCTTGGCCGGTGATTGGGAGGTGCGCGTCCGCGTGCCCCACGGCCCCGAACAAGTGGTCCGCATCACGCCCCCGGTGATGACCACGGTGACGGCTGAGAAGTATGACGCGCTGCCTGTATTCAACCCCAAGGCCGGCGGTTGGGTGAAGGGCGTGCAGTTGAATGGCGTGCGCGCGCAGGAGACCACGAGCCCAGGGCTGCTCGATGGCCAGAGCTTCTCGCTGCGCAGTGGTCCGGAAGCGAACTCGCCGCTGCTCGAACCGGGCAAGGATTACCAGATCGACCTGCATTGGGGAACGCTGGGGCGGCTGCGAGCCGATCAGCCGGAGCGCCCAGTGTATGCGAGTTACCGGCATGCGCAATTGCGGCTGGACGCGGTGGTGCTCACGCCTTCGGGGCAGATCGTGGTGAAGCAGGGGCAGCCGCGGGCCGCTGCTCCCGAAGTGCCGGCGATGGCTCCGGGCGAGCGGCATCTGGGCAACATCTACCTGGCGGGCTATCTGTTGAAGCTCGAACCGTCCAGCCTGTTTCCGATTCTCGAGCGCGGTTATCCGGAGCGGGCGCTGCCAGTGACGCCATTGATCAGCCGCTTGATGGAGCGGCTGGATCGCGGCGGCTCGCTAAAGATTCTGGCCTGGGGAGACAGCGTGACCGACGGCCGCTATCTGGCGGACCCTTCGCAGCGATGGCAGGAGCAATTCGTTGCCCGGCTGAGGCAGCGCTTTCCGAAGGCGAAGATCGAGTTACTGACGCAGGCTTGGGGTGGGCGAAATACGCGGAGTTACTTGAATGAGCCGCCTGGCAGTCCGCATAACTACCAGGAGACAGTGCTCGGCGTGAAGCCCGATCTGATCATCTCCGAGTTTGTCAACGACGCCAGTCTGAAGCCGGAGGAAGTCGAGGAGCGTTACGCCAAGTTACACAGCGACTTCCAGGGGATTGGTGCCGAATGGATTATCCTGACGCCGCACTATGTACGGCCCGATTGGATGAACCTGACGAGCGAGCACGGCGTGGACCAAGATCCGCGGCCTTATGTGGCGGGGCTGCGGGCGTTTACGGCCAAGCACGGGGTGACGCTAGCGGATGCGTCGCTGCGGTATGGCCGCTTATGGCGGCAGGGGATTCCCTACAACACGCTGATGCTCAACGCGATCAATCATCCGAATGCATTTGGGATGAGGCTGTTTGCCGATGCGTTGATGGCGCTGTTTCCGAAGCAGCCGGCGGTGGACCGGATCTTCTCGGCGTTTAATACGCATACGCCGGGTTGCGCGGTGGGGGTGGCGCAGAATGGCGAGCGGGTGTTTGCTGCCGGATACGGAATGGCGGATCTGGAGCGTCAGGTGGCGATTACGCCGGGGACGGTGTTCGAGAGCGGGTCCGTCGCGAAGCAGTTTACGGCGGCGACGCTGATGTTGTTAGCCCAGTCCGGCAAGATCTCGCTCGATGATCCGATGCGGAGGTATCTGCCGGAGTTACAGGACTATGGCGCGCCGCTCACCATCCGTCAAGTCATCAGCCATGTGAGCGGGTTGCGTGAGTGGCGGCCGATTGCGGAGTTCGCCGGCTATCCGGAGGGAACTTTTACTTACTCGAATACCGACTTACTCCAGATGGCGGCGTTGCAGAAGGGGCTGAACTTCGATTCGGGAACCGATTATAGTTACAGCAATATCGGCTATAACATGTCGCCGATTCTGGTGGAGCGCGCGCTCGGTGACGGTCGGGCGTTTCCGGCTTACTCCGAGGAGATGATCTTTCGGCCACTGGGGATGACGCATACCGGTTGGCGCGACGACTTCCGTAGGTTGGTGCCGAATCGGGCTTTGGCTTACGGCAAACGGGACAACGGCAGTTGGGCGCTGCAGACGCCGATCGAGAACATTATCGGCGCCGGTGGCTTGCTGACCACCGTGGGTGACCTGCTGTTGTGGAACGAAAACTTCGAGCATGCGAAAGTGGGCGGGCCGGAGTTTGTCAAAGCGCAGCAGACGCCGGCGGTGCTGAAGAGCGGAAAGACGATCGCTTATGCGGCGGGGTTGACGATTAACCAATTCGACGGTTTGCGCGAGGTGTCGCATAGCGGGGCGACGGGCGGCTACCGGACGTGGCTCGGGCGCTATCCCGAACAGCATCTGTCGGTGGCCGTGTTGTGCAACTCGGCCGCGGCGAGCACGACGGAGTTGGGCCGGGAGACGGCGCGGTTGTGGTTGGGTACGACGGCGGCGCCGTTGGCGCAGCCGTATCCCGTAGCGGCTGAGCAACTGAGCAGCAGGCAGGGGCTGTATCGTAAGTTGCGGGACAATACGACCGTGGAGGCTACGTACCGAGAAGGTAAGTTCCTGTTGGGGACGACGGAGTTGACTCCCACGAGTGCCGATGAATTTGTGACGCGCGGCGGAGCGACTTATACGTTTACGGGAAGTCGGTTGCGAGTGAGTACGCCGAATGGTGACATCCAGTACGAGCGTGTCGAAAAGTGGAGGCCCGTGGCGGCGGAGTTGGCCAGTTACTCGGGAAGTTATTCGAGTCCGGAGACCAACTCGAGTCTGGAGGTGCGGGCGGAGGGGAGCGGGTTGAGTTATCGCGTGGGCGTGCTCCCGCGTGTGAAGCTGACGCCGACGTTCCGCGATTCGTTCTCCTCGCCGAATGGGGCTTCGGTGACCTTCGTGCGCGACACGAATGGCCGGGTGACGGGGCTGACGGTGGGCGATGATCGCGTGTGGGGCCTGCGGTTTACGCGGGGACGCTAGATGCTGCGACGGCGCTTTCTGAGTGCGTTGTGGCAGGCGACAGAACCTGACATTCGCAGTGTGCCGGCGGACCTGACGGTGCCGGAGTTGAGCGAGGGCGCGCCGGCGGCGGGCCGGCGGGTGAAAGTGTTGCTGGCGGGCACGGAGATCTACCACTTGCTGTATCTGCCGGTGGATTGGACGCCGAAGCGACGTTACCCGGTGATCGTGGAGTACGCGGGCAACGGGAACTACAAGAACGACTACGGCGACGTTTCGACGGGCCGCCCCGAGGGGAGCAAGCTGGGCTACGGTTTGTCGGGCGGCCGGGGGGCGATTTGGTTGTGCTTGCCGTACATCGACGTGGCGCATCGGGCGAACCAGATGACTTGGTGGGGCGATGCCGAGGAGACGACGGCTTACTGCCGGCGAACGGTGCGGCAGGTGTGCGCGGAGTTCGGCGGAGACCGGAAGCGCGTGTTGTTGGCTGGCTTTTCGCGGGGTGCGATTGCGTGCAACTATTTGGGGCTGCGAGATGCGGAGACGGCGAAACTGTGGCGCGGGTTCTTCGCTTACAGCCATTACGACGGGGTGCGGACATGGGGCTATCCGGGCGATGACCGGGCGGCGGCGCTCGAGCGTTTGAAGCGCGTGGGCCGGCGGCCGGTGTTCATTTGCCATGAGCGTTCGGTGGACGCGACGCGGCGTTATCTCGAGGAAACGGGCGTGCGCGGGCGCTTCACGGTGCGAACGCTGCCGTTCCGCAATCACAACGATGCCTGGGCGCTGCGGGACATTCCGCTGCGGCGCGAAGCACGTGGATGGCTGCGGGAGGTTCTCGGGATATGATCGAGAACCATGTACGAGAAACTGTTCGATCTGACGGGGCGCGTGGCGCTGATCACCGGTGGCAGCCGCGGGCTGGGCAAGGCGATGGCGCGTGCTTACGCGGAGCATGGCGCTTCGATTCTGATTTGTTCGCGCAATGAAGAAGAGCTGAAGGGCGCGGCGGCCGAGATTGGCGAAGGCTTGCCGGTGCGCGTGGAGTGGATGACGGCGGACCTGGCCGACCGGAGCGAGGCGCAGCGCGTGGCAGAGGAAGCTCTGAAGCGCTTCGGCCGCGTGGATGTGCTGGTGAACAATGCGGGTGGCAATCAGCCGCAGCGGGCCGATCAGATTACGGATGAAGCTTGGGACCGCATCATCGAGTTGAATCTTTCGGGCATCATGCGGCTGACGCGCGCCTTGCTGCCGCAGATGATGGAGCGCGGCTGGGGCCGCGTGATTCACACGTCGTCCGTGTTGGGCTTGGGCGGCAAGAAGGAACGGAACGTGTATAGCGCGACGAAGTCGGCACTGGTGGGCATGGCGCGTTCGAGCGCGCTGGACCTGGGGCCGTACGGGGTGACGGTGAATTGCATAGCGCCGGGTCCGTTTCTGACGGAACTGCCGCTGGGACTGCTGAACGATGAGCAGAAGAAAGAATTCACGGAGCGGACGGCGCTGAAGCGTTGGGGCAAGCCGGAAGAGATTGCGGGTGTGGCGCTGCTGCTGGGCACGGAGGCGGGCAGCTACATCACGGGAACGACGGTACTGATCGATGGCGGCACGCTGGCTAATATTCTTTAGCCTGCTGCTGCGGGCGGAGGACGGCTTTACGCCGTTGTTCGACGGGAAGTCGCTGGCGGGATGGTTCGTGGTGAACCAGATGGGGCCAGGCTTTCTGGTGCGCGACGGCATGATTGTCTGCCCGCCGGAGGGCGGGCAGAAGCTGATGACCGACAAAGAGTACGCGAATTTCATTTTGCGGCTCGAGTTCAAGCTGACGGCCGATGCCAACAACGGGATCGGGATACGGGCGCCGAAGGTGGGGCAGACCTCCGTGCACGGGATGGAGATCCAGATTCTGGATCAAAGCGGCCCGCTGTATGGACCGATGAAGCTGAAGCCGGAGCAGTATCACGGCTCGATCTACGAGGTGTGGCCGGCGCGGAGCGGCTTTCTGAAGCCGCCCGGCGAGTGGAACGAACAGGAGATCCGCGCCGACGGGCGGCGGATCACGGTGCGCCTGAACGGCGTGGTGATACTGGACGCGGATCTCGATCTGGTGCGCGAGCCGGACGTCTTGAAGAAGCATCCGGGCCTGCAGCGGAAGAGCGGACACATCGTGCTGCTGGGGCACCAGTCGCACATCGAGGTCCGCAATCTGCGGATTCGGGAACTGCCTTAACCGACTTCGCGGTTGGCTTGGCGGAGCATGGAGCGCATGTTGGCGATGGCGTAGGCGACGCCGGCGCGGCGGAACTTGTCGTCGCCGGCGAAGCCCGGGATGTGGTCGGGCTGGGCGGTGCCGTTGAACTTCACCTGACGGAGCGCCTTCATAACGGCGGCCATATCCATATAACCGTCGTCGGGGAAGGTCTCGATGAACTCGGGCATGGGACGGGAGACGTTGCGGAAGTGGACGTCGAGGATCTTGCCGCGACCGCCGAAGTCTTTGATCATGCCGAAGACGTCTTTGCCCATTCGGTCGCCGCCTTCGGACCAGGTGCCGATGCAGAAGGTGAGTCCCCAGTGCCGGGAGTTGCCGGCGATCTGCTCGGCGCGGCGGTAGCCGTCGTAGTGGATAAAGAGCTTGGCGACGCCGTTCATCATGGCGACGGGCGGGTCGTCGGGGTGGAGGGCGAGTTGGACGTTCGCTTTTTCGGCGACGGGGAGCACGGCTTTGATGAAGTAGGTGTAGGTGCCCCAGATGTCGTCGGCGGTGTACACGCGGTCGAAGGCCTGCTTCTCGATTTTGCTGCGGAAGTCGTCGAGTTTGAACTGGCGGGCTTTGTAGCCTCGGGCGGTGAGGACTTCGGAGGTGGTGTAGGTGTTGGCGGGGTGCCAGTCGATGTTGGCGACGGGGATTTGCAGGCGTCCGCAATCGGTGAGGAAGCGGTTGAATTCGTCGATGTCCTGATCGCGGCCGGGCTGGCCGAGTTGGAGGCGGGTGCGGCGGTAGGTGTAGTTGACGGCGGAGTGGATGACCATGTTGAAGCGGCGAAGCCGTTCCTGGGTGGCCTTCATGAAGTCGTAGGTGGTGGACTCGCCGAACTCGATGCGGGCGTGGCGGATGCCGAGCTGCTGGAGGAAGAGCAGGTCGTCGTCGGTCATCGTGCGGATGGGCATGCGGTGGGAGAGCTTGAGGTTGGCGGGATCGTACTCGTCGATGGGGGTGGCCGCGAAGGCCGGGGCGGCGAAGAGGGACAGAGCGTGGCGGCGCGTCAGCATGGGCGCGATTATACATGACGAAACGAACCCGGGAGTAGTTGATTCGGTGGGAGTTACGTTTTCGAGGGGGCCGCGGCGGGCGAGCGAAGGGTAGAGGCGTCCCACGATTCAGGGTCGCACGCCAAACCTAAGGCCCCGGGGACCGCGGCGCAGAGCGGGGTGGGGAACTGGCTGAGGGGCATGGGGTTGGCGGCGCGCAAAATTTTTGGAATGCGCCGTGACCGGGACTTATATAATGCCCGACGGAGCTTCCATATGAAATTGCGGACGATTTGTTTGAGTTTGGCGGCGGTGTGCCTGGGGCAGGCCGAGGTGGTGTTGCCGGGATTGATCAGCGATCACATGCTGGTGCAGCGGGATGCGCCGGTGCGGATTTTCGGAAAGGCGTCGCCGGGTGAACAGGTGACGGTGGGGTTCCGAGGGCAGAGCGTGGGGACGACGGCGGGTCCGCTGGGCCGTTGGGAGGTGTGGCTGCAGCCGATGAAGGCGGGCGCGCCGGCGGAGATGACGGTGCGCGGGACAAATACGCTGACGGTGCGCGATGTGCTGGTGGGCGATGTGTGGGTGGGGTCCGGGCAATCGAACATGCAGTGGGCGGTGCAGCAGACGGTGAACGCGGAGCAGGAGATCGCGTCGGGGAACTATCCCGAGATTCGGCTGTTCTACGTACCGCGGAAGCCGGCGGCGTCGCCGGTGGATGACGTGGACGCGAAGTGGGTGGTGTGCACGCCGGAAACGGTGAAGGGCTTCTCGGCGGTGCTGTACTACTTCGGGCGGCAACTGCACCAGGATCTGAAGGTGCCGATGGGGCTGATCCATACGTCGTGGGGCGGCACGCCGATCGCGGCGTGGATCAGCGGGCCGTCGTTGAGTGCGAATGCGCGGCTGATGCCGTTCAACACGTTTTGGGCGGATGTGATTGCAAAATATCCGGATGGCATGGCGCAGTACGAGCAACGCTTGAAGAAGTGGGAAGAGACGAAGACGGGTCCGCGACCGGCGATGCCGATGGGTCCGGGCAATCCGCACGAGCCGACGACGCTCTATAACGGGATGCTGGCGCCGATCGGGAAGTACACGATCAAGGGCGCGCTGTGGTACCAGGGTGAGACGGAAGCGGGGCGGGGACAGGGTCATATTTACGGGGAGGCGTTGACGACGCTGGTGCAGGATTGGCGGCGGGCGTTCGGCCAAGGCGACTTTCCGTTCTTCTGGGTGCAGTTGGCGAACTTCGGGAATGCGTCGAAGAACGGCCACTGGATGAAGGTGCAGGAAGGGCAGATGAAGGCGACGGCGCTGCGCGGGACGGGCATGGCCGTGATCAACGACATCGGCGAGGACAAGGACATTCATCCGAAGAACAAGCAGGACGTGGGCAAGCGGCTGGCGCTGGCGGCGCGTCATGTGGCGTATGGCGAGAACGGCTTTGAATGGTCGAGCCCGATTTACCGGCAAGCGACGGCGGAGGGCGCGGCGATGCGGGTGTGGTTCAACCACGTGGGGACGGGCCTGAAGACGCGGGGAGGCGGTGCGGTGAAGGGGTTTGTGATCGCGGGGGCAGACGGCGTGTTTGTTCCGGCCGATGCCCGCATTGACGGAGCGACGGTGGTGGTGTCGAGCGCGCAGGTGCCGGAGCCGAAGGCGGTGCGGTATGCGTGGGAGAACAATCCGGCTGAGGCAAATCTGGTCAACAGTGAGGGGCTGCCCGCATCGTTATTCCGCAGTGATGATCGGGATGAAGTGATTGTGAAGTAGCGCCTCAGGTATTGCTCTTAGAACGTACCAGGATTAAAGTTCTAGGCGTTCCAATTCGGAACGCCTAGAAAGGGTATACTGAGAGACCAATGCGGGAAAATTCGGAAGCGCTCCGCGCTGACTGGTGTCAGGCGAAGCCGCTATCGCGCAGGCGATCCCCTCGCTTGCGGTTAATTTGTCCCTTGTTCTGTTTTGCGTTTTGCCTGCTAGGGCAAACGCCTGACACCGGCGCCGACGAGCCCCGCCCAGAGCAAGCAGCCTCTTGTCTGACGATTCTGCCGAATCTGGATGGGTGGTACGACTTCGACGGTTTATCGAACCCCACGCCGGGCGTGGGGGGATTGGGACCGGAGGCGGTGTGGTTTGGGAGTCCGGTGACGGTACCGGGCCTGGCGGGCGCGGCACTGAGCTTCAACGGTAGTAGCTACCTGGAAGTGCTGAACAGTTCAGCGTTCAACTATCCGACACAGAGTTTTTCGATCAGCTTGTGGGTGCGGACGACCACGACAGGCCGGCCGTTCATCGATAAGCGGTGCGTGGGTACAGCGGGTGGTTGCCAGACGCCGCAGGGATGGGCGTTGACGGTGTCGCCGGCAGGTCATCTACAACTTTTGATGGGTTCAGCCGTGCCCTATTTTTATGAAGGGTTTGCGGCCTACAACCTCAAGCGAATCAACGACGGCGAATGGCATTTTGTGGCCGTGACGGTGGACCGGCAGGCGCAGCGGCTGACGTTTGTGGTGGACCCGTACAGCGATGGCGGCGTGCAGGTGGTGTCGATCGAAGGGTACGCGGGGGCGATTCCGTCGCTGCGGCCGATGCGGATTGGCGGAGACCAGACAAGCGCGGCGAAGTTCGTGGGCGATCTGGACGAGATTCAGATTTATGGCCGCGCACTGGCAGTGAATGAAGTGCAGGCGGTGGCGGGCGTCGGTCCGGGCGGGCAGTGTCGTCCCCCGGTGTGCTCGCTGGTGTCGTCGAAGCGGACGATGGTGGGTTGGTACTCGTTCGAAGAGACGGCGGGCGTGGTGTGGCAGGATCGGGCCGGGCAGAACAACTATCTGGCCGGGGTGACGGAGCAGGTGCCGGGGCTGGCCGGGTTCGGCGCGCAGTTTGCGCGGGTGAACGCGGGCGAGGGTTTGAAGACGGCGGATGGCGCGACGGAACTCGACCTGGGGACGAACAACCTGGCGGTGGCGTCGTGGATCCGCTTTTTCCCGGCGAACGGGACGCGGCGGGCGATTGCGGACAAGACGGGCGACCAGGGCGGCGGATATACGCTCTCGCTGGAGGACGGCTATCTGCGGTTTTCGATGACGCCGACAGGTCAGCCGCGGGCCTCGTCGAGCTGGTGGGTGGGGAATCAGACGCGGCTGGATGACGGGCGGTGGCATCATGTGGCGGTGGTGGCGGACCGGACGGCAATGGCGCCGGAGCTGTATGTCGACGGCCGGCCGGAGCGGATCGGGAACAGCCGGGGCACGATGGTGACGGTGAGCATCTCGAGCCGCAGTCCGCTGAACGTGGGCGGCTTTAGCTCGGAGGCGTCCGAGACGGTGGGGACGATCGATGAGCTGGCGATTTTCAATGCGGGTCTGACGGCGGCGGAAGTCCAGTCGATGTTCGACGCGGGCGGGTCCGGGTATTGCCGGCGGAACGACCAGGGTTGCATTGCGCCGCCGACGGGTTTGGTGAGCTGGTACCGGTTCGAGAATCCGGCGGGTGGGTTCGACGATGCGGGCATCGTTCCGAATGAGCCGATGGTGGTGGCGGGAACGATCTCGCGGACGGTGGGCCGGACGGGGCGCGGAGTGCGAGTGCAGGAAGGCGCCAGTTCGCTGCGGACGTTGGGCGCGACGTCGAAGTTGAACTTCGATGGCGGGACGTTCTCGATCGGGTTCTGGATCCAACCGAGCGCGGCGCGCGGGTTTGACGCGGTGCCGGGCGTGGCGGGAACGCGCACGATTTTGGAGAAGATGAGCTATACGTCGCCGCCGAATGCGGTGCGAGCGATGCGGGGTTACCGGCTGCGGCTGGTGAACGGACGGATTGAAATGGCGCTGGCGAGCGGCGGCAATCTGGGGATCTGGACGGGCAGTGCGGCGCTGCGGTCCGACCAGTGGAGCCATATCACGGTGGTGATTCCGCGGGATGGGGCGCCGGTGGTGTATTTGAACGGCAAGTCCGAGATGCTGGCGGCCGCAGGCGTGGTGCCGGTGGGCAGCCTGGGTACGACGACGCCGGTGTTGGTGGGCCTGTCGGCGGACGTGACGCAGAATCCGGCCGACGGGGTGCAGTTCGACTTTGACGAGCTCGCATTCTACGGGCGGGCGTTGACGGTGGCCGAGATCCAGGCGCTGGCACTGACGACTGTGGGGCAGTGCTTCGAGGGTTTGAGCGCGCCGGTGAAGGCCGTTTTCGAGGTGAATACGCTGCCGGAGGCGATTGGCGCGACGGTGGGCGTGTCGGGCGATAGCAGCGGTCTGAACGGTTACGCGACGACCATCGCGCCAGCGGCGGTGACGGTGTCCCCGGCGACGCTGAACAAGGCGGGCGGCGTGGAGTACCGGTTCCGGAACTGGAGCCTGAACGGCGTGCCGAACCCGGAATGGACGTCGCTGGTGCAATCGGTGCCGTTGCCGACGACGGCGTCGAGCTACACGGCGAACTACGATTCGTACTTCCAATTGCAGGTGAACGTGCTGGGGAACTGCCAGGTGTTGCCGCCGGCGGGTTACTACCTGGACGGGTCGACGCGGACGCTGGTGATCACGCTGGCGAAGGGCTGGATTTTGGAGTCGGCGCTGTTTACGTTGAACGGGCTATCGAAGCCGGTGCAAGCGGGAGCGCAATTGACGATTACGGGTCCGGCGGCGCTGGACGTGATTTGCCGCGACGCGACGGTGTTCCCGATCACGGTGAATACGTATCCGGCGAACGTGGGCTTGAATGTGACGGCCGATGGGAATCTGGTGAGTAACTCGCAGACGTTCAACTGGCCGACGATTCCGGCGCGGCTTTTGAACGTGCCGCAGCAGATTCAGGTGGTGGGTTTGACGCAGTACACGTTCCGGCGTTGGCGCAATACGACGACGAACGTGATTCTGACTTCGGCGCCGCTTTCGTCGGTAGTGGTGTTGCCGACGGCGGCGACGTCGTTTACGGCGGACTTCGACCCGACGGGTTATCAGATCCTGGTGCGGCAGCCGAGCGGGTGCGTGATCAGTGTGTCGCCGTCGCCGGGCTTTACGGGCTTCTATCCGTTGGGCACGTCGCTGACGGTGAGCGTAACGGCGAGCAGCGGTTACGCGCCGGGGTTGTTATCGATTCAACCGGTGGGCGCGAGTTTGCCGATTACGCGGAGTTCGCCGACGCAGGTGAATGTGGACAGTCCGATGACGATTTCGGCGGAGTGCTATCCGCAGACGACGACGGTGAGGTTTGTCAGTTCGGCGCTGACGCAGGCGAAGCTGGGAATCTCGTTCGCTTCGGCGTTCAATACGTCGCCGGTGTCGGCGCAGGGGACATCGCCGGTGCTGCTGCAGGTGGGGCCGGGGTTGATGACGCTGAGTGCGGAGCCGACGACGGCGGGCACGGACGGGTCGATCCGGCGGTTCGTGGATATTACGCCGGGCAATCTGCTCAACAACACAACGATTCCGACGCCATCGGTGAGTACGACGTACACGGCGAACTACGACGTGCAGTGCTACAACGTGAACATCTCGACGTTGCCGGCGAACGCGGCTTCGTACGCGATTACGCTGTTGGGTGGCGAGAAGCCGTTCCTGAGCTCGGAGTGTTATGCACCGGGGTCACAGCTTTCGATCGAAGCGTTCCCGAAACCAGGCCGGACCTTTGTGGGCTGGACGGGCGATGCGACGGGGTCGGCGACGACGATTCAGGTGACGGTGACACGTTCGCTGAATATCGGGGCGCAGTTGCAGTAGAGGGGTCGGATTACACTGGTAGCCGTGACCGTTCACGAGCTTGATACCCCGGCCCTACTGATCGATTTAGATGTGATGGAGCGCAACCTGGCGCGCGTTGGCAAGTATGCCGCCGCGCACGGGCTGCGGCTGCGTCCGCATACCAAGACGCACAAGATTCCGGCTTTGGGCCGGCAGCAACTCGCGCTGGGCGCGGTGGGGCTGACGGTGGCGAAGGTGAGCGAAGCCGAGGTGATGCTGGCTTCGGGGACGCCCGATTTGCTGATTGCGTTTCCGACGTTCGGGGCGGCGAAGCTGGCTCGGGTGGTGGAAGTGGCGCGGCAGACGCGGGTGACGATGGCGCTCGATAGCCTGGAGGTGGCGCGGCCGTTGAGCGGCGCGGCGCAAGCGGCGGGCGTGGAGATCGGGGTGCTGGCCGAGATCGATGTGGGCTTGGGCCGCGTGGGGGTGGATGCGGGCGAGCCGCTGCTGAAACTGGTGCAGGGCATTGAGTCGCTGCCGGGTTTGAAGTTCGAAGGGCTGGCGTTCTATCCGGGGCAGATCAAGTCGCTGGACGCGGCGGGCGTGGCGGAGATCGCGAAGGTGGGCGAGGTGCTGGCGAAGGCGACCGACCTGCTGAAGCGTCACTCGATCGAGTGCCGGGTGGTGAGCGCCGGATCGACGCCGACGTGGGAGCATACGCACGAGTTCCCGGGCGTGAACGAGATGCGGCCGGGGACCTATATCTTCAACGACCGGAATACGGTGGCGTCGGGCGCTTGCGGGTGGGAAGACTGCGCGGTGACGATTCTGGCGACGGTGGTGTCGACGGCGCGGCCGGACCAGATGATTATCGACGGCGGGTCCAAGACGTTTTCGTCAGACCGGTTGGCGAGTGGGACGGAAGTGACGTTCGGGAAGATCCTGGAGGCGCCGAGGGCAAAGTTCCACAAGATGAACGAGGAGCATGGCTTCGTCGATGTGAGCGAGGCGGAGCGGAAGTTCGCGGTGGGGGACCGAGTACGCGTGGTGCCGAATCATGTGTGCGTGGCGGTGAATCTGCATGAGCGGGTGTACGGATTGCGGGGCGATCAGGTGGAGTCCGTGTGGACGGTGGACGGTCGCGGGAAGCTGCAGTAAGCGGGGCGGAGAAATGAGAAGGGCCGGCTCTCTGGAGTGAGCCGGCCCTTGGTCTGCGCGAAAAAGTCGATTTAGCTGGCTTTGGCGATGGTCTCGATAGTGAGCTTGTCGTTGCTGACGGCGCCCTTCACTTTGACTTTGTCGCCGACGAAGTTCATAGCCTTCTTGGGGTCGGTGAGGTTCAGGACCTTGCCGTCGCCGGTGACGAAGACCGGGGCGGCGCCCGACTTCACACAGCGCTGAGCGCACTCTTTCGCTTCCGCGGTGGGCTTGGCATTGCCCGCGCCGCAACTGGCATCGGAAATGAAGCCGACCCACTCGCCGGCAAAGCTCGAGAGGGCAAACGCGGTGGAGAGAAAGAGGAACTTCTTCATGTCATTAGCATAGACGCTGAGAGAGGCGAATGGTTGCGGAAAAATTGGGCAGCGGCAAAGGAAAACGGCGCCGGGCGGGAAGCCGCGGCGCCGTACGAATTCTATAGGTTGAAGGAGAGCTTAGCTGGCCATCTTGACGGACTTCACCTTGATGGTGTTGGTCTTCTTGTCAAGCTTGCCGTCGATGGTGACCTTGTGGCCGTAGTGTTCCTTCACCGCATCGGGGTTCGAGAACTTGAGGATCTTGTCACCGGTGGCGAACACGGGGGCAGAGCCACCCTTGATGCAGCCATTGACGCACTTCATCGAAGCTTCGGAGGCGTCAGCATGCTTGGCGCCGCACTTCTCGTCAACGATCGTGCCCGACCATTCAGCGGCGTACGCGCCCACGGCGAGCAGGGAAACCAAAGCAAACTTTTTCATCGTTATTCTCCTTATCCGACCTACACCAAAAGTGTATACCAGATCCCTACGAAAGAAAATGAGGATCGGATTCAGGGGGGAAGAGCGTGCCCTGTCCGAGAATCCAATGCGGGTCGAGGCGGCGCTTGACGGCCTTCATGGCCTCGATTTGGTCCGCGGTGTATTGGAGCGGGAGGAACTTGGCTTTGCGTTTGCCGAGGCCGTGTTCAGCGGCGACCGAGCCGCCCAGCTCGACGGCTTTGCGGGCGAACTCGGTGAGAACTTCGGCGCCGGCGTCGAAGCGTTCCTGGGTGGAGGGCGTCATGTTGACGTGGGCGTGGGCATCGCCGAGGTGGCCGAAGATGCAGTATTCGCCGGGCATGATCTGTTCCATGCGCTCGCGATAGAAGGCCATCATTTCGCGGCTGCGGGGGACGGGCACGGAGAAGTCGCTGCCCATTTTCATGAAGCCGTGGCGCTCGGAGATGGCGAGGACGGTTTCGGGGAGGGCGTGGCGGAACTTGCGGAAGCGTTCGCGGTCGGCGTCGGTGGTGCCGAACCAGGAGAGGTCGGCGAGGCCGTGCATTTCTTCAAGACGGTCCGCCCAGGCGTCGACGTCGGCGTCGGACTCGATGATCTGTTCGATGATGAGGGCGCCGCGGGCGGCCGGGGGAATTTCGGGGAAGCGGGTAGCGATCATCCTGAGGGCGGCTTCGTCGACGTACTCGAGCATGCGGAGGCCTTCGACGGAGCGCCAGGCATCGAGGGCGGCGAAGCAGGTTTCGTCGGAGGGGAAGAAGACGATGCCGTTGAGGAGTTCGCGGGGGATGGGCAGGAGTTTGACTTCGGCTTCGGTGACGACGCCTAGGGTGCCTTCGGCGCCGACGAACAGGTCGACCCAGTCCATGCCGGGCTTGAGCGGGTAGCCGGCGGAGTGCTTCTTGGTGTTGGGCTGGGGGATTTCGGGGACGTCAAAGTCGATGGGCTCGCCGCGGCGGACGTCCTTGATGGAGCCGTCGGCCAGGACGACGCGGAGGCGGTTGATCCAGCGGCGGGTGGCGCCGTACTTGAAGCTGCGCGAGCCGGAGGAGTTACATGCCACGGTGCCGCCGAGAAAGGCCATGGTCTCGGTGGGGTCGGGCGGGTAGAACTGGCCGTGCGATTTGGCGGCGGCGTGGAGGTCGTGGAGGGTGATGCCGGCGCCGACGATGGCAGAGCCGTCGCCGATTTCGAGGCGGCGGAATTTCTCCATGGAGATGAGCCAGCCGCCGTTGGGCACGCGGCCACCGGTGAGTCCGCTGCCGCCACCGGCGATGGTGACGGGGATGCGTTTTTCATTGGCTTCGGCCAGCAGTTGGCAGAGTTCCGCTTCAGTTTGTGGAATGCAGATGCGATCGGCGTGGCCGCGGTAGCCACCGGCGTCTTCGAGGTAACCCCAACTCATAAACGCCTTCCATCATATCGGAGATGGCTGGATGGACCAGCGGCGGGAACCGCTGGTCCAGCAGGTGTCAGTTGGCCAACTGCGTGTCGAGGTACCAGAAGAGGAGCCCGAGGATCAGAGCGCCGGCGAGGAGCTTGAGGGAAAGGCCGAGATTGCCTTTCGCGTCCAGGGGCTGGGGCTCAGTTTTCAGGTTCGATTGTTCTTCAGACGTCATATCAATTCCTTTCGTGGTCGTGCGGACACACGTCGCCCGGAGGTTCAGGAGGGGCGACGGAAGGGTGGTGATTAGAGCGTCAGAGGAGGGGAGCGGCCGGAGGTAGGAAGGACGACCGGCGAGGGGGCCGGGACGAGAGTGGCCGTAGCGAGTAAGTGCGACTTGGTGGGGTCGGCGGTGGGGGCAGTTCGTTCTGCGGCGTGGCTGAGCTGTTTGGCCTCGAGCGAGCCGTGATGATGCAGGGCTGAGTGGAGGCGTGTGGTGGCGCTGGCGGTGCCTAAGGCAAGGGCGTTCGCGGTGGGGGTGAGACTGGCGCGGGTGAGCTCGTTGGTGCGGGCGTCCGAAGGGGCTTGCGTGCGAGCGCCGACCAAGCAGATCGCCACCAGTAAGGCGATAACAGTGCGCGCGAATGGAGTCGGGCGGTACAAGGGCGGGCTCACTTACCAGTTTAGACGTTGCCGGGTTGTTTCTGCTTAGCTTTGGAGTAGCTGTTCGGCCGTTTTGAGCGTTTCGGGGGTGAGGTTGGCGCCGGCGATCATGCGGCCGAGTTCGGCGATGCGGGCTTCGCGGGCGAGTTCCTGAATTGAGGTGACGATGCGGCCCTTCTGCTCGCGCTTCTCGACGTGGTACTGGTGATCGGCGTAGCCGGCGATTTGGGCGAGGTGGGTGACGCAGAGCACCTGCTGGTTGCCGGCGAGTTGCTTGAGGCGCTTGCCGACGCTCGAGGCGACGGTGCCGCCGATGCCGGCGTCGACTTCGTCGAAGACGAGGGTGGGGGGGATGGTCTGTTTTTTGACTTCGTTGAGGCAGGTCTTGAGGGCGAGGGCGATGCGGGAGAGTTCGCCACCGGAGGCCGTCTTTTCGAGGGGCTTGGGCGTTTCGCCGAGGTTGGCGGAGACGAGGAAGGCGATGGCGTCGGCGCCGGTGGCACTCCAGGCGGCCGGGGTGAGATCGACGCGGAAGGCGGTGCGCTGCATGGCGAGTTGGCCGAGTTCGGTTTCGACGCGCTTCTCGAGCTTGCGGGCGGTCTTTTTGCGAGCGTCGGTGAGGGCGGCGGAGGCGGTTTCGTATTCGCGGGCGAGGCGGGCCTGTTCGCGCTTGAGTTCGTCGCGGCGCTCGCCGGCGGATTCGGCGGCGGCGAGTTGGCGGCTGATGGAATCGAGGAATTCGAGGACCTGGCTGATGGAGTCGCCGTATTTGCGCTTGAGTTTGTCGAGGGCGGCGAGGCGATTTTCGACTTCTTCGAGGCGGGCCGGGTCGCTCTCGAGGCGGCCGACGTAGTCGCGAAGTTCGTGGGAGGCGTCTTCGATGAGGATGGCGGCGGGCTTCAAGGCTTCGCGCAGAGGGATCATCTTCTCATCGATGCGGCAGAGGTCTTCGAGGCGTTTGAGGGCGGAGCGAAGGCCGGCGAGGGCGCTTTCGGGCGAGTCGTAGAGGGCGTCGTAGGCGGCGGTGGCGGCTTCGGCGAGGCGATTGACGTTCGAGAGCAAGCGGCGCTGCTGTTCGAGGTCGGCATCTTCACCGGGGTGGGGCGCGACGGTTTCGATTTCGCGTTTCTGGAAGGCCCAGAGGTCGGCGAGGCGGAGGCGTTCCTGCTCCTGACGGTCGAGGTCTTCGAGTTCGCGGCCGGTGCGACGCCATTCTTCGTAGACGGCGGCGACCTGTTCGAGAGAGCCCGAGAGATGGCCGAACTCGTCGAGCATGTCGCGCTGGGCTTCGTGCGAAAAGAGGCGCTGCTGGTCGTGCTGGCCGTGGATGTCGCCTAGCCAGGGGGCGATCTCCTTGAGGAAGGCGGCGGTGACGGGGCGCGAATCGATGTAGGCGCGTGACTTGCCGTTGGCGAGAATCTCGCGCTCGATGAGGATCTCTTCTTCGGGCGAATCGATGCCGGCTTCGCTGAGGACGGCGGCGAAGGCGGCGGCACGGGGTTTTTCAAAGATGCCGGAGACGCGGGCACGCTCGGCGCCGGAGCGAATCATGTCGGTGGAGGTGCGTCCGCCGAGGAGCAGACCGAGGGCATCGACGACGATCGACTTGCCGCTGCCGGTTTCGCCGGTCATGACATTGAGGCCGGGATGAAACGGCACCCGGAGCCGTTCGACGACCGCGTAGTTCTCCACCACCAATTCGAGCAGCATTCAGCCGCATTATAGCGCCCACGGCGTCAAACATTTCACTTGTCAAATGTTTGTTTCATCCGGCAAACCGTTGTTCCAGTGGGATGAAATGTTTATGATGAAGATTCCGTGGCCTTTATCCTGCTCGAAATCCGCATTCTTGACCTGATCGATCCTCGCAAGCCGATTCCGTTCGCGGTTTTGATGCTGTTGCTGGCGGCGTCGGTGCTCTCGTGGGGCATCAGTTTGAAGAAACTGGGCGTGCTGAAGAAGGCGCGCGAGAACAATCGGGCGTTCATGCGGGCGATCCGTAAGGCGGAAGGGTTTGAGCAGATGGCGGCGGCGAGCGAACAGTTTCGCGATGCCCCGCTGGTGACCGTGTTCGACTTCGGCTATACGGAACTGGTGCGGCAGGTGAAGCTGAAGAGGCGACCGTACAGCCAAGCGGCAATCGAGCGGAATTTACAACTGGGTGCGAGCGAAGAGATGTCGCGTCTCGAGAGCAGCGTGGGTTGGCTGGCGACGATTGCGGCGGTGTGTCCGTTCATCGGGCTGTTCGGCACGGTGTGGGGCATCATGGACGCGTTCAACCAACTGACGAATGCGGGTGCGGCGAGTCTGCGGGCGGTGGGCCCGGGCATTGCCGATGCGCTAGTGGCGACGGCGATGGGCTTGGCCGCGGCGATTCCGGCGGCGATCTTCTACAACCACTTCGGCAACCTGCTACGGGACATGTCGGCGCGGATGGACGACTTTGGGATGGAGTTTCTGAACCTGACGGATCGGACGTTCCCGGAGTAAGACATGGCGTTTAGCATGGGAAATAGCGGCGGAGGGCGCCGGCGAGGCCGGCAACTGCCGCCAGCGATGTCGGAGATGAACATCGTGCCCCTGGTGGACGTGGTTCTGGTGCTGCTGATCATCTTCATGATCACGGCGCAGGCCATGGAGTTCGGGCTCGAGATCGAAGTGCCGAAGGTGAAGAACTCGACGCCTTCGGTGAAAGAGCTGCCGGTGCTGAGTATTTCGCGGCGGGGCGATATGAAGCTGAACGACCGACCGCTCGAGAACATTGCGCTGATTGGGCCTGAGGTGCGGAAGCGCTTTGGGGCCGAGGCGAAGGAAGTTTACATTCGCTGCGATAAGAATGCGACGGTGGACCTGTTTGCGCAGGCGGCCGATGCCTGCGGCCGGGCGGGGCTGAAGGTGAACTTCGTGACCAAGTCCGATTGACGAAGTCCGTTTGAGGTAGCATGGCCACGCGCGTCGACATATGGGAGTATCGCGAGGACTGGAGTAAATCGTTTGCCAGTTCGGTGACGCTGCATTGCTGCGTGATTATCGGGCTGGTGGGCTATACGTGGTGGGCGAACCGGGCGCAGCCGACGTTCGGGGAGCAGAACGCGGCGGGCGGCGGGTCGGTGGGCGTGAACGTGGTGCGGACGATTCCGATTCCGCAGCGGCGAGGTCCGGAGAATCTGGTCGCCGAGGACACCGACAACGAGGCGCCGCGCAAGGTTCAAAAAGAGAATAAGCCGAAGCCGGTGGAAGACGAAGGCGTTTCGCTCGATAAGGTGAAGCGCAAGGTGCCGAAGAAGAAGAGCGAGCAAGCGATGCTGCGCCGCTATCTTCCCGAGGAAGATTTGCGCGACCGTCTGCAAACGACGACGGGGCGAGCGGCGACGACGCCCATGTTCTCGGTGCCGAATGCGGGTAATTTGGGAACAGGAGCGAACGATCCGTTTGGCGATCGGTTCGGCTGGTACGCCAAATTGCTGCGCGATGCGATTGCGCGGAAGTGGCGGACGGACGACGTGCCCGCCGCGGTGCGGAGCCTGCCGCCGGCGGTGGCTACCTTTACCATCGCGCGGGATGGGAAAGTGGTGGATGTGCGGATTGTGCAGGCGTCCGGAAACTACGCGCTCGACAACTCCGCGAAACGGGCCATTTTGGAAGCGGCGCCCTTTCAGCCGCTGCCGCAACAGTTCGAACGAAGTTCCGCGACGGTGGAACTGCTCTTTGAGTTAAAACGATGAATCAATACCTACTGCTTCCTCTGCTGCTGGCGTCGCTGGCGGCGCAACAGGCCGATATCAAGCTGAGCATTATCCGGCCGGACCGGCCGACGATCGCGCTGCCGGATCTGCGCGGGACGGGTGAAGCGCAGGCGCTGATGAACGGACTGAACGCGAAGCTGTTCTCGGAGATCGAGCAGGCGGCGGTGTTGAAGATCGCGCCGAAGGGGCTGTATCCGTTGAGCGTGCCGCAGCAGCCGACGGACTTCAAGCCGCCGACGGTGGGTCCGAACCGGCAGCCGCTGTCGCAAGGGCCGTGGCTGACGGATTGGAGCGGGCCGCCGGTGAATGCGAATTATCTGGCTTATGGCTATGCGGCGGTGCAGGGCGGACGGTTGGCTTTGTTCGGCTGGCTCTATGACGTGACGCAAAAGGATACGCAGAACGCGCAGGTGTTCGGCAAGGTGTACTTCGGGACGTTGGACGAGGCGGGCGCCAAGCAGGTGGCGCTGGAGTTTGCGGCGGACATTCTGGCGCGGTTCGGCGGCAAGTCGTTGGCGGGGTCGCGGATTTTCTTTGTGTCGGACCGTTCCGGTGCGAAGGAGATCTGGAGCATGGATTATGACGGAGCCAACCAGAAGCAACTGACGTTCTACCGGTCGACGTGCATTTCGCCCTCGATTTCGAAGGACAACGCGAAGATCGCGTTTACGCGGATCGGGGCGGGCATTCCGGCGATCATGGTGCATACGACCGATTCGGGCCGGAAGCTGAATTTTGCGAATCCTCAGGCGACGATGAATGCGACGCCAGACTTTACGCCGGATGGCGGACGGATCGTGTTTTCGTCGACGCTGGGCGGCTCGCCGGCGAATTTGTACGTGGCGGGCGCCGATGGCGGCGGGATCCGGCGGCTGACGTCAGTGAAGGCGATCGAGGTGGAGCCGAAGGTGAATCCGAAGTCGGGCAACGAGATTGTGTTTATCTCGGGGCGTTCGGGCAAGGCGCAGCTTTACCGGATGAACATCGACGGCACGGATATCGAACGTTTGACGGACGGACGGGGCGAGGCGGCGAATCCGTCGTGGCACCCGGATGGCCAGTTTGTGGCGTTTGCGTGGACGGCGGGTCTGGAGCCGGGGAATTGGTCAATTTTTCTGATGGATGTGGCGTCGAAGAAGGTGGTGCAGTTGACCAGCGGCGTGCGCAGCGAGAACCCGTCGTGGGCGCCGGATGGACGGCATATCGTGTATGCCCGGACGGTGGGGCGGCAGGTGCAGTTGTACTCGATGCTGGCCGATGGAAGTCAGGTAAGGCAGTTAACGTTCAGCGGGACGAACGAGAAGCCCGTTTGGACGCACTAAAAGAATAAATTTTCATGCGAGTTGTTAACAACTGCAGGTGAGTTCTGCAAATATAGAAAGAGGGAAAGCTGAAGTGTGACGGACATCCGCTTCAGGAGGAAAGAAGAAGAGATGAGAATCCAATCGTTTCGAATGATGCAGATGGCCGCCTTAGCGGTGGCCCTGATGGTTGCCGGTACGGGTTGTAAGAAGAAGATTGCCGCGGCGTCCACGCCCGCGCCCCCGCCGCCGGTGGTGAAGGAAACGCCCAAGCCGAAGCCGACGATCGCCTTTAGCGGCGATCCGCTTTCGATTGTGCGGGGTGATGCCGTGACGTTGCGCTGGACGGTGCAGAATGCGGACACGGTGACGATTGAGCCCGGCGTGGGTACGGTGGCGGCTTCGGGTAGCCGTCAGGTGTATCCGACGACGGCGACGACGTACGTTCTGCGCGCTTCGGGCCCTGGTGGCACCGAGACGGCGCGGGTTTCGGTGAATGTGACCGCGCCGACGGAAGCTCCGCCTCCGCCGCCGTCCGGTCCGAGTGCGAGCTTCGCGGACACTCTGGAACGTCTGGTGAAGGACGCCTACTTCGGCTATGACTCGGCCGAGATTCGCGAAGATGCGCGGGCGACGCTGCAGCGGAATGCGGACGGATTGAAAGAGATTTTCGGCAAGTTCCCGTCGGCGGCGGTGATCGTGGAAGGTCATTGCGACGAGCGTGGTTCGGCGGAATACAACCTCGGCCTGGGCGAACGCCGCGCAAATGCGGCTCGCGAGTTCCTGGTGCAGTTGGGGGTGGCCGGCGACAAGTTGAAGTCGGTGACCTACGGCAAGGAACGCCAGGTTTGCACGGAAGCTAGCGAAGATTGCTGGCAGAAGAATCGTCGCGCGCACTTCGCGGCGGGCCAGTAAGTCTTTTGATGATTGGTTAGTTACGGCGGGCGCTTTGTGGAAACAGGGCGCCCGCAAAATGTTTGCACCCTCCTGACCGTAAAATCCCCTAAAATGTAACTGTATGAAGAGACTCGCCTTCGTCCTCCTATTGCCGATGCTAGCCTCCGCCCAGAAGCGCAACGATCTGGCCGAGGTGCAACGCGACGTCGCGATGATGACCGACGAGATCCGCAACGTCCAGAAAACAGTGGACCGTCTGAATGCGACAGCGGAACAGACGCTGGCGAATTCGGCGAAGAACGCGGCTACGCTGGCCAATGTAGAAGACGCGCTGCGGAAGCGGATGGAGACGCAGGAACGAAATTTTGCCGCGTCACTTTCGGCGACGGGCGGCAAGGTGGAGCAGCTTTCGAACGATCTGGGAGCGATTCGCGACAGCGTGACGGAAGTGAACAATCGCGTCAACAAGCTGCAGACGGCGTTGGCGGACATCAGTTCGAAGCTGGATCTGCTGATTACCAAGCCTGAGGCGCCGAAGGCCGATGCTTACACGAGCTCGACGACGCCGCCGGCGGGGATGACGCCGGAGAAGCTCTACGAGAACGCGACCAAGGACAAGCGCGCCAATCAGAATGAGTTGGCTTTGCAGCAGTTCACGGACTTTCTGAAGTGGTACGGCAATACGGATCTGGCGCCGAATGCGCAGTTCCAGATCGGCAACATTCTGTTCAACACGGAGAAGCTGGACGATGCGCTGAAGGCGTTCGATCTGGTGCTGACGCAGTATCCGGAGAATCCGAAGACGCCCGAAGCCATTTACATGAAGGGCATGACCTACCTGAAGCAGAACGAGAAGACGAAGGCGATCGCCGAGTTCCGCACGGTGAGCAAGCGGTTTCCGCGCAGCGATGCGGGCAAGCTGGCGATGGAGCAGTTGACGGAGCTGGGCGCTAAGCCCGCGACGGCACTGCCGCAGCGGAAGCGTTCACAGTAGTCGCCGGCGTGCCGCTCTACGTCGCGTTCCTGCGCGCAATTAATGTGGGGAAGCGTCAGGTGAAGATGGAAGCCTTGCGCGGCTACTTCACCGAACTGGGCTTCCGCAACGTCCGTACGTTTATCGCGAGCGGCAACGTCATCTTCGAGGCCACGGGGAAGCCCGCGGCGATCGAGCAGAAAATCGAGCAGCATCTGCAAACGGCGTTGGGCTATGAGGTGGAGACGTTCGTCCGGACGCTGGATGAACTGCGTCGCCTGGACGCCGCGGTGGAGAAAGACTTCAGGGCTGAGCTGGCAAAGGGCACGAAGTTCTATGTCGGCTTTCTGCGCGAGGCGCCCACGAATGCGGCGGCGTTGCTCGCGCTGGGCAAAGGTCCGGATCGTTTTGTGATGGGCGAACGCGAGTTCTACTGGATCTCGGAGGCGGGCATGGGCGTCTCCGAAGTCACGATGCCGCGGCTCAACAAGGCGCTGGGCGGGCCTTCCACCACGCGCAGCATGGTGAGTTTGCGCAAGCTGATGGCGACCTGCGAATAAATTTCACGAACCTTTCACGCCCCGATCTTTTCACCGCCCCGACTTGTTGATACGATGCCTGAGCAAGCGATTCACTAGGAGGTGAACGGACACAATGGCGACCAATCGTGGCGTGGCTTATATGGCCCCCGGCAAAGTGGAGATCCAAGGAATCGATTTCCCAAAGCTCGCACTCGGATCCCGGAAATGCGAACACGGGGTGATTTTGAAGGTGGTGACGACGAACATCTGCGGGAGCGACCAGCACATGGTGCGCGGGCGGACGACGGCGCCGGCCGGCTTGATCCTGGGCCATGAGATCACGGGCGAAGTGATTGAGGCGGGACGGGACGTGGAGTTCATCAAGGTGGGCGACATTGTCAGTGTGCCGTTCAACATTGCGTGCGGCCGCTGCCGCAATTGCAAGGAAGGCAAGACGGGCATCTGTCTGAACGTGAATCCGGCGCGCCCGGGCGCAGCCTACGGCTACGTGGACATGGGTGGCTGGGTGGGCGGCCAGGCCGAGTATGTGATGGTGCCCTATGCCGACTTCAACCTGCTGAAGTTTCCGGATCGCGATCAGGCGCTGGCGAAGATTCGCGACCTGACGCTGTTGAGCGATATTTTCCCGACGGGGTTCCATGGCGCGTATACGGCGGGCACGGGGCCGGGGTCGATTGTGTATGTGGCGGGCGCGGGTCCAGTGGGCCTGGCGTGCGCGGTGAGTGCGCAGTTGCTGGGCGCGGCGTGCGTGATCGTGGGTGACATGATTCCGGAGCGCCTGGCACAGGCGAAGAGTTTTGGCTGCGAGACGATCGACTTGCGGGCGAGTTCGAATCTGGCGGAGATGATCGCGCAGATCGTGAAGGTGCCGGAAGTGGACTGCGCGGTGGATTGCGTGGGCTTCGAGGCGCGCGGGCATGGTCAGGACACGGTGGTGGAGCGGCCGGCGACGGTGCTCAACTCGCTGATGGAAGTGACGCGGGCCGGCGGCGCAATCGGTATCCCGGGCTTGTATGTGACGGGCGATCCCGGTGGCGTGGACGAGAACGCGAAGATCGGCATGCTAGGCATTCGGATCGGCTTGGGCTGGGCGAAGAGCCACATGTTCTGCACGGGTCAGTGCCCGGTGATGAAGTATCACCGCAATCTGATGAACGCGATTCTTTACGACAAGGTGCATCCGGCGAAGGCGTGCGGCGTGGAGATCATCTCGCTGGACGACGCGCCGAAGGGCTATGCCGACTTCGACCGCGGCGCGGCGAAGAAGTTCGTGATCGATCCGCACAAGATGGTGAACTAGCGCACGGCGCTGGCTTCGGCGAAGGGCCCAACTCCGGTTTCCGGGGTTGGGCTTTTTGCTTTTCGTGGTAGGGTGAAAGCAGAGTGGCCCGCTCGCTCACAGTCCGTATCGTCATGGCGCTGGCCTTAGTGCTGGCGAATGCGTGGTGCGTGACGTCGTGCAATTTGCTGCCCTGCGCGCCCGCGCAGGAGCATGCGCAGAACGTGCCGCCCTGCCATCAGAAGCCTGCCGCACCGGAGCATTGCCTGCATCCGGCGCTGGCGGAAGGAACCGCAACGCAGACGTTTGAAGCGGCGCAATTCGAGGTCGTTTCGGGCCTGGAGGTGCTGTCCCTGGTGCGTCCGGCGGAGCGGTTGACGATGATGGCGGAGGCGCGAGCCGTTTCACCACCTCGCCTCACACCCCTCGTCCTGCGCGTTTGAGTTTTCCTCGTCACTCGCCTGTTTGCGATTTGATTCGAGGAAAACATCATGAACAACCGACGGAGTTTTTTCTCCCGCCTAGCCGCGTTTGGCTTGGCGGGGACGACGAAGGCCGCACCGGCGCAGCGTAAGGCGGTGAACCTTCCTCTGCTGACGCCGGACTTGCCGAAGCTGCCCTACAAGCTGGTGGACGGCGTGAAGGAGTTTCACCTGATCGCCGAGGTGGTGGAGACCGAGTTGATGCCGGGCCGCCCGATGACCGCCTGGGGCTTCAATGGCAGCATCCCCGGGCCGACGATCGAGGTGAACGAGGGCGACCGGGTCCGCGTGATTGTGGAGAATCGGCTGCCCGAGATGACGGCCATGCATTGGCACGGGTTCGAGGTGCCGATGGAGATGGACGGGAGCGTGGGGCTGGGGCAGGATCCGATTCAGCCGGGCGGCAAGTTCGTCTACGAGTGGGACCTGCACCAGCACGGCACGTTCTTCTACCATTCGCATTTTGCGATGCAGGAGATGATGGGCATGATCGGGCTGTTCATCATGCATCCGAAGGAGCCGTACGAGCCGGCCGTGGATCATGACTTCGGCCTGGTGCTGCAGGAGTGGGCGCTGCTGCCGAACAATCCGGTGCCCAATACGCTTTCGATGGAGTTCAACTGGCTGACCTTCAACGGCAAGAGCGGACCGGACTGTACGCCGATGATCGTGAAGCAAGGCGAGCGGGTGCGGATTCGCATGATCAACATCGGCATGGACCATCACCCGATTCACATGCATGGGATGCAGTTCGTGGTGACGGGGACCGAGGGGGGGCGGATTCCGGCGTCGCAATGGCATGACATGAACACGGTGATCGTGGGCGTGGCGCAGGCGCGGAACATCGAGTTCGAGGCGAAGTATGTGGGCGACTGGATGCTGCATTGTCATCTGCCGCACCACATGATGAACCAGATGGTGTCGATGGTGGGGCCGATGTCGCATGGCGGGGTGGGGTTGCATACGGGCGCGGGCATGCAGGAAGGCATGGGCGCGCTAAGGAAGGGCGACGCGCTCGCGGAGGAGTTCGGGCCGGCGCTCGGCCGGGGCTTGGGGATGGCGGCGGATCGCGAGCGGCCAACGTCGCACGCGGTCGGCTATCCGCAAGACGATCCGGAGAAGAAGAAGGTACCCGGTTATCCGCAGGACATGTGGATGACGATGGACGAACTGATTCCGCCCAAGCCGGAGAACTACGGCCTGCGCAAAGGTTGGACGGGTTCGATGATGGGCATGATGACGCTGGTGCGGGTGGTGAAGCCCGAGACTTACGACAAGATCATGGAACTCCGCAAGGAGGAGGACGCCAAGCCGAAGCAACCCAAGATGAGCCCGGCCGCGCCGGCGGCGCACGAGCATAAGCATTGGGAGGCCAAGTAGGATGAAACATTTCTACTTACTCCTGTTCTTGGCGGTGAGTTATGCGCAACAGCCGCCGGCCGCCCACGAGCATCAGCACGCGGCGCCGGCCGAAGAGGGCGTGTTGAGCTGTCCGATGCATCCGGAGGTGAAGTCGAAGACGCCGGGCAAGTGTCCGAAGTGCGGCATGGCGCTCGAGAAGGCGAAGGTGACGGCGGCACTGCCGACGTTGGCCGGGGGAGGGAAGCTGACGTTGGCGGAGTTGGAGCAGCGGGCGCTGGAGCGGCATCCTTTGTTAGGGCAGGCACAAGCGATGGTGGATGCCGCAGCCGGGCGGGCGCGGCAGGCGGGCATGCTGCCGAATCCGAGCTTTGGGGCGAATGGCGAGCATGTGTCGAAGTCGACGGGCGGAGGCGCGCTGGGCGGGTTTGTCGAGCAGCGCTTTCTGACGGCGGGTAAGTTGGGTCTGAATCGGAAGGTGGCCGAGCAGGAGCGGGCGGTCCAGGTGGAGCATCAGAAGACGCAGCAGCAACGCGTGCTGAACACGGTGCGGTCACTGTATTATCAGGCGCTCGGCGATCAGATGTTACTCGAGGTGCGGACGAACTTAGCGGCGCTGGCGAGTCGGTCGCTGGTGATCTCGAAGGAGTTGGCGAACGTCGGGCAGGCGGACCGGCCGGATCTGTTGGCGGCGGAGACGGAGGCTGAGCGGATTCAACTGGAATTGATCAACGCCGAGAATGCGCGGGAGCGGACGTGGCGGTTACTCGCAGCGGCGGTGAATGATCCGGGTTTGAAGCCGGTGGCGCTCGAGGGGAATTTAGAGGGCTTGCCGGAGTTAGAGGCGGAAGCGGCGCTCGAGGCCATTTATCGCGAGAGTCCGGAGTTGCGAGCGGCCGAGGTGGCGGTGAAGCAATCGGACTTTGCGGTGCGGCGCGCGGAGGTGGAGAAGATTCCGGATATCTTTGTGCGCGGCGGTTTGCGGAACAATCGCGAGTGGGGCGAGATTGGTCCGTTCGGGCCGACGCAACGTCGCGGGCTGGAAGGCATCTTCGACGTCAGCGTGGAGATTCCACTGTTCAATCGCAATCAGGGCGGCGTGCAGACGGCGAAGGCCGAGGCGACGCATGCGCGGTTGGCGGTGGAGCGGACGAAGCTGTCGCTGAAGGCGCGGCTGGCGACTGAGTATCGCGACTACAAGGACGCGGCGACGGCGGTGGAGCGCTATCGGACGCGGATTCTGCCGAAGGCTCAACAGGCGTACGAGATGTATCTGGCGAACTTCCGGCAGATGTCCGGCGCGTATCCGCAGGCGCTGATCGCGCAGAGGAATTTATTCCAACTGCAAGACAGCTATGTGGCGGCGCTGGTGACGGCGTGGCAGCGGGCGGTGGAGATTCAGGGCTTGTTAGTCGGCGACACGCTCGACTAAGGCAGTCCGAACGCTAAGATACTGCCGCCGGCGGCGATGGCGATGAACTGGCGATTCTCGACGGAGTAAGTCATCGGCGAGGCTTTCCAAAGTTGGCTGGTCTGGAAATGCCAGACGGGCTGGCCGGTGCGCGCGTTGACGGCGGAGAAGGCTCCGTCGTCTTCAGCGAAAAAGACGAGGTCGCCATCGGTGGACAGGACGCCGCCCCAGGAGTTCGCGGGGCCAGTCTGCGGATACTCCCAGGCGATTTTACCGGTGTTCACGTTGATAGCGCGGAGGATCTTTTGCGGGACTTCGCCGGGGACACGGCGGGTGCCACCTCCATAGAAGGATTCGCCTTCACGCCACCATTCGGCGGACTTCGAGTAAATGGTGCAGCGTTCGAGCGATTGGACGTAGAAGAGTCCGGTGGCGGGGCTGTAAGAGCTCGACATCCAGTTACTCGCGCCTTCCACGGCGGGGCAGACTTGGTTGCCTTGCGGGGTGGGGGTGGTGTTCGGGAGCAGGATCGGGCGGCCTTTGGCGTCGAGGCCGCTGGCCCAGGTCATCTTTTTGACGTAAGGCTGGCCGAGCAGGAACTCGCCAGTGACGCGGTCCAACACATAGAAGAAGCCATTGCGATTGGCTTGGAGAAGTAACTTGCGGGGACCGCCGGCAAAGGTGGCGTTGACGGCCAGGACGGGTTGGGAGGCGTCCCAATCGTGGAGGTCATGCGGGGTGAACTGGAAGTGCCAACGGCGCTGGCCGGTGGCGGGATCGAGGGCGAGAACGGAGCTGGAGTAGAGATTGTCGCCTTGGCGTTCGTCGCCGTTGTAGTCAGGGCAGGGGTTGCCGGTGGTCCAGTAGACGAGTTGGACTTCGGGGTCGTAGGAGCCGGTGAGCCAGGGGGCGGCGCAGCCATGCTCGAGGGCGCGGCCGACCCAGGTTTCCGAACCGGGTTCGCCGCGCTTGGGCAGGGTGTGATGCTTCCAGACGAGTTCTCCAGTGGTGGCGCGGTGGGCCGTGATGAACCCCGGGGCGCCTTCGTCGCCGCCGGAGGTGCCGGTGAGGACTAAGTCGTTGACGATGAGGGGAGCCGAGGTGGTGCCGTAGTGCTGGCGGTAGTCGGCGAGTTCGACGTCCCAGAGTAAATGGCCGGTGAGACGGTGAAGGGCGAGTAAGTGGGCGTGGTCCGTGACGAGGAAGACACGGTCACCCAGGACAGCGACGCCGCGGTTGATCGCGCTCGAAGCGTCGCCGATGACCCCTTTGGTGAGAGGACGTTTGAAGTGCCAAATCTCGCGGCCGGTGCGCGCGTCGAGGGCGATGGCTTCGTTGGCGGCGGTGACATACATCACGCCGTCGACGACGACGGGAGTGACCTGCAGCCGGCGGGCTTCGGGAATGGTGTAAGACCAGCGGGGAGCGAGTTGGGCGACGTTGGCCAGATTGATCTGTTTGAGGGGGCTGTGACGGTTGCCGCCGAGTTGGCCGTTGTAGGTGGGCCAGTTCTGCGGTGCGGGATGGGCAATGGCGGAGAAGGGAAGGCCCGTGCCCGGCGCGGGAGGCGGGAGGTTGGCGAGAGGGCGCGAGGCGTCGAGACGACTGAGAAAGGCGAGTAAGTCGCGCCGCTGTTCAGGCGTGGCGCGGAGGGCGGGCATGAGCGGTTGGAGGTCCGTCTGCAGGCTGGAGAGGCGGGATTTATCCAGTAAGTGGAGGCGGCCGTCGAGGGTGAGCAGTTGTAAGTCGTAGTTGGTTTCGTTCTTGACGAGGCCGCGCAGGGTAGTGGAGCCGAGTTGGGCGGTGACGAGGCGTTGGGATTGGCCGGGGCGGTCGAGGGCTTGCTCGATCTGAGCCAAGCGACGTTGGCGGCCGAGGTTGGTGAGTTCGGGGCCGAGGATGCCGCCGCGGCCTTGCAGGGTATGGCAGGTGGCGCATTGACCGGTCTCGAAGAAGAAGCGTTGGCCGGCGGCGACGTCGCCCGGGAGTTGACGCTGGATGGCGGGGGCGGTGAGGAGCGAAAGGAAGGCGGTGAGCGAGTCGAGGTCGCCGGAGGCGAGCGGGAAGGCGGGCATGCCGGCGGCGGGGCGGCCTTGTTGGATGACGTCGCGCAGGGCCTGACCGGTAAGGCGGCGGCCGGTGACTAAGCTTGGTCCGCGTTCGCCACCGGCAGCGTCGGCGCCGTGACAGGCGGCGCAACGAGCTTCGAAGAGACGGCGACCAGCGTCCGGCGATTGCCAGAAGGCGAGCAGCGAGAGAAGAAGCAGAGGGGCCACTGTATGAGGGTAGCGCTGTTACTTGGTGGCGATGAGGAAGAGACGCCGGAAAGGGAACAGAACGTGTCCGTCGGCTTGGGGGCGGAACTCGGCTTCGATGAGAGTGGTGTAAGCGGCGAGGAAGTCTTGACGCAGCTGTTCATCGGCGAGGGCATCGAGAAAGGGACGGAGTCCGGTGGTGGAGTACCAGGCGGTGATGGCGGCGGCGTGGGGGAGGATGTGTTGGTAAGTGGTGGTCCAAAGGTTCAGGGATTGGGCGTGCGGGCGGAGTAAGTCGTAGTAGAAGGCGAGCGGATGGACGAACCATTCGCGAACGCCGTCGGGAAAGTGGGGGCGCCAGGCGGGCGAGGCAGCAAGTTCGCGCATGAGGAGATGGGCGGGCTCGTGCAAGTTATCGGGGACTTGGAAGGCGAAGGCGCCGCCGGGTTGGACGGCGGCGAGTAACTGGGGGAGCAGAAGATCGTGGCGGGGAAGCCAGTGGAGGGCGGCGTTCGAGAAGACAAGGTCGTAGAGCCGGTCCGGTTGTGCGGCGAAGGCGGCAAGGTCCGAGTGACGCCAGTGGGCGTTGAGGCCGGAGGTGCGAGCGCGTTCGAGCATGTCGGCGGAGCTATCGAGGCCGGTGAGCGAGGCGTGGGGCCAGCGGGCGGCGAGGGCGGAGGTACTGTTGCCGGGGCCGCAGCCGAGGTCGATGATGTGTTGCGGGGAGGCGAGGGGGATCTGCGCGATGAGGTCGCGGCAAGGGCGGGTGCGTTCTTCGGCGAACTGGAGATACGGAGTTGGCTTCCAGGTACCCATGATGCTTCTATCATCGGCGAAACTGAAGGGGTGGCTCCTCGTGTGGCGTTCTTTACCGATTGTTTCCATGAAGTGAATGGAGTGGCGTTGACGTCGCGCCAACTCGATGCGTTTGCGAAGCGGCGCGAGTATCCGTTCTTCAGCTTCCACATTGGGCCGGAGACGAAGACGTGGACGGAAGGCGTGCACACGACGATGGAGATTGCGCGCGGCGAGCGATTGCTACGCCTGGACGCGGATATGTTCTTCGACCTGGAGTTTCTGCGGTACCGGACGCAAGCGACCGAGGCCGTGAGGGCGTTTGCGCCGGACGTGGTGCACATCACCGGTCCGGGGGACTGCGGCATTTTGGGCGTGATTGCGGCGCGCGAGTTGAAGATACCGTTGGTGGCGTCGTGGCATACGGACCTACATAAGTACGCCGGGCGGCGACTGGTGCAGATGCTGGAGTTTCTGCCGGACTTTGTGAAGGAGAAGTTGGACCTGGGCGCGGAGAAGGGCGCGCTGGCGGCGACGCTGCAGTTCTATAAGTTGGCGAAGGTGACGCTGGCGCCGAATCCGGATCTGGTGCAGATGCTGGAACAAGGGACGGGGAAGCCTTGCTTCCTGATGAGGCGGGGCATTGACTCGTCGATTTTCAGCCCGTCGCGACGGACGCGGACGGATGACGATCGGACGGTGGTGCTGGGGTATGTGGGGCGGCTGAGTCCGGAGAAGGGAATTCGTTTGCTGGCGGAGGTGGAGCGCGAGTTGGAGGCATCGGGGGTGACCGATTACCGCTTTCTGATTGTGGGGCAGGGCGGCGAGCGGGAATGGCTCGGCGAGAATCTGAAGCGGGTGGAGTTTGCGGGTGTGCTGCGCGGCGAGGAACTGGCGACGGCTTACGCGAATATGGACCTGTTTCTGTTTCCGTCGAGGACGGATACGTTTGGGAATGTGATTCAGGAGGCGCTGGCGTCCGGCGTGCCGGCAGTGGTGTTTGCGGAGGGCGGTCCGAAGTTTCTGGTGGAGCCGGGCGAGACGGGGGCGCGAGCGGAGACGGACGAGGAGTTTGTGCGGGAGACGGTGCGGTTGACGCGGGACGAAGCTCAGCGGACACGGCTGCGGGCGAGCGTGTTGGCGTCGAAGCTAGACCGCACGTGGGACGGGGTGTTTGAGGACGTTTATGCCGCTTACCGGCAGGCGCTTTAAAACATTCGCACTTACTCATGTTCTTTTGTTGAGGCGTTCATAGCGTTGTAAACGCGGGATGCGACGGTAAGTCGTGTCTCTCCAAACGACGCGAGTTCAATTCCTGTGGCAGTCGCCGGACGCCACGCGACGTTTTCGCACGGCGGTGTCCTTGCATGGGCACACGCTGCACTCCCGAGAGAGCCTGGGCTTTGTGCCGGGGCTGTGCGGACCGGTGCCGGTGGTGGGGACGGTGATCCGGCGGCAGGTGACCGAGCGGTCACTGGACTTTACGCGGGCGTGGTGGACGCCGCCGCTGGGTCCGGTGGCGGCGCATGAACTCGAGCGGCAGCAGATCGAGCAGACATTGGAGCGTCAGGCGCTGGTGTCGTTGACGGATCATGATTCGATTGCGGCGCCGATGCAATTGCGGGTGATGGAGCCGTACCGGCGGCTGCCGATTTCGGTGGAGTGGACGATTCCTTACGGCGGGACGTTTTTTCATCTGGGCGTGCATCAGATGCCGGCGGCGCGAGCGAACGAGTGGGTGCGGGCAATGGAACGGTACACGGCGAGCGCGGGGGAGGAGGCGGAGTTGGCGGATCTGCTCGAGTGGTTTGCGGCGTCGCCGCAGACACTGGTGGTGCTGAATCATCCGCTGTGGGATGAGAAGGGTGTGGGACTCGAGAAGCATTGGTTCGCGTTGGGGCGGTTGTTGGGGAACTGCGGGCGCTTCTTCCAGGCACTGGAGTTGAATGGGCTGCGGCCGTGGGAGGAGAATCGGCGCGTGGCGGAGTTGGCGCGCGGTTTGGATTATGCGGTGGTGTCGGGCGGGGACCGGCATGGGCGCGAACCGAATGCGTGCGTGAACCTGACCAATGCGACGACGTTCGATCAGTTTGTGGGGGAGGTGCGCGACGGGCGGAGCGAGGTGCTGTTTCTGCCGCAGTATCAGCAAGGGCACCGGTATCGGATCTTGCGGAACATTGCCGATGTGCTGAGCGACGATGCGGCGCATCCGCTGGGCTGGCGGACGTGGAGCGATCGCGTGTTCTATGAGCGATCGGATGGGGAGGTGCGGTCGGTGCGGGAGTTGTGGGGCGAGCGCGAGCCCTGGCTGATCCGCGGGTTTGTGAGCGGGGTGAACCTGACGCGCGATCCGCTGGTGAACCGTCTGATGCGGCGGATGTGGGGCGCCCCGCAGACAGTGTGACCGGTGCGCGTTACACTACGCGCATGACCCGACGCGAACTCCTGGCGACGATGCCGCTGGCCTGGGCGGCCAACGGGCAGACGAAGCGTCCGCCGAACATCATCTTCATCATGTCCGACGATCATGCGGCGCATGCAATTTCGGCCTATGGGAGCAAGATCAATCAGACGCCGAACATCGACCGGCTGGCGAAAGAGGGCGTGCGGCTGGCGAATTGCTTCGTGACGAATTCGATCTGTACGCCGAGCCGCGGGGCGATTCTGACGGGGCAGTACAGCCATCTGAATGGCGTGAAGACGTTGAACGATTCGATCGATCCGAAGAAGATTCACGTGGCGCATCTGCTGCGGGAGCGGGGCTATCAGACGGCGATGATCGGGAAGTGGCATCTGCAGACGGATCCGCAGGGGTTCGATGTGTGGAAGGTGCTGCCGGGGCAGGGGCTGTATCACAACCCGGTGTTCATTGAGCCGCGCGACGGGAAGGCGGAACGGAAGACGTATCCGGGGTATTGCACGGATCTGATCGGCGACTTTGCGCTGGACTTTTTGAAGCAGCGCGACAAGGCGAAGCCATTCTTTCTGATGTGTCATCACAAGGCGCCGCATCGCGCGTGGGAGCCGGCGGCGAAGTACGCGAAGTGGCTGGAGGACGTGGACGTTCCTGAGCCGGACAACCTGTATGAGGACATGTCGAAGCGGTCCGGCGCGGCGCAGCGGGCGACGCTGCGCGTGGGCGATGACATGACCAAGACAGATCTGAAGGTGGACCGGCCGGCGGGGCTGGAAGGGAAGGCGCTGCGGAAGTGGGCGTATCAGCGCTATATCAAAGACTATCTGCGTTGCGTGCGGAGCGTGGACGACAATGTGGGCCGCGTGCTGGATTATCTGGAGGCGGAGGGGCTGGCGGAGAACACGCTGGTGATCTACACGTCGGACCAGGGCTTTTTTCTGGGGGACCACGGTTGGTTCGATAAGCGGTTCATGTACGAGGAATCTTTGCGGATGCCGTTTCTGGCGCGGCTGCCGAAGACGATCAAGGCGGGGACGGTGAACCGGGACATGGTGCTGAATATCGACTTCGCGCCGACGTTTTTGGAGTTGGCCGGCGGGAAGGCGCCGGAGTGGATGCAGGGGCGGAGTGCGCTGCCGGTGCTGACGGGGAAGACGCCGAAGGACTGGCGGAAGTCGATGTACTACCGCTATTGGATGCACCTGGGGGGCGGGCATACGGTGACGGCGCACTACGGCGTCCGGACGGACCGGTACAAGCTGATCTACTACTACGGCCAGGCGCTAGGGGCGAAAGGGGCGGTGGACCAGCCCACCCCGCCCGAGTGGGAAATGTTCGATTTGCAGAAGGATCCGCGCGAAATGAGGAGCATTTACGGCGATCCGGCGTACGCGAAGGTGGAGAAAGAATTGAAGGCGGAACTCGAGCGATTGAGGCGCCAATATCAGGACTTGAGTTAGGTTAATTCGTCGTAGCGTGACAGAGGACCGCCGGAGAGGACTGTTTTCCAGTGCTTGAAGTATTGGACGGTTTTGCGGTAGCCGCTGTGGTCCTTCTTGACGCGCGTGGTGCAATCGACGACGTAGACGTTGGGCGTTTTGGAGAGGGTGACCGGCTTGCTGCGGGGTCCGCCACGGCCGAGAGCTTTGTGGATGCCGTCGGAGATGTCGCCGACCCAATAGGGGACGCCCAGGACCGAGTCCTGCTTGGAGTGATAGACGAGGCATTTGCCGCAACTGCTGGTGGCAGGGAAGAAGTCTTCGTTGGGCTCGAGCAGGTGATTGTCGACGGCAGGGGCGGACATGATCAGGTTGTCGACGTAGATCTTTTGGGGATCCTTGAGAGCGGTGAGGGCGACGCGCGCGCCGAGCGAATGGGTCTGCACGTCGATGCTGAGGGCGGGGGCGCCGCGGAGCGAGGTGATGAGCTCTTTCAAGAACTTACCGGCTTTGCGCGAGGTGATTTGGGCGGGGAAGAAGCCGGGTGAGGTGGCAAAGCCCGGCCAGGTGAAGCCGATCACCAAGCCGTAACCGTCGGAGCCAGTGACGCCCGTGTCGACCATGCGTTGGACGATGGCCCAGTAGGCTCCCATGACGTTGGTCATTTCGTTCTTGAAGCCATGAATCAGAATGGCGACGTGTTTGTCCTTGGCCTTCTCGAGCAACTCAGTGAGGGTGAGGTCGGTGAAGGCGTTGGGGTCAGTGGGGTTGGTGTAGTTGCGGTAGCGGTTTTCCGCGCCGACAACTTGATCAGAATCGAAGCCTTTGCGGCAACTGACGACGTACATGGAATCCTCCCAGGGAACCGGATACTGAATACGCGGATTTTGGCACAATTAAGGGACAAGTGTTTACGGTACAAATCTTTGGCGTAAAGAATTCACACGGCACGCGGGCGGCGGAACGGTTTTTCAAGGAGCGGCGGATCGCGCTGCACATGGTGGATCTGAAGCAAAAGCCGATGTCGCCGGGCGAGATCAAGCGATTTATCGACAAGTTTGGGTTGCCGGGGCTGCTGGATCGGGAGGGGACGGCGTATGCGGATGCCGGTTTGAAGTACATGCGGCTGACGGACCCGGAATTGTTGCAGCGAATTGAGCGAGAACCCAAATTATTGCTGCTGCCTTTGGTGCGTTCTTCGACGAACAAGCTGGCGATCGGGGCGGACGAGGCGGCGTGGAAGGCGATGCTGCCGGCGGGTCCGGCATAAGAAATCCACACCATTTCGGGTAATAATTTCCTCGGAAACGTACTAGGGCGAGGGCCGCTTCCTACTGCGTATAGGACCCTTCGAGGGAGGAGCAACAAGGGGATGGGGTACTGAGGGTACTAGGGTCTGCATGTGGGGGAAAATAGGGTGAATGTGGGCGGGCCCCACACCCCTGTAGAAAACGTCACCGACACGTAACTTTCTTCGCGAAGTTGTTGATTTTCTGAGGATCGCATCTGTATATTAGGACTAACCATAGTCCGGTCCTACTCCCTCATCTGTAGGACCCGCCGGTGAGTACCCTCCTCCGAGTATTCACCGGCATTCGTCTTTTTAGGGCTACAACTTCCCCGCTAGTGTAGGGAGCGGTACTAAGGCCTGGTGAGAGAGAAGAGTAGTCTTCCCGACACAGCACGGGCGGCCCACGGTACCCAAGGCTGGCGCAGCCCCCAGCGGATAATCCCCGATATTCCAAAAGATCTTCCGAGCGTGCGTCGCATGTCTTCCTGGTAGAGGCGCGCGTCGTCACCGCGGGCGGCGGCGAGTCCGGCGGCGCGGCCGCTGAGTAAGGCACCCAACATTCCTGAGCCGGTGAAGGGGTCGATGAAGGAGAGGGCGTCGCCGGCGTAGTAGTCGGTGGGGGCGGGGGGACGGTGGAAGCGGTTGGAGAAGATGGCGGGGCCGACGCGGAGCCAGTCCATTTCGCGTTGGAGGGGGCGGAGACGGTCCTGGAGGGCGGGGATGGAAGCGATGAGGCGTTCGGGGTCGAAGGCGAGGGGGCGGAGGACGGATTCGGGGGCGAGGCCACAGACGTTGGTGCGTCCGCCCTCGACGGGGTTGACGCCGACGTAGCTTTCGCCGTGGAAGAAGAGCTCGACGGCGTCGTTGGCGGGGCCGGAGAAGTGGGCCTTGAAGCCGAAGAGGCGGTCGCCGCGGGGGGCGCTGGTGGTGCGGCCGGTGGCGATGATGGTGCGGGGGGCGGAGTCGACGGGCGTTTCGGAGAGGAGTTGGGCGCCGCGGGCCTGGGCGGTGGAGAGGAGGAGGGAGTCGAGGGCGAAGCGGCTGAGGCCGTAGGCGGGGGAGGGGAGGTCGAAGCGTTTTTCGGTGGCGCCGAAGTGCAGGACGGCGCGGCGCATGAGGGCGGGGGAGAGGTCGCGAAAGGCGTCGGCGGCGTCGAGGCTGGTGAGGATGTCGAGGACACGCGGCGAGAGGAACTCGCCACAGACTTTATGACGGGCCTGGCGCGAGCGCTCGACGATGGTGACCGGGGCGCCTAAACTGCGGGCGGCGAGGGCGGCGGCCGATCCCGCCAGGCCGCCTCCGATCACCAGGATGCTCAAGGGTTTACTGCCCCGTAGCGGCGGCTTTGGAACGTTCGATTTGGCGCATACCCTCCAGGGCGCGGGCGTCAGCGGGATACTGGCGCAGGGTGGCGGCGAAGGCGCGCTTGGCTTCGGCGAGACGGCCGTGGCGGAGGGCTGCCCAGCCCTGGGCTTCGGCGACCGGCCGGGGGTAGAGCGTAGGTTCGGCGTAGACGAGCCGCGATTCGCGGATGTGGGCCTGGGCGAGCGTGCGGAGTCCTTCGTCGACGGCGCCGTCGGCGATCTGGAGATGGCCGCGGACGTCCTGGCGGGCGACGATCAGTTCGGGCGATTCGCGGTCGAAGGTGGTCTTTTGGACGTCGTCGATGGCTTTGACGAGCAACTGTTCCTGTTCGCGAGCCTTGGCGAGATCGCCTTTGGCGGTGTACGCCAAGGACATCGCCCAGGCATGCCACGCACGGGGGCGGGCTTTATCGATGACGGGGACCGTTTTGCCGTCGAGCACCTGATCCCACTTTTCGTGCTGGACGAGGGTGCGGAGAATGGCGAACTGGGCCTGGTAGCCGGGAGAGCGGGCGGCATCCAACTGGGCGTCTTCGCGGGGGGTGTTCTTCCAGTCG
The DNA here is from genome assembly GCA_965229305.1 of Bryobacteraceae bacterium. Taxonomy (GTDB): domain Bacteria; phylum Acidobacteriota; class Terriglobia; order Bryobacterales; family Bryobacteraceae; genus JALHNI01. The sequence goes on along the minus strand of CBDDIZ010000038.1, from coordinate 147,374 downwards.
CGATAGAGGCTTTGGGCGGTTTCGAGCGCACGCTCCAATTCGCCGCCGAAGGAATAGGACATCGCCAGGTAGTGCGCGTTGTGGGCGTGATGGCCGGTGCCGTAAAGCTGGTCGGCCTTCATGAAGCTGATCTCTTTGTTCAGGCAGAGCGTGAAGTAGTGGGCGGCTTCGTCCCACTTGCCGGTTTGGGAGAAGATGTGACCGGGCATGTGCAGAGCATGGGGAATGCCGGGGGCGAGCGTGGCGTAATGGCGGGCGGGGCCTTCGGCGTCGGTGGCGAACGTGCTGCCTTCCCAGGCGTGAATCATGTAGTGGGGGACGCCCGGATGGTCGGGGATTTCTTTCCACAACTGGCGGATGAGGGCGACGGCTTCGAGACTGCCGGGGCGGGGAGTCTTATCGGGTTGGACATAGCCGCGCATCAATTGAAGCGCGAGGAAGAGGCGGGCTTCGACCTGCTGCGGGTCCGCTTTGAGGACGTCGCGCAGGCCAGCGATGTAGTCTTCGTAAGCGGTCTTGGCTTTGACGTTGCGGCGCGCGGCGATCGCCTTGATGTAGAGCTTTTCGAGCTCAGTGGCTTTGCCGGGAACCTGGGCGAGCTTCTGCGCCCATTCGACGGCGGCCGTGGCGCGGGGGTTGGTGTTCAGACCCTGGCCGAAAAACTGGACGCCGGATTCGATCTGGAATTGGGGGCGATAGTCGCCGGCGGCGACCATGGCGACGCCGAACCAGGGCATGGGCGCGGCGGGATCGAGTTGGGCGGCCTGGAGGAAGCTGCGTTCGGCTTCGCGGGCCCAGAAGGAGTGCATTTGGGCGAGGCCCTGGTCAAAGAACTTTTGGGCTTCGGGATTGGTGGTGGTGATGGGCAGATGGACGCGGCCCATTTCCGGCATCAATTTCGCAGGCAGCGTGGGAGAGGCCTTGTCGACTGGAGGGCCGCAGAGGCCACCAGCTTCTTTTTCTACGTCGGCGGCGAAGAGAGCGCCGGTGAGCAAGAGTGCGAAAAAGAATCTCATCGTGTATCCCGTATCCGTTCGATCAGGTCCCCCAATTGCGACGCCTGATAAGACGATCCTTCGATGATCGCCCGCAACTTCCCCTGCCGATCGATGACGCCGGTCATCGATGTGTGAGTGAGCAAGCCCTGCTCCGCCCAGTAGACCATGCCGAAGCGGGCAGCGACTTGGGCGACCTCGTCCAGACCACCCGTGAGCAGGCGCCATGTCTCCCCGTCCGCTCGCCATTTCTTAGCATACTCGCCCAAGACTTCCACGGTGTCGAATTGTGGGTCAAGGGTGAGGGAAAGAAGTACCACGTCGGAGCCGGCGAAGCGTTTTTGAAGGCGGGCGAAGTGCGAGGCGAGGCGGGGACAGACTTCGGGGAGCGGGCAGCGCGTGTAAATGAAATTGACGGCGACGACTTTGCCACGGGCGCTGGCCCAGGCGAAGGGCTGTCCGCGATGGTCGCGGAGGGTGAAGTCCGGGACGGTGTCGCCCAAGGCGAGCGTCTGGGCGGGCTTACGGATGGGCAGCGAGTCGGTGATGCCTTCGAAGACCGAAGCCTGGCGGCGGATGCGTTTCGCCTGGGAGCGGACGACGTCGAAATCGATGCGCGCGCCGGGCTGCAGGCCGTTCAGTTCGGCGGGGGAAGCGGCGGTGAACTCCATGGCCATGGCGGGCATGAAGCCAGGAATCTCCGCATGCGAGACGGTGAGCTTAGGCGTGTTGACGGCGAGCACGAGTCCGCTGGCGTGGTGGCGGGCGGCGCAGCCGGTGAGGAGCGTTAGGCCAGCAAGGAGCGCAAGACTTGATCCCAGGGTTTGCGATAGGGACGGCGCTGCATGGCGGCGGCATCGCGGTCGCCGACGATTTCTTCCTTGACAGGGTCCCACTTGATTTTGCGGCCGGTGCGGAGCGAGATGTTGGCCATGTGGCAGGCCAGGGCGGTCCAGTGGCCATCCTCCACGTCGGCGATCGTCCGTTTTCGTGACTTCACGCAATCCAAGAAGTTTCGCACATGCAGGTCGAACTGTTCGTCGGAGGAGCCCTTTTCTTTGCGGGCGGGCGTCCAGGGTTGGGGGACAGAGTTGCTGCGGGCGACGCCGCCGGTGGGGGCGCCCTGGAAGACGGGGACGGCATTGCCGGGGTTGATCTTGGGATCGGGGAAGACTTCGAAGCCGCCGCGGCCAACGGTCAGGGAGCCTTTGGTACCGAAGAACTCGAGGCCCGCGCCCTGGCCCTGGCCGCGGCTCGCTTCGCGATGGGCCCAAGCGGCGGTGAAGCCGTTGTACTCATAGATGGCGTCCTGGGTGTCGGGTGTTTCGCCATCGTCTTCGAGGGCAAAGCGGCCGCCGACGGAGGTGGCCGAGAGCGGCCCCTTCTGGTCGAGGTACCACTGCAGGATGTCGATGGAGTGAGCGCCGAGGTTGGTCATCTGGCCGCCGGAGAAGTCCCAGAACCAGCGGAAATGGTAGATGCCGCGATGGGGCGAATAGGGGCGGGTGGAGGTGGAGGGGCCGAGCCACATGTCGTAGTTGAATTCCTGCGGCACGGCGGTTTCGGGCGGCTTGCCGAAGCCGGGCATGATGTTACGGAACGAGGCCATGCGGACGGAGTGGACTTTGCCGATGTAGCCCTGCTGGAGGAGGTCCTTGGCGACCTGGTAGTGCTTGCCGCTGCGCTGCTGGGTGCCGACCTGGACAACGCGGTTGTGCTTGCGGGCGACCTTGGTCATCCACTTGCCTTCGTCGATGAAGAGCGTCATGGGCTTTTCGACGTAGACGTCCTTGCCGGCGGCGCAGGCCATCATGGTCATCAGGGCGTGCCAATGGTCGGGGGTGGAGACGACGACGGCCTGAACGTCCTTGTCGTCGAGGAGTTTGCGGAAGTCGCGGTAGGGTTTGGCGTTGCCGCCGAGCTTGGTGAGGCCTTCGTCCATGCGGGGGGCGTAGGTTTCCGAAAGGGCGACCATGTCGGCGTCCTTCTGGTTTTTGAAGTCGTGGACATGTTGGGCGCCGATGAGGCCGTAGCCGATGAAGCCGACGCCGACGCGGTCGTTGGCACCGAGGATGCGCTGGTAGGAAGCGGCGGAGGCGGCCGCGAGCGTGAGGGCACGTCGGGACAGGGACATGGCGAGGAATCGTATCATAGTGGCGTTTTGATTGCGCGGTACTACATCACGGATCGAGCGGGGCTGGGTGGGCTGGAGCGCCTGATCGAGAATATTGAGCGGCAGATGGCGGCGGGCGTGGAGATGATTCAACTCCGCGAGCGAGATCTGCCGGTGGGGGCGCAACTGAGGCTGGCGCGGCGGGTGCGGGCGCTGGCGAATCCGCACGGGACGAAGATTCTGATCAACGACCGGCTGGATGTGGCGCTGGCGGCAGGCCTGGACGGGGTGCACCTGCGCGGCGATGCGCCGGATTCGGTACGGCTCCGCGCGAGCGTGCCGGCGGGTTTTCTGATCGGCGTGTCCTGCCATACGGTGGCGGATGTGGAGCGGGCGAGGTCGGCGGACTTCGTGGTGCTGGGGCCGGTGTTCGCGTCGTTGTCGAAGCCGGGGTATGGGCCGGAGATCGGGGTGGAGGGTCTGCGGCGCGCGAGCGCGTTGGGGTCGGCGCCGGTGTATGCGTTGGGCGGGATCACGTGGGAGAACGCGGCGGAGTGCGTGGCGGCGGGGGCGGCGGGCGTGGCGGCGATCACGCTTTTCCAGCGTTAGCGGCCCCGGAAAACCGGTAAAACTAGTACACTAATGGGGAATGGCTCTATCGGCATCTAAACTCGCTCATCTCAAGAAATTGTCCAATTCGGCCGGCGTAATTGCCGCCGCGGCGATGGATCAACGGGGCAGCCTCCGTAAGTCCCTCGCGGCCGCCAAAGGCGTCAGCGACAAGGAAATCTCGGAAGAGATGATGTCGGACTTCAAGGTGGCGGTGTCGAAGGCGTTGACCCCGCATGCGAGCTCGATTCTGCTCGACACCGAATTCGGTTTGAAGGCGGCGGCGGCGCGCAGCGCGAATGCCGGCCTGTTGCTGGCGTACGAACTGTCCGGCTATGACAACTCGCAGCCGGGCCGTCTGCCCGATTTGATTCCGGAGCTGTCGGCTCTGCGCATCAAGGAATTGGGCGCCGACGCCGTGAAGATTCTGATTTACTACGCTCCGGGCGACGATCCGAAGATCAACACGATCAAGCACGCGTTCGTGGAGCGCATTGGCGCCGAGTGCGAAACGGTGGGCATCCCGTTCTTCCTCGAGTTCATCGGCTATGATCCGGCGGGCGGCGACGAGAAGGGTGTCGAGTTTGCGAAGCGCAAGCCGCAGATCGTGATCGATTCGATGGCGGAGTTCTCGAAGCCGCAGTATCGCGTGGACATGCTGAAGGTGGAAGTGCCGATCAACGCGAACTACGTGGAAGGCAGCTCGGTGTACAAGGGCGAGAAGGCTTACACGCGCCAGGAAGCGTTGGACTACTTCAAGAAGGCGTCCGACCTGGCGACCAAGCCGTTCATCTATCTGAGCGCGGGCGTGAGCAACGCTCAGTTCGTGGAGAGCCTGACGATGGCGACCGAAGCGGGCACCGATTACTCAGGCGTGCTGTGCGGCCGGGCGACGTGGAAGGACGGCATTCCGATCTTCGCGAAGCAGGGTGCGAAGGCCCTCGAAGATTGGCTGGCCGATGAAGGAATCAAGAACATCAATGCCGTGAACGCGGCGATCTCGGGAGCGAAGTCCTGGGAGAAGAAGCTGAGCGCTTAGTTCGGCGGTTGTTTCGTGAAAAAGGCTCCCCGGGTGGGGAGCCTTTTTTCGTTATGGTGGAAGAAGGAGCGAGGACCCATGGAAGTGCAGTTGACCCCGGACCAACAGGCGCGGCTTACGCGCATCGCGGCCGACCAAGGGCGGGATGCCGAAACGCTCGTGCGTGAGGCGGTGGAGCGTCTGTTGACCCATGACGGATGGTTTGCCCAGGAGGTGGGGCGAGGGATCGCCGAGGCGGACCGGGGCGAACTGCTGGAACAGTCCGAGGTTCGCCAGATGATCGACTTGCGTTCTCGTTCCCGATGACGCCACGTTGGACGAAGTTGGCGGCCGAGGACTTGGCCGCAATCTGTGAGTACTCCGACGAAAGGTTTGGGACGAACCAAACCGACCAAGCGGTGGCCCGAGTTTTTGAGGCGATCAGCAGCTTGCCCAGCATGCCAGGTAAGGGGCGGCCGGGCCGGGTGACGGGCACTCGGGAACTGCCGATCGCGGGATTGCCGTTCGTGATTGTCTACCGGCAAAACACCGATCGGCTCGAGGTGCTGCGCATCCTGCACGGCGCGCGGCAATGGTTCCGACGTTAGGACTTGCGGGCGCGGAACTGACGGCGCTCGTATTCGGCGAAGCGGTCGGCGTAGTCGGCGAAGCCCTTGCGGCCCATGAGGGCGAAGGTGAACTTCTTGCCGAGTTCGACACCTTCCTGGTCGAAGGCGTTGATGTCGAGGAGTTCGCCCATGAAGGCAGTCTGGAACTCCATCAGTTGGAGGAAGGCGCCCAAGTGCCATTCGTCGACCTTGTCGAGGGTGACGGTGCAGTTGGGGCGCTGCTGTTCGGTGAGGGCGGCGGCGGTGGCGAGGCGCTCCGAGGTGATGAGCTTTTCTAGCGTCTGGCCGGCGAGGTAGTCGAAGCCCTCAAGACCAATCTTGGTCTTGGGAATCGAGCCCTTCTTCGAGAACTTGCCGACGGCCCAGAAGGTGAAGACCTTATCGGTGGGGCCTTCCATGTAGAGCTGAACCTGGGAATGCTGGTCCGTGGTGCCGAGGGCGGCGACGGGAGTTTGGCCCGTGTGCACGACTTCGCCTTGACGGTTCTTGGCCTTGCCGAGCGATTCGGCCCAGAGCTGCTGGAACCAGGCGGCGGTGCCCCAGAGGCGGTTCGAGTACGGGAAGGCGACCTGGATGGTTTTCCCTTTGCGGGTCCAGGTGAGGTGGTGAAGCTGGGCGGCGCGGAGGGGCAGGTTGACGGCGAGGTCGGGCTTCCAGGCGAGCGAGGTCATTTCGGCGGCGCCGGCGCAGAGCTTCTTGATGTCGATGCCGGTGAGGGCGGCGGGGACCAGGCCGACGGCGGAGAGCACGCTGAAGCGGCCACCGACGTTCGCCGGCAGGTGGAAGGTCGCGTAGTCTTCCCGAGTGGCGAGGACCTTGAGGTCGCCGGTGCCTTCGCTGGTGACGACGGTGACATTGTTCTTGGCCTTCTTGCCGAGAGCCTTTTCGAGCCAGGCTTTGAGGATCATGAAGACGCTGACCGATTCGGCGGTCGCGCCGCTTTTGGCGATGACGACGACGTGGGTTTTCTTGGGCGACATGGTGGCGATGGCGTCTTCGATGAACATCGGGTCGACGTTATCGAGGATCACCAGCCGCGGGAATTTGGGGCTGAACGTGCCTTGAACCGGGTGCGGGCCGCGCATGGCGCAACTGAGCGCCCAGGCGCCGAGCGCGCTGCCGCCGATGCCGACGACGCAGACGGTGTCGTAGGTGCCGGCCTTGGCCTTGGCATGAGCGCTCACGGCCTTGATCATCTTCGCGTCGAAGGGCAGGTGCGGGAAGCCGTAGGTGCCGGCGTCGACTTGCTTCTTGAACGAAGCGAGCGCGGCGAGGGCGGCCTTGTCACTCTGTTTGATCTCCGAAGGCGTCAGGCCGTGGGTTTCGCCCACCATGGCGGACGTCAGATTCGCTTCGTCGAAATGAATGCTCATTTGTGGTCTCCTGCCGCGGCTTTCTTGGCGTCGGCCAGGAAGCGGCCGACGAAGTTCGTGTCGAACTGGGCGGTGCGGAACTCGGGGGAGTTCAGCAGGCGCTTGTGAAGGGGAATGATGGTGTGAATGCCTTCGACGATGAAGGTGTCGAGGGCGCGGAGCATGCGCGAGATGGCTTCGTTGCGGTCCACGCCGTGGACGATCAGCTTGGCGACGAGTGAGTCGTAGAAGGGGGGAATGACGCCGTCGGTGTAAGCGGCGGTGTCGACGCGGACGCCGATGCCGCCGGGGACGTTCCAGCCGGTGATGCGGCCCGGGGAAGGCGCGAAGGTTTCGGGATGCTCGGCGTTGATGCGGCACTCGATCGCGTGGCCGCGGATGGGGATTTCGGCGGGGAGGATGTCCTTGAGCTTGGCGCCCTGGGCGATGAGGATCTGGCTTTTGACGAGGTCGATGCCGCTGACCATCTCGGTGACGGGGTGCTCCACCTGGATGCGGGCGTTGACTTCGATGAAGTACAGATTCATGTTCTCGTCCATGAGGAACTCGACGGTGCCGGCGTTGGTGTAGCCGATGGACGAGAGAGCGGCTTCGAGGGCCCGGGCAGTCTTCTGACGCAGTTCAGGCGTCATGACCGGCGAGGGGGCTTCTTCGATGATCTTCTGATGGCGGCGTTGGAGCGAGCATTCGCGCTCGCCGATGACGCGGACGTCACCGTGTTCGTCGGCGAGAACCTGGAACTCGATGTGGCGCGGGGCGCCGATGTACTTCTCGATGTAGACGTCCGGCACGGCGAAGGCGGCGCCGGCTTCGGCCTGGGCCTGTTTGAGGAGCGAGGGGAGTTCGTCCGGGCCGTGGACGACGCGCATGCCGCGGCCGCCGCCGCCGGCAGAGGCCTTGATGATGACGGGGTAGCCGATCTGGGCGGCGACTTCGAGGGCTTCCTCTTCGGAGGCGATAATACCTTCGGAGCCCGGCAGAGTGGGCACGCCGTGCTTCTTCATGGCGGTGCGGGCTTCCTGCTTGAGGCCCATCATGCGGGTGATTTCGGGGCGGGGTCCGATGAACTTGATGCGCGAGAGTTCGCAAACTTCGGCGAAGTCGGCATTTTCGCTGAGGAAGCCGTAGCCGGGATGAATGGCGTTGACGTTGGTGATCTCGGCGGCGCTGATGACGCTGGGGATGTCGAGATAACTGCGGGCGCTTTTGGCCGGGCCGATGCAGATGGCTTCGTCGGCGAAACGGACATGGAGGCTGTTGCGGTCCGCTTCGGAATAGACGGCGACGGTCTTGATACCGAGTTCGCGGCAGGCACAGATGACCCGCAAGGCGATTTCGCCGCGGTTGGCAATCAGGATCTTGCTAAACATCTACTTGTGCGGCTTGAGCGCAAAGAGCGCTTCGCCGTATTCCACAGGCTTGGTGTTGGAGACGAGCTTCGCGACGATGGTGCCGGCGTACTCGGATTCGATCTCGTTCATGAGCTTCATGCTCTCGATGATGCACAGCACTTTGCCGACCGAGACGGTGTCGCCGACCTTGACGAAGGGGGCGGCGTCCGGGGAGGGCGATTCGTAGAAGGTGCCCACGATGGGAGACTTGATCATGATGAGCGAGGGGTCGCTGAGCGGATCGTCCGAGGGCGGGGCCGGGGCGGGAGGCGCGGGCCGGGCTGCCGCCGGGGTTGGGGCCGCGGCGACCTCCGTGACGGCGGCCGGGGCCGCCTCGGCGATGACGCCGCTCAAACGGATACGGACGCGGTTCTCGCCGCGCTGAACTTCAAGCTCCGCCACGCGGGACTCCTGGGCGAGGCGAATTAACTGCTGGATCTCTTCGTTGGTCATTTCTTTCCGGTAATTAGATAACGAGCAAATCCTTGGGGGTGGGGGTGAGTATATCGCAGCCGGATTCTGTCACCAGAACCGTGTCTTCAATGCGAATGCCACCTTCCCCAGGGAGATAGACGCCCGGTTCGATGGTGATGACCATCCCAGGCGCCAACGTTCGGGTTTCCGTGCGGCCCAGGCGCGGCGGCTCGTGAATTTCGAGACCGAGCCCATGGCCGGTGGAGTGGACAAACTGTTTTTCGAGGCCGTGTTTTTTGAGGGTGAGGCGAGCGCGACGATCGACTTCGGCGGCGAGAGCCCCGGGGCGAACGGCGTCGATGGCGGCGAGTTGAGCCTCAAGCACCGCCTGATAGAGAAAACGCATGCGCCGAGTGGCTTTGCCGACGACCAGTGTACGCGTCATGTCGCTCATGTAACCGCGCTGCTGCGCGCCCATGTCCACCAATAGTAGCCGATTGATGCCAATGGATTCGGGCCGGGGCCGGGCGTGGGGCAGGGCACTGTGAGCGCCGGAGGCGACGATGGTGTCGAAGGCGGCTTTTTCGGCGCCGAGTTTACGCTGCTGGTAGTCGATTTCGGCGGCGAGTTCAGCCTCGGTCATCTTGGGGCGCAAGCGACGCAGCGCACGGTCAAAGGCGAGCGAATTGGTGACGACCGATTCCTTGATGCACTCGATTTCAGCGGCGGACTTGATCAGGCGCGCTTCCTCGATCCAATCGTCGAGGGCGGCGAGGCGGGTGGACTTGGGCAGGTCCTCGACGAGCTTGGCGTACGCTTCATAGGAAAGATGGCTCTTCTCGAAGCCGATCTTGCGGAGGCGCCGCTGCTTCAGGCGGGCGATGGCGTCCTGGAGGAGCGGTCCCTTTTTGACGATGGCGACCTTACAGGAGACTTCGCTCTCCGCCTGGGTGGTGTAACGGGGATCGGTGAGCAGGATGGCCGAATCGGGCGTGAGCAGAAGCAGAGCGTTGCTGCCGGTAAAGCCCGTCAAATAGCGGACATTGACCAACTCAGTGATGAGAAAAGCACTGAGGCTTTCGGCGCGAAGACGTTCGGAGAGTGCCGCGCGCCGGGCGGCTGGCTCATCACGGGTCCGAAACTTTGTCAAATCAACATCTTACCATGAGCGGGAAGCCGACGGGAAGAGCGAGCGCAATCGTGTGACAGCCAAGCGCGATAGAATCGGGCCGTGAAATTTCATCGCTTCGCCTTCGCCCTGATGTCCTGGTGCCTGATGGGGCAAGGTCAGGACCCGGCACTCGACCCCGCGACCTTGAATTTGAGCCCCGGCGCCGCCTATGCGGACAATACGCGCCAGTTCCAGGGGATTCCGGGAATCGAGCGGGCGGCGAACGGACGTTTGTGGGCGGTGTGGTATGCCGGCGGGCCGGATGAGCCGACCGAAGGGCCTGGCAATTATGTCGTTTTGGTGACCAGCGGCGACGATGGCAAGACTTGGTCGGCGCCGAAGCTGGTGATCGATCCGCCGGGGCCGGTGCGGGCGTACGACCCGTGTCTGTGGCATGATCCGCAGGGCCGGCTGTGGCTGTTCTGGGCGCAGAGCTATGAGAAGTGGGATGGACGGTCCGGTGTGTGGGCGGTCCAGGCGGACGACTCGAAGAAGGACTCGCCGAAGTGGAGCAAGCCACGACGGCTGAGCGACGGGATCATGATGGACAAGCCGACGGTGACCTCGGCGGGCGAATGGCTGATGCCGGCGTCGGTGTGGCCGGCGAAGCCAACGGCCGTGATTCCGCCGGGGCATCAGCACAACCTGGGCGAGCGGATTGCGGCGAACGTGATGGCGTCGCGCGATCGGGGCAAGACGTGGACTTATCGCGGGCGCGTGCTGGTGCCGGAGCGCGTGTTCGATGAGCATCAGATTGTCGAGCGTCGCGATCGCAGTTTGTGGATGCTGGTGCGTGCGGCCTATGGCATCGGCGAAAGTACGTCGGCGGACGGCGGGAAGACTTGGACGCCGGGCGCTCGGTCGGCAATTCCGCACGTGAACTCGCGGTTCTTCGTGCGGCGGTTGAAGTCCGGGCGGCTACTGCTGGTGACGCACAACCCGCCGGACCGCAAGACGAGGTCGCATTTGATTGCGCACCTCTCCGACGATGACGGTCAGACGTGGCGGGGCGGGTTGATGCTGGATGAGCGCGCCGGGGTGTCGTATCCGGATGGGGTGGAAGCGCCGGACGGGACGTTGTACGTGATCTATGACTATCAGCGGACGAAGGACCGGCAGATTCTGCTGGCCACGTTTACGGAGCAGGATGTGCTGGACGGCGCGTGGCGTTCGGCCAAGGCGCGGCAGCGGGTGCAGGTGAATCAGGCGAGCGGGCCGCGAAAGCCGTAACCCTTGTAAAGTCCTGTTAACATCGGCTTCATGAGATTTGTACATACTATTGCTCTCACAGTGGCTATGACGCCAGTACTGTGGGGGCAGGCGGAAGTGATTGCGACGGGCCTGCAAGGTCCGCAGAAGTTCGCGCTGACTCCGCGCGGGAATTTTGTGGTTTCGGAGACGAGCACGGAGAAGAACGCGGGCCGGATCTCCTTTGTAACGAGAGGCGGATCGCGGCGGAGCCTGGTGGAAGGTCTGCCTTCGGGAGTGGATGTGACGGGCGCGGGCAGTGGTCCGACGGCGTTGGCTTTGCGCGACCGGGTCCTGTACGTGGCGATTGGCGGCGGTGAAGTCGAGCGGCGCGGCAGCACGGGGGCCAGTATTCATAACCCGGCGGGTCTATCGTCGCCGTTGTTTGCTTCGCTGCTCGAATTCCGCTTCAGCGCGGATATCGACGGATTGGGTGGCACGTTCCGCCTGACGACGGCTCAGCAGCAGCAACTCGCTGACGGTGAGGCGGTGTCGCTGGATGACGGCGCGGGCACGACGGCGCGCGTGACGCTGCTGGTGGACTTTCCGGATGCGATCGCCGATGGCGCGGGCTACCGTTTCTCGAATCCGTGGGGCCTGGCGCTGAGCGAAGACGGCACCACGCTGTGGGCGACCGACGCTTCGGCCAACTCACTGAACCGCATCAATACGGCCACGGGCCGCTGGCAGCGCGTGGTGCGCTTTCCGCTGATTCCGAACATCGGGCCGATCGGCGCGCCGCAGATCGATCCGGTGCCGACGGGCGTGCGGATCTACGGCAACCAGGTGCTGGTGAGCTTCCTGACGGGTTTCCCGTTCTCGAGCGGCTATGCCCGAGTGCTGGCGGTGAATCCGGAAACCAAGGCGACCGAGCCGTTCATCTACAACCTGACGTCGGCGACGGACATCTTCTGGCGGGAACGCCCTGGGCAGCGTCCGCAGTTCTTTGCGCTCGAGTTCAGCACGGCGCAGATCGCGACGCCGGCGGGTCCGGGCCGTCTGATCCGGTATGACTCGCAGGCGCCGACGGTGGTGTTGAATGACCTGCGCGCACCGGTGGCGCTGGCGTTCGACGCGGCGACCGAAGAGCTGTTCATTCTGGAGTTGAGCGGCCGGATCCTGAAGGTCTCGGCCAAGTAAAACAGCCCTTGCACGGGCGGCGCGCGAATCTATACTAGTGGGCAGCTATGCAGATGACCCGCGCCGCCTTTCTTGCGCTTCTTGCGCGCCCGCTGTTTGCGGCGCCCCCTTCCGGCTTTGCGTTCGATGAGTTTCGAGCGCGGCGGGCGGCGCTGCGGAAGCAGTTGGGCACTGGCGCGGCCGTCCTTGAAGGGTTCACCGACGAACAGGGTGAGACGCGCGACGGCTTCTTTCAGGAACCGAATTTCTTCTACCTCACAGGCTGGACCCAGGCCGGCGCGGCCCTGCTGCTGACGGCCGATTCCGAAACCCTTTATCTTCCCAATCGACGTCCGGAGCTTGATCGCTGGCACGGGCGCATGGCCGCGTTTGACGATGCGGATGCGGCGTCCCAAGCGGGCTTTGAGCGGGTCGCTTCGCGCGACAAGCTGGAACGCGATGTGACGGCCCATCTTGCCAAGACGGGGCGGCTGTTTGCGACGGATAAGAAGTGGCGGCCCACGGAGGATCTGGCGAAACCGATGGCGCGGCTGCGCATGGTGAAGTCGCCGGCGGAGATGAAGAAGATCGAGCAGGCGGTGGCGGCGTCCGAAGCGGCGCATCGGGTCGCGTGGGGCCGGATGAGGGCGGGGCTCTACGAGTACAACGTGGCGAGCGCGATGGTGGCGGCGTATCACGACCTGGGCTGCCAGCGGAGCGCGTATCCGCCGATCGTCGGCTCCGGCCCGAACTCCGTGCTGCTGCACTACAACACGAATCAGCGGAAGATGGACGCCGGCGAAGTGCTGCTGATGGATGTGGCCGGCGAGTTCGATGGCTATACGGCGGACATCACGCGGACGGCGCCGGTGAACGGTAAGTTCACGGCGCGGCAACGCGAGATCTACGAGATTGTGCTGGGTGCGCAAAAGGCCGCGATTGCGGCGGCGAAGCCGGGAGCGAGTTTGAGCAAGAAGGGGCCGAACAGCCTGTATAAAGTGGCGTTCGACTACTTCGAGGAGCACGGCAAACTGGGCAAGTACTTCACGCATGGGCTGGGGCATCATGTGGGGCTCGAAGTGCATGATGCGAACGATGCGGACATGCCGCTGGCGCCCGGGCACGTGATCACGATCGAACCGGGTCTGTATCTGCCGGAAGAGAATCTGGGCGTGCGCATTGAGGACATGCTGGTGATTACGGAAACGGGGAATCGCCTGCTGACGGCGAAGCTGCCACGGGAGGTGGCGGAGCTGGAGGCGGCGATCAAGAGTCAGCGCCGTAAATGAAGTACGTTCTGGTGTTGGCGGCCGCCTGTGTGGCCGGTATCCTGTTGTCGTTTACGCGGCTGGCGTCGACGATCGATAACGCCGCCTACGACTGGATGTTCAACCTGCACCTGCCGGAATATCCCGCCGCGCGCTCCGCTTTGTTGACGATCGACGAGGCGAGCCTGACGGCGACCGGCGGTCGGCGCAATCTGCGCGGCACACTGGCGAAAGCGCTGACACAGGTGGCGGCGGCGAAGCCGTCGGCGGTAGCGATCGACTTGATTCTGGCCGAGCCGAGCGAGGGAGACGCCGAGTTGCGCGCGGCGCTGGCGGGGACGCCGAATCTGGTGCTGGGCGCCGACATTCCGCAGCATGGCGGCTGGGAGTGGCCGATCTTTCGCGCGCAGGCCAGGGCGATCGGGCATGTGCACGCGGATCCGGATCCGGTGAGCCGGCATCTGCCGTTGATGAAGGTGCAGGGGTCGGAGCGGCTGTGGGCGATGTGCCTGGAGGCGTACCGGCTGGGCGTGGGGGCGCCGGCGATTCTCGAGTCGCCGACCGAGCTTGAAGTGGGCCGGGTGCTGATTCCGGCGCGGCCGGAGACGGCGCGGGCCATGCGCATCCGCTATCGTCCGCCGGGGCACATTCCGCGCGTTTCGGTCCGGGAGATGGCCGAGGAGCCGTCGCGCGCGGCGGTATTCGCGGGCAAAGCGGTGTTTGTGGGGTTCACGGCGCAAAGCGAAGTGAAGGACCGGCTGATGACGCCCATGGAAGTGATGATGCCGGGCGTGGAGATCCATGCGCACGCCTACGAGACCATCGCGAGCGGCGAGTTTCTGACGGATGCGCCGGCCTGGGTGGGCGTGGCGGCGTGTATGGTGATTGCGGCGCTGGCGGGCTTGATCTTCTGGCGGATGCCGGGTTGGGTGGCCTATGGCGCTGGCGGGTTGTTGCTGATCGTGGCGCATCTGCTGCCGCATTTGCTGTTCCGGCAGGGCATTGTGTTCCCGACGTTTGCGCCCTTGTTTGTGGCGTGGCTTTCGGTGGTGGGGGCGGCGGCGTATCAGTACTTCGGCACGCGGTTTGCGCTCGCGCGAACGGAGCAGGAACGCTCGCGCTATCAGCAGGCGATTCATTTTGTGACGCACGAGATGCGGACGCCGCTGACGGCGATTCAGGGGTCGAGCGAACTGATGTCGCGCTATAACCTGAATCCGGACAAGCAGAAGCAAATGGCGCAGATGATCAACGCGGAGAGCAAACGGCTGGCGCGCATGATCACGACGTTTCTGAATCTGGAGCGGCTGGGCGACGGGTCGTTGGACTTGAAGAAAGAGACCTTCCCGGTGCAAGCAGCCGTGGAGGCGTGTGTGGAACGGGCGCGGCTGGTGGCCGAGCGGAAGCAGATGACGATTGACGCGGAGAGTGCGGAAGATGCGACGGTGAGTGGCGATCGCGAGTTGCTGGAGTATGCGATTTATAACTTACTCACCAACGCGGTGAAATACTCGCCGGCGGAGACAAAGGTGACGGTGAATTGCCTGCGGAAAGGCGAGCAGCTACGTCTTTCGGTGAAGGATCAGGGGATGGGGATGGACGCGCACGAAGTGAAACATATCTTCGATAAGTTCTACCGGACGAAGCGCGCCGAGGCGGCGGGGATTGAAGGAACGGGCATTGGTTTGTCGATTGTGCAGGAAATCGTACGGCATCACGGGGGACGGATTGAAGTGGAGAGCCAACCAGGACGCGGTTCCTGCTTTACACTGGTTCTACCGGTCGTATTGTGAGCGATAAAAAGATACTGGTTGTAGAGGACGATGCCAGCGTCCGAACCACGTTGGTTACCTTTCTGGAACTGGAAGGTTATGACGTAGAAGCAGTGGGGTCGACGCGCGACGCCATGCTGCGTCTGCGCGACCATAGCTATCCGCTGGTGCTTTCCGATATTTATCTGGACGAACGCACGGGGCTCGATGTGCTGGAAGCGGCGCGCGAGAAGAATCCGGATGGCAAAGTGATCCTGATGACCGGCCGGGCCAGCATGGAAACGGTGATGAAGGCGACGCGCGGCGGGGCCTTCGAATATATCTCCAAGCCCTTCGAGTTTGACCAGCTTTCAGACGTGCTGGACCGGGCGCAGGCCGCGATGCGGCCGGCCGAGACCGACGATGCCGAAACCGACGTGGACGATCTGCCGGCGACCGAGTTGATCGGCAGTTCGTCGCAGATGCTGAGCGTGTATAAGTCGATTGCGCTGGTGGCGCCCACCGATGTGACGGTGCTGGTGCAGGGCGAAACCGGGACGGGCAAAGAGATGATCGCGCGCATGGTGCATCAGAACAGCAAGCGCGCCGAGTATCCATTTGCCGCGGTGGATTGCGGCGCAGTGGCGGCGTCGTTGCTCGAAAGCGAACTGTTCGGCAGCGTGCGCGGCGCTTTCACCGGGGCCGATCGCGACCGCGTGGGCATCTTCGAGGCGGCGAACAAGGGCACCGTCTTTTTGGACGAAATCGGGGACATCGACGCGAGCTTTCAGTTGAAGCTGCTGCGGTTTTTGCAGGAGCGCGAGGTGCGTCCGCTGGGCGCGTCCAAGTCGCGGCCGGTGGACGTGCGGATCGTCTCGGCGACCAATCGCGACATGCAGAAGATGGTGGACGAAGGCAAGTTCCGCGAGGACTTGTGGTTTCGCCTGAACACGGTGCCGATCCATCTGCCGCCGCTGCGAGAGCGCCGGGGCGACATTCCGCTGATCGCGCACTTCTTCCTAAAGCGCTATAACGAGCGCTATGGGCAGAAGACGAAGCTGCTCGATTCCGGCTTGCGCGCGCTGGAGGATTACACGTGGCCCGGTAACGTGCGCCAGTTGCAGCATCTGATTGAGCGGCTGACGATTCTCGCGCCCGATGGACGGATCGACAGCGGCGCGGTGCGTTTGGCGATTACCGAGTCGCAGCCGAGCGAGACGTTGTCAGAGTCGTTGGCGGACACCGAAGCCGAGCAGATCCGGAAGGTGATGGCCGCGGCGAACAACAACAAGAGTCGCGCGGCCCGCATCCTGGGGATTGAGCGAAAGACGCTCTATCGCAAGCTGGAACGCTTGAACCTGATGGGCGATTAGGGCTGGTCGTAGCCCTTGAGGCGACGCACCCAGATGTTCCGATAGCGCACGCTGGTGTCGTGGTTCTGCAGGCCGAGCGGTTCTTCGGCGCCATGCGGGAGGTACGTGCCCACCACACGATGCGACATGCGGCCGCCGATTTCTTTGCGATGGTGCAACAAGACGCCATTGTGGATGACGGTGACGTAGGCCGGCTTGACGAGCTTGTCGCCTTCGAACTTCGGCGCTTCAAAGACAATGTCGTAGGTTTGCCACTCGCCGGGCTTGCGCGAGGCGTTCACCAAGGGGGGCCATTGGGCGTAGATCGCGCCGGCCTGACCATCGGCGTAAGTGGGATTGTTGTAAGAGTCCAGCACCTGGATTTCGTAGACGTTCATCAGCAGGATGCCGGAGTTGCCGCGCCACTGGCTGGTGCCGTCGATCTCGGCGGGGGCGGCCCATTCGAGGTGCAATTGGATGTCGCCGAACTTCTCTTTGGTGACCAGCGGACCGGTGGTGCACTCCATGTAGCCGTTTTCCACCTTCCAGGCGGGAGCTTTCACACCGGCCTTGGTGGGCGCTTCCCACTTGGAGAGGTCTTTGCCGTCGAACAGGACGATGGCGTCTGAGGGCGGCGCGCCGGGCGTGGCTCCGGGAGTAACGAGGCGCGGCCGCGGACGGTCGATGTCGTGCACCTTCCACTTTTGGTTGGGGAGCACGGGCGTATCGGAATAGCCGAGCGGCGCGGTGCGGCCTTTCTTGCGTTCCTGCGCGGGGGCAGGGGAGAGCAACAACGTCAGGGCGAGGGCCACATACAGGGTCTTCATCACGAGTAGAGCTTACCAAAGGCGTGCGCTCAGCCGGAACGGCGAAGGCGGATGGGTGGCGGAAACAGGCGCGCGACGGCGGAGGTGACGTGGGGGAGGCCGTCGAGGATCAATTCGCGGAGCCGCGGCAGGCGGGCGAGTTCGGCGACGCCGGCATCGGTGACGCCGGCGCATTGCCAAAGTTCGATGCGTTCGAGCGCGGAGAGGGAGGCGAGCATGTGCAAGCTGCGGTCCGTGATCTGCGTGCGGCCGGCGTAGTAAGTCTTGAGCTGATGGAGGCCGGCGAGATGGGTGGTGGCGTCGTCGCCGGTGTCGCGGCAGTACATGCACCAGAGCCGCTCGAGCTGCCGGCAGCGGCCGATGGCCTCGAAGGAGGCGTCGCTGGCGCCCATCGGGCAGAGGTCGCGCAGGGCGGGGAAGTGAGTGAGCGTCGCCCAGGAGGCGGCGTCGACTTGAGCGCTGTCGATGGCGAAGCCGCGTAGGGAGGGCATCTGCGCGAGCGCGCGAAAGCCGCGGCTACGGAAGTTCGGACATTCCCGGCCCCAAAGGTATTCGAGCGAAGAAGAACGGCTGAGAGCGGCCCAGCCATCGTCAGTGGCGACGGCGCCCTGGCCCATCAGCATGCGCAGGCGGGGAAACTCGCCGAGGTGGCCAAGCGCGGCATCGTCGCAGCGTTGATCCTGCAAACCGATGAAGCCGAGGCTGGCGAGTTCGCGCAGATGCGGCAGCCCTGCGCTGCCGATCGCGGGACAGTGCCAAAAGAAGCTGAGCCCGAACAGACCGTCGAGACCTCGCAGGCGCGCGAGCCCGTCGTTGGTGATTTGGCCGTCCAGCAGGAGAAAAGTCGGACCGGCCTGGAAGCTCATCAAGCCGTAGTCGGGTTCGCCGCCGGGCCAGGTGTGGAAGGCGGGAATTTCATGGAGAAAGTCGAGGCCGTCGTCGGTGAGTCCGGTGCCGGTGGAGAGGCGCTGGAGATGCGGTTGGCCGGCGAGGTGGCGGAGGAGGCCATCGCCGAGCCTCGTACCCATGAAGTCGACTTGGGCGAGTTGGGGGCAAGAGGCAAGATATCGGGCGGCAGCGTCCGAGAGGCCCTGAGTCCAACAGCACTGCAAGCGGCGAAGTCGGGACAGGTGGGGGAGGGGAGCGAAGGCACGGTCCGTCAGCGGGCTCTTCCAGCCTCCGAATTCGAGCTCTTCGAGCTGGGCCAACTGGGCGAGATGCTGGGCGCCATCGTCGGTGAGCCGGTGCGATTCGATTGCGAGGTGAGTGAGCGGGAGGGGCGCGAGCAGGGGCATGGCGGCGTCCGTGATGCCACCGGCCGAGAGTTTGGTGAGGCCGTGCTCGCGCATCACGGCGGCGACGCGGTCCCAGTCGGACTGGTCGAGGGGACCCTGAGCGTGAAGGCGGTTGTCCTGCCAATCGATGCGATAGAGCTGGGGCCGCGACGCGGGGGTGGCGGCGGAGCGAGGGCGAAAGCTGGCGCGGAAGTCATCCCAGGAGGCGTAGTCGTAGGCGCGCGCGATCATCTGGCGGGTGTCGGCGAGGGCGAGGTCGAAGGTGCGGTTGGCGGCGGTGTACCAGGTAGGCAGATGCCGGTGCATCTTTTCGGGCGTGCGGTCGTTGTCGTAAGGGAAGCCGGTGCCGTAGTTCCAGTTGATCTCACGCACGGCGTGGGGCTGCCCGGCGGTGTAGGCGTCGGCGAGGTCGCGGGCAAGTTGCTCGAATTGGTCCAGGCCGGGGGCGATGGCCTCGACGTGCTGCCGGAGTTCGGCCCAGGAGGCGAAGCCATAGTCGCGGGCGAGGGCGAATTGCGCGGCGGCTAACGTGTTGTAAGGGGTTTGGCGCTGGAGCTCTTTGGCTTGTTTGCGCAGTTGTTCGAGCGAAGGACGGGCGGGGAGTTCCCGGGACATAGACGATCTCCTCTCAGCGTGACCCGCGTCCGCATGGCGGGGGAAAGAAGATCGAACTCGGTACGAACCGGACGAAGACGGTGGGCTCGGCCCTTTCCTGCGGACTGGAAGCGCCCGTTGCGCTGGTTCCAATCTAGGTTCGGGATGGGCGGTCTGTCAACCGGCGGATGAACTGCCGGAGGCGGACACTCTTGATGGCGGGTGAAGGAGGGGTCTTCTTTTCTGCGATCGCCATGCCCTTCATGGTGGCGCACGGGACGGTCGTGGTTCGGCGGGAATGCCGATACAATAACGGCAGAACTCCCACGATGAAACTGCTGTTTCTGTTTCCTGTCCTGATGGCCGCCGCGGATCCGGGCGAGCATTTCGAGACCAAAATCCGGCCCTTATTGGCGAAGAACTGCTATAGCTGCCATCGCGAGGCGGCGTTGGGCGGGCTGCGGCTCGATTCGCGCGAAGCGTTGCTCAAGGGCGGTAAGTCCGGGGCGGCGCTGGTGGTGGGACGGCCGGAAGAGAGCCTGCTGCTGAAAGCCGTGCAGCAGAGCGATGAGAAGATTCGCAAGATGCCGCCCTCCGGCAAACTGACCGACGCGGAGATCGCCGATTTGTCGGCCTGGATCAAGCAAGGGGCGGTGTGGCCCGCTTCGGCAGTGACGCAGGCGCCGGTGACCGGCATCACGCCTGAGCAGCGCAAGTTCTGGTCCTTCCAGCCGGTACGGCCGCCGGAGATTCCGGCGAATGCCAACGCGATCGACTATCTGGTGCGAGCGCGGCTGGCGAAAGAGGGTTTGAAGCAGGCGCCGCTGGCCGATAAGCGGACGCTGATCCGCCGGGCGTCCGTCGATTTGACCGGCTTGCCGCCGACGCCGGCGGAGGTCGACGCGTTCGTGACGGATAAGTCGCCGAACGCGTACGCCAAGCTGATCGACAGGCTGCTGGCGTCGCCGCGGTATGGCGAGCGCTGGGGACGCGTGTGGCTCGACGTGGCGCGCTACTCCGACGACAAGCTGAACTCGACGCAGGAAGAGCCGTACGAAGACTCGTTCCGCTATCGCAACTGGGTGATTGAGGCGCTGAATCAGGACCTGCCATATAGCGAGTTTGTGAAGGCGCAAATTGCCGGCGACCAGACCGGGCATCCGGCGGCGTTGGGCTTCTACGCGCTGAGCCCGGAGATGCAGGACGATCGCGTGGATGCCACCACGCGCGGCTTTCTGGGTCTCACGGTGGCCTGCGCTCAGTGCCACAACCACAAGTTCGATCCGATTCCCACGCGGGACTTTTACTCGCTGCAAGGCGTCTTCAGCAATACTCAACTGGCCGAGAAGCCGCTGGCGCCCCAGGACGTCGTCGACCGCTGGAAGGCCGCCGATAAAAACATGAAGGCGATGCAGGACGAGGTGACGCGGTTCTACGCGCGGCAGACCGAACTGATCGCGGAGATCGAAGCGGCCAAGACGGCGCGCTATCTGATGGCGGCGCGCGGCCTGGGGCCCACGGACGGACTCGACGAGGAGATTCTGAAGCGCTGGACGGACTACCAGGCCCAGCCGCGCAAGGATCATCAGTATTTGACGGCCTGGTCCGCTCTAGTGGCGAAGAACGCGTCGAAGGAAGAGTTTCAAAAGGCGGCGAACGAACTGCAGGAACTGATCCTGGCGGTGAACCGCGAGCAGCGCGAGATCGAAACGCGTAACGACTATAAGAAGGGCGGCAAGACGGCGAATCCGGATCTGGCGCAGCTCGAGCTCGAGTCGATTGAGTATTCGAAGTACGTCTTGTGGCGGAGCCTGTTCGAGAAATCGATTCGCGATTCGGCCGGCTTTTTTGCGTCGACGGAAGGCGTTTACTACTTCGGCAAAGGCAAGGTGGACCGCTTCCTGCCGCCGCAGTGGCAGGAGTACGCGAAGGATCTCGAGCGGCGTCTGGAGTTGGCGAAGAAGGCCGTGCCGGCGAAGTATCCGTACCTGCAGGTGATTGAGGACCGCGCCAAGATCAGCGACATCAAGGTGGCGATTCGCGGCGACCGCAACAATCCGGGCGAGCTCGCTCCACGCGGCTTTCCGCAGATTCTGACGCCGCAGCAGAAGCTGTTCACGAAGGGCTCGGGCCGGTTGGAACTGGCAGAGGCGATCGCCGACCCGGCGAATCCGCTGACGGCGCGCGTGATCGTGAACCGTATCTGGCAGCAGCATTTCGGCCGCGGCATTGTCGCGACGCCTTCGAACTTCGGACAACTGGGCGAGCGCCCCACGCATCCCGAACTGCTCGACTGGCTGGCGGATCGCTTCGTGAAACAAGGCTGGAGCCTGAAGCAACTGCACCGCGACATCATGTTGTCGGAGACGTATCGGCTGGCGAGCACGGGCGCCGACAAACTGCCATCGCTCGCGGCGAATCAGGCGAAGGATCCGGATAACGTGCTGTTGTGGCGCTCGCCACGGCGGCGGCTGGATGTGGAGAGCATGCGCGACGCGATGCTGTACGTGAGCGGCGAACTCGATCTCGAGCCAGGTGAATTGGCCGTGAAGCTGGATACGCCGGCGTTTCGGAAACGCACGGTGTATGGGTTTGTGGGACGCCGCAAGCTGGATACGATGCTGGCGCTGTTTGACTTCCCGAATCCGCTGGCGACGAGCGAGGCACGGATGCCGACGAACGTGCCGCCGCAGCGGCTGTTCCTGATGAACAGTCCGTTTGTGGAGGAGAGGGCGAAGAATCTGGCGGCGAAAGCGGAGGGTCCGGTGGAGCCGGGCGTGACGCGGTTGTATCGGCAATTGTTCGGGCGGGCGCCGGAGGAGCGCGAGATCGCGCTGGCCAAGGAGTTTCTGGCGAAGGGCGATTGGACGTCCTACGCACGGGCGCTGCTGGGCTCCAATGAGTTTTTGTTTGTGAACTAAGAGGATGACGATGAACCGGCGACGCATGTTGGCACAGATGGGCGCGGGCTTCGCGCTGACTGGATATCAGGCGCTGATGGGGGCCGAGGCGGCGAAGGATCCGCTGGCGCCGCGTGCGCCGCACTTCGAGCCGAAGGCGAAGCACGTCATCTGGCTGTTCTTAAACGGCGGTCCGTCGCAGGTGGATACGTTCGATCCGAAGCCGATGCTCGATAAGTATCACGGGCAGCCGATGCCGGCGGGCAACTTGCGGACGGAGCGCAAGACGGGGACGCTGCTGAAGTCTCCGTTTGCGTTCAAGCAATACGGGCAGAGCGGCATTCCGGTGAGCGAGATCTTTCCCAAGCTCGGCGAGCGGATCGATGAGTTCACCGTGATTCGTTCGATGCACACGGACCGCCCGAATCACGAGCCGTCGCTGATGATGCTGAACACCGGCGATCGCCTGAGCGGGCGCCCCTCGATGGGATCCTGGCTGACGTACGGACTGGGAACGTTCAATCAGAATCTGCCGGGCTTCGTGGTGTTGTGCCCGGGACTTCCGGTGCTCGGGCCGCAGAACTGGAGCGCGGGCTTTCTGCCGGCGGTGCACCAGGGGACGTATCTACCGACGACCGAGAAAGATCCTAAGCAACTGATCCAGTTCATCCGCAACGCGAAGTTGGAGCCGGCAGCACAGCGGCGTGAAGTGGATCTGATGCGGCAGTTGAACGAACTACAGATCGAGCGCGAAGGGCACGATACGCAGTTCGAGGCGAGCATTCAATCGGCCGAGATTGCCTACCGGATGCAGAGTGAGGCCCCCGAGGCGTTCGACATTTCGCGCGAGCCGGAAGCCGTGCGCGCCCGTTACGGCGACTCCGACTTTGCGCGCGGCACGCTGGTGGCGCGGCGTCTGGTGGAGCGCGGCGTGCGCATGGTTCAGGTGTACTTCGGCAACTTCCAGCCGTGGGACAACCACGACGACATCATGCTGCATCAGAAGCTGGCGGCGCAGGCGGATGCGCCGATCGCGGCACTGATCGACGATTTGAAGGCCAGCGGGCTGCTGAAGGACACGATCGTCATTGTGGGCGGTGAGTTCGGGCGGACGCCGGCGGTGGAGGTCGGCGGGCTGGTGAAGACGCAGAACGGGCGCGATCACAACAACCACGGCTTCAGTTATCTGGTGGCGGGCGGCGGATTCAAGCGCGGCCACGTCCATGGGGCGACGGACGACTTCGGCTTTGCGGCGGTGGAGAACAAGGTCTATATCCACGATTTCCACGCGACGCTGCTGCACCAGTTGGGGCTCGACCACACGCGTTTGACGCATCGGCATTCGGGGCGCGATTACCGGCTGACGGATGTGGGCGGCGAGGTGGTGAAGGCGATCCTCGCTTGACGAGACGTATGGCGGCTATAATCAAGCAGGACACCTTATGATCCGCCGCTCATTTCTCGCAACGGTCGCGGCTGGTTCGGCCGCCCCAGTGTTGGCGCAGCCGGCGCAAAAGCAGCCGGCGATTGTCGACGCACTCAAAGTTTCGGTGAACGAGGTCATTGTGCCCGTCACCGTGACGGATGAGAAAGGGCGCTTCGTCTCAGACCTGGACAAGGGCGACTTCACGATTCTCGATGAAGGCCGGCCCCAGCAAATCACTTACTTCAACCGCGAGCGGCAACAGCCCGTGGTGGCCGGGTTTCTGCTCGACATGTCGAACGCGCAACGCCTGCACTGGGCGAAGTTCCTCGACGCGGCGCAAGAGTTGGTGCTGAGCCTGCTGCCGGGCGACCCCCGGTTCGCCGGCTACCTGATCACCTATTCGAACGAGGCCGAACTGGCGGTGAACACCACTTCCGACAGCGATAAGCTGCTCGACAAGATCCGCAAGCTGAAGCCCGGCGGAGGCGCGGCGATGTACGACGCCATTTACATGGCTTGTACCAGCCGCAACCTGGTGAAGGGCGAGCCGATCGAGCCGCGGCGCGTGGTGATCATCATCGGCGACGGTCACGACAACGCCAGCAAGAAGGGCCTGGAAGAGGTGCTCGAGCTGGCGCAGCGGAATCTGGTGACGGTTTACTGCGTGTCGACGGTGGCGTTCGGGTTCAGTTCCGAGGGTGAGAAGAATCTGATCCGTTTGGCGGAAGAGACCGGCGGCCGCGTGGTGAATCCGCTGCAGGGCGTCTACAAAGATGTCTCCGGCTACCTGTCGACGCCATCGGACGAAGGCAACTACGCCCTCAAGGTCGGCACGGGCGGCTACGCTTCGGCGATCGCGCAAGGCTTGTTCCGCGCCGTGGCCGACACGGTGGGCGAGGTGGTGACGCAGTATATCATCCGCTATTCGCCGGAAACCACCGACGACAAGAAAGCGTTCCGCAAGATCGAAGTGAAGCTCTCGCAGCCGAACGTGATCATCCGGCATCGCAAAGGCTACTACCGCTATACTCCATAGAGGCTAGACCGGCATTCCGTAGCGGGTAATCGAGACGGAGGCCGATTTTGCCGATAAGCCTGTCGGTATTTCGAAGGCAAGGAGTTTCGAGGCCGTTGATGCCCCAGCCCGCATCTGTCGAACAGCTCACCTATGGCGAAGGCGTCGTGCTGCAGTTTGTGCCGCCCGGCGAGCCGGCTGTTCCGCTGGGCGTGCTGCTTTACCAGCCTGATTCCGATCAACTTCTTTATCGCCTGCGGCCGGACCTGGAGAGCTGTGCCCCTGAAGCCGAAGAGTTGTTTCTCGAGGGCTTGGCCGGGTATCTTGATTCCGAAATTGAGGCACGTGGGGGCGGTCGTTTTCTGGCTTGGCTTGAAGAGCATGCCAGCCATTCGCTGACCAGTTCGCCTCGCGAGCGCGTGCTGATCGGGCAGCCGGAGGCGGCGCTGGCGCGCTTTTATCGCGAGCACGTGCCGTCAGCTGTGCAGCCTTACCGGACCCATCTTCCGTTGTTCACCCTGCGGGCGGCGGCGGGTCACTTCAGTGGCCAGCAGACTTCGGAGCCGGAGGGTTGGATCGAGGTGACGGGGCGGCGTTTGAAGCCGGGGCAGTTCGTGGCGACCGTGGTGGGACGGAGTATGTTGCCGCTGATTCCGGACGGGAGCTTGTGCGTGTTCGAGGCGCCGGTGACCGGGTCAAGGCAGGGGCGGCTGGTGCTGGTGGAGAACCGCACGGTGGGGGGCGGGGAACGGTATACGGTGAAGCGCTACCGGTCGGAGAAGGTCCGCGGGGAGGACGGCGGGTGGCGTCATGAGCGCATCATCCTGGAGCCGCTGAATCCGGAGTTCGAGGCGTGGGAACTGAATGAGGACGACGATCTGGCGGTGATCGCCGAGTTCCAGTACGTGCTCGAGCCCTAGTCGATAAGTCTTTTAATATCAATGGTCCTTCGTCGGAAAAATGTGTCGGACCAACTTGTAAGTCTCTTAGAATCATGCCTGTGGCGGGAAATTCCGAAAATTTCGACACTGACGAAGTGCTTGTAAGATACTGATTATAAGGAAGATCACGCGGATTTCGGCCTGTCGATTTCGCCATTTCGCCCCCGAGTGCGACAATGGAGGCGTTCATGAAAATCCAAGAACTGGTGGAAGCCGAAGGCCATCTGATCGACTCCCACATCATGGAGCAGATCTTCGACACGGTGGTCGAATACCAGGCCCGCTTCGAGGTGGAGCACTTCCACATCGGACGCACGAATTCAGAGCCGTCGCGACTTCGCCTGAAGCTCGAAGCCGACTCGCGCGGGGCGATGGACCGCCTGCTTGCCCAACTCCTCGGCATGGGCTGCTCGCCCGTCGACGCCAGCGAAGCAACGTTCAAACTCGTGGAGCGCGATCGCTGCGCGCCCGAAGACTTCTACTCCACCACCAACCACCGGACGGCCGTGCGGCTGAACGGCAAATGGGTGGACGTCGAAAACCAGCGAATGGACGGCATGATCGTGGTCGACGCAGGGCGCGCCTTCTGCCGCCGACTGCGCGACATTCAGGCCGGTGACCAGGTGGTGGTGGGCATGCGCGGCATCCGGGTGACGCCCGAGTCCAAGGAGCGCGACCGCTTGAAGTTCTCGTTCATGTCGAACGAGATCAGTTCCGAGCGCCAAGTGGAAACGGCTGTACGGCAAACCGTGGAACTGATGCGGCAGACGCGCGCCGATGGCAAGAAAATCATCGTAGTGGCTGGGCCGGTGGTGGTGCATACGGGCGGCGGAGCGGGGTTGTCGGCGCTGATTCGCGGGGGCTACGTGCAGGCCTTATTGGCCGGCAATGCGCTGGCGGTGCACGACATTGAGACGGCCATTTGCGGGACGTCGCTCGGGATTCGCCAGTCCGATGGACGGCAGGAAGAGCATGGCCACCGGAATCATATGCGGGCGATCAACGCGATCTACCACGCCGGGTCGATTCCGCAGGCGGTGGAGAACGGGACGTTGACCAGCGGCGTGATGTACGAGTGCGTGCGCGCTGGGGTGCCGTTTGTGCTGGCGGGCAGTCTGCGGGACGATGGCCCTTTGCCCGATACCGTGACCGATATGAACACGGCCCAGGATCAGTACGCGGCGCAGTTGCAGGGCGCGGGACTCGTGCTGTGTCTGAGCAGCATGCTGCACACGATCGCCACGGGCAACATGCTGCCCAGTTGGGTGAAGATGGTGTGCGTGGACATCAATCCGGCGGTGGCGACCAAGGTCAGCGACCGCGGGTCCGCCCAGACGGTGGCCGTCGTCACCGACGTGGGCACGTTTCTGGACCATCTCGCCAAGGCTCTCTAACTCATGCCGAAGAAGAATCGCGAATATACCGAACATCACGCCGCCTCGGGCATCGACGCGGCCTTTCCCGAGATCGAATGCTGGGAGAACCAGTTCCCGGGCTACGAGATTGAGATCCGCACGCCGGAATTCACCAGCGTTTGCCCGAAGACCGGACTGCCCGATCATGGGACCATCATCATCCGTTACACGCCCGATAAGCTGTGTCTCGAATTGAAGTCGCTGAAGATGTATTGGCTGGCCTATCGCAACCTCGGCATCTTCCAGGAGAACGCCGTGAACTGCATTCTGCGCGATCTGGTGAAGGCGGCCAAGCCGCTGAAGGCTACCGTGATCGGCGAGTTCACGCCGCGCGGAGGCGTGTTTA
The DNA here is from genome assembly GCA_965229305.1 of Bryobacteraceae bacterium. GTDB lineage: Bacteria > Acidobacteriota > Terriglobia > Bryobacterales > Bryobacteraceae > JALHNI01. Next base: position 120,164 of record CBDDIZ010000038.1, on the reverse strand, counting down.
CCACCGTCACCGCCCAATACCAGCGGAGTAAGCGTTGAACCCCGCTCTCGACGAATTGCAGCGCGCGATGGCCGAGATCGAAGAGCGGGTGCGCGCGCGTCATCCGCAGTCGGGTCCTGGCGAGGTGCCGTTGCCCAATCTGTGGCCGTTGCTGCACGCGCGCGATGCGGCGGAAGCGAAGGTCGCGGCGATTGGCCAGGTCAATCCGCGGGCCGGCGGCGTGGTGAACAACCTCATTCAGAGCGTGAAACGGACGATCGCGCGCGGCCTGAACTGGTTCGTGCGCGATCAGGTGGACTTCAACCGCGCGACGATGCAGTGCATCGAAGCCATTCTTGAGGCTTTGCGCGAGTCCAATCGCACGCATGCCGAACTGGCGGGACGTATCGGCCAGTTGGCGGTGCTGGGTGACGAAGCACGCGAACTGCGTGACATCCGCGTTCACTGGAGCCAGTGGCGGCAGGACTGGGAGCGCAAGCTGACAGTCAACGAAGCGCAGTTCATGCGTGGCGTCGCGGATCTGCAACTGGCCAACCAGCAGCGGCAGTCGCTAACTGAGGCCGACTTCCGGGACAAGCTCAAGGCCCAGCACGCTGACTATCTCGGCGCGCTGGACCGGGCGACCCAGGAACTGCAGCAACGTTTGTGGGCCGACCTGAACCGCATGCGCGAGGAACTCCGCCATGGCTCGGAGGCGCTGATTCACGACGAGCTGCGCTTGCTGCGCCAGCGGCCGGTGGTGGCGGCCGCGGCGACGTCGGCTAAAGCCGAAGAGCCGGTGCTTGACTGGTTCACCTTCGCGCACAAATTCCGCGGACCCGAGCCCAAGATCCGCGCGCACTTCAGCCGCTATCTGCCGCTGTTCACGCAGGGGCCGGTGCTCGATCTGGGTTGTGGGCGGGGCGAGTTTCTACGGCTGATGAGCGAGCAGCAAACCCCGGCGCGCGGGTTGGATTTAAGCGACGAGAACATTGCGTTTTGCCGCAGCCAGGGACTGCAGGCCGAGGCGCTGGACTTTTTTGCCTACCTGCCTACGGTGCCCGACCGGTCCTTGGGCGGCGTTTTCTGTTCGCAGGTGGTTGAGCATCTGCCGCCGGCGCAGTTGCCGGCGTTGATTCGTCTGTGTGCGTCGAAGCTCAAGCCCGGCGGGCGGATCCTGTTCGAAACGCCGAATCCGGAGTGCCTGGCCATCTTCGCGACGCACTTCTACCTGGACCCGACGCATGTGCGCCCCGTGCCGCCGGCGTTGATGGAGTTTTACCTGGCTGAAGCCGGCTTCACCGATGTGGTGGTGGAACGATTGGGGACCGCTGCCAACGACTTTCCGGAACTGGCGGCGTTACCCGAGGGTTTCCGGCAGCGCTTTTTCGGCAGTCTCGACTACGCCGTCCACGCCGTTCGGCTTTGACTCGCCGGGTGTTTCCAGCGCGCGGCTGAGGCGGACGAGGTCGTCCAGACTGGCCAGCGTCTCTTCGAGTTGCAGGCCCACGAAGTATTCGCCGCTGGAGGCGGGAATGCAGTACCGCACGCGGCCCAGCACGATCTCCTCATGCAGACTCAGCCGCACGGGCGTATCCATGGTGAGGTAGCGGTCGAGTTCCAGGCGGAGACCGCGAGCCGAGGCTTCAATGATCCGCGCCGGAATGGCGGTTTCGTCGCGGAGACGGACCACGGTCAGATGGTCGATGGGTTGACGAGGGAAGAGACGACGTTCATCCACAGGGGCACTATCGGCGGTTTGGGGCGAAAGCTTGAACTATCATGACGGTAATGCGCGAGCTCGAGCTTCTTAGTTTTAAGACCGCGCGCAGTTTTGAAACGTGGCTGAAAAAGAACCACGCTTCCTGCGCGTCGGGGATTGGCTTTGTTTTGCGAAGAAAGATTCGGGCCTGAAGTCGGTGAGCCGTCCAGAGGCGCTGGACTTGGCGCTGTGCTACGGCTGGATCGACGGCTTGGCGAAGTCGATCAACGAGCAGACCTACCGCATGCACTACGCGCCTCGCCGCAAGCGTAGCGTCTGGTCGAAGATCAATCGCCAGCACGCGTTGCGGCTAATCGACGAAGGGCGGATGCAGCCACCGGGTCTGCAGGAGATTGAGCGGGCCAGGGAAGACGGACGTTGGGAGGCGGCATACGACGGCGCGCGGCAATCGACGGTGCCGCCCGACTTGCAGGCCGAACTCGACCGGTACCCGGAGGCCAAAGCCTTTTTCCTCACGCTGAATGCGCAGAATCGCTACGCGATCCTGTTCCGGCTACAGACGGCCACGCGAGCCGTGACGCGGCAGGCGCGGCTGGAACGCTTTGTGGCGATGCTCCGCGAGGGACGGACGTTGCACCCTAGTCGGCCGCCCACCTGATGGTGCCGGTCCAGGCGGTGGCGAGGATCATCAAACCGAAGGCGATGCGGTACCAGGCGAAGCCCGAGAAGTCGTGGGTGCTGATGTAGCGCAGCAGCCAGCGTACGGAGAGATAGGCGCAGATGAAGGCCGCGAGCGACCCCACTCCGAACCAGCCGGCGTCGGACGCGTCGAGCAGCGCCCGTTCTTTATAGAGTTCGTAGACGCCCGCGCCCATCAGCGTGGGAATGGCGAGGAAGAATGAAAACTCGGTGGCCGCCTGACGCGAAAGGCCGAACAGCAGACCGCCGATGATGGTGGCTCCCGAACGGGACGTGCCGGGGATGAGCGCCAGGCACTGGGCTAGCCCGACCTTGAGGGCGTCCAACCAGGTCATTTGGTCGACCGTGTGGATGCGGGTTTGGTGCTGCCGCCGTTCCGCCCAAAGAATGACGAGGCCCCCGACGATGAAGGCCAGAGCCACCGGTACCGGGTGAAACAAAACGGCTTTGATCTTTTTGCCTAAGGCGAGGCCAAGAATCACGGCCGGCGTGAAGGCCACCAGCACATTGATGGCGAAGCGGCGGGCGGCGTCGTCGCCCAGGAGACCGCGTAGCACGCCAAAGAGCCGTTCGCGGTATTCCCAAACGACGGCGAGCATGGCGCCGGTCTGGATGACGATCTCGAAGACTTTGGCTTTGTCCGACGTAAAATCGAGCAGACTGCCGGCGAGAATCAGGTGACCGGTGGAAGAAATGGGGAGGAATTCCGTCAGTCCCTCGACGATTCCCATCACGAGGGCCTTCAGGTAGAGCAAATCCATCAAACTAAGAGGCTAACAGAGCCCAGAGGCCAATGGCCACGCCGACGGGCAAAAGAAGCTCCGGCCAGTGAGCCCGCACCCACTGGAGAGCATCCTCGCGGAACTCGGCCCAGTTGCGGGCTTCCTGCAAGCGAACTCCGAGCGGGACATGAGGCGCTTCGGACATCAGCGGCGTGGACTGACGACGGGCAATGGCCTCGGTCCAGGGGATCTTGGGAGCGGCCAGACGGGCTTGCACCGGGCTCGGCAAACCGCGGAGCGCGCGGACAATTTCTTCTCGTCCCGCGCGGTCCGCCAGCAGGATGGTGGCCGAGTTCGTGCCGGAAGTGGAGCGGATCAGCTTACGCTTCAGCCCTTCCGGTACCTGATCGAGGGAAGAATAAACGTTGGTCTTTCTGCCCGCGGAGATCAGGATTGTGCTTTGACGGATCGTTTGGGTCGACACGGCACCTCGTAAAGAATTGAACGCGGCTTACCCGGCCGCCGGCAAATCAGCGTTGCCCATTCCCGCTGCAGTGACGTCCACCTGCGCCGCCGCTAGGTCGAACTGTCCGGCCTTTTCCGAGATCACCTGAATGAAGCCCAAGGCGGCTTTGGAGAGCGCCTTGTCTTTCCGGTAGATCAAGCCCAGGCGGCGCACCATCGGTTCGGGACCGAGGGCGACGGCTCGCACTCGCTGGCCTTCGAGCTCTTCCTGAATGTGCGAATCGGCGAGGAAGGACAGGCCGAGACCGGCCATGACGAACCGCTTGATCATCTCGGTGGAATCGAGTTCCATGGAGACTTGCAGCTCGTCTTCCACCGGCTCCAGCCATTGGTTGAGCCGGGCGCGCGTGGTGCCGGTTTTCGGCAGCAATAGCGGAAAGCCGACGATGTCGCGCGGAAAGACGCGCTCGCGGTCGGCCAAGGCATGGCGCGCGGGCGTCAACAGCTTAATCTCGTCGGAGAAGATCTTCACCACTTGTAACTTCTTTTCCTGCACGGGCAACTGCGTGATCCCAAAATCGGCGAGGTTATCTTGCACGGCCTGTACGACGCGCGCGCCATAGGACCGGTCCACAAGAAGTTGCACGTTGGGGTACAACTTCTTGTAGTCCGAGAAGACCTCGGGCAGCACGTAAATACAGGTGGCTTCGTTCGCCGCGATCACCAACTCGCCGCGGGGTACGCGTTCGAGTTCGTTAATCGCATCCTGCGCTCGTTTTCTGAGTTCAAGAATCTGTTCGGCATATTCGGCGAAAATTTTACCCGCGGTGGTGAGAGAGATGCGGGTGCCGAGGCGCTCGAAGAGGTTGCTGTTGAGTTCCTGCTCCAACTGGCGAACTTGGGCGGAGATGGCAGGCTGGGTGCGAAAACACGTCTGCGCGGCTTTGGAGAAGCTCTTCAGGCGGACGATTTCCAGGAAAGTGTGTAGCTGGTCTAAATCCATGAACGTGGCCCCTTCGGAGCCTACACTGACCCATTCGCCGGACGCAGAGGCGCGCCGGATATTGCACCATTCGCGCGGTCACCCCTGCCGGATGCTGACCGCGGTCCCCCTCTACTTGCGTATTCTTTATAGGGATTATAACATTGACCCCAGGATAGCCCCAATTTTTTCCATCTCCTTGAGCCAATTCGTTTTGCTTCAATGATTCGATCCCTTTTTCGCGTGCGGAAGGCCCTTTTGCGACTGCTGATCCCCGCCTTTGGGGGGCTTCTGTACGGTCAAGGTCCAGAAAACGTCCTGGTGGTGGTGAACGACGCAAGCGCCCTGTCGCGCGACATCGGCCAGTACTACCAGAAGGCGCGGTCGATTCCAGCGGCGAACATGTGCCGGGTGACCACCGACACCGCCGAAACGATTCAGCGGGAAACGTACGAGAAGCTCGAAAAGGCGGTTGTCCGCTGCCTGACGCCAGCCATCCTGTACATCGTCACGACCCAGGGAATGCCGTTGCGAATCCAACCACGCTCCGGGGGCAGTACGCCGCAATCGGACGGATCCTCGGTCGACTCGGAACTCACGCTGCTCTACGCGAAGCGGAACGGACAGCAGTTCGCCGCACCCGGCATGGTGCCCAACCCGTTCTTCCGGCAACGCGACACGCCGTTTCAGCACCGGGCGTTCCCCATCTATCTGGTAACCCGTCTGGCTGGCTACGGTCTGCCGGAAATCGAAGCGATGATTGACCGCGGCCTACAAGCCCGCAATCGGGGCAGGGCGGTGATCGACCTGGTCGACGAGAGCGACCGCGCGGGTAACGACTGGCTGCGTACGGCGGCCTTGCTGCTACCGGGCGATCGCTGCGTAATCGACGAAACAACCAGGGTCCTCTCCGGCGTGCGGGACGTGATTGCGTATGCCGCTTGGGGGTCGAACGACAAGTCGCGCCGTGAGCGCTTCCTCAGGATGCAGTGGCTGCCCGGCGCGATCGCCACGGAGTTCGTCTCCACCAACGCCCGCACCTTCGCCCGTCCGCCGGCGAACTGGAATCTGGGGACATGGGCGGATCAGCGCAGTTACTACTTCGGCAGTCCACAAAGCATGACGGCCGATTACCTGCTGGAGGGTGCGTCGGGGGCTACCGGCCATGTCGACGAGCCCTTCCTCAATCAGTGCCCGCGTCCGGAGCAGATGCTACCGGCCTATCTGAGCGGGCGGACCTTTGCGGAAGCCGCCTACCTGGCGATCCCCGCCTTGAGTTGGATGAACGTGGTGATCGGCGATCCGCTGATGCGTTTGCGTTAGAACTCCAGCTTGGCCACCAGTTGGTTCAGTTCAGCCTGCAGCGTGGCAAGCTGCTTGCGCGCGGCGCTCTGCTGATCCCGCAGCGTCGCGAGCTTGGTCTCCGACGCGGCCAAATCGCCGGCATAGCGCCGGACTTGCGCTTCCTGCCCATTCACGTTGTTCAGGCTGGTGAGGTTCTGTCGCAGGCGATTCTGATCCTGCACCGTCTCGTTGATCTCGCCGCCCAGCCGGTTGTTGAGTTCGTTGGCTTGCGCCAGTTCGGACTTCTTGGCGCGCACCTGACTGAGCTGCCGCCGCGCATTCTCGCTAAGCGACTTATTGTTGACGTAGATCAGCAACTGGTCCTCGCCCAGACTGCTAATGGACTCCACCTGATCCAGAATCACTTCTTCCCGAACGACGAACTTCTCGTCAGCTTTCGCGGCGAGTTTCACTTCGAAGCGATGGTGGCTGGCCGTGGTCTCCACCGGCTTCACGTCGCTGAGCAGTTTCGACTGCGAATTCAGCGGATGCTCGATCAACAATGTCTTGGCGCGGGCATCGACGTTGCGAATCGTGTAGGTGGTCGTTTGCTGAATGGCGCGCTTGGCGATCAGGATGCCGTCCTTGGCCTTGATCTCGCGGACCATCTCGCTGCCGGACTCCATATTAGTGGTGACGCGCGTACCGAGGTCTGTGGCGAAGCTGATCAGCCGTTTGTCGCCGGCTTTGAGAGTCTCCATCAGGGCCTCGCCCCCGTAGGCGGAAGCGTCGAATACGGTGATCGGGCCGCCGTCGAGGGTCTTGCCGGTCGAGTTCACCAGCGACGCGGCGGACATCGGGTTCTGCGACGGCTGGCCGGAGGTGTAGATGAGGAGCTTGCGAGCGGCGAGCTTCTGCTGGACGAAAGGCAGCATCACCGACTCGCTTTTCCGGACGTTGACGGGCGTCGAAAAACGGTATTCGAACAGGTCGCCGAGTTCGCGGGCTTCGGTCGCCACCTCCACCGTGCTTTTGAGATCGCTCATGATGCCGCCAATCACGCCACCCGGGGGAGGCGGAGGGGCCGGGGAGGCCGCCTTGGCGCGAAACTGACCCAATCGTTCAAATTGCGCGCGGGGCGCGTTGGCGGCTTCGGCCATCGCGACGCCGCCCGGAACGCCTCCGGCGACGCCCGCGGCGTAAACGGTCGGTCCCTGGACTTGGTCTTCCGCGAGATCGGCCGTCGTGCGGGCCACGTACTTGGGTTCATAAAGGCGTGAGATGAAGCTGACGGGCCGTCCGCTGACCAGCGACAACTGCACTTTGCTCCAGTCTTCTCCAGTGGTGTTGTCGACGATGGCCCAGCCTTCGAGGGTCGGTTCGCCGGTGGCGGGGAAGATAAGGCGGTAGCTGGACTTCCAGACCGGCGTGGGAATCATGTAGCTGAGGGAGACGTTGCGCGCCCGGTCGTTGGTGGAGTCCAGGTAAACGCTCTTCTTGTCGCGCGAGCGCGAGGCGGTGAGCGTGCCCAGGAAGCGGCGGAGGTCAGCTTCGAGCGCCGGGTCTGCCAGCTTAAGAGTCTGGACGAGGGCGAGGTCGAAGGTCTTGAGCTCGCCGGAGGAAAGCATGAGCACCAGCAGTTCGCGCTCGACGCGCTGCGCGTCGGCGGCCATGCGGCGCGCGGAGACGATCGTACCGCTTTCGCTTTCGCCGGCTAGCAACTTCAGGCTGACGGCGGCGCCCTTTAGCTGGTCGAGGAACGCGCTCAAGGACTGCCCGTCGGTGACCCGGAACGGAAACTCGGCCAGTTTGTTGGCCAGCGGCTCGCTCGAGTCGTAGCGCAGGCCCGTCACCGGCCCGCCACCGCTTTGAGTGACCGAGAGGGACTTCAGGACGTCGTTCATGTCGGAGGCTTTGAAGTCGAGCCGGGCGGCCTCGCCGGCGCGCAGTTCGCCGGCGCGCTCGAAATAACCGACGCCGTTCTTATAGAGCACCACCTGGGTGACCGGCAGGTCGGCGGCCACCAGCGTGGAAATGGCCAAAGCAAACAAGGCTGGTTTCGTCATGTGCCTCCTGGGACGCGTAGTCCTGACTGGATGTTACTTCTTTTTCAAGATGTTGGCGTGAGGTCTAAGGGTTTCCCCTGCTTGACAGTACTAGGGGTATCGCTCAGACTGAAAAGAAGCTGGCGCCACGTGGGCGGGGCGCAAAAGGTACGGCCGTAGCCAAACGGCTGCCGAGGAGGAAAGCTGAGAGTGAAATTCGGAGCGGTCTTGGTGTTGTTGTGGTCTGCTGGCGAGGTACTCGCGCAGGGGATCGGCTCCATGGGCGGCGGCGGCTTCGGTGGACCCTCGATTCTTGGCCGGGGTGGACGAAGCGGACAGCGCCAGGGCGATGAGTTGAGCATTCGTGGGTTTGCGGGGGCCAATGCGATTTATGACAGCGGTTTGACGTCATTTGTTCCTGGCCCGAACGGCAGTATCTTCACGCGGGGTGCCGCGGGCGCCGAAGTCTTCGGTGGGCTTTACGGCACCAAACAGTGGCGCCGTCAGCAGTTTCAGATCTCGTACAACGGCGACTACCGGCATTACACCAATCAGTCCATGTGGAATGGCACTGACCAGTCGCTGGGCATGAGCTACAGCAATCTGCTACGGCGGCGGGTGATGTTCGAAGCGTCGGTCCAGGCTGGTACCACCAATCGCGCCTACGGCGGTTACGCGCAGCCCAGCCAGAGCAACGCCATCTTCCAGCCCGGGCTGCCGGTGAACTCCCTCTTCGATCTGCGGACCAACTACGGTAACGGCAACCTGGGGCTGAGCTATGGCTTCACCAATCGCACGTCCGTCACGTTTTCTGGGGGCGGCTACCTGGTCAAGCGCAGCAATTCGGCGCTCTTTGGGGTCAACGGCACTCAGGCCCGTATGGACCTGTCTCACCGGGTCAACAAGACGCTCACCGTCGGTGCCAACTACAACTTCATGACGTTTCAGTTTTCCCGGGCTTTTGGCGACACGTACATTCATGGTCTGAACGCCTACATCGGCAAGCAGTTTGGACGACACTGGGAACTGAACCTCCAGGCAGGCGTCATGCGCGTCGAAACTTTGGGTCAGCGGACGGTACAGATCGATCCGGTGATCGCCGCGATCATCGGCGTGAGCGTCGGCAACGAGGTGTTTTACCGGAAGAATTTTCTGCCCTCGGCGGTTCTCTCGCTCGCCCGCACCTCGCGCATCGGAACGCTCACCTTGATGGCTTCGCGCAGCATCAATCCGGGCAACGGCATTATTCTCACCTCCCAGGCCGATAACGGCACCGTCAGCTTCCAGCGCCGCGTCAGCCGCAAGGTGAATTTCGACACCGGCTACACCTATAGCCGCCTGCGCGGGATTGGCCTGATCGGCGGGAACTTCACGACGCACAATGTTGGCGTCGGTATTGGCTGGCAGGCTGCGCGTTGGACGCAGTTCACCGCGCGCTACGATCGCCGCAATTCAAGCACCACCGCCGCCTCCCAGCAAGCTAACTTGTACAACTTGAACGGCAATCGCATCGCCGTGGGCGTGGTCTTTACGCCTTCGGACCTGCCGGTGTCGCTCTGGTAGAAGCCGTGTCGCCGAGTGTGCCGCCGCGGATCGTTCTGGTAGAGGACGAAGTGTCGCTGGCGACCCTCCTGGTCCGCTATCTCAAACGTCTGAACCTGGATGCGATCTGCTTCCGGCAGCCGGCCGAAGCTCTTGAAGCGCTGCGCGAACAGCCAGCCGACCTGCTGGTCACCGATCTGACGCTGGGCCACGAAGACGGGGCCGTGCTGGCTCGGGCCGCGCTCGAACTGCAGCCGAACCTCTGCGTGCTGCTGATGAGTGGCTATCCGTATCAACCCGCCGGCTTTCCTGAGGCGGCGCGAGTCGCGTTCCTGCAGAAGCCCTTTCTGCCGAACATGCTTCATGCCGAGATCGAGCGCCTGCTGGCCGATCGCCCCCAGGCGCCCGAAGAGCCGGATCAGCCGCCCGTGATCGCGAGCGCTGACTCGAGCTTAGCGGCGAAATTGTCGCCCGACTCGGACCAAAGCTGACGCCGTTCGGCCGCTAGCGTGTCGTCCAGGTCGCCCACAAACTTCAGCAAGCTGCGGATGTTCGACTGCACCATCGGCAAGCTGTTGCCCGTGATGGCCGGCTGCGGCAGGAAATGCGTCTCGAGCCCGAAATCGACCTCGAGGTGATCGCGGTTTAGGGCATCGAACGACGGTCCGAAGCAGAACAACGATACGCGAACCGGGGCGAGCTTCCATTCGTTGTTCGCCCACTGCCACAGGTCCCATTGCGCTTCCACTTCGTAGCCGTAGTTGGGCGCCTGATGTTCGCGCGCTTGCTCAATGAGCGTATCCAGATGATTCGGACCGTCATAGAGGCGCTCGAACACCGGTGGCTCGACGAGTTCGTCTTCGAAGATCCGCAGTTGAATCGAGGCCGACAGACGAGACAACGGGAACTTCCGCAGCACGGTGGCGAAGTGGCGCAGCATGTTGTGCTCCGTATAGCCACGCATCCAATAAGAGAGATATAAGCGATCCATTTAAGCCTTGGCGACCTTCCTCAGCGCCTCAGCGGCGCGATCGATCTCAGCGGTCGTGTTGTAGACGTGGGGTGAAAAGCGCAAGCCGCGCGAGTCGCCGGTGGGCGTGAGCGCGATGGCGATGCGATGGTCGTTCCAGAGTTTGTCGTAAACCTGCTTGACGTCATGCTTCGGCAGATCCACCTTGACGACGCCGCCGGCCAGCGTCGCGTCGGTGTTGGTGCGCAGCAGCGTGCCTTCGATCTCGCCGACGTGCTTCTTGAAGCGGCCGGTGAGTTCGGCCAGGCGCGCTTCGATCTTCGCGGTACCGATCAGGGCGAGGAAGTCTGCCGCCGATTCAAACGAAACCAGCCGCGCATCGTCGCGCTGCCCGAAGACTTCGAACTTGCGCGCGCCGACGAGCTTGTCGCTCCAGCCGGCGGTGACGATCGACGGCCACAGTTCTTTCTGCCGGGCGGCGCGGACATAGAGCAAGCCCGCTTCGAGCGGACCCATCGGCCACTTATGCGCGCTCGCCGAGTACGAGTCGCAGCCAATCTCGCTCAGATTCACGTCCAGGGCGCCGAAGCTCTGCGCGCCGTCGAGGTGCATCCAGATGCCGCGTTCGCGCGCGAGGGCTGCGATCTGCCGGGCGGGGAAGCGGATGCCAGTAGTGCTGGTGAGGTGGGTGACAGCAATGACGCGCGTGCGCGGCGTGATGGCGGCTTTGATCGAGTCCGTCAGCGAAGCGGCCGAGACGGCGGGCACCTTCACGTCGACGGTCACCACCTTGAAGCCGTCGCGCTGCGCACGCACTTTCCACGAGTCGTTGTTCGAGGGATGGTTGTGGCTGGTGATGATGACTTCGTCGCCGGGCTTGAGGTCGATGCCGCGTACGACCAGGTTCGAGCCTTCGCTGGTGTTGCGTGTCAGCGCGACTTCGTCCGCGGCCACGCGCAACAGGCCGGCTAGCTTTCCGCGCAAACGGTCTTCGAGCGGTACGTACTTTTCGCGATTTTGAAAAGACGGGTTGGCGTGGAAGTCACGCAAAAATTGTTGGTAACGATCGAGCACCATGCGGGACGCCGGGCAAACATTGGCCGCGTTCAAATAGACGAGGGATTCATCGAGCGGAAACTCCCGCTTGATGAGGTGCCAGTAGGTTTCGTGCGATTCAGCGGCCTCGAGCGCCTGGGAATAGGCGAACCAGGCGGGAGGAAGCAGGCGGAAGAGTCCCCGGCGGGTGGTTGGCATCTCCCGATTCTAGCCTAGCCGGAGTTATTCGCCCAGGTGTCGATATCGCCCGGCGAAATAGAGCAGCGGATCTCCATCGCGGGCGGCTACGGCGACCACTTCACCCAGAAAGATGATGTGATCGCCGCCGTCGAGCATCGAGTGGCGCTTGCATTCAATGACGGCGAGCGAGTGCGGAATGACGGGCGCGCCGGTGAGTCCGCGGCGCCATTCCAGGCCGGCAAAACGATCGCCGCGATGCGAGGCAAAGCGCTGCGATAGGTCCTGCTGTTCTTTGTGTAAGAGATTGATAATAAAGCCAGTTGACTGCTCGAAGGCCGTGAGCGCTTGCGACGCCCGGTCCAGGCAAAACAGAACCAGTGGCGGATCAAGCGATACCGACGAAAACGAGTTGATCGTCAGGCCGTGCGGGGTGCCCTCGGCGTCCATGGTGGTGGCGATGGCCACCCCGGTGGCAAAGCGGCCGCAGGCCCGGCGGAAGGCGTCGGCCGTGGGCCGAACGGGAGCGCTCTCAATGGGAATCGAACTTGACAAGGTGCTAACCCTAATCCTATCATGAGGTTTGCTGTGCATTGGAGGCGATTTGTTCTCCAGCACACAGTGCCAGATCGGAATCCGCTTCATGATCAAACTCGATATTATTAACGAGGTCGTTAACAAGACCGGCATCACTAAGACGAAAGCCGAAATGGCTGTCGAAACCGTCTTCGAAACGATGAAGCGCGCCCTTGCTCAAGGTGAGCGCATCGAACTCCGTGGCTTTGGAATCTTCAACGTTCGCCCGCGCAAGACCGGCATTGGCCGCAATCCGCGCACCGGTGCTGAAGTCGCCATCCCCCCCGGCAAGGCCGTGCGCTTCAAGCCGGGCAAGGAACTGCAGTCCCTCCAGTAATCCGCCAAGCCCTTGAGATGGATCCCCAGAGACGCGCGCCTTTGGCTGCACGTCCTGCTCTTGCTGGCTACGCTGCTGACGGCCAGTGCCGCCGGCGCTCGCATCGCTTATAACTTCGAACACAACTTGCCCGCGTTTCGCCTGGAAGAGGACATTCTTGCCATCCTCGATCCGCTTTCGCGCCCCGAACTGCTGTGGGACGGCCTTCCATTTGCCCTGGTGCTGCTGTTCATCCTCGGCGCGCACGAGTTCGGTCACTACTACTTCTGCGTCCGCTATGACCTGAACGCGTCGTTGCCTTACTTCTTGCCCGCGCCCAGTTTCATCGGCACTTTCGGCGCCTTCATCCGCATACGCCACATGATCTACAACCGCCGCGATCTGTTCGATGTCGGCGTCGCGGGACCTTTAGCTGGCTTTGCGGCCTTGCTGCCGTGCTTGTTCATCGGCCTGTGGAAGTCGCGTGTGATTCCCGGCATCGCCGAACGCGGCGACATGATCTTTGGCCAGCCGCTCTTGCTGATGCTCTCGCAGGCCCTCGTCTTTCCCGAGGCCACTTCGGCTGACATTGCCTTGCACCCGATCGCGCGCGCGGCTTGGGCCGGCATGTTCGCGACGGCGCTCAACCTGTTGCCGATCGGCCAACTCGATGGCGGCCATATTCTTTATGCGTGGTTCGGTGAACGCTACCAGCGCCGCAGTTGGATCTTCCTGGCGATGCTGGTGCCGCTGGGCTTCTTCTGGTGGCCGTGGTGGGTGTGGGCCGCGATCCTGTACCGTCTGGGGCGCAAGCATCCCTACATTCACGACGAAGTCGGGCTGGACCCGCTGCGTCAACGCTGGGCGATCGCTGCCGTGCTGCTGTTCATCCTCTGCTTTATGCCCGCGCCGTTCCACTACTCCGAATAAAGAACGCCGCCTGCACTACCAGCGTCGCCGCCAGCACCGGCGCCACCAGTTCCAGCACCACGGTGGACGTGAAGTAGGCCGTCGCGACAATGCCCGCCGCGAACAGATACCCCACGGCCACTACCGGCAGGCGATGCGTTAACAGCGCCACCGCCAGCGTCAGCCAGCCGAACATCAGCAGGATCCATTTCGTCAGCGCCCAATTCCGAATGTCGAGCGCCATCTCATTGGTGTAGCCGCTGCTGACGGCCAGTACGCGCAACGTCGCCAGATTTTCGGCCACGTCGCAGAGCACCGCGCCCAGCACGCATGCGCCGATGATCCACTTGAGCCACGCGCGCTCGCCGAAGCGCCAGCCCATCAGCAGCCACAGGGCCCCATAGGCGGCAATAAAGGCGAAGTCCACCAGCGTGTAGAGTCGGAAGCCGTCGCGGGCGGGCGTGGCGAGGATGATGGTGAGTGTAGGCCAATCCCGCGCCATCTGCAAAGCGAACGCGCTTGACCGGTAGCCCAGTTGCGCCTGCTCCGGATGAGGCGGCGAGAGCATCAACAGGATGCAGGCCAAAACCAGGGTGACGGCCGTGAGACCGAGCAAAGTGCGCATTACCAGATCGTACGCTCGTAGTGGCGGCGAATGGTATCGTCGGCACTTACCAAACAAGCTTGCTGTGCCAGGGCATGGCCCACGATGAGGCGATCATAGGGGTCGCGTGCCCAGTCGAGTCCCACGGCAGCGGCTGCAAGTTGCGGAAAGCCGAGGTCGCAGACAGTGAGGCCCAATTGTTTGCCGAGCTGCTGCACCAGATCTTCAGCACGATGGCGGAAGCGCTTGGCTTCGCGCAGCGCCGTGACCTCGAGCACCACCGCGGGCGACACACAGAGGCGGCCGGCTTCAATCGCCAGGCGGGCAGTTGGTGTCAGTCGATCCGCGAGGCCGGCGTAGAGCCAAATGGCGACGCCCGTATCCAGATAGACTAAATCCCCGGCTTCCACGCGGTGCTCCAATCGATCGACTTCAGGTCATCGGGATTGCCGACGATGCAATCGCGCTTCACCAGCCGGGCGAGCCTTGCAGGCGGGTCCGCCGGGACGATCCGCAGCTTCCGGCCATGGCGCACAATCTCCACGGGCGTTCCGGTCGCCAGCACCTCATCCAGAATCGTGTAGATGGACTGTCGAAGCTCGGTGGCGGTAACCGTCATGAATTCAGTCTATTAGAGACGTACGTATCCGTCAATAGAAGCGTACGTATCCGCGGCTCAATCCGCCGGCACATGGTACGATGAAGTCATGGCACTTGCCGACTCGCAGTTCGCCCGCAAGTTCGCGATCACGGAGCTTGATCTCGAAAATTATCTGGGCGAAGCCCTCTCTCAAGGCGGCGATTACGCTGACCTGTACTTCGAATACGTCGCCACCAGCGCGATCACCCTCGACGAAGGCATCGTCAAGAGTGCCTCGCAAGGGGTTACCATGGGCGTGGGCATCCGCGTCATCTCCGGCGAGCGGACCGGCTATGCCTACTCCGACGATCTGGCGCCTGAACGCATCAAGCACGCAGCCCGCGTCGCGGCGTGCATCGCCAGCGGACCCGCCCAAGTCCTCAAGCACGGCTTGCTCGAAGGCGACAAACGCAATCTTTATCCGGTCCTCACCGCGCCCACCGAAATCGGCTTGCGCACCAAAGTCGATCTGGTGAAGCGGGCGGACGCCGCCGCGCGCGCTTACGACTCGCGCATCTTCCAGGTCACTTCTACGTATGCGGACCAGGTAAAGCACATTCTCATCGCCACCTCCGACGGCGTCATCAATCACGACACGCAGCCCATGGCCCGCCTGAACGTCTCGGCGCTGGCGCGTCAGGGCAATGACCTGCCGCAGTCCGGTTATGCCGGTGGCGGCGGACGCGTGGAGTTCGACTTCTTTCTGAACGACAAAACGCCGGAGCACTTCGCCCGCGAAGCCGCGCGTCAGGCGATTGTCATGCTGGACTCCGTCGAAGCGCCCGCCGGCGAAATGACCGTCGTGCTGGGGCCGGGTTGGCCGGGCGTGCTGCTGCACGAAGCCGTCGGCCATGGTCTCGAAGCGGACTTCAATCGCAAGGGCGTCTCCGCCTTCTCGAACCGCATTGGCCAGAAAGTCGCGAGCGAACTGTGCACCGTCGTCGACGACGGCACCATGGCCAGCCGCCGCGGCAGTCTCAACCTCGATGACGAAGGCGCGCCGACGCAGCGCAATGTGCTGATCGAGAACGGCATTCTGCGCGGCTATCTGCAGGACAAGCTCAGCACCCGCCTGACGGGCGCCACCAACACCGGCAGCGGTCGCCGCGAGAGCTACCAGTCGATCCCCATGCCGCGCATGACCAACACGTTCATGCTGGCCGGCGAATCTGCGCCGGAAGATATCATCCGCTCGGTGCCCAACGGCATCTACTGCGTCAACTTCGGCGGCGGTCAGGTGGACATCACCAACGGCAACTTCGTCTTCTCGGCGTCGGAAAGCTATTTGATCGAAGACGGCAAGGTGACGCGCCCGGTGCGCGGCGCCACGCTGATCGGCAATGGTCCGGAAGCACTTAAGTACATCAGCATGGTGGGCAACGATTTGAAGCTCGATGAAGGCATCGGCATTTGCGGCAAGGAAGGGCAGAGCGTCCCCGTCGGCGTCGGCATGCCGACGACGAAGATCGATCGCATGACCGTGGGAGGTACGGCATGAAGCCGCTCGACCTGGCTCAGGATGTGGTGCGGCAGGCGCTCGCCGCCGGCGCCACCGATGCTGAATGCACCATCGTGGAAGGCGAAGAATTCTCCGCGGCCATTCGTCTCGGCGATATCGAAAAGCTTCAGGAAGCTACGTCGCGCTCGGCTGGCTTGCGCGTTCTGATCGGCCAGCGCAGTGGATCGGCCTACACGTCGGATCTCACGCCGGACGGCATCCGCCTGATGGTGACCTCGGCAGTCGACAACGCTCAAATCACCGGCGAAGATCCGCACGCGGGTTTGCCCGAGCCGGGCGAGTTCGGCCAACTGACCACCGATCTCCGGTTGCTGGACGAAGGCGTGTCGTCGCTCTCGGCGGCCGAGAAGATCGAACAGGCGCGGCGCGCCGAAGCGGCCTTTCTCGCCTACGATCCGCGCATCGACAAGTCCGAAGGCGCGTCCTTCGACTCGGGCATTTCCCGCCGCTACTTCGCCAACTCCCGCGGCTTCGCCGGCAGTTACGCGAACTCGCAGTGCTCGCTTTCTGCCGTGCCGGTGGCGAGCCAGGATGGCGCCATGGAGCGCGACTATTGGTACACCAGTGGCCGCGGACCCAGCCAGCTCGATACCCCGGAAAACGTCGGCATCATCGCCGCCAAGCGCACGCTGCGCCGTTTGGGCGCTCGCAAGGTCCCTACGCAGAAGGTGCCCATCGTATTTGAGCCGCGCATTGCGCGCCAGTTGCTGGGGCACATCGGCGAGGCGGTGGACGGCGATTCGATCTATCGGGACTCGAGCTTCCTGGCGGGCAAGCTTGGCGAACGCGTGGCGAGCGAAAACGTCACCATCATCGACGACGGCACCATGCCCGGCCTTTGGGGTACCGCGCCCTTTGACGCCGAAGGCATCCCCACGCGACGCACCGTCGTAATCGAGAAGGGCATCCTGAAGAGCTATCTCCTCAACACGTACACGGCCCGCAAACTTGGTCTCAAGAGCACCGGCAACGCCGGCCGCGGCCTCTCCGGCGCGGCTTACGTGATGAACGGAAACTTTTATCTCGAAGCGGGTTCTTTGTCTCCGGAGGAAGTGATTCGGCAAGCGGGAACCGGACTCTACGTCACAGAACTGCTCGGGCACGGCGTCAACATCGTCAACGGCGACTACTCGTGCGGCGCGCAGGGCCTGTGGATTGAGAACAGCGAACTGGCTTACCCCGTCAGCGAGGTCACGATTGCGAGTACCCTGATGGAAATGCTCAATTCGATCGATGCCATCGGCTCGGACCTGCATTTCCAAAGCACCATGGCCGCGCCCACGCTGCTGATCCGGGAGATGACGGTCAGTGGCCAGTGACCTGCGCGGCGACCTGCGCCGCTGGGTGCTGATCCTCATTCCGGCGCTTCTCCTGGTGGGCGGCGGCGTCTACTGGCTTACGCGTCCGGTGCCGCCCCGGCAAGCCGCGGCGATCACGCCCGAAGCGAAAGCCTATGTGAAGCACCTCGCTCTCGGCGAGGTCGGCATGACCGAGGCCGAGGCCTTCAACGGCGCCAAGCTGATCGAGATCAAAGGCACCATCGGCAATCAAGGCGACCGCGCGCTCAAGCAGGTGGAGATCAACTGCATCTTCTACGACCCCTATGGACAGGTGGTTGGCCGCGAGCGTCAGCCCATCGTCCGCGCGGCCACCGGCGGCTTGAAGCCGGGCGAAACCAAGCCCTTCCGTCTCGCCTTCGATAGCTTGGCCGAAAGCTGGAATCAGGCGCTCCCGCAAGTGGTGATCGCCTCGATCGACTTCGAATAGCGGACGCCTATGCCGGACGTCATGCTCACCATCAAGGTGGTTCCCAAGGCTTCGAAGACCGAAGCCGCCGGAACGATGTCCGATGGCACTCGCAAGATCCGCGTGGCCGCCGTGCCGGAGAACGGCAAAGCCAACGAGGCACTGCGCCGTTTCCTCGCCGACGAATACGGGGTCCCGCTGCAGCGCGTCGAGATCGTCTCCGGCCTCACCTCCACGCGCAAGACGGTGCGCTTGCGTGTCGATTGAAGTCGGCCTGCCGGCACTCGCCGCCCAGTGCGGTCTGGATCTGATCGGCGTCACCGATACCTCGCCCCTGGCCGAACATGCTTATTACCTGGACTGGGCCGCGCGCGGCAATGCGGCTGGCATGGGCTACCTGACGGACCATCGCGGGGAGAAGCGCGCCGACGTCCGCGAGATCCTGCCGACCGCGCAGTCGGTGATCGTCGGCGCCGCGCTCTACAATACGGCCCACCCGCCTGCGCCGATCTCGCGTTACGCCTGGGGCCTCGACTATCACGACGTCCTTCGTGAGCGCCTTGAGACCCTGGTGCGGCAACTTCCCGCCGGCTACGACTATCGCGTCTGCGTTGATACGGTGCCGGTGCTCGAGCGAGCTCTCGCCCGGCGCGCGGGCCTCGGCTGGATCGGCAAGAACACGTGCCTGATCAATCAGGGGGCCGGAAGCTGGTTCTTTCTCGGCGAGATCCTGACGTCGCTGCCGCTCGCTCCCACCCGCGAACCCGCGCCGGACCGTTGCGGCAGTTGTACGCGTTGCATCGATGCCTGCCCCACCGCCGCCATCGTCCCCACCACCGGCGCCCACGGTTGGGAAATCGACTCGCGCCGGTGCATCTCTTATCACACGATCGAAGCGCGCGAGCCCGCTGCTGAGCCTCTGCGCGAACACTTCGGCGACCACGTCTTCGGCTGCGACATCTGCCAGGACGTTTGCCCCTGGAACCGCCGCGCGCCCGTAGCGGAGTCGACGCCCTTCGCGCCGCTTCATCCGGCCGAGGACCTCGCCCAACTCGCGCAACTGACCGAAGACGAGTTCAAAGTTCGCTATCGCCGTACGCCGGTGTGGCGCGCGAAACACCGCGGCTTTTTGCGCAACGTCGCCGTCGCCATGGGCAATGCGCCGCGCGAGGACTATCGCCCCGCGCTCGCCTCACTCGCGCAGCATCCCGACGAACACGTGCAGCAGATGGCGCGTTGGGCTCTCTCCCGCCTGGACCCACTAAAATAGAGACTGCATGAGTGATGAACAGCAACCCGGCCTTCCGCCGGCTACCTTCGAATTTCTGATTTACTCGCTGCGCATGCAGGCCGAAGTCTCGCTGGGCTTGATCCAACTCCCCGGCGAGGAAAAGCGGCAGGACCTCAACCAGGCGCGGCACCTGATCGACCTGTTGGCGATGCTCGAAGAAAAGACCAAGGGCAACCTCTCGTTGCCCGAGCAGCGTCTGCTCGAAAACTCGGTGACGGAATTGCGCTTCCGCTACGTGGGCCTCAGCCAAGGGAACCAGTGATCGACGTCCGGCTCACCGTCCTGGGCTCGGGGACCAGTGTGGGCGTTCCGACGATCGGTTGCCATTGCGACGTCTGCACCAGCGCCGATCCGCGCGACCGTCGCCTGCGGCCCAGCGTCCTCATCGAGTACGACGGCCGCGTCGTGCTGATCGACACCACGCCCGACTTCCGCCAGCAAATGCTGCGCGAAAAAGTCGGCCGGCTGGACGCCATTCTCTACACGCACTCGCACGCCGACCACATCCTCGGCCTCGACGACGTGCGGCCGTTCAACTTTTACCAGCAGGGCACCATCCCGATCTTCGCCGCCGGCGAGACGCTCGAAGTCATCGAGCGCGTCTTCAGCTACATCTTTTTCACCGGCGAGACCGAAAGCTCTCGGCCGCGCATCAACGTCAACAAGCTCGATGGCCAACCCTTCGACCTGTTCGGCCTCGAGTTCCAGCCGATCGCCCTCAAGCACGGCCGCGGCAACTCCGTCGGTTATCGCTTTGGCCGCGCGGCCTATCTCACCGACCACAGCGAGATCCCCCCCGAGTCCATGGCGCAACTGCGCGGTCTGGACGTGCTCTTCCTGGATGCCCTGCGACACAAGCCGCACCCCACGCACTCCACCGTCGAGCGGTCGCTCAAATACGTCGAGCAACTTGCCCCCCGCCGCGCCTACTTCACGCACATCTCGCACGACCTCGGCCATGTCCAAACCGAAAGTCTGCTGCCCGCGCACGTCCACCTGGCCTATGACGGCTTGCAGATCCCCGTTTCGCAGGCGCCCCTGGCCGACCTCATCCGCCTGCCCGCCGACGCTCCCCAGCAGCGTCCTTGCGCGCTCACCATCGGCAACTTCGACGGCACGCACCTGGCGCACCAGCAGCTCTTCCGCCGGGTGACCAAGCATGGACGCGAGCGCGGACTCACACCTTCCGTGCTCACCTTTGACCCGCACCCCACGCAAGTCGTTACCCCGGACCGGGCCCCCAAGCTCCTCTCCACCCACGAGCAGCGCGCCGAACGCATGGCCGAGTTCGGCATCGAGCAAGTCTTCGTTGTGCCGTTCAATAAGGAACTCGCTGCCCTGGAGCCGCGCGACTTCGTCGAACGCATCCTCGTAGGCCAGCTCCAGGCCCGCTATGTCGTCATCGGGGCGAACTTCCGCTTCGGCCGCAAGCAGGCTGGCGACGTCGAACTGCTCAAAGAGGAAGGGAAGCGGCTGGGCTTCGGCGTCGAGGTGGTGAACGAGTTTGTGGACCGCCAGGAGGTCGTCTCCTCCACCCTGGTCCGCCGGTTGCTCGAACAGGGCGCTGTCGCCAAGGCCGCCCGTTACCTGGGGCGCTTCTACGCGCTGACCGGGCGCGTCGTCACCGGCTTTGGCATCGGCCGCGAGCAGACGGTCCCCACGTTGAATCTCGACTGGGGCGACGCCATGCTGCCGCGCCCGGGCGTCTACGTCACCCGCACGCGCTGCATCGACACTGGCCGGCAGTGGGAGTCGATCACCAACGTCGGCGTCCGGCCCACCTTCCAGGGTGAGGCCCTAACGGTGGAGACGTTCCTGCTCTCCCCGCTCGAGCCGCCCAGCCCGCATCGCATCCAGGTTGAGTTCCTCCACTGGGTGCGTGAGGAGCGCAAGTTCAAGGACCCGGCGGCCCTCAAGCAGCAGATTTTCCGCGACGTCGGCCGGGCGAAAGCCTGGTTCCGTCACGCCGACTGGGTAGGACGTGTTCTCGCAGGCTAAAATCCACAGAACTTCAGCGACTTACCCACAGAATTTCAAGTGCTGGTCGACCGTGTTGCCGGATTCTCATCCGACGCCGCGATCTTTACGTTAACTGATTGAAACTGATCGGCTTGCTCCGTGCCAGGCGGGCCAATCGCACACTACTTCGAGATCGGCTCGCCTAAGTGCTTGTGGATAAACTGGTAAGCGTACTCTCCGTGAATCCGGTGCGGACCGTCGAAGTACGTAATCTCCGCCAGGCTCCCCGCACCCGCCTGCGCGTAGTAGCGCTTCGCCTTGGAGAACTCGTACGCCACCCACTCGTCGATTCCCACTCCATCTGAGTGTCCGCGCTCCACCAGAAACGGACGCGGCGCAATCAGCGCCGCCATCTCGGCATGCCCGAACCGCGGCGCCAGATTCCAGTCGAACGCCTCGTACTCCTTGGTGAACATAAAGCTGAAAGTGTCCTCAATGCTGGTGATCTTCCACGTCCATTCGTTGAAGTTGCCGGAGCAGATCACCATCTTGTAGCGCGGCTCAAACGGCGGCACGCGCAGCGCCGTCACGCCGCCGTAGCTCAAGCCGTAATAGCCGATCCGCTGGGGATCGACGAACGGCAGCGTCTCGAGCCAGTTCAGCGTTTGCCGATGCTGCGCATTGATGTAGCTGAACATCGAGAGCCCCAACGGGTTCGACTTCCGCTGCAGATTCCGGAAGCGCTCGCCCAGCACATACGGATTTTGCGGCGAGTAGACGATGTACCCCTGCTCCACCAGCTTGCGGGCGAACTCGTCGTAGACCACGCGCGTCGGCTCCTTCAGAATCGTGTCCTCCGGACGCCCCTCCAGGCCATGCTGCGTCACCACCAAGGCGCGCCGTTCGCCTGGCTTCAGGCCGGTGGGGATTAGCAGATGTCCATAGGCCTCCACCGTGCCGGCCACCGGGATTCGCACCTCGTAGCCGGTGTATTTCGGCTCGTTGTACCGCTGCCGGGTTTCGGCTTTCACGGGCACCAGCGCATCCGGCAGCACGCCGAACGTCTGCCGCAATTGCTCGCGAGCTTCGTCCTTCGAGAGCTTCGCGAACCAGGCCGGACGCGTCCAGGTGGTCTCGCGCAGCAGCCGCTGCGTGTAGTCCACCCACTGCCGAAACACGCGATCCGTCCGCCCGACGTCCTCGGCCGGCGCCCCGCGCAGAGTCCGGGGCGCGAGCGTCAGGCGCCGTGGCTTCACCATCTCCGCCAGACGGTCGCGGTCAAAATGCTCGGACCATTGCCAGACGTTATACGCCACCGGATTCTGGCTGAGGTTGTCGAGGTCGATTTCGAGATTCGCCGCCGTGCATTCGCTGATCCGCTCATCGAGCGCGCAAGCCAGCAGCGCGGGCAGGGCACTCGCCTGAATGCCCGTCACGCGGATCGGCCGCGCCGGCTTTCGCTTGGCGAGCACATCCACCACCGAGAGGATCGTCTGCACCTCGTAGCCCAGCGGATGCCGCCCCATCGGATAAGCCATGCGGTAGAGGAACTCGCGTTGCGGCTGCACGGATGGCTTGTTCAGGCGCGCATTGCCCGTCAGCGCCACGCGATCGCTGATCAGGATCGGCCGCACCACGACACAGTTCGCCGAGCCCGCCTCCGGATGCAGCGCGATCTCGTAACACTGGGCGGCGCCTTTGGCCGCCGTGAGAGTGCCCTCGCCGGTGACGCCCTCGACGATCGGCCACTGGATGCCGTCGCCGTGCTTCACGAAGTCGTCGACGGCTACGCGCGCGTCCACCGCGCCGATCAGTTCGCGTAGCTTCTCGCGGCTGGGCGGCGTCTGCGCGCGGCGTCCCGCCGCACCCGCCAGCCGGGCGTCGGCATAGGCGTGCAGGCCGTCCAGCATGCGCGCGGCCGGGTCCGGCACCGGCGCCAGCGGAGCTGTCCCTGGCAAGGCTTGGGCGAAGAACAAAAGTACCGTCAGCATCGTCCCTGATCATAGCGCCTGCGGTATCATGCGGGGCATGCAAAGACGCTCTTTTCTTGTCGCCTCTCCGCTGGCGCTGGCCATGCAAACCCAGCCCCGGGGCGGGATCATCGGGGCCGGCGGCCGGGGCAATCTGCTCACCACCGAATTCAAGGAAATCGGCGCCGAGATGGCCGCCGTCTGCGACGTCTACGAGCCCAATTTGCAGCGCGGTTTGAAGAGCGCCTCCACCGGTGCCAAGCCCTACAAGGACTATCGCCGCCTGCTCGAAGACAAGTCGCTGAACTTCGTCGTCGTCGCCACGCCCGACCATTGGCACGCCCGCATGATGATCGACGCGGTGGAAGCCGGCAAGGATGTCTACGTCGAAAAGCCGCTCGCCCATACGATCGACGAAGGCCAGCGCATGATCGCCGCGGTACGCAAGACCAATCGCATCGTCCAGGTCGGCACCCAGCGCCGCAGTTCGCCCCTGTTCATCGAGGCGAAACAGCTCTTCGACAAGCAGCCGCAAGGTCCGGTCAACCTGGTCCTCAGTTATTGGCTGAACCACGCCAGTTCACCCGCCGACAAGCCCCTCGCCGGCGACCTTGACTGGAAGCAATGGCTCGGCAGCGCGCCCTCACGCGAGATGGACGCGCATCGCTTCTTCAACTGGTATTACTACTGGGATTATTCGGGTGGCCTGATGGTCGGCCAGGCCGCGCACATCATTGACCTGATCCTCTGGTTCATGAACGCCGACGCGCCCAAGGCCGTCACCGCTTCGGGCGCCAACCCGAATCTCGCGAAAGTCGAGGTGCCCGAAACTACGTCGATCGCCATGGAGTTCGGCTCCTTCCTCGCTACCTTCGCCGTCGGCTATCACGCCATGCGCTACAGCGGCTACCTGGACCAGCTCTCGCAGTTCCACGGGCACAAAGCCCGCTTCGACGTCGGCCGCGAGCACTACGCCGTCTATCCCGAAAGTCCGCAGGCGCTTGAACTGAAGATGTCCGAAGGTAAGAGTGACCCCAAGAGCTTCAACTCCGCCGTTCGCTATCACATCCGCAATTTCCTCGAGTGCATCGTTTCGCGCCGGGAGCCGAACGCCCCCGTCCACACCGCGCAGCGTACGAACATCGCCCTCGTGATGGCCATGGATAGCCTGCGCAAGGGTGCACGCATCACGCGCCTTTAAGGCGCCACCCACAGCCGCGTCCCCTCGCGGCTGCGATCGCCGCGGGCCGACACGCGAATTTCCGGGTTCGTCCCCTTGCCTTCAGGTAGCGTATAGTTCACCTGATAGAGCGCGCTGAACCCCGGCGTCACGCCGACGTAGTAGAGGCCCGGCGCCGGTTCGCCATTCACCAGCACGCCGAATTCGGACGCATGCTCCAGCCAGTTCACCGCGGTCTGCAGGCCGGCCGAAGAGGCCAACGTACTGCCGAAGCCCGTGCCATAGAACACCACTGTCTCGCCGGGCTTGGCGGGTTTCTCCGCCGTCACCAGGGACCCGTCCGGGCGCGTCGCCAGAATCCAGTTATCCGGCGTCGTAAACAGCTCCGGCGCTACATCCCGAATGCGCAACGGAATCCGCGGACCGGTTACCCCGTCGCGAATCAACTGCAGCATCGTGTTTGCGGGCCGGAACAACGGCAGCCGGAAATTGATCTGCGTCGGCGACACATAGAACAGCTCCACGCGCTCGGTTCCCACCACCAGCCGCACGCCGCCCAGTTCGTTCGGATACAGCCAGCCGGCCTTGCGATCTGGCGGCGGTGTGACACCCGACGTATTGAAGCTCAGGTTCGTCCCGTAGAGCGTCAGCACGGAGTTGGCGGCAAACCGGTCATTGGTCTGCGACGCCGCGTTCACCAACGAATCCTCGCGATAAACGGGCAGGGAAGACGGCAATTGCAGGAGCCAAAGCCAGCAAAAGAGGGTCACACTGAATAGTGTGTTGAGCGCGGAAAAGTTCTCCGATTTTTTGGCTAGCGGCCGGCTTTGAAGTCCGCTTCGGCCTGCTCGAGCGTCTGGCACAGCACCCGCGCCCGCTCATCGGCCCGTTCGCGCACGCCGGTCAGTTCCTGCTGCGCCGCCTTCAACTGATCGGCCAAGTGCAGACACGCAAGCACCGCGGCCCGGCTAGGGTCGGACGTGCCCGTCTGCGAAGCAATCGAGCCCATCAGGTCGTCCACCGTGGACGCCAGTTCCTCAATCTCCCGCATGTCGCCCGACGCGCGCAAGTTGTAAGGCTGTCCGAAGATGGTGACGCGAACGGTTTGCTTACTCATGCTCAGCTATGGGGCAGGGCGATGTCGATCTGGCTCGCCATCTTCTTGAGGGATTCGCGAATCTGGTCGCGTTCGGTGCGGAAACGGCCGATGCCGTCGTTCAGGCGGCTGATCTCAGCCTTATGCAATTCCACCTGTTCGGCCCACTTACGAGCCGCGGCCTGCGCTTCCTCGGCCTGCTTCTTCGCCATGGCGGCGTCGGCCTTGGCTTTCTCCAACTCTGCCGGCGACGCACCTTGCGCCAAGGCGACCTTGGCTTCGTTGGCGACCGCTTCAGAAACGGCGAGTGACGCCCGGGTTTCGGCCAGTTCCTTGATCACGCTGGCCTTCTCGTCGAGGGCGATGGTCTTGTCGCGCAAGGCGATCGCCTGTTCTTCGAGCAGAACGGCTTTTTCCCGTTCTAAACGCTGACGGTCTTGTTTGAGGACGGCCACCAAGTCCAGCAGACGCCCGATGCGTCGCTCGAGTTGAGCCAAATACGGAAACTCGTCGCTGTGAACGGTCGAGGAGCCGGAAGACTGGGCCGTGGAAGCCATCCTCTACAATCTACAAGATTGACTGGCGGGATGCGAGAAGAATCTAGAGAGCCGCTTTGGCCTTGGTGGCCAACGCGCGGAAGCCGCTTTCGTCGTGATAAGCGATATCCGCCAGCACCTTGCGGTTCAGTTCGATCCCAGCCTTCTTCAGGCCGTGCATGAACTTGCTGTAGGAAATCTCACACGAACGGCACGCCGCGTTGATACGCGTGATCCAGAGCGAGCGGAAATCGCGCTTCTTGAGGCGACGGCCGACGTAGCCATAGCTCAGCGACTTTTCCACCGCTTCCTGGGCGGCACGGTTCAGTTTGCTCTTGGTGAGGAAGAAGCCTTTGGCAAGGCGGAGGGTCTTATGCCGGTAATCCCGGCGTTTGGTACTACGTTTTACGCGAGGCACGTTTTATCTCCTTTAGTTCCCCTTTTGGGGGTTCGAGGCGGCTCGGGCACGTGCGAGGAGCACCGGCTGCACTCGAAAGAATCTGTCTGAAATCAGCTAGTTGGGCAGCATCAGGCGGAGCGCGGCTTCATTGGTCTTGTCGACCACCGCACCCTGCGCCAAACGACGCTTGCGACCCGGAGCCTTCGAAGTGAGGATGTGACGCGCGTGCGAGTGACGGCGCACGAACTTCCCGGTCCCGGTCTTCTTGAAGCGCTTGGCCGCGCCCTTGTGGGTTTTGAGTTTGGGCATTGTATTGTCCTTCACGTCGCGCACACCGCGCCCAAAAGGGCGAATTTGCGCAACGTCTCTCAGTCTACCAAATCAGGCGAACATCTGACAAACTGACTTGATGCCGGAGTTGCCGGACATCACCGTCTATCTTGATGCGCTCGAGCGCCGCATCATGGGCGCCACGCTCGAATCGGTCCAACTGAAGAGCCCGTTCCTCCTCCGCTCGATCGACCCGCCGCTCAGCGCCGCCATCGGCCCTCAGGTCAACGACTTGCGCCGCGTCGGCAAACGCATCGCCATCGGCCTCGACAACGGCGTCTGGCTCATCCTTCACCTGATGATCGCCGGCCGTCTGCAATGGGACAGCCGCAAGCCCGGCCAGGCCTTATTCACCTTCAGCACCGGTACGCTGACGCTCACCGAAGCCGGCACCCAGCACCGCGCGTCGCTTCACCTGACACGGGACCCCGCCGCTTTTGACCCCGGCGGCCTCGAAGTCCTCGACGCCACGCTCGACCAGTTCCGCGCCGCCCTCACCCGCGAAAACCACACCCTGAAGCGCACGCTCACTGACCCGCGCATCCTGAGCGGCATCGGCAACGCCTATTCCGACGAAATCCTGTGGGCGGCGCAGCTCTCTCCCATCGCTCAGACGCAGAAACTCACCGAGCCCGAGATCGAGCGACTCTTCGCCTCCACCCGCGACTGTCTCCACCTTTGGATCGAGCGCCTACGCGCCGAAACCGGCGACGGCTTTCCCACCAAAGTCACCGCCTTCCGGCCCGAGATGGCCATGCACGGCAAGTATCGCCAGCCCTGCCCGCGCTGCGGCGAACCCGTGCAACGCATCCGCTACGCCGCCAATGAAACTAACTACTGCGTGCGCTGCCAGACGGGCGGCAAGCTCCTCGCCGACCGCGGCCTCTCCCGCCTGCTCGGCAAAGATTGGCCTCGGACGCTCGAGGAGCTCGAAACGCTCCGCCAGCAATAACGCCCTTAGATGTAGGCGATGACGTCGATTTCCACCAGCGAGTTGCCGGGGATCCCGCCCGCCGCCGCAATCGTCGTACGCACCGGCGGCTCATCGCCGAACGAGCCCAGAAACACCTCGTTCATTTCCTTGTAGTCCTTCAAATCGTTCAGATAAACATTGCACTTCAGCACCTTGTTCATCGACGAACCGGCATTCTCCAGTTCCTTGCGCACCTCTTCCAGCACGTGCTTGGTATGCGCCTTGATGTCGCCTTCGAAATGCGCGCCCTTGCCGGCCACAAACAACAGGTTGCCGTACGACACGCCGCCGTTGAACAACGGCGTTTTCTCCGGCTTCTTGCCGTTCTTGTAATGGACCTTCTTCACGGGCGCAGCCGCGGTTTGAGCCTGAGCAGCCGCCGGAGCGGCAGCCGCCGCGCCAGCCAAAGCGATGAAATTGCGTCGAGGAGCTTTTGCCATGGACGTCATTGTAGCGAAACGGCATACCGAACCTCGCTAAGATAGAAGTTCAGAGGAAAGTTCACCGTGCGAATTGCCTATTTCGACGCCTTCTCCGGGATCGCCGGCGACATGACCGTCGCCGCGCTCATCGATGCCGGTGCCGACGCTCAGGCTCTCACCGCCGGTCTCGATTCGCTCGGCACTCAAGCGACCTTCAAAGTCGAACCCACCCGCCGCGCCGGCATCGCCGGGACCCGCTTTGTGGTCGAAGCTCCTCCCACCAGCAAGCACCGCCATCTCAGCCACATCGACCGCATCATCGACGATTCCGGCCTGCCCTCCAGTACCAAGGAACGCTCGAAGCGCGTCTTCCGCAAGTTGGGTGAAGCCGAAGCCGCCGTCCACGGCATTTCCCTCGAGCGCGTGCATTTCCACGAAGTCGGCGCCGTGGACTCCATCTGCGACATCGTCGGCGCCTGCTACGGCCTGGACCTGCTCGGCATCGACCGCATCTATATGTCCAACGTCAACGTCGGCAGCGGCACCGTGCAATGCGAGCACGGCCTGATGCCCGTTCCGGCTCCGGCCACCGCCAAGCTGCTCACCGGTCACCCCACCTACTCCGCCGGGCCCACCGTCGAACTCACCACTCCCACCGGCGCGGCCTTTGCCGCCGCGCTCGCCGAAAGCTTCGGCTCCATGCCGGCCATGAAAGTCGACAGGATCGGTTTCGGCGCCGGCACCAAAGACTTCAAAGGCCACGCCAACCTCTTGCGCGTGATGGTCGGCGAAGCCACAGCCGCTGTCGAAGCCACCACGGTCACCGTCATCGAAGCCAACATCGACGACACCACGCCCCAGGTTCTCGGCTACACGATGGACCGCCTGTTCGAAGAAGGCGCTCTCGACGTCGCCCTGCAGCCCTTGCAAATGAAAAAGAACCGGCAAGGCACGCTGCTGCGCGTCATCGCCCGCCCGGAAGATCAGGAGAAACTCGGCCAGTTGATTCTCGCTGAAACCACCACGCTCGGCATCCGCCTGTACCCGGCCCAACGCCGTGTCCTCGAACGCCGCCTCGTGCCGGTCACTACTCCCTTCGGCGAGGTCCGTATGAAAGTCACCGCCGAAGGCTCCGCCGCTCCTGAGTACGACGACTGCGTCCAACTCGCTCGCGAGCGCCGCGTCCCCCTCAAAGACGTCATCGCCGCCGCCCATTTCGCCTACCAAGCCATCCGATGAAAAAGTTCTATCTCACTACGCCCATCTACTACGTGAACGCCGCGCCGCACATCGGCCACACGTACACCACCATCGCCGCTGAAGTGATTGCCCGCCTCAAGCGCGAAGAAGGCTACGACGTCGTCCTCACCACCGGCACCGACGAACACGGCCAGAAGATCGAACGTGCCGCCAAGGCCGTCGGCAAAACGCCGCAGGAATTCACCGACGTCATCTCCAACGAGTTCCGCAAACAGTGGGTGGACCTCGGCCTCCAAATCGATCGCTTCAAGCGCACCACCGATCCCGCGCATCACAAGAAGGTCCAGGAGCTTTTCACCCGCTGCCTCGAACGCGGCTACGTCTACAAGAGCAGCTATACCGGGGCCTACTGCGTCTCTGACGAACTCTACGCCAACGAAGCCAAGCCCGGCGAGCCGTGCCCCATCTGCGGCCGCCCGCTCGAAGAAGTCACCGAAGAGAACTACTTCTTCAAGCTCTCCGCCTTTCAGGACCGCCTGCTCGAACTCTACGACAAGAACCCGGACTTCATTCAGCCCGACATCCGCCGCAACGAAGTCCTCGCCTTTGTCAAAGGCGGCCTCCAGGACCTCTCCATCAGCCGCACCTCCATCACCTGGGGCATCCCCGTCCCCAACGAAGAGAAGCACGTCTTCTACGTCTGGTTCGACGCGTTGATGACCTACATGAGCGCCGTCGACGGCGAGGACCGGTGGCCGGCGGACCTGCACCTGATCGGCAAAGAAATCCTGCGTTTCCACGCCGTCTTCTGGCCCGCCTTCCTGATGGCCGCCGATTGGCCGCTGCCCAAGCAGATTTTTGCCCATGGCTGGCTGCTCTTTGAGAACGACAAGATGTCGAAGTCCAAGGGCAACCTCCTGCGCGCCACGCCGATCACCAACGTCGTCGGTATCGACGCCTTGCGCTACTTCCTGTTGCGCGAAGTGGTCTTCGGCTCGGACGGCAACTTCTCGCTCGATGCCCTGGTCGCCCGCTACAACGCGGACCTCGCCAATGGCTT
This sequence comes from Bryobacteraceae bacterium, assembly GCA_965229305.1. Classification (GTDB taxonomy): domain Bacteria; phylum Acidobacteriota; class Terriglobia; order Bryobacterales; family Bryobacteraceae; genus JALHNI01. The sequence continues at coordinate 89,793 of CBDDIZ010000038.1, read as the reverse complement.
GGGCAACCTCACCAGCCGCACGCTGTCGATGATCAAGCAGTACCGCCAAGGCCGCGTCCCCACGGTGGCCATCCTCGATCACGTCGCCGAGCAGATCACCACCGCCACCGCGCTCGCCAAAGGCTACTACTCGCGCTTCGAGTTCTCGAAGGCGCTCGAAGCCATCTGGGCGCTGATCGGCTTCCTGGACCGTCTCATCATGGAAGAGAAGCCCTGGGAGTTGGCCAAGAAGGGCGAGGACACGCGGCTCGATACCGTGCTCGCCTCCACCTACCGCGCGCTGGCCGCTATTTGCGACCTCACGCACCCGGTCATCCCGGCCTCCATCGAAAAGATTCGCGCGCAGATGGGCGAACACGGTCAAGTGGGTGACCTCACCCCCGTCTTTCCCCGTCTCGACGCCAAATTAGTGATTCCTCAAATGCAAGAACAAGAACAAGCTGAACTCGCGCGTCAAGGCGCGCTCGTGGGTAAGACTCCGGAACCGGCTCCGGCCGCCGCCGAAGCGAACGGCGTCGCGCCGCTCTCGCCCGAAATCACCATCGACGACTTCGTCAAAGTCGACCTACGCGTCGGTCTCGTCCTCTCCGCCGAACCCGTCAAAGGCGCCGACAAACTGCTCCACCTCAAGGTCGACATCGGCGAATCCGAACCGCGCACCATTGTCGCCGGTATCGCCAAAGCCTACGCGCCCGAAACGCTGGTCAACCGCAAGGTCGTCATCGTCGCCAACCTCGCGCCGCGCAAACTCCGCGGCATCGAAAGCAAAGGCATGATCGTCGCCGCCTCGCTCGAAGGCGGCTCCCCGGTGCTCGCAGCCTTCCTTGAGGAGGTTCCCGTCGGGGCCCGGCTCAAGTGATCGATTCCCATTGCCATGTTGACGACGGCGCCTTCGACGCGGACCGCGGCGACACGATCGCCCGCGCCCGCGCCGCCGGCGTTACGCGCCTGCTCGCCATCGGCTCCGGCGACGGCCCCCCGGACCTTGAAGCCGGCATTCGCCTCGCCGAAGCCCATCCCGAGTTCGTCGCCAGCGTCGGCGTCCATCCTCACCGGGCGCTCGCCGTCGACGCCGAAATTCTTCGACGCCTTCCCACCCTCTGCGAGCATCCTAAAGTCGTGGCCTTCGGCGAAATCGGTCTCGACTACCACTACGACTTCGCCCCGCGCGACGTCCAGCATCAGGCGTTCGTCCGTCAGATGGAGATCGCCCGCGAAGCTCGCCTCCCGATCATCGTTCATACCCGGGAGGCCTGGGACGATACCTTCGCCCTCATCGAGCGCCACTGGGATCCCGCTCTCGGCGGCGTTTTCCATTGCTTTTCCGGCGGCGTTGACGAAATGCGGCGCACCGTCGAACTGGGCTTCCATTTGGGTTTCGGCGGCGTCCTCACCTATCCCAAAGCCACCAACGTGCACGAAGCGGCCGCGGCCGCTCCGGCGGACCGCCTGCTCCTCGAAACCGACTGTCCCTACCTCGCGCCGGTTCCGTTCCGCGGCAAACGGAACGAGCCTTCCTACCTCACTTACACGGCCCAGCGGTTGGCCCAACTCAGGAATGCTACGCTAGCCGAGATTGATCTGTTGACCACCGCCAACTTTGAGCGGCTTTTTCCCCGCTCGGCAACCGCATCGAAAGGATCGGCATGACTAACATCGCCCTGGCGCTCACCAGCCGCGAAATTCATGATCTCGTTCGAGATGACTTGAAGAAGGTCGAGCAGCACTTTGCGCTCGATTCCGTCGCCTCGTCGCAAACCGTCACCGCCGTGGCCAGCCACATGCAAGCCGGCGGCGGCAAACGCCTGCGTCCCATCCTGCTGCTCCTCAGTTCGCGCCTGGTGGGCGACGTCAGTCCGGACGCCATCCGCATGGCCGCCGTCATGGAACTGCTGCACACCGCCACGCTCGTGCACGACGACGTCATCGACATGGCCAATACGCGCCGCGGACGTCCTTCGGCCAACGCCATCTGGGGCAACCACGTCTCCGTCCTCGCCGGTGACTGGATCTACATGCAGGCCTTCCAGATCACGCTCGAACTGCGCGACTTCCGCATCATCGACATCCTGATGAGCGTCACCCAGCGCATGGTGGAAGGCGAACTTCTCCAACTCGAACGCATCGGTAAGCTCGACGTCACCGAAGCCGACTACATGGAACTCGTCGACCGCAAAACGGCCGCGCTCTTTGGTGCCTGCGCTGAAGTCGGTGCCTTGATCGGCAATCGTCCCGACACCGCCGCTCAAGCTCGCCTCGCCGAGTTTGCCTGGAACCTCGGCATGGCTTTCCAACTCGTCGACGACATCCTCGACTTCACCTCGCGCGAGAACATCCTCGGCAAGCCCGTCGGCAACGATCTGCAGGAAGGCAAAGTCACCCTCCCGCTCATCTACGCCCTGGCCACCGCCAATCGCGAAGAAGTCCGCCTCGTCGAAACCGTCCTCAAGGACAAGAGCTATGACCGCGTGCCCTTCTCGCGCATCCTCACGCTCATCGAAGACCATCGTGGCGTGGAGCAAGCCCGCGAACGCGCTGCCGCCTTTGCCGGTCGCGCCCGCGAACTGATCCTCTCCTTCGCCGATTCGCCCTATCGCCGCGCGTTGCTCTCGGTCACCGAACTGGTCACCGACCGCGACCGCTAAGGCTGACAGCCCGTCGTCATTGTGTTCGCCCGCGTGCCGTCGTTGCCGATGCCGCGCAGCAGTTCCTCGAACGTCTGCAGCGGCACGCTTTTCCCCTCGCGTCCCACCGCCGGCACCAGCGCCCAGCGGTCCTCGGCCACGGACCCGGCCTGTGCCGCGTCCGTCGCCAGCACTCCCGGCGCCGTCTCCGCATGGCCGTTCGGCACGCAAATCGACGGATGATCGAACGGCGCTCGTTGATAGCGCACCCGCTCATCGGTCAGCGCCTTGAGGAACGCCACCACTGCGGTCCGCTCGGCTTGATTCAGGCGAATATTCCCGATCCCTGGCCCTAGATTGCCGCCCGCTGGAAAGTCGCCATTGCGGCCGTAGAACTCGAGCACCTGCTCGAGTGTCGCCTGGCTGCCGTTATGGAAGTATGGCCCCGTTAACTCGACATTCCGGAGCGACGGGGCCTTGAACGTCCCCGCGGCCGTCGCTGGCGACGCCACAAACAGCGGCAGTCCGAAATCGTCGGCGCCGCCCAAACCGGCATCCTCGGCGATGGGCCGCACTCCGATCCGGAAGAACCCAAAACTCGCCGGTGCGTTCGCATTTAACCCGCGCTGGACCGCCGTCCACCCCGCCGCCGTCGTCTCCGGACCGTTGTGGCAGTTCAAACACTGCGAACCGCCCGCCCGGAACTCGTTCAAGCCCTGCTGCTCGAGCGCCGTTAACACACCCGTCCGGCCCTCGAAGAACTGGTCCACGCGCGAGTCGTTCGCCACTAGCGTCGACTCATAAGCCTGAATCGCCAAGCCCCAGAACAGCGCGAAATTCTGCTCCGCCTGCGAGTAGCCATCCACTTCCTGTGGTGCGCTCGTGTACTCCGGCCGAAAAGCCGCCCGCACCAGCGCCGCATACGACCACTCCGGTCGCAGACCATTCCCCTGCGGATTCGCTAAAGCACCCAGCACGCTATCCGTCGGCGACACCTGCTGCCGCGCGAGCGGCGTCAGGCTGAACAGTTTGCGGCCCAACTCCGGCCAACCGCGCCCCGCCCACGACATCTCCACCGCGTTCAGCGCCGGCCCTGCCGCCTGCGATGCCAAACTTGCGTTATCCAGCCGCACCGCTTCGCGTTGCAGCAACCCGTCCCGCAGCACCACCGCCCGCAGCCCGCTGTCGCTATCGCCAAACGGCGTCGCGCCCGTGAACACGCGGCTCGCCCGCCCATCCCAGAAGTTGCGCACGTTGAACACGGCGTTGATCACCGAAGGCGTATTCCGCCCGGTCACCTGCCGCACGTGAACCCCATTCGGCATAAACGGCGACGCCAGGCCCAGCAAGTCCGCCAGATCCGTATCGCTGCCGGGCTGCACCTGCACAAACGCCTTCGCCACCACGCCCATGGACCCCGCCACCAGTTTCCGGTCCCGCACCACGGCCGACTGGTTATTGTTCGAATTGCTCAACTGGTGGAACGGAAAGTCCGCTGCCGTCAGCACCTGATTCATCACCGCATCCGGCCCCGAAAGCTGATTCTGCAAACGGTGATCCGCGCCCGCATGAAAGTGGCAAGTCGCGCACGCCGTGCGGCCGTCGCTCCCCGCCTGCATATCCCAGAAGAACGCCTTGCCCAACTGCACCAGCGCTCCCTCATTAGCGACGTAGCGGTCAAGCCCCGTCGGCTTCGGCGCCGTCACCGTCTTCAGCGACCCCAGCGGCGGGTTCTGCCCCCCGCCTCCGCCTCCCCCGCGTTGCGCCAATAGTGGCAGCGTCATCACCCAAACACCCAACAGCCAACTCCGCATCCCGTTCCGGCTCCTTGCGAATCATAAACCACCGTCGCCGTGCAAAGTTTTGCTAAGGAATGTTATTCGCTCAAGGCTCGAACGAGTATCCCTGACCGCGCACCGTCACGATGTGCCGCGGCGCCTGGGGATTCTCCTCGAGCTTTTGCCGCAGCCACGCGATGTGCACATCCACTGTCCGGGGTCCGATAAAGGGCTGCTCCGCCCAGATGCGCGTCAGCAATCGCTCCCGCGAGAGCACCAGTCCGCGATGATCAATCAAATGACGCAGCAACTGCAGCTCCTTCGCCGCCAGCGCCACGGGTTTCTGCCCCCGCAGCACCTCGCGCCGCTCAAAGTCCACCGTCACATCGCCGAACTGATACTTCAGCACTGGCGTCAGCGGCGCCTTGCCGACGCGGCGGAGCAGGGCACTGACGCGCGCCAGCAGTACCTTCGAGTCGAACGGCTTCGCCAGATAATCATCCGCCCCCGTCGCCAGACCTTGCACCAGATCATCCGCCTGCGACCGTGCCGTCAGCATCAGAATCCCGCCATCGAAACCCCGCTCGCGGATGGCCGCGCACACCGCAAAGCCGTCCATGCCCGGCAGCATCAGGTCCAGCACCAGCAGGTCAAAACGCTGCTCGCTCGCGAGCGTCAGTCCGCGCTCGCCATCGTCAGCCACCGCCACCTCGTGCCCTTGCGCCCGCAGCAAATCCGCCACGATTAACTGCACGTCCGGCGCGTCTTCCACCAACAGGATGCGCGTCGTCGTCATGCCGTCTTCTTCCCGGGCAGCCACAGCGTAAACGTCGCCCCGCCTTCCGGCGGATTCACTACCGTCACCCGACCCCCGTGCCGCTCGGCCGTCTCCTTCACCAGACTCAACCCCAGCCCCGTCCCTCGCACCTGCGAATTGCGGCTGCGCTCGCCACGATAGAACGGTTCGAAGATCCGCTCCAGTTCCTCATCCGGAATGCCTGGTCCCCGATCCGCCACTCGCATCTCCACGCCGCCCTCCGCCGCCAGCACCGACACCCCGATCCACTTGCCCTCCGCCGCGTAGCGCGCCGCATTCGAGATCAGATTTCGCACCGCGAACTCGAGTGCCACCGGATCGCCACTCACGGCGGGCAACCCCTCCGCCACTGTCACCTCGAGAACGCAACCGGCCTGCTCCGCTTCGCTCGTGATCGCCGCACACGTCTGCTTCACCAACTCCCCGATTGCCACCTCCCGGCGCGGCTCCTCCCGCCCCGCCCGCAGCGACTGCGAGTACGCCAGCACCTTCTCGATCATCGACGTCAACTCTTCGGCGTTGCGCAGAATCAACTGCCCGTAGCGCCGCATCGCCGTTGGCTCTTGCACGACACCTTCCGCCAGATTGAACGCTGCCCCGCGAATCGCCGTCAGCGGTGTGCGCAGGTCATGCGACATCCCCACCGTGAAGCGGAACTGCGTTTCCGCCAGCCGTCGCGCCCGCCCCGTATACCGCACCAAAGCCCAGGCCGCGCCGCCCAATGGGACAATCAGCCCCAGCGACGTCGCCAAATTTAGCCAGCGACTGCGCGTCACCGCTGCCTCGAGCGACCCCACTCGATGCCGCACCGCCAACACCCATCGGCTCGGCCCGTCCTCGTCATTGCCGCGCCGCCGCCGGTGCCCGTTCGGACTTGCGATCTGCCGTGGAAACAAGCCCTCCAGCCGATCCGCGCCGTCGATGACGCTCGCCCGGTCCGCGCGCGTCGCAAACACCAGCGGACCCTTCTCCTGCGACCACTTCTCTTGCCACCACTGCACCGAAACGTCGTAGTCGGCTTCTTCGCCCGGATTCAGATACTCCCGCACCAAGCGCGGCAGCACCTGGTCGCGAACATAAGCCTCATCCACCTCGAAGATCATCCACTCGAGTTCCCGCCCCGGTCCCCGCCGTCGCCCATCTCGCGCAAACACCGGCATCTCGATCAAGGCCGAATCCGCCGGCACCCTCGGCGGACCGCCCTCGCCCGCCGCCCGCATCACGAGGCTCGCGCGCAACTCTGCCCACTGCGTCGGCCAAACTGCCGGCTGCAAGGCTCCCCGCGAGTCTAGCGCGTAGAGTTGCAACTGGTCTTGCTCGCGCACCGCCACCGCGATGCGCGCCAAAAGCTTCACGTCATGGCTCGCCGCCCAATCCTGATAACGCTGCTGATGCGCCTGCGCCACTCCACTCTCGGCCAGTTCGTCCGCCTCCGGCAACAACGCCCGGCAGTTCTCGCGCAGCTCTTCGTTAAAGCGATGCGCGAAGCGCCGCGCTTGCTCGTCCAGGCTCGCTCGCAGCCGCGCGCCTTCCGCCCGGCTCACTTCGCCGATCCACCGGTATTGCAAAACGGAAAGCCCCGCGCACCCCAGCGCAATCAGCCCGAACAGCGTCCATTCCAGCCGATTCTGCCGTAAGTGTCTCACTGGAATCCTGTCTACCGATCATAGTCCCGCCCCGCCCACTCTCCAGGCGCTTCCTACCACTACAACGCGCTGTCGCTCACCCTGTCACGTTAAGGAACGTTATGGCTAAGTTGCTGGCAATGCAGCGTAAAACTTCGTTAAGAGCCGATGAAGACCGGCAACCTTTTGCCGCCGGTCGCGTACCCTGAAGTGTGCGAATTCCATGGTTCGGATACGTTTTGACTGCCGGTAGCGTCCTGTTGGCTCAGCCCCCCGGGCGCGGACCCATGCGCGTCAGCCCCTTGGTGGCGGCCCTCGACGCGAATCAGGATGGCTCCCTTTCGACGGATGAACTCTCCGTCGCCGGCGCCGTCCTTCGCAAGCTCGATCGCAACGGCGACGGCAACCTCACGCGCGATGAAGTGATGCCGCCCCGGCCCGATCAGCCCGCCGGACCCGCCGGCGGCGACGACCTCGTCACCACCCTCTTCTCCTTCGACGAAAACCAGGACGGCAAGCTCTCGAAGTCCGAAGTCCCCGAGCGCATGCAAGGCATCTTCGCCCGTGCCGACGCCAATGGCGACGGTCTGCTCACCAAAGACGAAATCACCAAAGCCACCGCTTCGCAGGATCAGCGCCGCAATGCCGGCGGACGCGAAGGCCGTGGCGGGCCCGGCGGCCCTGGCGGCTTCGACCCCGTCTTTCGCGCTCTGGACACCGACCAGGACGGCACTGTCTCCGCCACCGAGATCTCCGCCGCCACCACCGCCCTCGCCACGCTCGACCGCAACTCCGATGGCGTCCTTTCCGCCGACGAACTCCGGCCTATGATGCGCGGACGCGGCGGCCCCGGTGCCGGCCCCGGCGGCGGCCGCGACCCCCGCGAGATGATCGACCATCTCTTCGAAGAGAACGACTCCAATCACGACGGCAAGCTCTCGAAGTCCGAAGCCCCCGAACGCATGCAAGAGCTCTTCGCCCGTGCCGACGCCGATCAGGATGGCTTCCTCACCAAGGACGAACTCGCCAAGGCCTTCGAGAACATGGGGCGCCGCCAGTAATGCGCCGCCGCGACCTGTTGCTCTCTGCCAGCGCGCTCACCCTCCGCGGTGCGACGCGCCCACCAGCGTCGGTCTTCCGCTATGAGCACGTCCTCGGCACTTCGCTCGAGATGCGCTTCGATGCCCCGGACCCCGAACGTGCCGCCAACGCGGCGCTCGACGAAATCGAACGCCTGCGGACCATCCTCAGTTCCTACGACCCCAACAGCGAATTCAGCCGTTGGGCCGCCACCAGACACCAGGCCGTCCATGTCTCGCCCGAACTGCTCGAAGTGCTCTCGCTCTACGACCACTGGGGCGCCGCCAGCCAAGGCACCTTGAGCGCCGCTTTCGCCGCCGCTCCCGGCGGTCCTGATCGCCACTGGCGCCTCGACCCAGCCTCCGGTACCGCTACCCGTCTCACGGACACTCCCCTCGTCCTCAACAGCTTCACCAAGAGCTACGTGCTCGATCGCGCCGCCGACGCCGCCCTCCGCCATGCCGACGGCGCCCTGCTGAATCTCGGCGGCGACCTCGTCGTGCGTGGTCGTCTCGCCGAGACCGTCGGCATCGCTAATCCGCTCGACGACACCGAAAACACTGCGGCTCTCGAAACCCTCGCCGTGCGGAACGTCGCCGTCGCCACCTCCGGCACCTCGCGCCGCGGCCTCCACCTCGTGGACCCGCGCACCGGCGAACGCCCCTCCCACATCGCCAGCGCCACCGTCATCTCCCCGAACGCCGTGGAAGCCGGTGCCCTCGCCACGGCCTTCGCCGTGCTTCCTGCCCACGAGTCCCGCGCGTTGGCCGCTCAGCACCCCGGCGTCGAGTACCTGCTTCTCGCAGCGAACGGCACGCGCCACGCCAGCGCCGGCTGGAAATCCACTCGCCTCGCGCCCGTCGCTCAAGCTCCCGCTGGCTTCGAAGCCGTCATCCAACTCGAACTCGCCCGCATCGACGCGCAGCGCTACCGCCGCCCTTACGTCGCCGTGTGGGTGGAAGACAAAGACCGTTTCCCGATCCGCACCCTCGCCCTCTGGATCGAAAAAGACCGCTGGCTGCCCGAACTCAAAGGCTGGTACCGCGACGACCGTCTGCGTCTTCTCGCCGAAGGCAACGACGTCGTCTCCACGCTCACCAGTGCCACCCGGCCGCCCGGGAAATATACGCTCAAATGGGATGGCAAGGACGCCAAAGGCGCCGTCGTCAAGCGCGGCAAGTACACCATTTGTCTGGAAGTCTCTCGCGAGCACGGCGGCTATCAGATCCTCAAACAGGAGCTCGACCTCGCCGGTCCGTCCAAGCAATTTCCATTGACCGGGGGAGCCGAAATTGCTGCCGCCAGCATCGACTTTCGCAAAACCGGCAGCCACTAATCGCCGTGTCCCGGCGTGGAAGCGTCAACTCGCGTCCCTTTCGCGTTGGCTGCACATCTACTTGTCGATGGCGAGCTTCGGCGTCCTGCTGTTCTTCGCCGCTACCGGACTCACCCTCAACCACGCCGACTGGTTCGCCGGAGCGCAAACCACGCGCCAGCTCAAAGGCAAGCTGAACACGGCGTGGCTGCAAGGCAACGTGGCCAAGCTCGAAGTCGTCGAGTACCTGCGCCGCACCCATCAGCTCTCCGGCGCCCTGAGCGACTTCCGCGTCGACGACGCCCAATGCTCGGTCTCCTTCAAAGGCCCCGCCTACACCGCTGACCTTTTCCTTGACCGCGCCACCGGCTCCTACGACCTCACCGAGACCCGCATGGGTCTCGGCGCCCTTCTCAACGACCTCCATAAAGGCCGTGACACCGGTCGCGCCTGGTCCTGGCTCATCGACGTCTCCGCCGTGCTGATGACGCTCGTCTCGCTTTCCGGCCTCATCCTGATCTTCTACCTGCAAAAGCGCCTCGCCACCGGCCTGTCGGCCCTGGCGGGCGGGGCACTCGCCTGCTACCTCGTGTACCGCTTCTGGGTACCTTAGGGACGGAACGCGCGCCGCAGCCGCCGCACGATGCGCTGCCACCAACTCGGCGCGTCCTCCGGCTCAGCAAAAGCCAACGCCACCGGCGGACCGCCGGGAGGCGTGCGTCGCATACGGGAACCAGCTTGCGGGTCCATAAACGGCAGTCTACTCGAACCCCGCGGGCGGTGCACGTCGCTTGGTCGCCTGCTCAAACGCGTAAGCCGCTTGAATCAACGTCGGCTCACTGCACGCCATTCCCGTAAAGCTGATTCCGTACGGCGCCGGCTTCGCCTGAAAGCCGTTCGGAAATGGCGCGCCCTGCGCATTCGGCACAAAACCCAACGGCACGATCACCGTTGGATAACCTGGCCGGGCCGCGATCCCCGCGCCGCTCGCTCCCGGAAACAACAGTACATCCAGCCGATGCGTCTTCATCGCCGCATCGATCCCTTTGGTCCCGGCCAGCTCGATGTCCTTCGCCCGATCGGCCTCGTAACGCGCCTTGTCGCCCTCCACGCTCATCTCATCGGAGATATCGAGCAGCGATTGCCCAAACCGGATCGCCCCGCCATTGGTATGCGCGAGATTCCACTCCCGGAGCGCCATCAGGCTCTTCACCGGCGCCGACGGACCCAGCGTCGCCAGCCACGCATTGAAGTCCCGCTTCATCCCGTATTTCAGCACCACTGAGCAATTCGCATCCCGCCCGCGCCCGCTGTTCAGCCCCGCGCAGATACCCCAACGGTTGAACTCCTCCAGGCTCGGAATCTCCACCGGATCCACGATCACCGCTCCTTGCTGTTTCAGGATCTCGATCGCCTCGGTCAGCAGGTGCTTCGCCTCCGCGCTCAGCCCATTGCCCCCGCGCCGCCCGCCCGTCGATGCCTCACCGTAGAACGCGCGCGGAATCCCAATCCGCAGTCCGTTCAAGCCATCCTTCTTGAGATACGGTGTGTAGTCGCGATTGGCCGGCGGCTTGCACTTCGTCGTCGCCGCGTCCTGCGGATCCGGCGTCGCGCTCTCGAGCGCTCCCAGCAGAATCGCCGCATCCGTCACGGACTTCGCCATCGGCCCCGCCGTATCCTGATCCGCCGTAATCGGAATCACCCCATACCGGCTGATCCGCCCCACCGTCGGCTTGATCCCCACCAGCAGATTCTGGTTCGATGGGCTCAGAATCGAGCCCGACGTCTCCGACCCCACGTTCGCCGCCCAGAAGTTCGCCGCCGTCCCCACGCCCGAACTGGACCCGCCCGTCGCCAGCACCGGCCGCCCATCGTCGTTGCCTTCGCGCGGATCCCGCCTCGGGTCATATGGGTTGTAGCCGAAGCCGCGCACCGCATTGTAGTTGCCCGGCATCGGCGACGGTCCACCCGCCACCCAGTTCGCGAGCTCCGTCATCCCCGTCTTAGCCATGATCACCGCCCCCGCATCACGCAGGTTGCGCACCAGCGTTGCATCGTAAGGAGGCAGATAGCCGGCCAAAGCGAGCGCCCCACCCGTCGTTACGATGTCCCGCGTCAGCACGTTGTCCTTCAGCGCTATCGGAATGCCGTGCAGCGGACCCCGCACCCGTCCCTGTGCTCGCTCCCGGTCCCGCTCATCCGCTTCGGCCAGCACCCGCGGATTCACCGTGATGATGCAATGCAGTTGGTCTTCGTACAGGCCAATCCGAGCCAGATACGCCGCCACCAGTTCGTGCGACGTCACCCGTCCTTCCTCCATCGCGCGCCGCATCTCCGGGATGGAGGCCTCCACCACGTTGAACGGCTTCCGCACTTGGCCCGGCATCACGCTGGCGCAAGCCAGCCACAGGAACAATCCACGCATCAGGTGACCTTTCTGCTCGGACGGGGAGAAAGGCCATCATGCCAGTTCTCCCGTCGAGCTGTAAAGCCGCCGCCCCTACGGACTCTTGGCCTCCACCACCTTCACATCTTCGATCCAATACTCGAAGTCCGAGCCCCGCGTCAGCACCCCCGCTTCCACCTCCCGACCCTCGGCTAACTTCGCCAGGTCCGGCTGCTTCGGTACCGGAAACTCCATCGTCATCGGCTCCATCCACACCTTGCCCGCCGCATTGGCGATTGGCCCGTGCTTGATCGTCACGATGCGGTGCGGCGCGTCCAGCCGCACCACCACGCCTTTCAGCCGATAGCGTTCCAGCGTCCCGTCGTCCACCCCCCGCTCGGGCGTCGACCGGCGGCACCCCGCCAGGACGACGCACAGCGCGGCTATGCTGACCATCCAGCGCATCTACTTCGCCATCTCCTCGTAGCGCTGAGAAACGAAGTCCCAGTTCACTACCTTCAGCACCGCCGCCAGATAGTCCGCCCGTCGGTTCTGATACTTCAGATAGTAGGCGTGCTCCCACACGTCCAGTCCCAACAGCGGCGTCTTGCCCGCCATCCACGGACTGTCCTGATTCGGCGACGTCTCAATCGCCAGTTCGCCCTTGCCCTTCGACACCACCCACACCCAGCCGGACCCGAACACCGTCAGCCCCGCCGCGCGCAGCTTCTCCTCCAAGCCCTCCTGCGTGCCGAACGATTGCGCGATCGCCTTCTTCAATCCGCCCGCCGGACCCGCGCCCGGCTTGCCCAACGTCTGCCAGAACAGCGAATGATTCAGATGCCCGCCGCCGTTGTTCCGCACCGCCGTGCGAATCGCCTCCGGCACCGTGCTCAGATTCGCCACCAGCTTTTCCACCGTCTGCGACGCCAGTTCTGCCCGCCCGCTGAGCGCCTTGTTCAGATTGTCGACGTAAGCCTGATGATGCTTGCCGTGATGAATCTCCATCGTGCGCGCGTCGATGTAGGGCTCGAGCGCGTCGAAGGCATACGGCAGCTTCGGCAACGTGGCTGGCGCCGCCTTCTGTGCCAGCGCCGTCGCGGCGGCTGCGGCTTGCAACAAAGTTCTACGAGTCAGTGTCATGGGGATCTCCTGGAAAGAGGTTCGAGAATATAGTCCGAGCCACGCTTACGCACCCCGGCCACCAGCTTCATGCCAGGCCGCAGCGTCGCTAAAAATTGCGCATTGGGGACGAGAAACTCCATCGCCTGCGGAGCGCGCATTGCACTCATCAGGCCGGGTACCTCGTCGTGAAAAAGAGAAACGGCGCCGTCGCTCGCGTACACCTTCACTACTTCGCCGCGCAGCACGTACTTGGGCGCGGCCGTTCGCACGGATGCCGCACGGCTGACCGCCGGTCGCCAGGGATCGCTGAGCCGCGGATTGCTCAGCAACGCCGTATCCGTCAAACTCCGCAGAAACGCTAGTAAATCGGCCTTTTCCTGCGCGTTCAGGTCAAACGCCTTAACGAACTCGCTCTTGTTCGGATTCTCCGCGCCCACCCCCGCATTTGCTCCGCTACGGACCGTCCGCCCCCCGACGCGATAATGCTCGATCGCGTCCTCGAGCGTGGCAACCGAGCCGTCGTGCATATAGGGCGCCGTTAGCGCAATGTTTCGCAGCGTCGGAGCCTTGAACTTACCGATGTCTTCCTCCTGCTGCGTGAACTCATACAGCCCCACGTTCGGCTCCGGATAGCTAAATCGCCCCGCGCGGTTGTAGAGCCCGGTGTTATGAAACTCCACCTCGGCAAATCCTTTGCCCAAATAGTCCACCGTCCCCGTAAAGTTGAAGCCGCCGTGACAATGGAAGCACTCCAGCCGCTCGCTGAAGAAGAGCGCCTCGCCCCGCTTGGCCGCCTCGCTGATCGCCCCGGGATCGTCCCCCCGGCTGTACTCGTCGTACGGGGAATCGCCCGAAAGAATCGTTCGCTCGAACGACGCGATCGCCTTGGCGACGTTGCCCATCGTGATCGGCTTGGCCTCTCCAGGGAACGCCGTGGCAAACATCTTGCGATACCGCATGTCGGCCGTCAGCCGCGCCAGCAGCACGTCTTCCTTCCCGGTCATCCCCAGTTCCACCGGATGATCGCCAAACAGCGGCACCAGTGCCTGCGCCTCCAGTGCCCGCACGTTCGGATTCGCCCACGTCAGCACCGGCGCATACGCCACATTCACCAGGCTCATCGGGCCGCGCGGATGCAACTCGCCGGTCGACCCCAACCCTCGCCCCCGCCCATCGGCAAATGCTTTCGCCTGCTGATGACAGCTCCCGCAGCTCTGCGTCTGGTTCAGCGAGAGCCGCCGGTCATAGAACAGATAGCGCCCCAACTCCACCTTCTGCGCCGTCATCAGGTTGTCGGCCGGCACCTTTGGGAAGGGAAAGCCCGGCGGGAGCGCCCACTCATACGGACCCAATTGGGCTCGCTCCTCAATCCGTCGCTTCTCGCGCAACAGCCGCACGTAGTGCACCAGCTCCCAACGCTGCTCCGAGTTCAACTTCGTCCCGAACGCCGGCATCCGCCCGTCAATGCCATACCGCACCACCCATTCGATCTCGCCATCCTTCATGGACTCCATCAGGTGATTGCTCAAGTCCGTCGGCCGTACCTTCAGCGTTCCGGCTAACTTCGTCCGCGCGCGCCCATCCTCGCCATGACAGTTCGCACAGAACTCCCCATAGCTCGCTCGCCCTGACGCGAGCGCCGCCTCCGACTTCGCCACCGGACTCTGCACCCGCCGCGCCTCGGCCGGCGCATTCGACCGTCCGTGGGCGTCATGCCCTGCCAGCGGCGCGGCGGCCAATGCCGCCAACGCCGCCGCCATCCACCGGGCCCTCCGCCGCATCGTTACCGTCCGGCCGCCGCCCGGGTCAGCATCGCCGGCCCCGCGCGGAAGAACGTTTGCGGCTTCGTCGGCTGATTCGGAAACGCGAGCCCCAGATGCGTAAAGAGCGGTCCGCACGCCGGCGTACTCGGGCCCGACATGCAGCCCGCCATCATCTTCCCCGCCTGGTCCACATCCGAATCCTCCAGCAGCGAAGCCAGGTCCGCGACCACCACGTCGCGCTCCGGATCGAAGTTGTCGAGCCGGATCTCGGGCCGGTTCGGCTGCGCGCATGCCGTCGGAATCGTCGTCTTGGTCTCATTGGGCGTACAGCCCGTGCTGCCCAGATGGATGGCGTAACCGCGCGGCGCGCCCGTGCTCGAAAAGTCGAGCCGGGCGAACTTACGTCCCGCGTTCCACACCCACGCCAGCGCCGTCAGATTCAACGGCGACGGCATCTTGGTGAGGTCCGTGTGATTTTTCTCGAAAGGTACGCCCAGTGTAAAGCGCACCCCGGTATAGCGGCCCGCGGGCACACTACCCTTCACGCTCATGTTGCGCTCCGGCGTCCCGTTCGCGCAGGACCCGGTCGCGTCCTCAAAGTCGAGCAGCGCCACATCGTCCAGTTGCCACTTCTCGTCCTGCTGCAACTCCACCGCCACTTCGCGGCCGCTCTCGTCCACCAGCCGAACCTGATGCACGTAGAACCGGAAGTCGCGCGGCGTGATCGTCGATTTCGTCGTCCCTATATTCTGGTAGGACTTTCCGCACGACAACTCCGTGCCGCCCACCACTGCCTGAAAGCGAATCGTCACCGGCCGCTGCGCCATCGCGCAGCCGGCCAGCATCAAGCCAAACCATAAAGTCTTCACCGTTGTTGCTCCTTTCTAGAAGTGAACCCGCAGGGCTAACTGCAGCGACCGCGGTCCGCCGATCTGGAACTGCGGATTCTGCCCGCCGGTCACCCCGGTCGAGAGAATCGCCGTCGAACGGCCGAAGTTGCCACTGGTCATCACGCCTGTCGGATTCCCGAAGTTCGGCGTGTTGAAGAGGTTGAAAGCGTCGGCCCGGAAGTCCAGGCCCACGCCTTCGGTGATGCGGAACCGCCGGCGCACCGAAAGGTCCACCTGCTGCAGACCGAAACCGCGCATCACGTTGCGGCCCAATGTGCCCTGCCGGCCCTGCGCCTGCGGGGTCACGGCGTCGAAAGCATTCCGGTTGAAGATCCAACCGCCGGGATACCCCTCGCCGTACAGGTACAGCGGCTGCCCCGGCACCACATCCGGCCGCGACACGCTCGTAATGCCCAGCCCCAGAGCGTCACGCCCCGTCACGACCAACACCGGCAGCGCCGTCCGCAGCCGTACGATCGAATCGAGTGCAAACCCGCCCAGGATCGCCTTCGCCGTCCGGTTCGACCACGGCGTCGGAATCTCATAGCTCGCTGACCCGCTGAACGTCTGCCGCACGTCGAACGACGATGGCCCACGATCGTTCCCCACCGCATACCGCGCGTTCGGCGGCAGGAAGTTGCTGTTCGATTCGTCCGACGACGTATCAAGCGACTTCGACCACGTGTAAGCCAACAGCGCCTGCAGCCCGCGCGACATCCGCCGCTTGAACTGCGCCTGCAGCGAGTTGTAGTCCGAATACGCCGTGCTGCTCACCGCATCGATGCGTGTGAAGTTTGCGTTCTGCAGCACCGCCGGCAACAGGCTCTCCACGCGGCCCAGCTTGCGCCCGGCCGCGCCCACGTAGCTCAGCGACACGGAGTTCGACGCGCCCAGGGGCTGCTCCACCGCGAAGCTGTATTGATAAGTCCGCGGCGCCGCGTAGTCGCGATAGTACGCAAACAGCCGCGGATACGGCGGATTCGTGTTCAGCGCCGGCACTTCCGCAAAAAAGACCGGATCCTGAATCGGCGCATTCGCCACCGTCCGGCTGCGTGCAAACGGATACAGGGTCGGGCTCAGAGCGGTGCCCAGCAGTGTGTAGCCCAGGTCGTAGAACATGCCGAAGCCGGCGCGAATCACCGTGCCGCGGCCCGAGAAGGGCTGGTAAGCCACCCCCAACCGCGGCGCGAAATTCTTCTTCGGCGTCTGGTAGAAAGGCGTACCAACCGGCGCGATCGTCGCCGCGCTCGGATTCTCAATGCCCAGCACCGTCCGCGCCGGCGTGCCCGTGGGCGCCGGATTCACGTCCCACCGCAAACCATAAGTCACCGTCAGCCGCGGCGTCATCCTCCAGGCGTCCTGCGCGTAAGCCGAAAAGTTCTGATACGTCGGCTCGAGGAAACCCGGAATCTGCGTCACCGTCCCGGAAGGGACGATGCCCGTCGCCAGTTGCGTGATCGTCGGCACTGTCAGCGTCTTGCCATACTCGCGGCCGCCGATCGTGGGCGAGAGCCGCCGATAGTCCACGCCCAGCTTCAGCGCATGTGCTCCCACGCTCCAACTCAGTGCATCCACCACGTTGTACTGCCGCTGCACATTGCGGCTGAAGGTCCCCGGGCTGATCGTGTTCTCGTCGTTGCCGCCGATCGTCAGGTAGTAAAGCGACTTCGACGGGTCCGTAAACGAGGGAAATAGCAGCTCGTTCGGCAGCAGCTTGGCCCCGCCAAACGTGTCCTGCTCATAAATCTGCGCCGCCATCGACGTGCTGTAGTTGAAGCGCACATCGTTGTTCACCTGCGGCGAGATCACCGCCGTCGAACCCACCGTCAGTGTCTTGGTCTCATTCGGCAGCCGCGCCACGAAGCTTGCCGCCGCATACCGCGCCCGTTCCCGGCTCTCTGACGGCGCATAGTTGTAGCGGCCAAACACCGTCACCCGGCTGGTCACCGCGTGATCGATTCGCACGCTGGTCGCATCGAGATTCGAAGGGTTCGAGAACCCCGCCGTATAGGGTGTCTCGAGCGGCGCGTCGGCCAGCGGCGACGCCACCGGCAGCGGATATGCCTCGAGCAGCGTCTTCACCGCGCCGGTCGCATTCTGCCGCGCCGCCAGCGACGGCACCCGCGCCCCGGTCAGCACCACCGGCTGGATCAGCCGCAGCCCTTCGTACGACGCAAAGAAGAACGTCCGGTTCCGCCCGTCGTAGACGCGGGGCAGCACCACCGGCCCACCCACGGTGAAGCCAAAGTCGTTCTGCCGCAGCGCCGGCCGCTTGATGCCGTTGTAATTGCCGAACCAGCTATTGGCGTCCAGCTTGTCGTTGCGGAAATAGTTGAACGCACTGCCATGCAGCGCATTCGTTCCCGAACGCGTCACCACCGCCACCTGCGCCCCCGGCTGACGACCATACTCCGGCGCATAAGTCGACGTCTGAATCGTGAACTCCTGCACCGCATCCACCGACGCGAGCGAACTGGTGCCGCCCTGCGCCGACAGCGACGGCACGCTCCCCCCGGACCCCTCATACGGCGACGTCGCCGCCGGCAGCCCGAAGTTCGCGCTCACCCCATCCACACTGAACGCATTGGCGCCGGGCCGCTGGCCGTTCACCGAGAACTGCCCCTGCGACACGATGCTCGCCGGCGTCACCACCACGCCCGGCGCCAACTGGATCAACGCCTGAAAGCTCCGCCCGTTCAGCGGTTGATTCTCGATGAACTTGCGATCCACGCTGGTCGCCACCGCCGGCGACTCGCGCACCAACGGCGCTTCATCGGTCACCAGCACCGCCTCATCGCGCTTGGCCACGGATAGCCGCACCCGCACCGACCGCTGATCGTCGGCGTTCACCACCACCCCCGTCACGCGCGCCTTCTGAAAGCCCGCCTGCTCAATCGAAATCTCGTACGTGCTCGCCGGAATCTGCGCAAACAGAAAGCCGCCCGAACCATTGGCGACGGTCTTGCGTTCCCAACCGCGCGCCGGGTCCGTCAACGTCACCGTTACGCCAGGCACCGTCGCATCCTGCGGATCCAGCACCACGCCGCTCAACGTCGCCGTCGACGTCTGCCCGTGCAGAGACAAAACAAAAGAAGAGAAAGTTGCGGCCAGCACAGCCGCCCACCGAATAAATGTCATGAAGTTTTCTGATTCCTAACTGGGAAGTTGTTTCTTATGGAGCAGCGCGGTCCGGACCCGCTGATCTCTCCAGGCGACGAGGATCTGTTCACCCGTCACCGCTATCCTCGGCATGCCCGCGCCGCGTCCGGCCGGCACGCGAGCCACCACCATCGCCTCACCCGGCCGGCCATTGGCGGCCAACCGCCGGATGCGCAGTTCGTTTCGCTCGCTCGTAGTCTTCTCAAGCCACACGACGAGCCAGCCGCCGTCGCCGCTTTTCACCAGTGCCGGACGCCCCAGCGGATTGCCGCTATCGATCCGCACCGCCTCACCGAACTGCTCGCCGTTGTTCTCTGACTGCACGAACTTTACCGCCGCCGTGCCGCCCGCCCGCGTCAGCCACGCCACGCCCACGTGCGACCCCTGCGCCACCAGCGACGGCCCTTCCGTCGGACAGGCGTTGATCTTCCAGCCGTCCGGATAGAGCGTCCGCGGCGTGCTCCACCGTCCGTCCACGCGGCGGATCACCGCGATGTCGCGGATCTCGCTCTGATGATCGCGATACACCGCAATCAGCCCGCGTTCGGTCCGCCCGATGCTCGTCGGGCAGCAGGAGCAGGCGTCGAAGTCCACTTCGACGTCCTTTAAGAGCCCGCCCCGGGCATCGAAGGTCACATAGCGCACCGTCTTCCGGTGGCCTTCTTCTTCGTGATGATGCTCGCCCGCGAGCGAGGCGACCTTCGAAGGCGCGACTTTCGGCGGTGACAAATAGAGCGCCCCGCGCTCCTCCGGCACAAACGACAGGAAGCCCGCGTAGTCTTCGCGATCCTCCAGGTTGATGCCGTGGATCTCCCGCCACCCGGACCCGCGCGCCGCCTTCATCGCCATGCGGATCCCGTAGCCGTACTTGCCGCCGTCGTTTGAACGCGTCAGCCAATGCGCCAGCATCCCGCCGTCGTTCAGCACGGCCAGGGCAGGGAGGTCTGCCCAGTTGACGAACCAATTCGTACCCCGCGCGATCGTCTCCGCCGCCGACCATCCCGTGCCCGTCCACCGCGCGTACCGCAGCGCGTGCTCCTTCGGCCCCAGAAAGTCGATCCACGATAAGTACACCGCCTGATCCGGCCCCGTCGCCAGAAACGGCATGCCGCTTTCGGCCAACGCCGGCGGGTCGACTGGCTCCGTCCCGGCTCGCGCCGCTCCTGCCGCCAGCGCTCCCAGCGTCAACAAACAACGTCGTCTCATGTCAGGTCCTCGATTTCCGGCAATGGCCCCAGCGACGGCCGCGCCGCCTGTTGGCGCCCCTTGGCCAGCGAGTGCTTCACCAGCAGCGCGAGCAGACCCGCGCCCAGCAGCACTCCCAGCCACGGCATCCACTGCAGCCACTGGCCTTGCGTTCCTTCCGGCAGAGCCAGAATCCGCGGCGTGTACTCCGCCAGCAATGTTCGCTTAATGTCGTCGTCGCTGCGTCCCGCCGCCACCGCCCGTCGGATCTGCGCGCGCAGTTCATCCGCCTTCGGCGACTGATGCACCAGCAGGTTTTGCCGCCAGCAACACGGCGCCATATAGCTGCCAAACAGCTTCTCGAGCCGCGGATCGCCGTTGGCGGCGTCCGCCCAAACCAGCGCCGCATAGGCCAGCGCCAGCGTGCACACACGTAGGGCATGCATGTTTTGAAATGTCCTCTCTGGATGAAGAGTCAGCCGGGGGCTGACCGCCGAAAGATGGCTACCAGGAGAGGCAGGGAGGAGGGCGTTGAAACAATCCGAACCAACGCCGCGCCAAGCGTGGTCCATCGTCTTTGCGGGCCAGGCACAACGCCAGCACCACCAGGGTCATCGCCGGTGACGAGGCCGCAATGTCTGTCCACGCCGTCGCGGTCGCCGGCACCGCCTGGCCGCATCCCGGCGGACACGTTCGCGCCGAAAGCGTCGCGCGCGTGGGATCAGTTGCTTTCTTGCGGCAACAACAAGTCTTCTTTGTCCGGCAGCATTGCGTCCCGCAGTTGCTTCCGGACGCGTTGAGCGCCACGAGCAGTCCCGCGTTCGACGCCCACAGGCAAAGTGCCATCAGCGCCAGGCTGAGGCTCCTTTGCCAGATGCTGGTCATCGCTCGCGTCATTGTCTGCTTACTGCGCTCCCTTTTCGAAGTCACGCGCCAGCGCTCGCGCCGCTTCGATCTGCGCCGGCGTCATCTGTGCCGCCATGCGCTCGCGCAGCTTCGCCGACGCGGCAATCCGCCGACCGGCTAGTTCGAGCCAGGCTGCCGCCCGCACATAATCCTTCTCGCTCCCCTGGCCATTCGCATACATCAGCGCCAGATTATTCTGCGCCACCGGATAGCCGCGCTCGGCTGCCCTCTGATAAAGTTCCCGCGCTCGCGCATAGTCCTGCGTCACGCCGCGGCCCTGCAGATACAGCGATCCCAGATTCGTCATCCCCTCCAGGTCATCCTGCTCCGCGGCCTTCCCATACCACTTGGCCGCCTCGGCTAAATGCTCCGGCGACGTCGCCTCGGTGGCATAGAGCACTCCCAGATTCGTCTGCGCCTGCGCATCGCCCTGTTCGGCGGCCTGCCGGTACCAGTGCTTGGCGAGCGCCGTATCTTTGGCCACGCCCAACCCCTGCTCGAACAGCCACCCGACGCTATACTGCGCCGCCACATGACCCTGCTCCGCTGCCCGCCGGTAACACTCCATCGCCCGCAGGTAGTCGCGCGCCCCGGCGGTCCCGCTGGCGTACTTCTGCCCGCGCTGATACAGCACTTCCGCACTCTCCGTGCTCACTTGGCGAGGCTTGCTGAGCGACGCATACGTCGCCGTCGACACTCCCGCCCAAGCCGCGCCCACCGTGAAGCATACGGCGGCCAGCCCAATCGGCCAATGTTTCATGGAAATTCTCGCTTGTCGTTGTTCCGTTGCGAAATGACAGTCCGCCCTGCGCCACCAGGCCGGCGGCGAGGACGAGACAGAGCAGCGAACTTAAAGCGAGAAACTGGGAGGCCCGCGAGGGGCATGGACGTCGATGGGCGTCGCGGCTACGGCT
Organism: Bryobacteraceae bacterium; assembly: GCA_965229305.1. GTDB lineage: Bacteria > Acidobacteriota > Terriglobia > Bryobacterales > Bryobacteraceae > JALHNI01. Next base: position 68,226 of record CBDDIZ010000038.1, on the reverse strand, counting down.
CGGGCCAGCGAAGGAAGCAGGTGGCCCGCGGGCATCGTCCCGGGGACTGCCGGCGCTTCGCTACCCAGGTCGGCTTGCGCCACCCCTGGTGCCGCCGTCCCCTGCGGATACTGCGCACAACGCGTCGTCGCCGCCACCGCCGGACCGCTGCGCGAAGGCTCCTTCTTCATGTTCATGCCGCAACGATGCTTGCCATCGCGGCGGCAACACGGAGGGAGTTTCGCTTCCGGGTCGGAAGCCGAGGCGGATAACAGCGGCATGGCCAGCCCGAAGCTGGTCACCAGCAACAGCAAAACTGCGCTTAGCCGCCGCACGCTTTCAGTCTACGCTCATTGCTGGCGTGTTGTCTGCCTTGCGCCTCACAAAATGCAAAACGGCCGGCCACTCCCTGCGGAGCCGCCGGCCGTTTCTCACTGCTTTGCTTGGCTTAGAACAACAGCTTCAAGCCGAACTGGATCGCTCGGCTCGGCACTGACGTACCGGTGATCTTACCCACCGTCGTCGGCACCGAGATGTTCGCCGCCGGATTGCTGAAGCTCGGGTGATTCGGCATGTTGAACGCTTCGGCTCGGAACTGCAGCTTGAAGCGCTCCACAATCTGAATGTCCTTCAGCACGCTCATGTCGACGATCACCTGACCCGGGCCCCACAGCATGTTGCGGGCGCTGTTGCCGTAGGTGTAGGTCGTCGGAATCGCGAACGCCGACGGATTGAACCAACCCGCGATCGACTGGTTCGACGGATAGAAGTCCGACGAAACCACGTTCGCGCGATTCGCAATCCAGCCCGGCTGCGTCGACGAGAACGTCACGCTGTAGGGCGTACCCGAGCGCAACTGCGTGATCGTCGCCAACTGCCAGCCGCCGAGGATCGCCGCACCGACGCCACTGGTCATGTACTGACGGCCCTTGCCGAATGGCAGGTCATAGGTCGCCGACACGTAAGCCACGCGGCCACGCACCGACTCCGAGTTGCCGCGATCGAGATACGCCGCATACGGATTCTGCACACTCGCCGCGATCGGCACGTTGTCGATGGACTTGTTCCAGGTAAAGCTGCCCTGCAGATAGAGCCCCGTCTTGTAACGGCGCGTCACTTCCACCTGCAACTGATGCGTCACCGAGTTGCCATTCGTATCGAGCGTCGAAATGCTGCCCCAGGGCTGGTTCGGCCGCAGCGACTGCAGCGTCCCCGGACCCTGCTGAATCGGAGCGTTGCGCTCGTAGGTGTACCACGGCACATGCGTCGCCTTGTTGCCCAGGTACGTCAGGCGCACGCCCAGGTTCGGCACCACCTCGTGCTCAATCGTGAAGTTCCACTGCTGAGCCAGCGTGTTGGTGATCTTGCGGTTCACGGCCGTGATGTTCGGGTTCGCCGAAATCGTGCCGCCGCCCGGGAACGGATTGTCCAGCGTCAACGTCGGAGTCGCCCCGGCCGCGGCCGAGAACGTTTCCGACAACTGGAACGGCGAGTTCGAGAGCGAGATCTGGCGGATGCCGATAAACACCGGGATGATGTTGTAGAACACGCCGTAGCCGCCGCGGAACACCGTGCGGTTGCTCGCCGTCGGGCGGAACGCGAAGCCGATGCGCGGCGCGTAGTTGTTGTGATCGGCCCGCAGCACATCGCTGCCCCAGCCGTTCGCCTCGGACGTCACGTAAGGATAGGCCGCCAGCAAACGCGGCAGCGCCAGGCGCGGCAACTGCCCGCCTTCGGACCGCACCACGAACTTGCCCGTCGCAAAGTCAAAGTTGGCCCACGAGTTGTCCCGTTCCTGCGGCTGCGTCTGCAGCGAGTAGCGCAGGCCCAGGTTCAGGGTCAGCTTGTTCGACACGCGATAGTCGTCCTGGAAGTAGCCGCCCCAGCGCGTGTAGTAAAGCTTGTTCACCAGGCCGGGCGTGCCGCGCGTCGCCGTATTCGGATAGCCCAGCAGGAAGTCCGCCAGCGGGTCACCGCTAAAGCGGCCCGTGAAGGCAAACGAACCGAACTGAGCCGCGCCGGCGCTCGGGTTGGTCGCGATGCTGCTCAAACCCCAATCCAAACCGGTCTTGAAGGTGTGCTTGCCTTTAATGAAGCTGAAGTTGTCCGTGATCTGGCGCGTGATTTCCGGAGCCCGGTCGCTACCGCCCGAATCCGTGATGTTGCCGTAAGCGCCATTGAACGTCGCCGTCGGCAGACCGCCGATCGGCAGCGGACCATACAGCGACGGGAACAGCGACTGCGGGTTGAACGTCGTGTTCTGCCCGATGCGGATGCTCGCATGGCTGAAGTACGCCAAACGCAGTTCGTTCAGCGAAGTCGGCGTCACCGTCCAGTTATGGCTGAACGCCGCGCTCTTGGTGATGTAGCCGCCGTCGGAGAAGTTGCCGAACTCGTTCGGACCGCCGTTGTACACAAAGTACGGCGAACCCTTCGAATAGGTCAGAATGCCGCTCACCAGATGCTTCGGGTTGAAGTTGTGGTCGATGCGCGCCGTATAGCGGTTCACGTCGATCACGTTGCCCACGTTGGTCACGTAGTTGTTGGCCGTCGTCGCCAGGTTCGGCAGCGGCACGTACTTCAACAGCGCCTGCGATCGCGCATCCAGCCGCGCCGTCGGAATCGTGTTGTTCGGGAAAGGCTGCCCGGAAAGCGGATCGGTGATCGTCGGCAGGCCCGCGTAGTTGCCCGCGCGCTGCGCCGCCGTACCGTAGCGCAGCGTGTTCGTCGTCGACGAACGCTGCCGCAAACCTTCATAGCTCGAGAAGAAGAACGTCTTGTTGCGAACGATCGGACCGCCCATCGTCGCGCCGAACTCGTTGCGCACGAACGGCGGCTTCGGCAGCGACGTGGCAAAGAATTGCTTCGCCGCCAGCGCCGCATTGCGGTTGAACTCAAACAGACTGCCATGGAACGCGTTCGTGCCGCTCTTGGTGATGATCGACACCGCGGCCGAACCTTCGTTCTCCGCCTTCACATTGTTGAACTCGATCTTGAATTCCTGAATCGTATCGATCGAGGGCAGCGTCGTCAGCGCCGTCTGATAGGAGTAAGACGCACCACCGTTGCCGGTGTCGTTCACCGCCACGCCGTCGATCGTAAAGAAGTTGCCGCCCCAATGCAGCGAACCGCCCAGCTTGGGGTTCGACGAGCTATCGGACGTGTTGCCCGGCGCAATCACGATGAAGCGATCGATCGTGCGGCCGTTCACCGGCAGCGTTGCCACCGCGTGCGTATCCACCACCGTCGCCACCGAGGCGTTCTCGGTGTTGAGCACCGGCGCGGTCGCCGTCACGTCCACCACCTGGGCCAGATCGCCCGCCTGCAATTTGATATCGACGCGCACCGTCGCGTTCACCGGCACCTGCACATGTAACGATTCGGCGGCCCGGAATCCCGCGGCCTCCACCCGCACCGTATACATCGCTGGCGGCAGTGACGGCGCTACATAAGCGCCCGCATCCGAACTGGCTAAAGTCACCGTTTGACCGGTGCCCTCGTTCTTCACCATTACCTTCGCGCCGGCGACCAAAGCGCCGGTCGCATCGAGCACCGTACCCACAAGAGTGCCCGACGTACTTTGGGCAAGAGCCATCGCTGCAAACAGCAGCGAACTGAGTAGTAGTCGCATAGCGAGTGTTTTCCCTCAAAAAAGTGAATTTCAGACTGCTGGCCGCTCAGAAAGCAGATGAGCGGCAAAGTGCCACAAAACAAGGGGGCTGGGGGGGATGCGAATAGAGGACGGAGACGCAGCAGAGACGACCCGAAGATGGCGCATAGACCCTTTGGGGCAGGATAGCAAATCTACGCCTCGCCGGATAGCATTCTCTGCGCCGCGCGGGTGTTAACGGTCGGCCAGACGCGAAACGGGCTGCTTGCGCCAGTCGAAATTGCGCTGTGGCTTTGTCTCCACCGCGTTCTGCTTGTGCTCCTGCTTCACGCGATACATCCGCTTATCGGCCATCGCGAGCAGCGTTTCGGCATCGGCGCCGTCCCGGGGAAATTGCGCTTCACCCACACTGAAACTCAGGATTTCCTCGCCGGTGATCTCGCGCCCGGCGGTCACCGCCAGATGCTCCAGGCGACGCTTCTTGGCGTCGATGTCCGAATCCCGCAGACCCGGCAGAATCAGGACAAATTCGTCGCCGCCCATGCGCGCGACGTAGTCGTATTCGCGGCAACCGTCCTTCAATCCCACCGCGACCGCTTTTAAGACTTTGTTGCCTTCCAAATGGCCGAACCGGTCGTTGATCGCCTTGAACCCGTCCAGATCGCATACCAGCACCGTCAACGAGCTGTTGGTACGCCGGTTCCGCGCCAGTTCACCATCCAGATGCAGGAACAACGAACGCGCATTCGGCAGCCCGGTGAGGAAGTCGGTCGTCGCCGAACTCTCCGCCTGCCGGAAGCGCAGCGCATTCTCGATCGCCAAGCCGACTTTGGAAGAAATGGCCAGCAGAATTCGCAAATGGTCCTTGCTGAACGCATCGCGCTCGGCGTGATAAAGCGCCAGCACGCCAATCGACCCGTCCGGACCCTCCAGCGGCACCGCCAGCGCCGAACGCAGCGTGCTGAACTTGTTCGGGTCGTTCAGATAGCCCGGTTCCACCGACGGATTGCCGTTGATGATCGGCTTGCGATTCTCCGCCACCCAACCCGACAGGCCTTGCCCCATCGGAATCTCGAGCGACGAGAACAACCGGAAGTTTTCGCCGGTCACAAAGGCCGGCGTCAGGATGTCCTCCCGCCGCACGTAGACCGCGAACGAGTCATAAGGCACCAGCCGCTTCAAACGCACCGCCAGCAGGGACAGTGTTTCGTCCAGACTCAGCGAATTGCCCAGATCCTGCGAGATCTCGAACAGCCCATGCGCCTCTTGCCGCGCCGCCGCAATCGACGTCAGGAAGTCCTTCGGCTTCACTTCCACCGGCGCGCGATTGGACCCTTCGAAGCCCGCCGCCGGCGCCTCGCCGTTGGTGAACTTCACTTCCGTCGACAGCTTCATCAGCGCGGCGGACTTCTCTTTCGCCATCGCCTCGAGCTGCACGTATCGCCGGTCCAGCACCTCCACCACCCGCGGATCGAACGCCTTGCCCGCGTCGCGCCGCACCACGCCGATCGCTTCTTCGAGCGGCAACGCCTTCCGGTATTGACGGTCGGTCGCCAGCGCGTCCAAACAGTCCACCGCGGCGAGAATGCGCGCTCCCAGCGGAATGTCCTCGCCCGAGATGCCATACGGATAGCCCGTGCCATCCCACTTCTCATGATGCGCCCGCACGATCGGCACCACCGGATACGGGAATGCCACGCGTTCGAGAATCTCGGCGCCCACCACTGGATGCACCTTCATCTTTTCGAACTCCTCGGGCGTCAGCCGCCCCGGCTTCGAGATGATGTGCTCGGGCACGGCCAGCTTGCCGATGTCATGGAGCAGGGAAGCGGCCCGCAGCGCTTCGAGCTCACGCTCGTCCATGCCGAGTTCCTTGCCCAGTTCGAGTGCGTAGACCTGCACCCGCTGCAGATGGTCGTGCGTCGTGTGATCCTTCGCTTCGATCGCCAGCGCCAACGCCTCAATCGTCCGCACATGCAGATTCGACATCTCCTCCGCATGCAGCCGGTCGGCTTCCATGCGGCCCAAATACAGGCAATAGCTGCGATACAGCAGATACGCGAACGGCATCACCAGCATCGCGATCTGCCACGTCAAGCGGCTTTCGAGGTAGTGGTAAAGACCCGCCAGCGCCGCGCCCACCACGTAATACGAAAACGTCCACACGAACCGGTCGCGCCAAATGCGCCGGTATTCTTTGCTTTCGTTCAGCGCGATCACGGCCGCCATCGGCAGCGTCGCCGCGATGAAGTACGCGCAGCCGGTCAGAAACAGCCGCAGGACTTCGCCGTTCGACTCGAGCTCCGGCCAGTAGTAGGTCATGTGACAGACCTTCACCGCCAGCGCCGTCACCGCGCCCTGGAAGATGCTATGCACCGCCGTCCGGCGCGACATCATCGCCTGCGCCACGGTCGAAGAGACGCCCAACAGCAGCGCTTCGGGCAGGCTCAAGTCGATCACCGCGATCAGCACAAACAGCGTGTTCACCGGCAGACTGCCGGTCGCCGAAGGCAGGCTCACCTTTAAGCCCGAGCCCAACAGCGTGATCAGCAAAAAGCAGATAAAGCGCAGCAGGTCGGCCGAATGCCACGGCAGGAAGCTGGTGGCAAACACCACCAGTCCGAACGCAGTTATGACACTGACGTAGAGCGTAGCTCCAGTGGAGAGTGATTTCATCGGCGAATCGTGGTCCACAAGTGTCACTGCAATTTCTCTTCCGTCACCTATCGGACGGAAGTGCGGTTGTCAGTAGGCTTTCAAATCCATCACCTTGCGGGTGGTGGACACCTCGGCCGCCCAGCGCTTCTCCCCGTCTCACGGCGACACTTTGTCACCGTGCCTCGCGCCAACTTGTCCCAATCTCAGGCCCGCCCTTAGTTCGCTTCAGGTGTTTTGCGGATGTACGCCGTACGGGTGCTTCCCATACGCTGGACTACGACCACGTCTCGGTTCTCGATGCCTGAACAATTCGAATTTCTCGGTTCACCCGCCGTCGTTAGCTCCACGGCAATGCGCACCCTGTACTCCAAAGTGCAGCGCGTGGCTGCCACCAGCGCGGCCGTCCTGGTTACCGGCGAGTCGGGCAGCGGCAAGGAACTGGTCGCCCGCGCGCTCCATCATTATTCGCTGCGCTGCAGTAAGCCGTGGATTGACGTCAGTTGCGCTGCTTTGCCTGAGCATCTGATCGAAAGCGAACTGTTCGGCTACGAGAAGGGTGCCTTCAGCGGCGCCCAGAACTCCAAGCCCGGCCTGTTCGAACTCGCCCACACCGGCACGCTCTTCCTCGACGAGGTCGGTGAACTCGAACCGCGCATGCAGGTCAAGCTGCTCCGCGTCCTCGACGGCGCACCTTACTACCGCTTAGGCGGAACGCGTAAGATCTCCGTCGATGTCCGCATCGTCACCGCCACCAATCGCGACCTCCGTCAGGAAGTCGCCTCCGGCAATTTCCGCGCCGACCTCTTCCATCGCCTTTCCCAACTCGAGCTCCGCGTCCCCCCCCTGCGCGAGCGCCGCGAGGAAATCGCTGACCTCGCCCGCTTTTTCCTCAGCCAACAGGAACGCCCCGTCGAATTATCCGAAACGGCGGCCCGCGCTCTGGAGTCTTACCATTGGCCGGGAAATCTGCGGGAATTGCGCAACATCCTCACCCGGGCGGCGATTTTCGCCCCTGAAGAGGTCTTGGGCGCCGATGACCTCGATTTACCCCGGACAAATTTGTTTGAGATGCCGGCGCGTGAAGCCGATATGGAAGAGGAGCGCGCTGAGCCTGGCTCGGCGTTGGATGAGATGGAAAAGCGGATGATCCTGGAGGCCTTGCGCAAGACCGACGGGCATCATCAGAAAGCTGCCGAAATGCTCGGCATCTCCCGCCGGACCCTCAGCCGGAAACTGAAAGTCTATGAAACTACTGTCGAACAACTGGCGTAGCAGCACCGTGGTCAGCATCGATGACCGCCGCGCGGAACCGCGCGAAGAGGCCCACGGGCTCGTCCGTCTGTTCTCGGTGGAACACGAACGTCTGATCTTCGAAGGCGAAATGCGCGACGTCAGCGCCAGCGGCTTCCGCCTCGAGCACCACCACCAGCGCGTGAGCTCCGGCGACGAGTACCGTTTCGAGTCCCCCTACAGCTCTGGCCTCGCCCGCGTCATGTGGAACCGCATTCTGGACACTTCCGTCGAAACCGGCTTCTTCGTCCTCTACCGCGATCCGGAAGTCTAAGTCCGGCGCCCGCCGGCGCCTCGCCTTGTAACCTTTCCTTCTCCTCGGGAACCATTACCTTCACGGAAATTGTGCTCGCGGGCTCCGTGTGCCTTGCTTACACGCCGGTACCAACTACACTAAACCTCATGGACTTCGCGAAAGCCGCCTCCGCCCTCTCCCTCAGTCTGCTCCTTGTGACCTCCTGCAAGAAGGAGGCGCCGGTGAAAGCGAAGGTCGACAGCGGCCCCGTCATGGTTCGCTCGGCGATTGCTAAAGGCAAGCAAATTCAACGAGTTGTGGAGTCGGTCGGCACCTTCTATCCCTACGAAGAGGCCATCATCAGCGCCGAGGTGGACGGCAAAGTCGACGAAGTCAAAATCGATCTGGGCGACATGGTCAGCCAGGGGCAGGTCATGATCCACATCGCCGACGAAGAGCAGCGCTACCTCCTCGCTCAGCAGGAAGCTCAGCTCCGCCAGTCCCTCGAGCGCCTCGGTCTGTCGAACGAAAAAGACCGCGTCAAAGACATCAAAGAGACCCCCGAAGTCCGCCGCGCCGCCGCCGACATGCAGGAAGCCGAACAGCGCTACCGTCGCGCCCGCAGCCTCGCCGACCAGGGCATCGGCGCTCAAGCCGACCTCGACCAGTTCCAGGCCCGCTTCAACGCCGCCAAAGCCGCCTACGACGCCACCATTAACCAGACCCGCAATCTGATCCAGGACGTCGAGCGCAATAAGGCCGTCCTCGAGCTGCAGCGCAAAAAACTCCGCGACACCACCGTGCGCGCCCCCTTCGCCGGACTCGTCAAAGAGCGCCAAGTCACGGTTGGCCAGTTCACCCGCGCCAACACCCCCCTTCTTACCCTCGTCAAAACCGACCCCATTCGCCTTCGCGTCGAAATTCCCGAAAAAATGGGCCCCTGGATCAAGCCCGGCCAAACCGCCGAGATTGCCGTCGAAGCCTACGCCGACCGCAAGTTCTCGGGCAAAATCTGGCGTGTCTCGCCCACCGTTGACGCCGCCAAGCGCACCTTCGTCGTCGAAGCTCTCGTTCCCAACCCGAACAACCAGTTGAAGCCCGGCTCCTACGCCAAAGCCCGCGTCCCCACCGACCGCGTCGACACCGTCCTCGTCGTCCCCTACCGCGCCGTCAATTACGTCCTTGGCTCCAACAAGGCCTACGTCATCAACAACGGTGTGATCGACGCCCGCGACGTCAAGCTCGGCGATCGCGTGGACGAAAGCGTCGAAATCACCGAAGGCCTGGCCGACGGCGACACCATCGCCATGGGCCCGCTCAATCGTCTCGATACCGGCACCCGCGTCCGCATCGGCGAAGCCAAAAAGTCCGCCCCCACCCCCAAACCGGCCGAATAACATGCAATACACCCAACTTGGCTCCACGGGACTCCGTGTGTCCCGCCTTTGCCTTGGCTGCATGACCTATGGCACGCCCAAGTGGCGCGAATGGGTCCTCGACGAAGCGGCGAGCCAGCCCTTCTTCCGCCGCGCCTTGGACGCCGGCATCAACTTCTTCGACACCGCCGACATGTACTCCCTCGGCGCGAGTGAAGAGGTCACCGGCCGCGCCCTCGCCCAAGTCCCTCGCGACCGCGTCGTCATCGCCACCAAGGTCTTCAACCCCATGAGCGACGACCCCAACCATCGCGGTCTGTCGCGCAAACACCTCTTCCATTCGATCGACGCGAGCCTCAAACGCCTCGGAACCGACTACGTCGACCTCTACCAGATCCACCGCTTCGACCCCCTCACTCCCATCGAAGAAACGCTCGACGCCCTCGACGCCATCGTCCGGGCAGGGAAGGCCCTCTACCTCGGCGCCTCCTCCATGTGGGCCTGGCAGTTCAGCCGCATGCTCGCCCACTCGGACCGTCACTCGCTCGCCCGGTTCGTCACCATGCAGAACCACTACAACCTCGTCTACCGCGAGGAAGAGCGCGAAATGATCCCTCTCTGCCGCGCTGAAGGCATCGGCTTGCTTCCCTGGAGCCCGCTCGCCCGAGGCTTCCTCGCCGGCAACCGCCGCAAGGAAGACTACGGCGAAACCAGCCGCGCCAAAACCGACAATCTGGCCCAGCAGTACTACTATCAGCCCAGCGACTTCGCCGTCGTCGACGCCGTCTCGCGTGTCGCCCAGCGCCGCGGTGTTCCCAATGCCCAAATCGCCCTCGCCTGGGTCCTGGCCCAGCCAGGGGTCACGGCCCCCATCATCGGCGCCAGCAAACTCCCCCAACTGGAGGACGCGCTCGCCGCGCTCCAAATCGAGCTCACCGCCGAAGAAATCCACGAACTCGCGTCGCCTTACCAGCCCCACCCCGTTCTCGGTCATAGCTAACTCATTCGGTTTCTTTATCTTCTGTCGAAAACTTCAAGTGCATCGCCGCGCCCTTTGCCGTTTTGCGGCCAAAAGACGAAGAAGAGGTAAAGAAACCGGATCACGATTCTTGTCTGACAAGAAAAAATGACAACTTGCCGCACGGACTACTGTCGTGGTAGAAAAAGAAGGTTAGAGCCGTAAAAGTCTCACTTCTGGGACGGCCGGCCAACCGGAGTTCGGTAACTCGCAATGCCTCAGATATTCCCGAAAAAGGTCGATTTCTTCACCCGCCTGGGTGGCGCCGTGCTCATTATGGCGGTGCTCAGCGGTGTCGCCTTCGCCTACTACTACATGAGTCCGGCCGTTCAGGACACGGGCTACACGCCGGTGCAGCCGGTACCGTATAGTCACAAGCTGCATGCCGGTAACCTGGGCATGGACTGCTATTACTGCCACACCACGGTCGATAAGGCCGCCCACGCCGCGGTTCCCCCCTCGGAAACCTGCATGAACTGCCACTCCAAGGTCAAAGAGAAGTCCGCGCTCCTGGCTCCCATCCGTGAGAGCTACGAAACGGGCAAGGCGGTGCCGTGGGTCAATGTGCACGTCCTGCCGGATTACGTGTTCTTCAATCATCAATCGCATGTCACCGTCGGTGTGAGCTGCGTCTCCTGCCATGGCCGCGTCGACCAGATGGTCGAAGTCAAGCAGGTACAGCCGCTCAACATGGGCTGGTGTCTCGAGTGCCACCGCAACCCCGCTCCGAATCTGCGCCCGGTGCAGTACGTTACCAAGCTCGATTGGAAGCCCGAAGGCGATCCGGCTGAATACGGCCGTCAGGTCATCGCCGCCAAGGGTATCAAGCCGCCGACGAACTGTTCCGGCTGTCATCGTTAGAAAGGTCACCGTCGAAAGTCATGGACCTCATCCAAATCTCTCCGGTCTCCAGCAAGAGCGGCAAAAAATATTGGCGTAGTCTCAATGAGCTGGCCGGCACCTCGAAGTTCGCTCAGTGGGTGGAAAGCGAGTTCCCCGGCGGCGCCGATCTTCTCGATCCCAACTCCCGCCGCTCGATGCTCAAGCTGATGGCTGCTTCCTTCGGGATGGCCGGGCTGGTTGCCTGCCGCCGCCCTGAAGAAAAGATTCTGCCCGTCTCCCGCTCTGCTGAAGATGTCATCCCCGGCAAGCCGATGTTCTACGCCACGGCGTTCGTTCATCGCGGCATCGCCAACGGCATTCAGGTCGAAGTGCACGACGGCCGCCCCACCAAAGTCGAAGGCAATCCGATGCACCCCAATAGTCAGGGTGCGGCGTCGGCCTTGGCGCAGGGTTCGGTCCTCAGTGTCTATGACCCGGATCGCTCCGGCACTGTTCACGAAGGCGGCAAGCCCTCCACGTGGGCCGCTTGGGATCACTTCGCCGCGGAGAAGCTTTCTCCTGCTGCCCTCGGCAAAGGTACTGGCCTGCGCGTCCTCTCCGAGCGCACCTCGTCCCCCACGCTGATCTCGCTTAAGGATCAGTTGCTCAAGCAGTATCCCGAAGCCAAGTGGGCCGAATACGACTCGCTCGATAATGGCGCCGCCATCGCGGGCGCCGAACTCGCCTTCGGTCAGCGCCTCCAGCCAACCTTCCACTTCGATCGCGCCGACGTGATCGTCTCGCTCGACGACGACTTCCTGGGCAACGATGCCCCCACCGTCGAAGCCACCAAGAACTTCAGCAAGAAGCGCAAGGTCACCAAGCCTGGCGAAACGATGAGCCGCCTCTACCAGGTGGAGAGTCGCTTCTCGATCACCGGCGCCGCCGCCGATCATCGCCTCCGCATCAAGTCTGGCGAAGTGCTCCAGTTCGCGTCCGACCTGGCCGTCGAAGTCGGCGCCAAGTCGGCTCTCAAGGTACTGAAGCCCGGTGACGCCACGCAGAAGTGGATCGCCGCGGTCGCCCGCGACCTTAAGGCGAACGGCGGTAAGTCGCTCGTCACGGCCGGTCCCGGCCAAAGCCCGCAGGTTCACGCTCTCGCCTATCTGATCAACCAGTCGCTCGGCAACATCGGCACGACGGTCACCTTCATCAAGCCCGTCTTCGAACCCGCGCAGACGATCGGCGAACTCGTCAAGGAAATTGGCTCCGGTCAGGTCACGACGCTCGTGATCCTCGGTGGCAACCCCGCTTACACCGCGCCTGCCGACCTCGACTTCGCTGCCGCCATTGGCAAAGTGGCGAACTCGGTTTACCTCGGCGCGGAGATGGACGAAACGGCGGCCGTTGCCAAGTGGCACCTGCCTCAGGCCCACCAGATGGAAGCCTGGTCCGATGCCCGCTCCACCGACGGCTCGGCCACGATTCTTCAGCCGCAGATCGCTCCGCTCCACGGCGGCCGCTCGGCGATTGAACTCGCCGCGCAACTGCTCGATGGCAAGTTCAAGAAGGGTTACGATGTCGTCCGCGGCTACTGGAAGTCGGCTCTCCCGGCTGCCGACGCCGAACGCATCTGGCGCAAGTCGCTCCACGACGGGATCGTCGCCGGTAGCGCCTATGCCGAAGTGAAGCCCGGCGCGATCAAGGCTCTGCCCGAGGTCGCCGCCGCCAATCTCTCGGGCGTCGAAGTGGTCTTCTTCTCCGGCGCGCTGGGCGATGGCCGCTACGCGAACAACGCCTGGATGCAGGAAGCTCCCGAGCCCATGACCAAGCTCACCTGGGACAATGCGGCGCAGATTTCGCCCGCGATGGCCCGTGACCTCAAGGTCGAAACCGGCCAGATGGTGAAGCTCACCCTCGGTTCCCGTTCGCTCGAACTGCCCGCCCTGGTGACGCCCGGTCAGGCTAACGGTTCGGTCGCGGTGCTGCTCGGTTACGGTCGCACCAAGGTCGGTCGCGTCGGCGAAGGCGTCGGGGCCAATGCCGGCCTGCTGCGCACCAGCGACGGCTGGTCGTTTGCGAGCGGCGGGTCGATCGCCGTCGCCTCCGGCGAACGCGAACTCGCCATCACCCAGGAGCACAATTCCATGCGCGAACCGGACATGCCCGGCCGCAAAGGTGAGATGCGTCCGGTGGTCCGCGAAGCCACGCTCGAAGAGTTCAAGCACCATCCGCACTTCGCTCCCGAAATCGACGAGCACCTCGAGAACTTCGACCTGCAGGGCGTCCACGATTATTCGAAGGGCTACCAGTGGGGCATGGCCATCGACCTCAATCTGTGCATCGGCTGCAACGCCTGCCTGATTGCCTGCAACGCCGAAAACAACATCCCGGTCGTCGGTCGTGACCAGGTCCACCGCGGCCGCGAAATGCACTGGATCCGCCTCGACCGCTACTACACGGGTAGCGAAGAAGATCCCCAAGCCGTGATGCAGCCCATCGGTTGCCAGCAGTGCGAAGCGGCTCCTTGCGAAAACGTCTGCCCCGTGGCCGCCACCGTCCACTCGCCGGAAGGCTTGAACGACATGGCCTACAACCGCTGCGTCGGCACCCGGTACTGCGCCAACAACTGCCCCTACAAGGTTCGCCGGTTCAACTACCTCGACTGGCACAAGCACATCACCCCCGTCCAGGAGATGGTCCACAACCCCGACGTCTCCGTCCGCATGCGCGGCATCATGGAAAAGTGCACCTACTGCGTGCAGCGCATCCAGGAAAAGCGCATCGCCGCCAAGGTGGATGGCCGCCGGCAGATTCGCGATGGCGAGATCGTCACCGCCTGCCAGCAGACCTGCCCCACCGACGCCATCATCTTCGGCAACATCAACGATCCGGCTTCGGCGGTAGCGAAAGCCAAAGCGGAGCCGCGGGACTATACGCTGCTCAAAGAAGTCAATACGAAGCCTCGCACCAGCTTCCTGGCCCGCTTGCGGAATCCGAATCCGGAGCTGAAGGCCTAAGAAGGGAAATTACATGGCGCATACCGCACATTCCGCGACCCTGCCTGTGATCACCAAGCCCCTGGCTCAGGAACTCAATCCGAGTCTGGTCACCGGCAACCCCACCTATCACGAGGTCACCAATCAGGTCTGTGAAATCGTCGAAGGCAAGGTCCACCGTAACTGGTACATCGGCTTCACGATCTCGTTCCTGATCTTCCTGATGATGCTCAGCATGTTGGCCTATCAGGCCTTCACCGGCGTCGGTGTCTGGGGCAACAATGCTCCGGTCGGCTGGGCCTGGGACATTACGAACTTCGTGTTCTGGATCGGTATCGGCCACGCCGGTACGCTGATCTCGGCCGTGCTGTTCCTTTTCCGTCAGAAGTGGCGCACCTCGATTAACCGCGCCGCCGAAGCGATGACGCTGTTCGCCGTCGCCTGCGCCGCCATCTACCCGGTGATGCACACCGGCCGTCCGTGGCGCACCTATTGGCTGTTCCCGGTTCCGAACCTCGACCTCGACATGTGGCAGAACTTCCGTTCGCCCCTCATGTGGGACGTGTTCGCCATCAGCACCTACGGTTCGGTGTCGGCGGTCTTCTGGTACATGGGTCTCGTCCCTGACCTCGCCACCATCCGCGACCGTGCGGCGATGGCCGGCAACCGCACCCGCGCCGTCCTCTACGGGGTCTTCTCGCTCGGCTGGCGCTTCTCGGCCCGCCACTGGACCAACTACGAAAAGATGTACCTCCTGCTCGCGGCCATCTCCACGCCGCTGGTGCTCTCGGTGCACTCGATCGTGTCGTTCGACTTCGCCACCTCCGTCATCCCCGGTTGGCACACCACCATCTTCCCGCCCTACTTCGTCGCCGGCGCCGTGTTCTCCGGCTTCGCGATGGTGCAGACGCTGATGCTGGTCACCCGCTGGGCGCTCGGCCTTGAAAACCTGATCACGCCCAAGCACCTCGACAACATGAACAAGATCATCCTCGCCACGGGTATGATCGTCGGCTACGCTTACGCCACCGAGTTCTTCATCGCCTGGTACAGCGCCAACCAGTTCGAACGCTTCGTGTTCTTCAACCGCGCCTTCGGACCTTACTGGTGGGCTTACGCCTGGATGGTGAGCTGCAACGTCATCTCGCCGCAGATCTTCTGGGTCAAGAAGCTGCGCACCAACGTCGTCGTCACCTTCATCATGTCGATCTTCGTCAACATCGGCATGTGGTTCGAGCGCTTCGTCATCATCGCCTCCAGCTTGCACCGCGACTTCTTGCCGTCCAGCTGGGGCTACTTCCGGCCGACCTACGTCGATATCTGCACCTTCATCGGCACGTTCGGCTTCTTCATGACGCTCTTCCTGCTCTTCCTGCGCTTCATCCCCTGCATCGCGCTCAGTGAAGTGAAGGGCGCCATGGCGGCGCAAACGCACCTGCCCGGTCACGAACCGGTCAAGGGCACCACGCCGGTTCACGCGGGAGGTCATCACTAATCATGGGTCTCATGTCTTTCTTCGCGCCTCGCGTTCCTAAAGGCGTCTACGGCGTGCTCGCCGAATACGATGGTCCGGATACGCTGATCGAAGCCTGCAAAGTCGTCCGCGACGCCGGCTACAAAAAGACCGACTCCTTCTCGCCGTTCCCCATCCACGGCATGGAAGAGGCGCTCGGCCTGCCGGATTCGAAGGTCGGCAAGATCGCCATCCTGTTCTCCTTCACCGGCGCCACCATCGCCCTCCTGCTCCAGTGGTGGACCGGCACCAAAGCCTACCCGCTCATCGTCGGCGGCAAACCGCTGTTCGCCTTTGAGCCTTCGATTCCGATCACCTTCGAATTGACGGTGCTGCTCTCCTGCTATTCCTCGGTGGTCATCATGCTCGCCTTGAACGGCCTGCCTCGCTTTAGCCATCCGCTGTTCGGCGCCAAGGGCTTTGACCGCGTCGGTGACGACCGCTTCTATCTCTTGATCGAGAAGTCGGACCCCAAGTTCGACGAGACGGCCACCCGCCAGCTGCTCGAAGGGACGCACCCGCTGTCGACCCAGATTGTGGAGTCCAACTGATGTCCTCGAAATTCCTCACCGTGCTGCCGCTCGCCGTTTTGCTCACCGGCTGTGCCGGCATCTCCACGCGCAGCACGCCCCTTGAAGTCTGGCCCGACATGGACCGCCAGCATAAGTTCCGCGCCCAGTCGGCCAACCCCAACTTCGCCGACGGCCGCACCCAGCATCTGCCCCCCGATGGCACCGTCGCGGTCGGCTTGCTCAAGGAAGACGAGTCGTTCTACCAGGGCCACACCGGCGGCATGTACGTCGGCCGCAACCCGCTGACGCTCGACAAAGCCACCTTCGAGCTCGGCCAGAAGAAGTACAACACCTATTGCGCCCCCTGCCACGATCGCTCCGGTAGCGGCCACGGCGTCGTCTGGAAGAAGCTGCCGACCTTCGCGCCGGCCAACCTTCACGAAGACCGCCTCCGCGCCTACCCCGACGGCGAGTTCTTCGACGTCATCTCCAACGGGCGCCGCACCATGAAGGGTTATAAGACACAGATCACCGAGCGCGATCGCTGGGCCATCATCGCCTACATCCGCGTCCTGCAGCGTCAGGACGGCGCGATGGCCGATGTACCGGCCGCGATGCAGGCGGACGTTCGGTAAAGAGGACTATTGAGCATGTCAGGACATGGAAATCTGCCCGGCTTGAACGACAACTGGTATCTCGAAGAGAGCACCTGGTCGAAAGTCCGCAATGCGTTGTTGTTTCTCGCCCTCGTCGGCTGGATCGGTTGCGGGGCGGGCTTCGCGCTCGACGCCGACCGCTTCTATAAGTCGTACTTCGTCGGCTTCTGCTTCACCACCCTCACCTGTCTGGGTGGCCTGTTTTTCGTCCAGGTGATGTACCTCACCGGTTCCGCCTGGAGCGTCACCGTCCGCCGGATCATCGAGCATTTGGTCGCGGCCATCCCGGCCTGCGCCATCCTGTTCATCCCGGTCGTGCTCGGCGTCCATCATCTCTATGAGTGGTCGCACGTCGAAGAAGTCGCCAAGGACCCTATCCTCCGCCAGAAGGCCGGCTTCCTCAACGTCGAAGCCTTCATGATCCGCGCCGCCGTCTTCTTCGGCATCTGGAGCTTCCTCTCCTGGAAGATCACCAGCCAGTCGCTCGCGCAGGACAAGGACTCCTCGATCGCGCACATGGAAACCGCCTCGCGCTGGTCCGCTCCCGGTCTGGTCTTCACGTTCCTTTCGGTATCGCTCGCCGCCTTCGACTGGATCATGTCGCTCGCCCCGCACTGGTACTCCACCATCTTCGGTCTCTACATCTTCGCCGGCGGCGGCTGGGTCTTCATCTCCACCCTGATGATCATCTGCCAGCTCCTTCGCAAGAACGGCATCCTGGTGAACTCGATTACGGTCGAGCATTACCACGACCTCGGCAAGTGGATGTTCGCGACCACGGCTTTCTGGGCCTACATCGGCTTCTCGCAGTACATGCTGATCTGGTACGCCAACCTGCCCGAAGAAACCATCTGGTACAAGGTTCGCTGGGAAGGCGGCTGGGAAGTCCTCGCTTACCTGCTCATCGCCGGTCACTTCTTCTTCCCGTTCCTCACCCTGCTCGCCCGCGGCTCCAAGCGCAATCTCGGCCTGATGTTCGGTATGGCCTTCTGGGTGCTCTTCATTGAGTACATCGACCTGTACTTCGTCATCATGCCGAACTTCTACAAGTCGCCGGCCCCGCATTGGCTCGACATCTTCGGCTGGCTCGCTCCCTGGGCCACCATCGGCGTGGTCTTCTGGTCGCGCTTTAAGGGCAAGGCTCTGGTTCCGGTGGGCGATCTCCGCCTCGAACAGGCCCTCAGCCATCAGAATCTTTAAGGAAAGGCCCAGAATATGGCAGACGACCACATTCGCGTAGCGACAGCCGAAGAAGGCTACGATCGGCAAGATCCCCAAGGGATCCCGATCTTCGGCTTTGCCGCCGTCATCGTGCTCACCCTCATGGCGAGCTTCCTGTTTGTCACCTACTACTACGGTACGGTTTACGACAGTCAGATTCAGGCCGCCGTCGGCAACGTTGGCGCCCGCGAGCTCAACGAAGTTCAGGCCGCCGAACAGGACTCCCTGACCCGGTATAAGAAGGTCACCATTACCGACCCGGCCACCAAGCAGCAGCGCACGGTGATCAACCTGCCGCTTGAGCGCGCCATGGAGCTTCTCGAAACCGAAGCGAAAGCCGGGACTGTTTTCTATCCTGGTAAGCCCACCCCGGTGAAGACTGCCGCCGATCTGGCTGGCGGCGCTCCCGGTGCCGCTCCGGCGGCCGGTGCCCCGGCGGCTGGCGCTCCGGCTGCGGCTCCCGCCGCTGCCGATCACGCTACGGGAGAACATGGCAAGAAGTAGTTCCATTTTCGGAGTTCTCCTCGCCCTGGCCGCCGTCGCTCTCGCGGCGGACAAGGCCGTCCCCAATCAACTAAAGGGGATTGAGGTGAAGGAGAAGCTCGGTCAAACCGTCGACCTCGATCTCGAGTTCGTCGACGAGACCGGCTATCCGAAAACTCTCCGCTCATATTTTTCGAGCGGAAGGCCAGTGATTCTGAATCTGGTCTATTACAGCTGCCCGATGCTCTGCAATCTGGTCTTGAACGGCCAGACCGAGACGCTTCGGCAGTTCGATTGGACGCCGGGCAAGGAATATGAGATCGTCACGATCTCGATCGACCCCACCGAGCAGTTCAATCTGGCGCAGAAGAAGAAGGCCATGTACCTGTCGAGCTTCGGACGTGAAGCTCCCGGCTGGCACTTCCTGACGGACTATCGCGGCAACGTCAAAAAGCTCGCTGACCAGGTGGGTTTTGGCTACCGCTTCGACGAGCGTCAGCAGCAGTATGCGCACTCGGCGGTCGTGATGGTCATGACGCCGCAAGGGAAAGTTTCCCGCTATCTGTATGGCTTACTGAAGCCGCAGAAGCTGCGGGATGTCCGCTTCGCCCTGGTGGAAGCGGCTCAGGAGCGATTTGGGTTGAGTGAGCGGGTCCTGTTGTGGTGCTTCCACTACGATCCGCAGGCAGGCAGCTACGTCGTCTTCGCCAGGAACATGATGAAGCTCGGCGGCGGCCTGATTGCATTGGTTTTGTTTGGTTTTTTGGCCCGTATGTGGTTCAAGGATAACCGGGGAGTCTTCAAGCACCCCGGCAAGGACTGGGTGACCGTAAAATGAGTTTTCTCGAGAGATTATTTCTTCCCCCGCAAGCGTCCACGCATGCGAAGGTGGTCGACGACGTTTTTATCTTCGTCACGTGGGTGAATATCATCTTCTTCATCATCGTGGCCGCAGCGGCAATCTTCTTCTGCATCAAGTACAAACGCCGTGGGCCGAACGACCGGACGCCCCATGTCACCCATAACCTCACGCTCGAACTGGTGTGGAGCACCATTCCCCTGTTCATCGTGATGATCATCTTCTTCTGGGGCTTCCAGACCTACATGGTCGCCCGCGTCGCGCCCAACGACTCGTTCGAGATTCAGGCCACCGCCAAGAAGTGGCTCTGGGCTTTCGAGTATCCCGATGGCACCCGTTCGATCAACGAACTCCACGTGCCCTTCGGCCGCCCGGTGCGCGTCGTGCTCAGCTCCGAAGACGTGCTCCATGCCTTCTTCCTGAAAGATTTCCGCGTCAAGACCGACGTGCTCCCCAACCGCTACACCGAAGTGTGGTTTGAAGCCACCAAGCCCGGTGAGTACGTCCTCCAATGCGCCGAGTATTGCGGCAAGGACCATTCGAAGATGCTCGGGAAGGTCTTCGTGGACAACAAGGCCGACTATGACCGCTTCATCGCGGAAGGTCCGGCCGACTGGAAGACCATGCCCCCCGCCGAACTCGGCAAGATGACCTACGAGCAGGCCGGCTGCATCAGCTGCCACACCATCGACGGTTCGAAGGGCCAGGGTCCCACCTGGAAGGGCATCTACGGCGCCACCCACACCTTCACCGACGGCACCTCGCAAGTGGTGGATGAAAACTACATCCGCCAGTCGATCGAGAACCCGCAGGGTAAAATTGTGAAAGGCTTCGAGGGGATCATGCCCACCTACCAGGGCCTGTTGCGCGAAAAGCAGATTAATGGCGTGATTGCCTACATCAAGTCGTTGAAGTAGGAGAAGGAGAACAGAGATGGCCAACGCGACAACCAGTACTCATTCGCACTCCGGCACCTCGGGACCGGAACTGAATTATCTCACCGAGAACAATACTCTCAAGGCTTGGCTGACCACCGTCGACCATAAGCGCCTGGGCCTCATGTATCTTGCCGCGGTGATGAGCTTTTTCTTCATCGGCGGTATCTTTGCCCTCCTGCTCCGGCTCGAATTGCTCACCCCCGCTCAGGACTTCATGGATTCGGCGACCTACAACAAGGTCTTCACCTTGCACGGCGCCATCATGGTGTTCCTGTTCATCATTCCGTCGGTCCCCGGCGCGCTCGGCAACTTCGTCTTACCACTCATGCTCGGCGCCAAAGACGTGGCGTTCCCGCGGCTGAATCTGGCTAGCTTCTACGTGTACTGCCTCGGCGCGGTGATGGCCCTGGCGGCGATTATCCTCGGCGGCGTTGACACCGGCTGGACCTTCTACACGCCCTACTCCACCACCACCGACGGCCCGGTCGGCCTGATGGCCATGGCCGTCTTCACCCTGGGCTTCTCGTCCATCTTTACCGGCATCAACTTTGTGGCGACGGTGCACAAGCTCCGCGCGCCGGGCATGGGCTGGTTCCAGCTTCCGCTGTTCGTCTGGGGCATTTACTCCACTGCTCTGATCCAGGTGCTCGCCACTCCGGTGCTCGGCATCACGGTGGTGCTGATGGCGATGGAACGCGCTTTCCACATCGGCATCTTCGACGCCCGCCTCGGCGGCGACCCGGTGCTCTTCCAGCACTTCTTCTGGTTCTATTCGCACCCGGCCGTCTACATCATGATTCTGCCCGGCATGGCCATCATCTCGGACATCATTCCGGTGTTCTCGAAGAAGACCATCTTCGGCTATCGCGCCATCGGCTTCAGTTCGGTGTCGATCGCCTTCATCGGCTTCCTGGTCTGGGGACATCACATGTTCACCTCGGGCCAGTCGGACCTCGCCAGCGCCATCTTCGCCTTCCTCACCTACCTGGTCGCCATCCCCTCCGGCATCAAGATCTGGAACTGGCTGGCGACGATGTATCAGGGTTCGATCGACCTGCGCACCCCGATGCTTTACGCGATGAGCTTCCTGCTCCTGTTCGCCATCGGCGGGCTTACCGGTTTGTACCTGGGCGCCATCTCGGTCGACATCCACCTGCATGACACCTACTTCGTCGTCGCCCACTTCCACTACGTCATGATGGGCGGCACGGTGATCGCGTTCCTCGGCGGTATCCACTACTGGTGGCCCAAGATGTTCGGCAAGATGTACAACGAGAAGCTCGCCAAGATCGCCTGCTGGCTGATCTTCATCGGCTTCAACGTCACCTTCCTGAACCAGTTCATGATGGGCAGCCAGGGCATGCCGCGCCGCTACTGGACCTACCTGCCGGAATTCCAGCGCTACCACGTCGGTTCGACGATCGGTTCCTGGATCCTGGGCTTCGGTCTGGTGATGGCGGCTGGCGTGCTCCTCGCTTCGCTTCGCAAGAAGGAATACGACGCCGGCGACAATCCCTGGGGCGCGCGCACCATGGAGTGGGAGACGGTTTCTCCGCCCATTTCGCACAACTTTGAAGGCCAGCCGGTTCTGCGGCATGGTCCCTACGATTTCCGCGTTGATCCGACGCCGGCGACGGTGGCGGGAGGAAGGCACTAAGGATGAGTTCGCACGCGATCGCCGACCACGGGCACGACGCCCACGGCCACCACGATCCCAATCTTCAACACCACTTCGCCGAATTGGAGCAACAGTTTGAATGCTCCAAAATCGGCATGTGGCTCTTCCTGGCGACCGAAGTCTTGCTGTTCGGCGGCTTGTTCGTCGGCTACGGTCTCATGCAGGGCGCCCACCCCGAGGCGTTCAAGTCGGCCCACCATCATCTTGATTGGCGCCTCGGTGCGTTGAACACGATCGTGCTGCTCATCTCGAGCTTCACGATGGTGATGGCGGTCTGGTCGGCGCAGACGAACCGGCAGAAGGCGCTGGTTCGCTACCTCGGCCTCACCATCGCGTGTGCCTGCACCTTCATGGTGGTCAAGTACTTCGAGTACAGCCACAAGTATCACGAAGGCCTGCTGCCCGGCGCTTTCTACAGCTACACCGGTCCGCACGAAACCAACGAGTTTGTCTTCTTCAGCTTCTACTTCATGATGACCGGCTTGCACGGGATCCACGTTACGGCGGGGATTGTCGTCATTGCCTACCTCATGATTCAGGCCAAGAAGGGCGCCTACAACGCCAGCTACTACACTCCCGTCGACCTCACCGGTCTTTACTGGCACTTGGTCGACTTGATCTGGATCTACCTGTTCCCGTTGTTCTACCTGATTAGCTAAGCACCATGAGCCAACATTCCCATCATTCTCACGAAGAGCATCACGTCCATGGCGGGCCGAAGATCTACCTGATCGTCCTGAGCGTTTTGCTCGCCCTCACGATCATCACCGTGGCCGCTTCGCGCATCGACTTCGGTTCGGCCAGCGCGAACGTGATCATCGCGCTGACCATCGCCACCATCAAGGCCAGCATCGTGGCCCTCTGGTTCATGCATCTGAAGTACGACAAGCCCGTCAACGGCATGATCTTCGTGTCCACGCTGTTCTTCCTCGGCCTGTTCTTCATCTATCCGTATCTCGACACCAATTCGCGCATCGACGTGAAGCCGTCCAACTGGAAAGGCCCGGTTTACATGCCGGACTCCGGTTCGGCCGTGCGCGGGATCGGTGCCAATTTCCCGACGCCGCCTCCCCCGGGCGCTAAGCCCGCCCCGGCTCCGGCTCACCACTAAACGCGAGTCAATCGCCTTACTCAACGCGGAACGAACGCTCAGCCGTTTGTTCCGCGTTTTGCGTTAGATCCTTCACGCGAATCAGGACGCGGTAATCGCCCGGCAGGGCCTGCGGCGGCAGTTGAATCATGTAGGTGGCCGGCACGTAGGGCTGAGGATAAGCCGGCTGGCCTCGCTCGGTGGCCGCGGGATCCTGCTTCAGAAACTCTTTGCCATCCGGCCCGATCACCGTCACCCCGAACTCCACCTGGAAGGCATTTGCCGCCGAGAGCTTGAAGCCCTCGAGGTCGAACTTCATCCACACTTGCGCCCCTTGGCGGTAGACGGGCAGGGACAAGGGCGCCGGGTCATCTTCCTGGCGATAGAAGCGCCAATTGCCCGCCGTCAGAGGAGAACCCTTCGTTAGCTGTTTGCCGCGCACCCGGAAGGGGTAGGTGCCTTCGACGGTCTTGTCGGCCACCTCGTCGGTCACCTGCACCACGATCTTATACAGCCCGTCCAGGGCAAACGAAGGGATCAGGGCAGAGAAGCGGGCGCGCGGACGGTACTCGGTGTCCTGGTTGGTGAGGCTGGCTTGGGCACGGCCGGTGTAGGGCGCTTCGAGCAGACGCCCTTCGGAGTCCAATGCCCGGATCGTCCACTTCAGCTTCAGTTCCGGGTTCTCGCCTTCGGTGCGTCCGTAGCCGGCGACACGCAAATCGAGGAAGACCTGCTCACCGGGCCGATACGCTTGCTCAAAGGGCGGGCCGTCTTCGAACTGGCGCAGCGTCGGCTCTTCGAGCCGAAGGCCGTCAGCGCTCAGCAGTAAGGCGGCAAGCAGGGGAAGCAACTAGTTCGTCCGGGTTGGTTCGCTCAGCGAGAGCGGGATGTCGATCAGACGTGTCGTCTCGCTGCCGGGTTCCTTGCCATCGGTGACGCGCAGTTTGTAGGCGCCGGTGGGGACGTCAAAGACAATGTAGCCCTGTTCGGTCTGCGCGGGATTGATCAGCCGCACAATGCCCAGCCAATTCTGCACGTTGCGGACTTCGGAGACCTCCATGAGGCTTTCCTTCTTATCGTTTTCCAGCGTCAGTAGCGGGACGGAAACCTGGGCGCCGCCGCTATTGGTAATCGACACTTTGAGGAGCAAAAAGCGGTGCTGCGGCGTTTGCGGCAGGCCGTCGCCGCCACCCAGTTCCGGTCTCCACTCGGCTTCGATCGCCGTGTAAACCAATGAGCCGACAGTAACTTTATCTCCCATCTTGTAAACGAAAGAGTCGGTCGACGACGACTCGCCACAGCCATTCAACAGAAGCAGGCCGAGCAGGGGCAGGAAGCGATGAAACGGGAATCGCGTTTGGTTCATCATGTTAAAAGAAGGAACTCTACTCAATGATTCTAGTCGAAAGCCGGGGGCGGATAGGCGTACTGATACTGGCTTTGTCGTTGGCAGTGCCGGCCTGGTCCCAGGGCGTGCACCCCAAGAGTGGACGGCGCATCGCTTCGGTGATGGGCGTGGGCGGCGCGGACTGGCTTGAACGCGAAGAGCGCGAGCGTGAGGAGTCGCCTTCTAAAGCCCTCGAACTGCTGGACCTCAAGCCCGGCATGGTGGTGGCCGACATCGGCGCTGGCGTTGGCTATTACACGACGCGCATGGCGCGTCGCGTGGCGCCGAACGGCAAGGTCTTCGCCACCGACATTCAGCCCGAGATGCTGGCCATGCTGCGCAAGCGGGTGGAGGACCGCAAGCTCACCAACGTCGAGACGGTGCTGGGCACCGAAGCCGACCCGCGGCTGCCTCCGAACTCCTGTGACCTGATCCTGATGGTGGACGTCTATCACGAACTTGCCCAGCCGCAGCGGATGTTGCGCAAGCTGCGGCAAGCGCTCAAGGACGACGGACGCCTCGTGCTGCTCGAGTTCCGCAAGGAAGACCCGTACGTGCCGATCCGCATCGAGCACAAGATGAGCGTCTCGGAAGCGAAGCTCGAGTTGGAGGACGAGGGATTCACGCTGGATCAGGTAATCCCGGGGCTGCCCTGGCAGCACATCCTGGTCTTCAAGAAGCGTCCATGAGCCTGATAATAAAGAACTTTACCTAGACGCCCCGGCGCGGTATAACAACAAACAGGGCACGAATTGTCTGTGGGAAATTTGTCAATAAGTTTTCCCGCGGACGCAAGCGCTTCTGGAATCAAGCGGTTACGATTCACAGCTTCTGCCCCTGTTCGGCGGGAGCTTCCCACAGGCTAAACGGCTCATTCGGTTCGCCTGAATTCGCGCTTGCCGCCGCCCGCCGGATCTCGCTACCTTGAAGACTTCCTCACCCATGGCCAGCCCCAGCGTTGCATTCGAACGTGGCATGCCGGCGAACCTCGACGCAGAGCGGTTCGTCCTCGGCTCGATTCTGCTTGAGCCGCAGGCGTTCATCAGCGTGGCCGGTATCCTGGACTCTGCTGACTTCTCGCTCGAAGCGAACCGCCGCATCTTCGAACGGATGGCCGAGCTCTATGAACGCGGCGACAAGATCGACCGCGTCACCCTGGCCGACGAACTGATCAAGAAGAACCAGCTCGAAAGCGTCGGCGGACTCAGCTATCTGGTGTCGCTCGACGACGGCCTACCGCAGATCTTCAACCTCGAGAGCTACGTCAAGATCGTCCAGGACAAGAGCCTGCTGCGGAAGATCATCCTCAGTTCGCAGCAGATCATGGACCGGGCGTTCCTCGCCGAGGAAGAGCCCAACGCGATCCTCTCCGAGGCCGAAGAAGGACTGCTCAAGCTCAGCGAAGGCCGCAACCGCGGGGGCATGCTGAACCCCGGGGCAATCATCGACGAGTACGAAGGCGGCATCAACTCGTTCCTCGATCCGAGCAAACGGAAGCACGGACTCTCGACCGGCTTCCTGAAGCTCGACGAAATGACGGGCGGGTTTCGCGAAGGCGAACTGATCATCCTGGCGGCTCGGCCGGCCATGGGCAAAACGGCGCTCGCGTTGAACATCGGCACCTACATCGCGACCCATCCGAAGAACCCGCAGACGGTGGCGGTGTTCTCGCTCGAAATGTCGAAGGAGCAGTTGCTCACTCGTATGATCTGCTCGCAGGCGCGCGTGGATCAGCAGCGTTTCCGCAGCGGCTATCTCGACGCCGACGAACGGCGGCGGCTGATGGTGGGCGCGGGCGAACTGGCGAACGCTCCGCTCTACATTGACGACAGCGCGGCGGCGAACGTGATGGACGTCCACGCGAAGCTGCGCCGCCTGAAGGCCGAGCAAGGCCTGGCGATGGTGATCATCGACTACCTGCAACTGATGCAGACGCGCGGCCGTGCCGAGAACCGCGTGCAGGAAGTGAGCCAACTGTCGCGCGGCTTGAAGCTGCTCTCGAAAGAACTCCGCATTCCCGTGTTAGTGCTCTCGCAGTTGAGCCGTGCGACGGAACAGCGCGTCGGCGATCATCGGCCGCAACTATCGGACTTACGCGAATCGGGCTCGATCGAACAGGACGCCGACATCGTGCTCTTCTGCTTCCGCGAAGAGTATTACAAGCGCGACGTAGAGAGCTTACGAGGCCAAGCCGAGTTGATTATCGGCAAGCAGCGTAACGGCCCCACGGGGACAATCAACTTATTCTTCCGGCATGAGTTCACGCGGTTTGAGAACCGGACGAACGATATGGAAGATGCAGGGCTCGACGGCGGGGCTCCGAACATCGATATCGGCGACCCCTTTTAGACGAAACGAACCCGGGAGTGATTGATTCGTTGGGACTTATATTTTTCTGTTTCGCCCTATGTTCGCCTTGGCGCGCCGAGTTACTCCGCTGTTCCTGACTTAGGTAGCTTACACCCCTTGTCAAGAGGCAAAGGGCGTCTTGGCATACACTGAGTAACACGCGATGCCACTCACTCCGGCACCGAAAAAAGTAGCGCTGACCATCTAAGTCGCTACGAGAGCGGGTACCCCCTTAGCCAGACGATTTGATGAGTCGGCTGTTCCAGAAGGCTCGGGTCCTTCAAGCTCCCGGACTCTGAGGATTGCGAGGAGATCCTGGCGGACATCCTGCCCAGGTGAGCGACGACGCAGAGCGGCGTGAACACGTGCAAGAGGCGAAACGACTCTACCGGACCATCGATCGGGCGGACTTGGTGGAAGCGCTGCGCCGGGAGATCGAATAAGATCGTAGGCGTGAGAGTCCTGGTGATTGCCGCGATGGCGGGGCTGCCTTTGTGGGGCGAGGTCGAGTTTTTTGAGGCGAAGGTGAGGCCGCTGGTGGCGGAGAAGTGTGGGGGGTGCCATGGGTCGAAGGTGGCGTCGCCGATGGGTGGGTTGCGGCTGGATGATCCGGCGGTGCTGCGGAGCGTGGTGGTGCCAGGCGAGGTGGAGAAGAGCCGGCTGATTCAGGCGGTGCGGTATCAGACGGTGCGGATGCCGCCGGGGGGACGGCTGAAGGACGAGGAAGTGGCGGTGCTGGTGAAGTGGGTGGAGTCCGGGGCGGCGATTCCAGCGGGGGCGAGCGCGACGGTGAGTGCGGCGGCGCCGAAGAAGGGGCGGGAGCATTGGGCCTGGAAGGGGTTGAAGCCGGGGGCGGGGTCGATTGATGGGTTGGTGGAGGCGAAGCTAGCGGAGAACGGCCTGTCGCTGTCGCCGGCGGCGGACCGGCGGACGGTGATCCGCCGGCTGGCGTTTGACTTGACGGGCTTGCCGCCGACCGCAGAAGAACTGACGCTCGCGCCGGAGCAGGCGGCGGACCGTTATCTGGCATCGCCCCGGTTTGGGGAGCGGTGGGCGCGGCATTGGATGGATGTGTCGCGGTATGCGGATACGGGATTCTTGGGGAGTCCGTTTCTGGTGTCGTTCGGGTACCGGGATTGGCTGATTGGGGCGTTCAACCGGGATGTGCCGTATGACCGCTTTGTCGCGCTGCAATTGGCGGCGGATCAAATGAGAGACGCCAAGCCGGAGGACCGCGCGGCGCTGGGCTTTTTGTCATTGGGGGTGAATCCGAATCGCGATGTGGATTTGCCGGATGTGGTGGATGACAAGATCGATTTGGTGACGCGGGGGTTGCTGGGGCTGACGGTGAGTTGCGCGCGGTGCCATGACCATAAGTTCGATCCGATTCCGACGCGTGACTATTACTCGCTCTATGGGGTGTTTGCGAATACGAAGTATGGCGGGGAGCCGGTGAAACTGGGTCCGCTGCCGGAGTTCTATGAGAAGCGGACGGCGGAGCGGCGGCGGTTGCGGGAGGAGTACATCGCCGAGCGGCTGGAGGTGTTGCGGAACGAGTTTCGGGAGCCCAAAGAGATTGAGCGTTATCTGAGCGGCTTGTGGGAGGGGCGGAACTTGAGCCGGGCGCGCCTGGAGAATCTGGCGCGGGAGAGGAATCTGAATTCGCTGTTGTTGGGGCGGTGGGCGGACCGGTTGCAGGATCCGGTGTTCGCGGAGTTTCGCGCGGCCAAGACGAATCCGGCGGCGGAGTACGCGGCGAAGCTGACCAAGCCGACCGATCCGGCGTGGCGGGCGTTGCTCTACGGGCCGACGGCGCCGCCGGAGGTGCCGGTGGAAGACTTTCCTTCGATCATGACGGAGGGCGATTCGAACACGGTGCGGAACCTGCAGTGGCAGTACGAGAAGATGCTGAACGATGCGGCGTACCGGGGCTCAGAGGCGATCCGGCTGGGAGCGCAGGATCGGGCGAGCTTGAAGCCGGCGCACGTGTTTGTGCGGGGCAATCAGAACGATTTGGGCGAGCCGGTGGGGCGTTGCTTTCCGACGATCCTGACGGTGGAGCCGGTGTGCTTCACGCAGGGGACCGGACGGCTGGAACTGGCGCAGGCGATCACGAACGAGCGCAATCCGGTGGCGGCGCGGATTCTGGTGAACCGGGTATGGCAGAAGTTGTTCGGCGAGGGCTTGGTGCGAACGCCCTCGGATTTTGGCTACCGGGGCGATCCGCCGACGCATCCGGAGTTGCTGGATCGACTCGCGGTGGACTTCATGCGGGACGGCTGGAGCATGAAGCGGCTGATCCGGCGGATGGTGTTGACGCGGACGTATCAGCAGGCGAGCGCGGATCGGGCGGAGGCGCGGCTGAAGGATCCGGAGAACAAGTTGTTGTGGCGGATGCCGCGGCGGCGGCTGGACTTTGAGGCGCTGCGCGACGCGATGCTGGCGGTGTCAGGTAAGTTGGACGGGCGGATCGGCGGCGAGCCGGTGTCGTTGGTGAGTGTGCCGGCGGATCCGCGGCGGACGGTTTATGGGCTGATTGAGCGCGAGCGGCCGCTGGCGTTGTTGAAGAATTTCGATGTGGCGGATCCGGAGCAGCACTCGCCGCAGCGGTATCAAACGACGGTGCCGCAGCAGGGGCTGTTTTTGCTGAACAGTCCGTTTGTGGGGGAGATGGCGCGGGCGCTGGCACAGCGGGCGGGGAGTGTGGAGGAGTTGTATCGGATGGTGCTGGGCCGGGAGCCGCGGGCGAGCGAACTGGCGCGGGCGCGGGCGTTCTGGCAGGCGGCGGGTGAGCCGGCGCCGGCGTCGGTGACGGCGTGGCAGTACGGCACGGCGCGTCTCGATGCGGAGAAGGGGACGGTGAGCGAGTTCCGGCCGTTCCGGTTCTACACGGGCAAGAGTTGGCAGAACACGTCGGCGGGGCTGGATCCGGTGACGGGGACGGCGAAGTTGACCGATGGCGGTGGTGCGCCGGGCGATGACCTGGCGGCGGTGGTGGTGCGGCGCTGGGTGTCGCCGGTGGCGGGCGTGGTGGACGTGCAGGGCAAACTGGTGCATGCGGTGGGTCCGTTTGAGCTGCGTTTCAAGCTGAGCAATGGCATCCGGGGATGGCTGGTGTCGAGCCGGCAGGGCGTGCTGGGGCGTTGGCAGGTGGCGTTGCCGCCACCGCCGGCCGATGGATTGAGCTATCAGGCGAATCCGAGTGTCGCGACCGATTTGAAGGGCGTGCACGTGGAGCCGGGCGAGACGCTGGACTTTGTGGTGGATGCGCTCGGCGACTATGAAGCGGATGACTTTCAATGGGCGCCAGTGCTGGTGAGCGGCAAGCGGAGCTGGGATGCGAAGAAGGACTTCGCGGGTCCGGCGATCGCGAAGTTGACGCCGCGCGAGCAGTTGGCGCAGGTGTTGTTGTTGACGAATGAATTTGCGTTTTTGGACTAAGCCATGATGAATCGTCGAGAGCTGTTTCGCCGCGTAGGAGCGGGCATGGGTGTGGTGGGGATGGCGAGCGTGTTCGAGCAGGCGGGGTTGGCGGGTCCGCTGACGCCGCGGCAGTCGCCGTTGCCGGGCAAGGCGAAGCGGGTGATCCATATTTTCGCGAACGGCGGTCCGTCGCATATGGATACGTTCGATCCGAAGCCGGCGCTGAAGAAGTATGCGGGGCAGCCGCTGCCGGTGCATTTACGGACGGAGCGGAAGACGGGGACGGCGCTGCCGTCGCCGTTCGAGTTTCGGAAGTACGGGCAGAGCGGCATTGAAGTGAGCGACGTGTTTGCGAAGGTGGGCGCGCATGCGGACGAGATGTGCGTGATCCGGTCCATGCATACGGAGGTGCCGAATCACGAGCCGTCGTTAATGATGATGAACTGCGGCACGCAGCAGCAGAGCCGGCCGAGCTTCGGGTCGTGGGTGGTTTATGGGTTGGGGAGCGAGAATCAGAATCTGCCGGGGTTTATTTCGCTGTGTCCGGGCGGGTTGCCGGTTCGCGGGGCGCAGAACTGGAAGTCGGCATTTCTGCCGGGGGCGTATCAGGGGACGCACATCGACACGCGCGAGACGTCGCTTGAGAAGCTCGTGGAGAACGTCCAGAACAAGCTGACGCGGCGCGAGGAGCAGCAGAAGCAACTGGAACTGCTGGCGGCGATGAATCGGGAGTATCAGGAGACGCGGGCGGAGGATCAGGCGCTGGAGGCGCGGGTGCAGTCGTTCGAGCTGGCGTTCCGGATGCAGATGGAGGCGGAGGACGTCTTCGATCTGTCGAAGGAGCCGCCGCATATCCGCGAGATGTACGGCGAGACGCTGCACGGGCGGCAGATGCTGATGGCGCGGCGGCTGCTCGAAAAGGGCGTGCGCGTGGTGCAGGTGTGGCACGGGGCGGGGCAGCCGTGGGATACGCATGACGACGTCGCCAAGCGGGTGAAGCAGTTGGGGCAGGAGAGCGATCAGCCGATTGCGGCGTTGCTGACGGATCTGAAGCAGCGGGGGATGCTGGACGAGACGCTGGTGATTTGGGGCGGGGAATTCGGGCGGACGCCGGTGGTGGAGTTGCCGGCGTTTGGGTCGAATGCGGGGACGGCGGGGCGCGATCACAACTCGTATGGGTTTTCGGTGTGGTTGGCGGGCGGGGGCGTGAAGGGCGGTACGGTGCACGGGGCGACCGACGAGTTCGGGTTCCGGAGCGAGGTGGACCGGGTGCATGTGCACGATCTGCATGCGACGCTGTTGCACTTGCTGGGGTTCGATCATGAGAAGTTCACGTTCCGGTATGCGGGGCGCGATTTCCGGCTGACGGATGTGCACGGGCAGGTGGTGAAGCCGGTGGTGGGGTGACGCGAGTAGCGTCGCAATTTTTGACCAAAGCGTTGATTCAAAGGTAGTTGCGAATCGACAGTTCCGAAACTCGGATTCCGGGCGCGTAGCCTCGCGCTAGGAGGCTCAATGTCTACGGAGCTGTTGATCGATCGGAGCCGGCGGTTGCCGGCGGGGCAGTACATGGCCGAGAAAACGGCCAAGGACTTGATTGTATTGCATTTCACCGCGGGTGGGTCGGTGGAGGGCGCTTTCCAGAGCTGGGTGTCGACGCCGGAGCGGGTCGCGACGGCTTACATTGTCGGTTTGGACGGGCGGGTGTTCGAGGTGTTCGACCCGGCGCATTGGGCGTGCCACTTGGGGGTGGCGGCGGCGAATAATCCGGGGTATCGGCTGGACCGGCGGTCGATTGGGATTGAGATTGTGAACTGGGGTGGGCTGAAGCGGGCGGGGAATCAGTTGAACTGCTGGCCGAATCAGTATGGCGCAAAGTATTGCAACGTGACGGAAACTGAGCGGTATGTGCAGAAGTCGTATCGGGGCTTGAACTACTTTGCGGCGTTTCCGGAGGCGCAGCAGGATGCCGTGGGCGCGCTGACGAAGCAGTTGTGCGAGCAGTTCGGCATGGCGAAGCAGATTCCGGCGGAGGCGGAGCGGGAGCGGATGAACTGGCCGTATTACTCGGGCTTTAAGGGCGTTGCGTCGCACCAAAATTTTCATGCGGAGAAGACGGATATCGGTCCGGCGTGGGATTGGGCGCGGTTGGAGAGGACGCTGGCCGGATCGTGATATAACGTTCGGGTGCGCAAAACACTTTCACTTTTTCTTTTCCTGTTTTTGTGGGGTACGGTGGCGGAAGTGGCGGCACAGACTCCGCCGCCCGCCCCGGAGGCCACGACGAAGGCCCAGCCAGCGGTGGTGAAGAAGGCGCGGAAGAAGGGCAAGCGGAAGGTCGCGCGGGCGCGGTCGAAGGGGAAGAAGAATCGGAAGAAGGCGGCGGCGAAGTCCGCTTAGGAAGGTTGGAGGCGCCGACCAGGATCGAACTGGTGAATAACGGTTTTGCAGACCGCTGCCTTACCACTTGGCTACGGCGCCCCAATTGACTAACAGTTCAACGATACCGTCTTCGCCGGGTTGCAGTCAAACGCTTTGGAGTAGGCCGGCCATACGTCGGGCTAGTACCTGTACTGCGCATTCGGTGACGGCGAAGTGGCGGGCGGCGCGTCCCATCTCGCGGCGGGCGACGGGGTGCTGGGCCAAGTAGGCTATCGCGAGACGGAGGGCTTCGTCCTCTTCCGGGCCGGCGGGTACTGGCCACACGATCCCGGGCGGGAGGTGGCGATGTTCGTCGCCTTGGGTGACGAGGGTGGGTTTGCCGGCGGCCATGAGGCGGGCGAGGATGCCGGAGGATTCGCCGGCGGAGGGGTAACGGAGGTTGACGCCGAGGTCGGTGGCGGCGATCAGGAGGTTGAGCTCAGGTTCGGGGACGGCGCCGATGCGGAGGGCTGAGCCGAGGGGAAGCGAGTCGCGCAGGGCGGGGCTGCCCCATTCACCTTGGACGAGCAGGCGGACTGCGGGCCCTTGCTGGGCGACGGCGCGGAGGATGGTGGGGAGGCGCTTGGACTCACGGAGATGTCCGAAGACGCCGAGCAGGACGGTTTCAGGGGCCAGGCCGTGGCGGCGGCGCCAGTGGGCGAGATCGGCGGCGGGGAGGTCGGGAGCAGGGGCGATGAAGTGGGGCACGATCTCCACGCGTTGGGCTCCGTGGGCTTCGACCAAGCGGGCGGCGGCGGCGTTGTGAACGATGACCAGGTGGGCGGCCTCCATCGCGCGGCGGAGCATGGGGTGCGCGAAGTATTCAGGGGCGCTGCCGGACCGGGACCGTTGGTCCCAAAGATCCTGGGCTAAGGCTCGATTCCACTCGCCATAGTTGTAGACAAATTCTGCAAGATACTCATCGCGGGAAAGGGCTCCGAGGAGGAAATGATGCAGCACGGCATCGTGGAGGATGACGGCGCGCTTTCTGTCCTGACGGGCGAGGAGGCGGCGGTAGATGGGGGCGTGGAGGGGATTGTTGCCGAGGTGGAAGACGGTGAGGTCGGGCAGGTCCGGGAGGTGGGGGCGGAGGACGCGGGCGTAGTGGGCGACGCCGGAGTTGCCGGTGGGGGCGAGCCAGATCACGGCTGCGGCCGCTTGAGACGCTTGCCGAAGAGGGCGGTGCCAACGCGGATCATGGTGGAGCCTTCTTCGATGGCGACCTCGAAGTCGTGGGACATGCCCATGGAGAGCTCGGCGAGGCCGTATTGTTGGGCGAGTTCGCGGAGGCGGCGGAAGTAGGGGCGGGCGACTTCGGCGTCGTCGGACCAGGGCGGCATGGTCATCAGGCCGCGGAGCCGGAGATTGGGGAGGGCGCGGACGCCGTCGAGCAGGTTGGGGAGTTCGTCGGGCGAGGCGCCAGCTTTGGACTCTTCGGTGGAGAGCTTGACCTCAAGGAAGACGTCGAGCGGGTGGGGGCCTTCGTTGAGGCGCTGGGCGACCTTGAGCGACGAGACGGTCTGGATACAGTGGAAAATCTCGGCGGCCTTCTTGGCTTTGTTGGATTGCAGATGGCCGATGAAATGGAAGCGGGCGTCGGCTAAGTGCTTTACCTCTGGATACTTGCCTTCAAATTCCTGGACGTAGTTTTCGCCGAAGTCGCGGGCGCCGGCGGCGTAGGCTTCGAGGAGGGCGGAAGAGGGGAAGACTTTGCTGACGGCGATGAGGGTGACGGAAGATCGCTCGCGTCCGGCCCGTTGGCAGGCCGTTTGGATCTTTTTTTCCAAATTTATGAGATTTTCGGCGATGCTCAACACACTATTCTACGGGACGAAAACGACGCGATGCCATCGACCGATGAATTGTTTGCTCTGCTGAAGGAATTGACCCGGCCGGCGCTGCTGGAGCCGGGTCAGGAACCGTTCGACCTGCTGTGGGATTCCTATTCACTGACCGAGCGCGGCGGGGCGCTGATGCTGCATGCCTGGAACGATGAGCGCAGTGTGGCGCACTCGATTACGGGTCTGGCGCGGATGGGCAGCGGGCGGATCAAGGTGGAGACGCGGGGGCTGTTCGGCAAAACGCGGACGTTGGAGATTGTGGATCGCGATTCGGGATTGCAGCGGCATCGGCAGGTGACAGCGGTGCGTACGGTGTATCGCGAACAGTTGCGGCGGAGCTTGGCGCGGCGGTTTCCGGGCTGGACGGTGAGCGAACTGACGACGGGGGCGAATCTGCAGCATACGCTTTCGCCGGCCTATCCGCGGGCGCTGGTGCGGCGGGGCAACAGCGCGTGGGCGGCGATCCTGGCGACGCCGATGTCGGATGTGGATGCGGTGTTGAGCTTCGGATTGATCTGGCATGATTACTGCCGGCGGCAGGAAAAGCGCGCGGTGGTGGAGGGGCTGGCGATCTTTGTGCCGGTGGATCAGCACCTGACGACGTCGCTGCGATTGCGGTATCTGGACCGGTCGCGGTTTGAGCCGGCGCTTTATACGTACGAGGCGGACGGGAGCGAGGATCCGGTGGATCTGCTGGACCACGGGAATCTGGAGCGGGCGCTCGATGCGCCGTGGGACGACGGAAGGGCGCGGCTGTCGCCGGGGCCGGAGCGGCGGCTGGAGGAGCAGGTGCGGACGCATCTGGAGACGATCGATCCGCAACTGCAGGGACCGGTGTACGGGCAGGTGCCGGCGTTTGCCGCCAATGACCGCGACTTGATCGATCTGCTGGCGGCGGACCGGCAGGGCCGGCTGGCGGTGCTCGAGCTGAAAGCGAGCGAGGACATCAATCTGCCGTTGCAGGCGCTCGACTATTGGATGCGGGTGGATTGGCACGCCCGCCGGGACGAATTCACCGCGCGCGGGTACTTTCCGGGGCAGGCCTTGGCCAAGGTTCCGCCGTGCCTTTACTTTGTTGCACCCGCGCTGGATTTTCATCCGTCCAATGCGACGGTGCTACGCTATTTCTCTCCGGTGATCGATTGGGAGATGATTGGGGTAGCGCATCCGCGGAGCGGCGCACTATCGGTCGCGTTCCGGCGGGGAAGCAGGAGCGATGATGAATTTTCTCGGGCAAGTGCGGCAGGCGGTCACGAATCTGAATCCAGCCTCGGTGCGGGAGTCGGCGGAGCGTCCATTCCGCATTGGTTTGTTCGCCGCTGACGATTCTTTTTATCGCGATCTGGAGCACTTCATTCTGCCGGCGACGATGTCGGTGGACCGGCGGCGGAGTGCGGCGCGCAGCGTGGAGCGGGCGACGCGGAGCGAAGGGCCGTTTGACATCGAGATTTATCAACTGGGGCTCGAACGCAGCGAGCACGGCTTCTACTTCGATCCCGAGAATCCGCAGCAGATGGTGAAGGCGGTGCTGGACGCGAATGAAGAACTCGCGCTGGCGCTGGCCCGGCAGTTTCCGCCGTTCCGCACGGAGGTGGCGCGGCGCTCCATTCATACGGTGTCGCGGGAGAACGCCCTGTTCTCGATTGCGACGGCGATGCCGAACATCGCTCCGTTGCTGGGGTTGGGCTGGGCGATCGGGGAGTTCGCGTCCGACACGGCGGTGTTGACGGCGAACCAGGTGCGCCTGGCGTTTCTGTTGGCGGCGGCGAGCGACCGTCCGGTGGGCTATCGCGAGCAGCGGGGCGAGATTGCGTCGATTGTGGCGGGGGCGTTCGGCTGGCGGGCGATCGCGCGCGAACTGATCGGCAAGATTCCGCTGGGCGGCGGTCTGATTCCGAAGGCGGCGGTGGCTTATGCGGGCACCTACGTGATGGGGCAGAGCTTCGAGCGGCTCTATCGGTCCGGCTATGCGTATTCGCGGCAGGAGCGGAAGTCGGCCTACGGGGATGCCTATGACCGAGGCAAGGCGATTGTGAGCGCGGTGCTGGAGAAGCTGCGGCCGGGCCACGCGTAAGGCGAGTGGGAAGGGAAATGAAAAAGGGCGGTCCGGAAGGACCGCCCTTTTTGCTGTTTGAAACGACTTCGGTTAGAAGATGTACTTCAAACCGACGCGGCCGATGAAGCCGGTACGGAACAGGTCGCCCTTGCCGAAGCGGGGGTCGAGCGCGCCGTAAGCCTTGGTGGTCGCGTCGCTGGTGCGGGCGATCATCGCGGCGTAGTCGTAGGGCTTGGTGAAGTCGAACGTGGTGTAGTTCAGAGCCGAGGAGTTCGTCCGGTAACGGTTGAGGAACGTGTACAGGATCTGAGCAGTCTTCTGGTTGAAGAGGTTCTGCGCATTGAACTCGAAGCGGAGGCGCTGACGTTCGGTGATGTGGAACGTGTGCGAGAGAACCAGGTCGGTCTGGCTGATCACGGGGCTGCGGCCGAGGTCGCCACGGCCGTTGACGAGCACCGGGGCGTTCTGGGTGGAGCTAACCTGCGTGCTCTGGGGCGTACCGCTCTGGATGAAGTAGCTCCAGCCGATTTCCGACGTGCCGAAGTTCTTGGCCCAGGGCTTTTCGTAGGAGCCGTAGAACTTGAACTGGTGCGGATGGTCCGAGGCGAGGAGGCCGTAGTTGCCGAGGTTGCCATGGGCATCCCACTGCAAGTAGTCGAGGTCATAGTAGCGGCTGGCGGACGTGCCCGCACGCGTGGACTGACCACCGGACTGCTGCGAGACGGAGGAGGTGCGGCCCGTGGAGGGCGGCGTGATTTCGTCCGTGCTCACCAGGCCAGCGTAGTTACCGTAGAGGCGGCTCCAGGTGTAGCTGCCCGACAGGAAGAAGTGGTTGGCGAAGCGGCGGCTGAGCGTCACGTCGACCGCGTTGTAGTCGCGCTGCGGGCGCGGCAGAGCGAACGACGGAACGATCTTACCGCTTGGGCTGGACTTGGCGACCAGACCCTGGCCCGGGTTGCCGTACAGGTAGATTTCGTTGCCGGCGGCATCGAGCGTGCCCACGTCTTCAATGGCATTGCGCAGGGTGTTGCGCGTGTAGCGAACGGCCAGCACGACCTTGGGACGCAACTGGTATTCGGTGCCAATGTTGATGAGCTTGGTGCTGAGGGGGGCGATGTTGGGATCGACCGAGGCGTCGCCGAAGGCGGGAACACGGAGGTCGAGATAAGGAGCAGCGCCGCCGGCGAAGATGTTGCGGCCGGGGAGATTGCCGTTGCCGAGGCTGCCGACGTCGAGGGTGTCGAGCGTGCGGTAGTACTGATTCCAGTGGTCACCACCGAAGGTGCCGCGGGAGAGTTCGTACTTGATCCAGTCGTAGAACAGGCCGAAGCTGCCGTAGACCTTCATCTTGCCGTTGCCGAAGAGGTCATAGCTGGCGCCGAGGCGCGGAGCGATCTTTTTGCCCCAGCCCATCTGGAAGGCGTACTTCTGGATGTCGGGACGGAACGAGGGAACCTTTTCGTTTTCGAGACGGAGGCCCAGGTCGAGCGAGAGGCGGCTGGTCGGTCTCCAGCGGTCCTGGAAGTAGATGTTATCGATCGTACCGCCGGTGGTGCCCTTGGTGCCGATGTCGTCGAGGGTGTAGTAGCCGTAGGTGCCCTGGTAGCTCTGCTTGGTGGCCGTATCGTTGTACGGGGTGTTCCAGTAGAGAGTGATGTAGCCACCGCCGCCGTAGGCGAGGTTGACGTTGTTCACCATCTTCTGACGGCCGATGCCGGCCTTGAAGTCGTGCGAACCAGCGAAGCGCACGATCTTGTTGACGTCGAGTTGGAGGTTGGTGCGGGTGGCGATGTCGAAGAAGGTGTTCTGGACACGCGGGATGGTGGTGGCGCCGCGCGGCAACTGGAAGTTGGGGGCAAGGCCAGGGATGCCGATCGAGGGGGTGCCCCATTCGATGGCGCTGACGTCGGGGACGCCGAGGGCCTTGTAGTTATCGTAGTTGCGGCCGAAGCGGAGGTTGATGAGCGTGGTGGGATTCACCGTGTAGGTGACGTCCGCGCTGTAGTTGCTCTGGGGATTGAAGAAGCCGCGGGCCTGGTTGGCGTTAATCGCCGAAGCCGTGCTGGTGGACTGGTTGCCATAGCCCGAGTAACCGGCGAGGATGCCGGCTTGAGAGAAGGGCGACCAGTAGAAGGCGGCATTGAGGCGGAGCTTGCTGGTGACATCGGCCGAGAGCTTGTTGTAGGCCTGCCAGGTGCGGGTGTCCGCATGAAGCGTTGTGGTCTGGTTGTCGGCGGTGAGGTACTTGCGGTCCGAATCGCCGAAGCGGGGCGAGGCGGCGCTGAAGAAGTACACGCGGTTCTTGATGAAATAGCCGCCCAAGGCGTAGCCGATTTCATTGGTGGTGCTCTTCTGCTTGTTGTCCTGCACGTAGCCGGTGGTGAGCAGGTCGACGGGGTTCATCAGGAGACGCTTGACCGGACCGGCGGCGATGCCGTTGCCGGTGTAGTAGTAGTGAACGTCGCCGTGGAACGCGTTACCGCCGGAGCGGGTGATGGCGCTGATGACGCCGCCGGTGGCGCCGCCATACTGGGCTTCGATACCGGAGGTTTTGACCTGGACTTCTTCGAGGATTTCGAAGGCGGCATTGGTGCGGGACTGGCCCTGCAGCACGCTGGTGGTGGTGATGCCGTCAACGATGAAGTTGTTTTCGCCGGCGCTCGAACCGTTCACCTGGATACCGCCTTCGAGGTCGCCCGAAGTCGCCGTGGGGGCCAAAGCCACCAGGGACTGGAAGGTACGAGCCTTCGGCATGCGGTTGAATTCCTCGGCGGTCACGTTGTGGGAGACCTGCGTGGTGGAGGTGTCGATGAGCGGAGCGGCGTCAGTGATCTGGACGGTTTCGGTGGTGGTGCCGACGGTGAGCGTCGCGTCGAGCGTCAGCACTTTACCAAGCAGGATCACCAGATCGGGAATTTCGTTGCTCGCGAAGCCGGAGGCTTCAATGCGGGCCTTGTAGCGGCCGGGTTCCAGGTCTTTGGCCACGTAGAAGCCATTGTTATCGCTCTTGAGCTTGGTGACTTTTTGGGTGGAGAGGCTGGTGAGCGTGATGGAGGCGTTGGGAATGGCCGACGCCGAGGGGTCTTTGATCGTGCCGTGGATTTCGCCGAAGCGTTCCTGGGCCAACAGACCGAAGGAGAGCCCAAAGACAAGGAGCAAAGTGGAAAGCGTGCGGTGACAAGTACCAGGTTTTAGTGACATCAATTGGCCTTTCTTATTGAGCACAGTCCACGACGCACTTCGCGGCGGCTCGAGAGTTGGAGTTGGGTGACACCGCGCAACGGAGGTCGGTGACGAGGGGGGTGAGTGTGAGGTATCGTCCAGGCGCCGAGACATTAGCGCTGAGATGACACTCGGCGGTGGCAAGGGACAAGGCCCTTCGCAGACCGGGGAAACGAGACATTCTTGAGAGATAACCTCCTGAAATCGTTTTTCAGGTGGTCAAAGGAAACCAATGAAGAGACAAAGGACTTCCGACCCATCGCGACCCTTTTAGCCGTGAGGTGCGGGTCCGCGATCCTTGGATCGGTCCCTCTAACCCCTACCTGGCCGTTGGTACCGACCACGTAAACTTACCGCTACCGTAGCATAAATATTTGTAAGTATAAGGATTTTAATATAGCGGGATTAATCGACTTACCCTGGCGAGAGAGGGGTACGCCCCGGATTTAGTCAGATTCACCACGGGGCTGGCGGATGGCCCCGGACGGTACTAGGCCGTATCTATTTGATGACGAATGTGTTAAGGGGCGTGTGGTGAATCGCCCCACAGTCCGTTTCGCCCCAAAGGGCTTTCAGGCGCAATAAAAGGGCCGCCCGGTTAGGCGGCCCTGAGGTGAATTAAAGATTAAGAACGCTAGAACGTTAGGCGTAGAGCGAATTGCCAACTCCGCGGACTGTCCTGGCTGGTAATGGTGCCGTAAGCGGCGTTGGTGGGGTCCGTATTGGGGTTGCCGAGATTGGGGTAGTTGGTGGCGTTATAGGTCTCGGCGCGGAATTGGGTGTTGAGCCGCTCGCGGAACTTGAAGTTCTTGATGAGCGAGAAGTCCCAGCGGGATTGTCCGGGTCCGCGAATGCCGCTGAAGCGGAGAGGAAATTGCCGGAGATTGTTGGCTAATTGCCGCGCGGTTTGCCACTCGAAGCCATAGGGCACGAGCGGGCGGGAAGCGGCAGTGGCGGCGTCCGTGTTGGGGACGAGACGGAGCCAGCGGTCGACGGAGCGTTCGTCCTTGGGGAGCGCGACTTGGGAGAGATCGCCGTTGAAGATGCGATTGCCGAACTCGAGCGGCTGGCCGCTCTGCTTCTGCATGACGCCATTCAACTGCCAACCGCCGGCCAGGAAGTTGACGATGCTGTGGCTGGCGCCGCCCCACTTGCGGCCGTGGCCGAAGGGGATTTCCCAGATGGCGGAGCCGCGGATGGCGTGGGTGCGATCGAGGAGGGCGACGGTTTCAGAGGGGGTGGGGTCGCCCGGATTCAAGAACTGCGTGGCTTCCATGGCTTTCGACCAGGTGTGGCTGAACTGGACGGTGAGGCCCTGCGAGAAGCGGCGCTCGATGCGGCTTTGCAAGGCGTGATACCAGGCGTAGCCGACGGGCTGATTGACGGTGATGTCGCCGAACTGCGGGTACGGGCGGAGCAACTGCGAGCGGTTCGTGTTGGCGCCGTAGATGGAGTTAAGACCGGCGAAGGGGTTGGCGAAGTTCGCGCTCAGGAGGTTGATGGTGGCCTGGTCGCGGACGGGCGAGGTGCTGAGGTACTGGTTCGGGAAGGCGTTCAGGTTGCGGTCGACGGCCAAGCGCGTGGAGCGGTTGCCGACGTAGCTCAGTTCGACGACGAACTGGGCGGGCAACTGGCGCTGGAAGCCGAGGCTCCAGCGTTGGGCGTAGGGATTCTTACGCGTCGGGTCGTAGACCTGGAGGGCCTGGCCGAGGTTGGTGGAAAGGCCCAGCGAAGAGCCGGTGGGCGCGAGCAAACCGTTGGGGAACGGATTGGCCGTGCTGGCGACGTAGGTGAGGCCATTGTCGAGCGTGGCCTGGACAGGAGTGGTTTGGCTGAAGCCGGTCTGAATGGTGTTGGTGTAGTAGACGCCGATGGGTCCGGTGAAGATGCCGTAGCCGGCGCGCGCGACAGTCTTGGAGTCGAGTTGGTAGGCGAGGCCGATGCGCGGCTGGAAGTTCGAGTATCGAGGGCTCCAGTAGTTGCGCGGGTTCGAGCCGACGGCGGCGAAGGTGAGCCCACCGTTGACGCGGAACTGATTGACGGGCAGTTCGGGGATCGGGGCGCGGGCGTAGTTGGCGATGGCGGCGGCGGAGAGCGGGTTCGCCGTGGTGGAGTCAAAGGAGTAGACGGAGCGGTTATAGCGCTCGGTGATGCCGCTTTCGAGGTCCCAGCGGACGCCGAGGTTGAGCGTCAGCTTGCGGGAGACTTTCCAGTCGTCCTGATAGAAAAGGCCGATGTATTTGTCTTGTTCGGCGTAGCTGGCGAGGCGGGCCATGTTGCTGATGTTGTTTCCGGAACTGCCGGGGATGCCGAGGAGGAAGGTGGTGATCTCGCCGCCCAACTGCGGAGCGGCGGCGCCGGTGTTAGCGGACGCCAGGTTCGAGGCAAAGTAGAGGTCGGGTGAGGTCTGCTGGGGGAAGCGGTTGCGGAACTCGCGGTTCAGGCGGCCGTCAAAGCCCATGCGCATGGTGTGGGCGCCGGTGACTTTCGTGATGGTGCCCGAGAGATGGTGGATGAGCGACGAGGTGGTGCCGTCGCCGGTTTCCCAGTTGGAGAGGACGGAGAAGGGGGCGACGTTGGTGCGCGGGAAGGTGGCAATGTTCTTTTCGACGAGTCCGACGAGGGCGGGGGAGAAGCCGAGCGAGGCGAGGTCGAAGCCGCGGCTGACGCGACGTTCGGGGAAGTCCTGCTGGGTGATGCCGTAGCGGAGGTTCATCAGGAGCGAGGGGCTGAAGACGTAGACGTCGTCAAGGGCGACGCCGCGGTTGACGCGATTCAGGATGATGCCCGAGATGTTGTCGGTAGCGCTGAAGAAGCGGTTCTTGTCTTCCTGCCAATAGTCGCGGTGCATGCGGCCGAAGATGCGGTGCTTTTCGCTGAAGGTGTGGTCGACGCGACCCTGGTTGGTCCAGTAGTTTTCGATGGCCTTCGAGTTCAGGAAGAAGTTGTTGCGGAATTCGCGATTGGTGGTGGCCTGATTCGGCGCTGGCCAAGCCTTCATGATGTTGACGGCGACGGGATCGAGGCGCGATGGCGGAATGATGTTGCCGGGGAACGGGGTGCGGGTGAAGACGCCGTTGGCGCCGGCGACGGTCGATTTAGGATCGTAGACCTGATAGGCGGCGCCGAGGGCGAGGTAAGGGGAGAGGTCGCCACGGCGGACGGCGTCGATGGGGACGGTGCTGGTTTGCTGGTTGGAGGGGTCCTGGAATTTGTTCTGCTCCCAGGTGTAGAACCAGAAGGTCTTGTTCTTGCCGTTGTAGACCTTGGGGATCACGACGGGTCCGCCGAGGGCGAAGCCGTAGCGGTTGTCGGTGTACTTCGAGATGCCTTGGCCGGCACGATTCTGGAAGATGGTGGGCGCGTCGAAGACGCTATTGCGAAACCACCAGTGAGCTTCGCCGTGGAGGAGGTTCGTGCCGCCTTTGGTGTTGACGTTGACGACCGAGCCCATGGTGTGGCCCATGGAGGCGTCGTAGGGCGTGGTTTGGATCTTGAACTCGGAGATGGCCATCTGCGGGACGGAGAAGGCGACGCGCGGCTGGGTGCCGTCGGAGTAGACGTTGATGACACCGTCGATGGAGAATTCGTTGACGTAGTTGCCGGCGCCGTTGGTGGAGAACTGGGAGGGCGCGTTATTGAAGGGCGCTTTGCGCAGGCGGAGGTTGGTGCCGTTGACGGTGCCGGGGGCGAGGTGGACCAGGTCCATCGCGTTGCCGGCGAAGAGTGGGAGTTCGGCGGCGCGGCGCTCGTCGATGACTTGGCCGAGCGAGGCTTCGGCAGAGTTGAGGAGCGGCGTTTCGGCAGTGACTTGGACGATCTCTTTGGCATCGCCGATCTGGAGGGAGAAGTCGAGCTTCACCTGGTCGGTGACGCGG
This sequence comes from Bryobacteraceae bacterium, assembly GCA_965229305.1. GTDB lineage: Bacteria > Acidobacteriota > Terriglobia > Bryobacterales > Bryobacteraceae > JALHNI01. The sequence continues at coordinate 24,712 of CBDDIZ010000038.1, read as the reverse complement.
ACCTGGACGTCGTTTTGCACGAGGCTTTTGAAGCCGGCTTGTTCGGCGGCGACGGTGTACTTGCCCGGAACCAAGTAGGGCAGAAAGTAGTTGCCTTCGCCATTGGCGGTGGCCGTGAGAGTGATGCCCGTTTCCGGATTGGTCGCTTTGACCACTGCGCCGCCAATGGGGGCTCCGGAAGGATCGGTGATGCGGCCCAGAATGGCGCCGCGGGATTCTTGGGCGTAGAGGCCGGAGACGCTACTCAGAAGCAGCGCGCCGACGAGGGCGAGACAAGATTTCATGAAAGACCTCAGCAGAAGCGGGGCCCGACAGTGCCCCGTATTTTTCGTTGGGCCCATTGTATCGAAACCTTAATGTCACCGAGGCGGCTATCATAGAGCGGAATGACCCCTCTCGCGCTGCTCCTCTTGCTGTTTGCCCAGGACCATAGCAAGTGGAGCGATTATGGCGGCGCCTCCGATGCCGCGCAGTACTCGTCGCTCACGCAGATTAATCGGACGAACGTCGCTCGCCTGAAGAAGGCTTGGAGCTATTCGACGCGCGACCGGAACAAGTATGCATTCAATCCGCTGATTGTGGACAACGTGATGTACGTGATGGCGAAGAACCTCTCGATCGTGGCGATCGACGCGACGACGGGGAAGGAACTGTGGGTGCATGCGCCCGGGTCGAAGTACATCGTCAACCGCGGCATTAACTATTGGGAGAGCAAGGATCGCAAAGAGCGGCGGCTATTCGTGGTGAGCGACCATGTGCTGCGCGCGATCGACGCGCAGACCGGCAAGCTGATTGCCGGGTTCGAGGTGAAGCTGAAGGAAGGGCTGGATCGGGATCCGAAGAAGATTGCACTGGTGCAATCGCTTTCGCCGGGGCGCGTGTTTGAGGATCTGTTGATTCTGGGTTCGGCGACGAATCAGGGCTACGGGTCCGCGCCGGGGGACATCCGGGCGTTCGACGTGCGGACGGGCAAGCTGGTTTGGACGTTCCATACGGTGCCGCGGCCGGGTGAGTTCGGCTATGACACGTGGCCAAAGGATGCGTGGAAGACAGTGGGCGGGGCGAACGTCTGGAGCGAGTTCTCGGTCGATACCAAGCGCGGCATTCTCTACGCGCCGGTGGCGAGCGCGAAGTACAACTTTTACGGGGCCGATCGGCAAGGGGCGAATCTATTCAGCGACTGTCTGCTGGCGCTCGATGCACGGACCGGCAAGCGGCTCTGGCATTACCAGATGGTGCATCACGACATTTGGGACTACGATCCGGCGACCGCGCCGAAGCTCTTGACGGTGACGCAGAACGGCAAGAAGGTGGACATCGTCGCGCAGGTGAGCAAGCAGGGTTTCGTGTGGGTGTTCGACCGGGTGACGGGCAAGCCGGTGTGGCCGATTGAAGAGCGGCCGGTGCCGCCCTCGGTGATGAAGAACGATAAGACCTGGAGCACGCAGCCGTTCCCGACGAAGCCACCGCCGTTTGCGCGGCAGAAGTTCACGGTGGATGACTTGTCGCCGTATCTGTCGCCGGAGGATCGGGCGAAGTTTCGCGACGAGATCCTGAGTGCGAATAACCAGGGGATGTTCACGCCGCCGGGTCCGCGGAACACGATCCAGATGCCGGGGAATAATGGCGGGGCGAATTGGGGCGGGGCGGCGATCGATCCGGTGAGCGGGCGCCTTTATGTCGTGTCGAAGGACCTGCCGGCGATGCTGAAGCTCGAGACCGAGGTGGAGCAGAAGCGGGCGGCGAAGGACTCGCCGGAGCAGCATGGCCTGGCCGTGTATGCGGCGAAGTGCGGAGCCTGCCATGGCGTGGACCGGTTGGGCAAGCCGCCGGCGATTCCGGGCGTGGCGGATGTGGCGCTGAAGTCGACGCGGGCCGAACTCGAGCAAGTGATCGAGCAGGGGCGGGGACCGATGCCGGGGACCAAGATTACCAAGGATGAGCTGAACTCGCTGGTGGCGTATCTGTATAACCCCACGCGGGCGATTGCCAACGTGCCTCTTTCCCAGGGGGCGGCGACGGAGGACAAGTATTATTCGGGTTTCGGCTTTATGATCGCGAGCGATGGGCTGTCGCCGATCAAGCCACCGTGGTCGTCGCTGACGGCGTATGACTTGAACGACGGCACGATCGTGTGGAAGATTCCGCTGGGCGATGTGCCGGAGTTGGCGGCGAAGGGCATCAAGGGGACGGGGTCGCATTATCCGAAGGTGGGTCCGGTGGTGACGGCCGGTGGGTTAATCTTTACCGGGACCCGCGATAAGAAGGTGCGCGCGCTCGATGTGGATACGGGCTCGGTGCTGTGGGAAGCCGAGGTGGATGCGGCGCTCGAGGGCATTGCGGCGACCTATGAGGTCAACGGCAAGCAGTATGTGGTGTTCTGCGCGGCGGCTCAGGTGGGGCTGACGCCGGGGACGCAGGTGCCGATTCAAGGTTCTTACGTGGCGTTCGCGCTGCCTTAAAGGGCTGCAAATTCTTAATCCGGGGACCGCGGGGAGTAACTGGCGGTTCTGCGTGCCTGATTGCTACGATGAAGCGAGGCGCTTGCCGCCGAGGCCCCTGTCGGTCCGCTGTTTCCCGTCAACACACCCAGTAATGCTCGACCGTGCGGGACGAATCGATTCGCCGCGCGACAGAAGGATGCTATGAAACACGTCAAGCGAAAGCTCACCCTGGCCGGCCGGACCGCGGTTTCGGCGGCTTTGTTGTTCCAGTCGACCGCCGGTACGCTGGCGGCCCAAGCCAACGACGCCGCCCTGGTGGCGAAGGCCAAGCAGATTCACGATCGCGTCCTCAAGCTCGATACGCACAATGACATTGAGCCTTCGAACTTCACGCCGGAATGCAATTACAAGCTGCGGCTGACGACGCAGGTGAACCTGCCGAAGATGGTGGAAGGCGACATGGACGTTTCGTTCATGATCGTGTATGTGGGGCAGGGTCCGCTGACGCCCGAAGGATACGACAGCGCGTACAAGCAGGCGATTGCGAAGTTCGACGCGATCCACCGGCTGACGGAGAAGATCGCGCCCGATAGCATTGGGCTGGCCTTGACGCCGGCCGATGTCGTGAAGCTGCATAAGCGCGGGATGCGCATTGCCGTGATCGGCGTGGAGAACGGCTATCCGATCGGGACCGACATCAAGCGGGTGCAGGAGTTCTACGAGCGCGGAGCGCGCTACATGTCGCTGGCGCACAACGGCAACAGCCAGTTGGCGGATTCGAACACGGGCGAGCAGCAGGGCTATCTCTATAACAACGGTCTGTCGCCGCTGGGCAAGCAGGTGATCGCCGAGATGAACCGGCTCGGCATCATGGTGGATCTGTCGCATCCGTCGAAGGGCGCGAATATGGAAGCGATCAAGCTCTCGAAGGCGCCGGTGATTGCGTCGCACTCGGGGGTGCGGGCGATCGCGGACGTGAGCCGCAACATGGATGACGAGCTACTGCTGGCGCTTAAGAAGAACGGCGGCGTGGTGCAGGTGGTGGGTTTTGCTTCTTATGTGAAGGCGGATTCGAAGGAGCGGGCGGCGGCGCTGGCAAAAGTGCGAGAAGACATCTTTGGGCCGATGATGCGCGGCGGTGGCGCAGGCGGCGGCCGGGCGGCGGGCGGCCGCGGTCCGGCGGGGGCTCGCGGCGGTTGTCCGGTGGAAGAAGGGGAGCATGCCGACGCGTCTCCGGCGCGGGCGCGCGGCGGCGCTTTCCTGAACATGCTGCCGCCGGATAAGCGCGAGGAGTACACCAAGCGCATGGCGGAGATCGACGCGAAGTATCCGGCGGGTCCGCGGGCGAATGTGAAGGACTTCGTCGACCACATCGACTACGCGGTGAAGCTGATCGGCATTGACCATGTGGGCATCTCCTCCGACTTCGACGGCGGCGGCGGCATCGACGGCTGGAACAGCGCGGCGGAAGCGTTCAACGTGACGCTGGAGTTAGTGCGGCGCGGTTACACAGAGCAGCAGATCGGCAAGATGTGGAGCGGTAACTTACTGCGCGTCTGGAGCGACGTGGAGAAAGTGGCGCAGAAGCTCAAGAAGTGATTCAGGGCGGATGGGCGGCGTGCTAAGGTCACCCTCATGTCGGATGCACCCGCGGTTCCTCCTCACATTCAACTGATCCAGATTGCGACGAGTTGTTGGCCGTCCCGGTTTGTCACCGTGGCGGCCAACATGCGTTTGGCGGATCGATTCGCCGACGGCGCGAAGTCGGCCGAAGAGAGCGCCAGTGCCGTGGGTGCGCTGCCCCGGCCGGGCGGACGGCGAGTGAGTATGACGTGCTGCTCAAGAAAGCCGGCTTCCGGATGACGCGCGTCGTGCCGACGGCTTCCGACGTCAGCGTGGTGGAAGCGGTACTCGCTTAGCTGCCGATGCGGTGCGCGACGCCGATGGCGTGGCGCAGGCGCTGCCAATCGGTTTCCGCGGCGACGGTGCAATCGGCGCCGAGGATGAACTGTCCGGGAGCTTGACGGGCGACGCGCCGGATTTCGGCTTCCACCTGAGTAGGCGTGCCGGTGGCGAGGATGCCGTGACGATCGAGCCCGCCCATGTACGGGCGCTTGAACAAACGGGCGATCTCGCGCGGCGTCATCTCGCGATCGATGAGCTTGGTGTTGCAGTTGACGATGTGGCCGGGATAGTCGAGGACGGCGTCGTAGTTGGCGTAGGGCGCGACGTAGTCGCAGACGTGGAGGATGTTGAAGGGGCAAGCGGCCGTGGCCGCGTTCATCGCCAGCAGGTCAAAGGGCTTGATGTAGTTCGCAAAGATCGGCGAGCCGCCGAAGCGCTGTTTTTCCGAGCCTTGGGTGGACATATAGAAGCCATCGACCCCGGCGTCGATGCAGGCGCGCACGAAGATCATCTGGCTTTCGCTGAGGATTTCGAGGCCGCGCTTCACCTGATCGGGAGCTTCGAGCAGGTGCTGCTTGAGGACGGGCGGCGTGGAGCATTGGCCGGCGGACATGAAGGGCGAGTAGAGAGTCATGAGGATCAAGGACTCTTTTTTCGCGGCTTTGACGAGGTCGCGCACGGTTTGGATGAGAGGCTCGTAGAAGTCGATTTTGCGGACCGTGAGCTTCGACCAGTCAGTGGGCTTTTGGAGAAACGGCTGGCGTTCGTAGGTCTGCTCGAACTGGATCTTGACGAAGTCCATGTCCGTTTGGCGGAAGAAGTCGAGGTGCTTTTGCGCGGCGGCGGAGCCGTTCTTGTAATCGGGTCCGAAGTGCAGGAAGAAGGCGGCCGGCGTGTAGTGGGGATCCGTTTGGCCGGCGAGCCATTGGAGCATGCGTTCGCGCTTGTTGGGGGTGGCGGCCGCGAGGCGCGGGGCGATGGCGGCCAGGGACGAAAAGCCGAAAAACGCACGTCGATTCATAGAGTCAGGATAGCTACTGGTTCAGCCAACTGCGGAAGGCTTCGAGCACGGTGGCGCCGCGATAGACGGCGGTGCGCCCATGGGGTTGTTTCTCATCGGGCTTGAACTCGAACTTCAGTTCCACAGGCCCCGCGACTTTCCACGGCTTAAACTCGCGCACGCGGGTGACGGCTTTGTAAGCCGACTCTTTGATGCGCGCACAGGCGGTGGGATGGGAGAGGCTGAAGGTGGCAGCCTTGCCGGCCAGATACTTGACGGCGACGGTTTCAGCGCGAGGCTGTAAGGCGAGTAACTCGTCGCAGGCGGCCTGATCGCCAGCGAGCATGATGACCGGGATATCGAAGTAACCGGCAATGGCCGCCACTTGTCCAATCTCGCCGACCGGACGGCCGTTAATGGTGATCTGCTGGACGTTGAAGCTTTGCGAATGCGCGAGGACGCCGCCTTTGGCGCCGGCCATCGCGTGCTGCCCGACGAAGAGAATGCCGTCATAGAGCTTGGGCTGGAAGTAATAGTCGCCGGGGGTGGGGCGGCCCTGCAGCAGCGTGGCTTGGGGATGGATCTGGTCGATGGAGAGGGTGCGGCTGCCGTCGTGACCGTCCCAGATGACGACCTGGCTGGCTCCGGCGGCGAGGACGCCTTCGACGGCGGCATTCATTTCGCCGATCAGCAGGCGGCGCGACTCTTCGAAACGGCGCTGGCCGGGTAGCAACTGTTCATCGGCATTATTGACGCCGCCGACGCCTTCGACGTCCGTGACGATGAGGATCTTGGGGCCTTGGGCAAAGGCGAGCGTGAGGGCAGCGAAAAGACCGAGCAGAAGGCGGATGAGCATGTGAACATTCGATTGTACCTGTAGAATTTGCGAATGAGCATCCTGACGGCGATGGGTGGCGAGAACGGCTGCGAACGCTTGGCGGAGGCATTCTACCGTCGCGTGGGGCGCGATCCAGCGTTGCGGCGTTTGTTCCCCGGGCGGAGTTTGCGTTGTGCGACCGAAGCGTTTGGCTCGTTTCTGGTGCAGTTCCTGGAGGGTGACGAAGCGCGGATGCAGCATCGGTGGTGGCTGAGTCTGCGGGCATCGCATGAGAGGTTTGTGATTCGTCCCGAAGAGCGGGAAGCGTGGATGCGGCACATGCGCGAGGCTTTGGCGGAGGTCGGCCTTGAGGCGGAGACGCGGGGGGCCTTGGAGCAACTGTTTGCCCGTGGGGCGAATTATGTGAGCGCCGGGCCGGCGGGCGAGCCGGCACCGGGTGAGCTCGGGAAGCGTTGGCAGGCGCAGTTGCGGCTCGATCAAGTGTGCGAGGCGATCGCCGCGGGGCGCGATGAAGAAGTGCTGGCGCTGGCGACGGAGTTCCGTGCGCGGCCATCGGTGTGGGTGGGCCTGCTGGCGCGGATGGCGCAGAGCGGCCGGCCCCGCTTTGATTCAAGCAGCAGTAACTGCCGTGCGTGAGGATGCGGCGTTGACGAAGGTCAGGTTTGTCGGGCGCACGTTGCTGCACTTTGCCGCTGGAGCGGGCTGCGTACCGCTGGTACGCGAGTTACTGGCGCAGGGCGCGCATGCGGATGCTTCGGATGCCGGCGGGCATTCGCCGTTGTATCGGGTGGCGAACGAATGCGGGCTCAGCGGATGGGCCCTTGGTGGCGGAGATGCTGGTGAAGCATGGGGGCGGACGTGAATGGCCGAGGCGGTACGACGCCGTTGCACATGGGCGGCGAGGCGAGGTCATGCGGCGATGGCACGGGTGCTACTTGAATTGGGAGCCGATGCACGCGCGAGAGATCGGAAGGGCGATACGCCGCTGCAACGGGGCGACTAACTGCCGGCGGAGCGAGGTGGCGGAGCTGTTGCGGCAGTGGGAACGGAGTAAGTAACGGTGATGGGCTGAGTGTTCGGCAAGGGCAGGGCGGCGGCTTCGGCGTCGACGGCGGCGCGCTCCTTCTTGGATAAGGGGCGCCAGAGGTCGATGGTGACTTGGGTGCCGGCGCGGCGCCAGACGCCGGCGAACTCACCGTTGACGAGCAGAGCGCCGGGCCAGACGCGCGAAGTCCAGAGGGCGGCGCGTTGTTGTTCGTCGGGGACGAGTAAGACGCGGTCCGCTCCCCAGGCGAGGAAGTAAGTATCGCCGCTGGGAAGTAAGCGGGCAGGAGCGGCGGGTTGCGGCCGGGCGCGGAAGGCGGCCTCGTCCTGAGCGAGGATGAAGGCTTCACCGACTGGCGTGCGGACGGGGACTAACTCGCCGAGTAAGTCGCGGAAGACGGCTTGAGCCATGGGACGCGAGACGCCGGCCCAACGTTGGTAAGCGGTGGCCGTGCCCGGACCGAGGATATGCAGATAGCGGCGGGCTAACTCGAGCCTGGCATCCGCGGGGGCGAGGGTGGGCGCTTCGGTGGTCCAGATGTGAGGTTGACGGGCGCCGTCCCAACGCAGCAGGACCGTGCCGGTGGCGGCCGCATAGCGGAGGCTGTTGTGGTTCACGCCTAAGCCGCGTCCGGCTTCGCCGAAGGGCAGACGGCGGCCCGGCGAGATAGGCATGCAAGCTCTCGGCCGTCTCGTAAGCGCGGCGGTGACCTTGAGCGGTGAGCGGCAGACGTCCGAGGGAGAAGACGGCGAGGTCGGCGGCGGCGATGACATAGTCGTTGAAGCGGGGTCCCCAGAGTTGGACGAGTGAAGGATGCTCCCAGCCATGCGGGAGTGTCGGCGACGCGAGCGTGGAGAGAGAGCAAGGCGGCGCGGGGGACGGAGTCCTGGAGGCCAGCCCAAGCGGCTTGGCGGAGTGACTTCGGGCCGACGGGGAGGCGTTGATTCAGTCCGCCGGCGAGGCGGCGGAAGTTGAGGATCTGGGAGCGTGAGAGTTCGAGCTTGGCTTTCATGGCAACGCTGACTCGCGGACTTAGATTCTAAACTAACAGGGCTGGGAGTGACTTAGTGGGAAGTGGGGATGACCAGAGTTAGCGTTTCGCGCCGTGAGGCGGTGACGGAGAAGCGATAGACGGGTCCCGAGTCCAGTTCGACGAAGAGTTCGAGCTGTCCGCTGCGGACATCCGGCAGCGTCGCTTGGCCGCCTTGGACGCGGACCGCCGGGGGAGGAGGGATCTCGTCGGAGGGCTGTTCGAGAGTGGTGGGATATTGCCGCGCGCTCTCCCAGAGGCGGTCGAGCAGGCGCACGGTGGCGTGTTCGACTGGGCGTCCTTGGGCGTCGGTGAGGCGGACTCGCAAGGAGCCGGGGGCGAAGTCGCTGAAGTCCGGCATTGACTTGGTGCCCGTGGCGGGGATGACGACCGGGATGCCGCCCCAAGCGTAAGTCGGCCGGTTGCGCCGCACACCTTCAACGGTACTGGTGAGGCCGGTGAGGTGTTGGTGTACATGGTACGCGCCGGCGGGCAGCGTCTCGAGGATAAAGCGGCGAGCGACGTTCCCCGGGGTGGGCGTCGGAAGCGGCAGGTCTTCGACGACCGACCACTGCTCCGGGGCGTCGGCGAGCAGCAGGATCCGCGGGCCGGCGATGCCATGGTCGGCTCGATCGAGGTCCGGCAGATAGGTGCGCATGCCGGCATTGAGTGAGCCTTGCCCGGCCGGGACGTGGAGAATCACGTGGGCGCCGGGCGCGAGGTCAATCTCGCGGAAGAGCGTGCGGCGCTCCGGAAATCGCGGTGCGACTTCGACGAGAAACTTGCCCGCATGGCTTGCCCGAAAGACGAACTCGCGGGCGACGTCGCCTGTTCGCTGGCGGGCTGGTCGAAGACTTCCTTGGTGGCGGAGGTGCGGAAGCGGTGTTCCACCACTGAGGCTTGAGGCGGGGTGAGAGTTCGCGGAGGCCGGCGCGCCAACCGGCTTGCGGGAGCCGGACGGTAACGCGGGGCCGTTGATCGACGGTGCAATCGAGGCGGGTGTCGGCGCCGGCAGTGACGGTAACTCGTTGGTAGCCGATAGGATCGCCGGAGGCAGCGAAGCAGTTGACGTCGAAGGTGCCTGCGGCCACGGCGAGCCGGGTGGGTCGATCAAGCAGAAGGCGGGCAGTGCGGACGGGGCTGGACGAGCCAGCGAGACGGATGCGGGCAGCCGTGGCCGGTCCCCCGGCGGGGAACGAGAGGCTGGCATCGCGCGGCGGGAGATCGATTATCAGCGGCTGACCGGGGTTCCACATGGCGCGCCGCGGCTCATAGCCGGCGGCATAGACGAACGCCTCGATCCGTTCGCCGGCACCGCCTTGCAAAGTGAGGTCGCCGCTTTCGGGCAGCGAATAGCTTTCGAGGTACTGGCGCTGATCGGTGCGGAGGTCGACAACCGCTTCCAGTTCCACGCGCGCGCCGCGAACCGGGCCACCGCTGCTGCGGACGGTGAGCGTTCGGCGGGTGTTGGAATCGAAGGTGAAAGAGAGCGGCCACCGGGCCGGCGGTGCGGCATCGGGTTGCGGGAAGGGCAGCTTCAGCTCGCGAGCCAAGGGGAGGTAGCCGGCGGCGGTGACCCGAACCGTGGGGTAGCCGCCAAGGCGCCCGGGGAGTACAGGAGTGAGCGAAGAAAAGGGCCGCCAACCGAAACCGGGATGCCACCAGGCGGCGTTGACGGCGCTGGGAGCGAGGCCGGTGACCTCCAGCAGCAGTTGGGTGGACGAGAGCATGCGGATCTGTTGGGGTGAGGTGGACGTGCCTTCGCAGGGCGTGGGGTTGGCCGTGGAAAAGTCGCTTGGCCAAAAGCTTCCAGAGCCAAAGACCACGCTAGGAGGGTGGCAGTTGGTGTCGGTGATGGGGAGGTGGAACTCGCCGTTGACGGCGGTCCAGGTCCAATGCCGGGGGCGGTCGCCGAGCGGAAGCTCCGAGTCGGAGAGGAGAGCGCCCGCGACGGGTGAGCCATCCGGCGCGGTGACCTTGCCGGCGAACGTGTACCCGCGCAGCACCTGGAGCGGGACAGCTTCGGATTCGATGACCACCATGCGACCTTCGCGCGACCATTCGTTCACGCGGCGGACGGTGTCGCGCAGGAGCCGAAAGGTGAACTGGCGATTCGGTCGGCCACCGGTGCCGGCGAAAGGTGCGCGGTAGGTTTCGGACTCATTGCCGGTGACCAGGTTGACCTCCCAGGTGCCGCGTTCGAGTGAGCCGGGGCGCAGGGACAGGCTCGCCCCAGATCGTCTCGCTGATGGCAGGCGAGTCACGGTCGCTCGTTCCGATGAGCTTCACCCCAGGGCCGAAAGCGCTGGGGCCAAGCGGTGCTCCACCCACCAGTTCGAAGGCGACGCGGAAGATGGTGTCCGGCTGCAACTGAAGCGGGCCGAGATCGATGTCGTCGCTGCCATGGTCCGGCACCGAGGTGGTTCCCATGCTCCATTCGCCCGGTTTGAACCAGACGAGAACGGCTGGCGCGTAGGTCTCCACCTGGAGCAACGTGAAGCGTCCATCGCCGCCGGTAGTGGTTTGGTAGGAGGGCATTTGCTCCCGGCCCGAAGCAATCAACTGGACCAGGACGCCGGGCGCGGGGCGGCCGGACGGAGAGAGCATCTGCCCGCTGATGGTGGGCGCGCCGCAAGCCGGTGCGTTCCTGGGCTAGTTTTGGGCGGCAGTTCCTGGGCGACGCCGGTGACAGCCAGGGCCGCGATGGTCCCGAGAACCAGAGGCATGCGGAGCATGATCGTTCTCAGGGTAACGCGCGGGCTACCGTTGCGGGCGGACGGTGACGACGGTGATGTCGTCGGTCTGGCCCCAGGCTTGGGCGGTGCGGGCGATGTGCTGGGCAGACATCGTGGAGATCTCGCGGGTACGGTCGAAGCCGAAGAGTTCGCGTTGAGCGTTTTCGGCTTCGACGACGCCGTCCGAGACAAAGGTGAAGCGGGACGCGAGAGCGGTGGTTTCGGGATAGGCGGTGCTGGGGTCAAGCCCGAGGGGGAGGCCGGCTTCGACCCCGGCTTCGAGGCCGTCGGCGTAAGGGGCGAGGTGTCCGGCATTGGCCAGAGTGACGACTCCGTTGGCGTCGAAGCGAGCGCAGCAGCAGGTGATGAAGCCGCCGCGGGTCTGGCCGGCGACGGCACGGTTGAGGGCGGCGAGAAGGGCCGCGGGGTGGCGCTCCCGGGTTTCGCGAAGGATCCCGGACACGACGGCGACCAGCATGGCGGCGCGCAGGCCCTTACCCGAGACGTCGCCGACGACCACGATGAGCGCCTCCCCGTCGCGGAGTGTGTAATGGAAGTCGCCGCCCACTTCCGACGCCGGTAGGTACGCAGCGTCCGTCTCGAAGCCTGGGGCGGGAACTGTGTCCGCGGGCATCAGCAGGGCCTGCATTTCGGCCGCCGCCGCGAGTTCCTGTTGCAACCGTTGTTGTTCGAGCAACACGCGAGCAGACCGCCGATTCAGGACGCCCGCCATCGTTCCGGCAAAGAGTAACAGTCCCCAGGACCTCGCCTCAATCGAGAAAGACTGGATCCGGGCGGTATCGTCTAGTGGGGCAAAACTGTCCCAGCGGGTGATCGCCAGGGCGTAAAAGATCACGTTAGCGGCGAAGTACAGGGCGACGCCAGCATGCATCACCGGAGCCTCCCGCAGTGGAGCGCCGCGCCGGGCCACATCGACGTACGTGACGCCCAGCGCGATGAGAAAGAAGGCGATGTAGAAGGAGCCCAACTGCCCGACGATCTCCCAGCGAGCGAGACAGAGCGCGCCAAGCGCCAGGCTGCTGAGATTCGAGACCCAAACGAGCGAGGTGGCCATCCGGGAGGGCACGGCCCCGAAGAGCGTGCTGAAGAGGCGCTCCCAACTCGCCAGATACGCAGCCGTGATCAGAAACAGAAACGCGGTGAGGGGCAGGACCAAACCTCCCGTGCCGTCGAAGCCTGACTCCACCATCCAGGGCAGCGCTTGCGGCGCGCGCAGGACGCTGGCCAGCACCAGCACCAGTCCGCACCAGAAGTACTCCGGCGCATCGACCCGCCACAGCGGCACGGCCAAAAAGAATAAGCCGGCGACGACCGTGGCGGTGAGCGACGCGATGGTGCTGAGGGTTTGCCAGCGGCGATCGAGCCTTCGCTCGTTGGCTTTGGCCGCAATGGTCTGCTGCGTGCCCAGCCAGACGCTTTCCTGAAAATCGGGGAGGAAGACACTCTTGCCGATTTGCCAGGTGCGAATGGCGATCGTCAGCTTCGGCGTGGCCTGAGGCAGAGGAAAAGTGGCGAAGGAACCGACGCGTTGGCCCCAGCCGCCAGTGGCGCGCGGGTCGCCGAAGGTGCCGATGCGCTCGCCGTTGACGAAGAGATCGTAGGCGTTGCCAATCGGCCCGAGCAAAAGGGAGAGTCCGGAGGTCGGCAGCGGCTGGGGTAGTTCGACATGAATGCGGAGCCAGCGGGCGCCCGACCCGAGGGTGGGTCCGGCGCCGGGCAGCCGGATGCCTGGCCAGGTAGAGTCGTCAAATTCCGGCAGGGCGAAGCGGGGATCGTCGTCGGCTTGGACTTTCCAGGTTCCGTCGAGTCGTACGGGATCCTGCAGGTTGTTTATGACGAGCGTTTGCGCGCGGGCCGCCAGCGCGATAACCGCGAAGGCGATGAGCTTCACGACGTCCTCCGGACGGTGACGACGGTGATGTCGTCGGTTTGGCCCCAGGCTTGGGCGGCGTCGGCGATGTGCTGGGCAGACATCGTGGAGATCTCGCGGGTACGGTCGAAGCCGAAGAGTTCGCGTTGGGTGTTCTCGGCTTCGACGACGCCGTCGGAGACGAGCGTGAGTTGATGCCCGAAGGTGAGGACGGTTTCGTCGTAGGAGGCGTCGGGAAGGATGCCGAGCGGCAGTCCGCCCGTGAGCTCGATTTCGCGACCGTCGATATAGGGGGACGGATGTCCGGCAGAGGCAAGGGTGACTTGGCCATCGTTGTCGAGACGCGTGACGCAGCAGGTGACGAAGGCGCCGTCCAACCGGGCGTGCAAGGCGCGGTTGAGTTCGGCCAGTATCGCGGCGGGCGAATCGCTATGGCGACGGTCGAGCATGCCGGTGATCAGCGACACCACCATCGCGGCCTTCAGGCCCTTGCCGCTGACGTCACCGACGACGAGTAGGTGGCCGTCAAGGAGATGCCAGAAGTCGCCGCCGACTTCCGTGGCCGGCAGATAGACGGCGTCGATCCCGGGGGCCGCCGCCGCGGGAATCAGGAATTGCTGAACGCTGCGCGCGGCCTCCATTTCCTGGGCGAGGCGGGCTTGCTCGCGACGTTCGCGGACCGCGTTCTGAATCATCAGCAGGCCGACGGCCAGTCCGAATGCCGCACTAATCCAGGTGGCGAGATAGACCTGGAAGAGTCCGGCGTTGATGGCCGAGGGAACCGGCCAACCTGGGACTAGCCCTTCGGGCACGGTGTTGAGCGCGAAAGCCACATACAGAAGCACCAACGAGGCCACTTTGCGGAAGGGCGCTTTCCGCCAGGCGACTTGGCCGGCCCACGCGGCGGTCGGCAGCAACGGCGCCAGCAGAATCGCTCCGGAGACGAACCCTGAAAACCGCGTGAGGTCGGAAATCATCAGCACCGCGGAGGCGCCCGCCGTGGCCCAAGCCACGCCGGCGCCTCGCCCGGAAAGAGCGGCCAGCGAACTTCCCAAGCAACCATAACCGGCAATGAGAAAGAGCAGGCACCAGCGGCGGTCGATCTCCTGATACGCCGAGACCAGTTGCAGGACATTAAACAGGCCCGCGCCCATCAGGAACCCGGCGAACCGGAGAAACTCGGGGCGCCGCCCGCCGATGAGCCAGTAAAGAAAGAGTAAGGCGGCGAACACGAGTTGCAGGTTCGTCGCGAGCCAAGTGGGGATAATCGAGTGCCGCCGTTGCAACGCCGCCAACTCCCCGGCAGCGACTGCCTCCCGCCAAGTTCCTAGGAAGTAGGGGCCATCGTCGCCGAAGGCCCGCAGGAAGCCCAGGGGTAGGGTGTCGTCATCGACGCGCAGGGCCAGCGTGATGGTGGAGCCGGCCGGCAACGCGTCCTTGGTCAACCGGAACCAGCGCGGTGGGAAGTAGGCGGTCTTCACCTCCGGGCAGGTAGTGACGGCTCTCACCCCGTTGAGGTAGACCTCGTAACACCGGGCGAAGCGGCCCAACGCGATGGCCGGCGAGGCGATCGGCTCGGTGAGCTGGAACTGGCGGCGGATCCAATAACGACCGCTGCGCCGCGGGGCGAGGGGCATGGTGACAATGGCCCAGCTACTGTCGTCGAAGTCCGGGGCGGCCCAACGCGGGTTGTCGCCGGCGTGATGGCGCCATTCGCCCGCGAGGTCGATGGCCTGGGCGGCGGAGGCCAGCGTCAAGAGCAGGACGATCGTCTTCATGACGTCCTCCGAACGGTGACGACGGTGATGTCGTCGGTCTGGCCCCAGGCTCGGGCTGCGTCGGCGATGTGCTGGGCGGACATCTTGGAGATGTCGCGGGTACGGTCGAAGCCGAAAAGCTCGCGTTGGGCGTTCTCGGCTTCGACAACGCCGTCAGAGACGAAGGTGAAATAGTCGCCGACGGCGGTGGACTCGGCGTATGCGGCGTCGGGCGCGATGCCGAGCGGAAGACCGGGCGGCACTTCGAGCTCGCGGCCATCGGCGTAGGGCGCGGGGTGGCCGGCGTTCGTGAGGGTGACGACACCATCGGCGTCGAACCGGGCGCAACAGCAGGTGACGAATCCGGGCCGGCCGTTGCCAGTGAGGGCGACGTTCAGCGTGGCGAGAATCTTGGCGGGTGAGCGGGAATTCGTCGAACGGAAGGCGCCCACGGCTACCGACGCCATCATGGCGGCTTCGAGACCTTTGCCGCTGACGTCGCCCACCAGAACCAGGCGCGAACCGTCGTCACATTCGCGGACCTGGTAGAAGTCACCGCCTACTTCGGCGGCGGGCAGATACACCGGATGGATGGCGTAGGGGCCGGTCTGGGCAGAATGGGTCGTCAGCAGCAGGGACTGGACGCTGGCCGCCGCCGCAATCTCGCGCCCCAAGCGCTGCCTTTCCCCCAGCAGCTTGGCCGAGCGTTGATTGAGGAGGATGGCGACGGCGAAGGAGAAGATCAATAGCGTGGCCGTGCGGGTGAAGACTCCGGAAAGATAGACCGTGTCGGACGGCAGGACGAGATTGCCGGCGAAGGCGGCAATGCTCGAAACCAGGTAGAGGCAGATCGCCGTATGGATGGCCGGCATCGGAAAGGGCGGATGTGCCTGGCGCCAGCCGAGTTCGACGTAAACCAACACCGTAGCGAGAGTGACGGCGAGGTTCATTGCACTCGATAACGCGACAGATGTCGGAGCGCCGAGAACCAATCCGGCTGGAGGCAAGCATTGGATCAGGCAGGCGACCAGGGTGACCCGCCAAGCACCCGGGGATGGCCCGGAAAAGAAGAGGGCCCGGAGCAACGCGGACCAGGCGACGAGCACCACCCAACCGGAGAACATGACGACCAGGCAGACGGTGAAACTCTGCGTGAAGCCCAGGCCCTCCGGATAGGCTACGGGCACCCGGGTGAGGAGACCAGCGAGTTGGAGCAATCCGAACCAGAAGAACTCCGGCGAGTCGCGCCGCCAGAGCGGAAGCAGCAGGAAGAAAAGAGCTGACATCGCAATGGCGGACGCCATCAGCAGGAGCGGCAGCATTTGTTGGACTCGACCTGCGTGCCAAGCCTCGACACGACTGGCGATGGCGGTCCGCGTGCCAATCCAGGACTCGTCACGGCCCCGTCCGGCGACCGAGGAGTACGGGACGAACACGCTATTGAGTCGGAGAGCGATCAGCAGGTCTCGAGGATGGCCGGGCACGGTGAACGTCGAGACCCTGGGGAGGCGGAGTTCCCACAAGCCGCCCGTGGGGTTCCCCTCCGCACCAACGCGCCGGCCATTGATGAAGACTTCGTAGGCGTAGGCATTCCCGAAGGCACCGATCAGGACGCTGAGCGGTTCCTGAGGGATCGGTTCCGGGAGCGCGAGGCGAACGCGGTACCAGGCTCGTTGGGTTCGCGGCAAACGGACCGCTTCGGACATCGGCTCGCTCGCCCAGGCGGAGTCGTCGAAGTCCGGCGCGGCCCACCGCGGGTCGTCGCCGTCGTGGTGCTTCCAGTTGCCGCTGAGTGAGGCGGGCTGAAAGAGGCTCTTCACCTCGATGGTCTGCCCCATCAGGGCACCGGTGATGAGCAGCGGGAGGAGGAATCTCAAACGGCCCTCCGGACAGTGACGACGGTGATGTCGTCGTTCTGACCCCAAGCCTTGGCTGCTTCGGCGATCTCCTGTGCCGACTTGCCGCTGATCTCGCGGGTACGGTCGAAGCCGAAAAGCTCGCGCTGGGCGTTCTCGGCCTCAACGACGCCGTCGGAGACAAAGGTGAAGAGTTGGCCGTCGATGGCCGTGTCCGCGAACCCAGCATCGGGAGCCACGCCCAGCGGCAGGCTGGGCATCTCCAACTCCCGGTGATCGACGATCGGCGGAGGGTGACCGGCGTTGGCAAGCGTCACGCGACCATCTGGCGCGAAACGGGCGCAGCAGCAAGTGACGAAGCCGCCACGGGTTTGGCCGACGAGCGCGTGGTTGAGCGCGGTGAGGATCGCGGCGGGGCGACGGGCGGCGGTGTCCCGCAGAACCCCGATGATGACCGCGACGAGCATCGCCGCGCGCAGACCTTTGCCGGAGACGTCGCCGACGAGGACGACGAGCGCGTCCCCGTCGGGGAGGGCGTAGTGGAAGTCGCCGCCGACTTCGGAAGCCGGCAGGTAGGCGACCTCGGTGACGAAGCCGGGGACACGGACGGATTCGGCCGGGAGAAGGAGGGCCTGCGTCTCGGCGGCCGCGGCGAGTTCCTGCTTCAGACGGGTTCGCTCGTCGAGCAGGCGGGCCGAACGGCGGTTGAGGACGATCGCCATCGAGAAGGAGAACAGCAGCATGCCGACGGCGCGCAGGTCGAGCCCGTATTTCTGGATCTGGCGCCATTGGGCGCCTTCCTGCCAGGAGCCGAGGCCGGTCCAGCGGAGGATCTGGAGCGCGAAGAAGAGGAGGTTTCCTCCGATGAAGACGATGACGGCGAGGTGCATCAACGCGGTCTCGGAACCACCTTTGGTGTTCCGGACAAGGTCCAGGTAGACCCAGGTCATCATGACCAGGAACAGCACGGAATAGAACGGCATGAACGAGCCCAGTCGGCTCCATTGCAGGGTGGTGAGGAGCATCATCAGGAGCGTGGCTCCCAAGAGAAGCCAGACCAGCGTCTGGGCCGGGCGGGAGAGTGAGCGGGCAAACAGGGTGGTGAACAGCCGGCTCCAGGAGAGGAAGTAAGGAAACGCGGCGAGAAAGATGAGGATATGGACCAGTACGAGTGAGCGCTGGTTGAGGGTCCACGGCGCGGCTTGGAAGATGCGCATGGCGACGCCCAGGAGCAGTACCCAGCCGCACCAGAAATACTCCGGCGCATCGCGACGCCACAAGGGAATCAGGAGGAAGAAGAGAGCGGCTACGCAGGTGGCGGCCAGCATCATGAGTTGCCCGACGCTGGTCCACCGTCGCTCGAAATCGAGTTCACGCGCTTTCCCCTCGATGGCTGCGGCAGTGCCGAGCCAACTGGACAGGGAGAAATTGTAGAGGGCGCCGGCGGTGGCTCGAGATTCATCCCAACTCCGGATCGCCACGGTCAGTTGCCGCTGGCCCGCGGGGAGACGAAACGCGGCCAGGTCCGGGATCCATTGGCCCCAGGGATGATCGGCGCGCGGGTCGCCAAAGGCGCCGATGCGTTGTCCATTAACGAAGATCTCGTAAGCCGGGCTGAGGGGGGCGATAAGAATCGCCAGGGGTTCGGCGGGCAACGGCTCCGGCAGTTCCACTCGAAAGCGGTACCAGACGGCGCCGGCCGCGATGGGCGGAGTGCCCGGCATGGCGAGGTCCGCCCAGGAGGCATCGTCGAAATTGCGGGCGGCGAAACTCGGACTATCGCCGGCGTGGTATTTCCATTCGCCATCCAGGGGCGCCGCCTGAAAGAGGCTCTTCACCTCGATGGTCTGGCCCATCAGGGCACCGGCGATGAGCGGCAGGAGGAGGAATCTCAAGCGGACCTCCGTACCGTGACCACGGTGATGTCGTCGTTCTGACCCCAGGCCCGCGCCGCCTCGGCCAACTCCCGTGCGGACCGTCCGCTCAGCGCTTCCGTCCGCTCAAAGCCAAACAACTCGCCCCGGGCCGACGCCGCCTCGACCACTCCGTCGGACACCAGCGTCACCCACTCGCCCGGCAGTTCGCATTCGTCGTACGCGGCTTCCGGCTCAATGCCGAGCGGCAACGCCGCCGGTAATGCCACCTCGCGCCCGTCGGCGTAAGGCGCCGGATGCCCCGCGTTGGCCACGCGCGGCGGCCCGTGCGAGGGGAACAACGCGCAGCAGCAAGTGGTGAAGCCCCGGCCGCCCGCCAGCACGCGATTCAGTTCTCCCAGCACCGCGCCCGGGGAATCGGAGCGTCGATTGCGCAAGGCCCCGATGATCGTCGATACCCGCATGGCCGCTTGTAAGCCTTTGCCCGAAACATCGCCCGTCACCACCAGCCGCCCGGACGGCGTGTCGAATGCCTGATAGAAGTCGCCGCCCACCTCACTGGCCGGCATGTACACCGCGTCCACTCCCAGCGGCAGTTGCTGGCTCAAGAGCAAGGCCTGGACGGTCTGGGCCGACTCCAGTTCCGTTCGCAGCCGCTGCGCCTCGCTCCGTCGCAAGCGTGTTTCCCGCAACACGTGCGCCGTGGCCATGGTCGTAAAGAGGATCGAAGCGAGGGTATCCACTGTCCCTCTCCCCGCCAAAGGCGCCCCGGCGGTGACTCGTCCCAAAATGCCAAGGAATATCGCGGAGAATCCCGCCAGCAACAGGACAATGGGCGCGCCGCGCCTCCATCCTCGGACCACCGCCCCGAAGGCCAACGCCAATAGGAGCACGTAGCCGAGCCGATAGAGTTGCAGGCTCATCGGGGTCCACCAAGGGGCTTGCGCCAGGAGGTAGGCGATGCAGAGCGGCAGTCGAAGTAGCATCGCCACTCCGTAGGCACCGGCAATGCTCCAAGGCAAAGCACCGGCGAACCGCCAAAGCACGTAGTGCAGCGGTAGATTGAGCCAGGCGATGAACAGGAGCACCCCGATGTTGGTGATCGATTGCTCGCCGCTCGTCGACCAACCGATGATTGTGCTGGCCAACGCCATCGCGATATAGACGATCAACGCCAGTACGGTTGAATCGCGACGGGCGGAGATGAGCGCGACGACCATACCGCCAAGCGTGACGCTGTAGAGCAGGATGCGAAGCGGGTAGACGTCGTCCTGCGCGCGAACTTCGTCGCCCGCAGCCAGCAGGCGGCTCCGCGGCTCCACCCGAACGGCTAGCCGCGCGGCCCAGAACGGCACCGACAGGTCGCGTCCCGGCGGATAGTACGCCCGCACCGCCAACAGTCCGGTGCCCGCCCGCATGGCCGCGGGCACATCAAACGCCCGCAAGCCTCGCACGGTGGCGGGCCGCGTTTCGTCCAGGTTGCCCGTACCGCCCAGCTTGACGCCATTCAGAAACACTTCGCACGGACAGCGGTACACCAGCACCACCGCTGGCTCGCCCAGCGGAATCTGCACGCGCATCCGCAGCCACAGCCGGTTCCAAGCCGAGTCTTCCACCACGTGCGACTGCCGCTCCCGGACGGTCGGCCAGCGTGAATCGTCCCACGCCGGGTCCGCCCACCGCAGGTCGTCGCCGCGGGCCACCTTGGCGTCGAGGAGCGGCTGCCCGTGCGCCGTGCTCGCCAACACCGTCCACAGCAGCAGGACTCTCATTGTTCGTTCCGGTCTGGCTACTGAACAGCCGTGCGGGCCGCGGCTTCGTCGGCGTGCAGCGAAGTGTACTTCGCCAGGCCGAGCATCGTGAATACCTTCACGAAATGCGCCGAAAGGCCGAAACACACCACCCGCTGCGAAAGCTTACTCGCGGCCATCAGTAACTGGATCACCAGGGCGATGCCGCTCGAGTTCAAATAGGGCACCTTCGTGAAGTCGAGTAAGATTTTCGTCGTCCCCGCCGCCAGCGACTTGTATTGTCCCAGGACGGCTTCCTCCGAGGCGCTGGTAATGTCGCCCTCAAAGCGCATCACCGCGATCTCGCCGCTCTGTTCCACCTTCGTCTTCGTGGGCATCACCATGTCTTGCCTTCTCTCTGTGTATGTAAATGAATCACCAGCCGGGCGTAGCTGCCGCCGGTATTCTCGCTGACGTACTCCACTTCATCCACCAGCGCCTGAATGAGAAACATCCCCATGCCGCGTGGATCTTCTTCGCCCAGCATCTTACGGTCGATATCCGGCACGTGCATCTCCGCCTGCACGCCGGGGCCGTGGTCGCGGATCTTCACCTCGAGCGACTCGTCGCCCATGGAGAGCGTCACCACCACGCGCAGCAGTTCGTTCAACTGATTGCCGTGCTCGATCGCGTTGATGCACGCTTCCGACACCGCCGTCTTTAAGTCCTCAATGCGATCGCCGGAAAAGCCCATCATCTCGGCGACGCTGGCGGCGGTATTCATGGCCACCTTTTCGAATCCCAGGCGCGTGGGCAGGCGCAGTTCGGTGACGATGGGCCCGGCCGTCTCCGTCCTGGCCGCGATCGGCTCGGCCATCATCGCTTACCCCAGGTTTCCGGCATTGGTGTAGTATCTCTCACCTTGACGTTCTCATCCCGCATAACTATCGAGCGCGGCCGCTTCTTCTTCGAAGACTTCGAACGTCGTGTAGAGCTTGGTGATCTGCAGCAGGTCCACCATGCGTTTCTGTGGCCGCAGTAGCTTCATGCGGCGCCCCTGGGCGGACGCCGAGGCCAGCGCGCTGACGATTTCTCCCAATCCGGCGCTATCCATATAAGTGAGGTCGGAGAGGTCCAGCAATACATCGGACTTTCGCTCCAGCGCCGCGCCCACGTGTTGCCGCAGTTGACTGGTTTCGCCCAGGATCAGGCGGCCCTCCAGTCCCAGAATCTCCACCTGCCCTTCGTTTCGTTTCCTGATGGTGAGTGACATGGCCGCCAGCGAATGCAATCGCCGGGCCAAAGCAAAATACCTTTAGAATCCGTGGCTGTGCCCGCCCGGTAGAAGCCTTCAGATAACGGCATTATCTTTTTGGATAGTCACCGCACGGCTCGGCCGCGGTGCATAATGTCCTAAGCCCCAAACCGGTCTATGACCACTGCCGCCAGCCCAGCCTCGATCCTCCTGAACGCCTCGGTGCTGGTGTTCCTCTTTCGCGCCTTAGCCGGTGTGCGCGACTCTGGACGGCGCCAGCAAGTGGCCCAGCAACTGCTCGGCCTGCTGGGAGACTTCGTCCCCTTCGGGGCCGGCCGCGTCATCCTGGCCACCAGCCCGGACGAACTCGAGCCGGTCTTCTTAACGGCCGCCCAGGACCTGGCGGACCGTCCGGTCGCCCTCTGGGAGCACCTCACCGCCGAAGGCCCTTACGACCGCGACGGCCTCGTTGCCGTGCCCATTTACTCGAGCGGCGCACTTTGCGGCGCCCTCCTACTGCGCGATACGCCTCCCGATGCCATGGCGACATTGAGCGCCGTCGCCAGCCTCGCGTCGGTCGCCATCGATAGCGTGCGCGAAGTGGAAACCCTTCGCGACGAACGCGCCGTGCTCGAGCAGCGCCTGTTTGGCAACGGCGGCATCATCGGTCACAGTGCGGTGGTCCGCAAGCTGCTGGAGCGGGTGGAGAAGCTCGCGCCGCGCGAGACCACCGTGTTGATTCAAGGCGAAAGCGGGACGGGCAAAGAGTTGGTGGCGCGGCTGCTCCATCGCGGCAGTCCGCGGGCTGACGCTCCCTTCGTCGCCATCAACTGTGCCGCGATTGCCGATGCGCTCCTGGAAAGCGAGTTGTTCGGCCACGAAAAAGGCGCCTTCACCGGAGCGGGCTCACTGAAGAAGGGCAAACTGGAAATGGCCGAGGGCGGCACGCTGTTTCTCGACGAAATCGGCGACTTAGCCTTGCCCTTACAGGCGAAGTTACTCCGCGTCCTGCAGGAACGTGAGTTTGAGCGCGTCGGGGCGACCAAGGCCGTGCGCGTGAATTTGCGTGTCGTTGCCGCCACCAATCGCGACCTTGCCAAAGCGTCGCGCGAAGGCGGCTTTCGGCTCGATCTCTATCACCGGTTGAACGTCGTCACCCTGCAGACGCCGCCGCTTCGGGAGCGCGTGGAAGACATCCCGGACCTCGCCGCCCACTTCCTGCTTCGCTTCGGCGGCAACGCCAAGCGTCTCTCGCCGGAAGCTCTGCGCTGCCTGCAGACTTATGCGTGGCCGGGGAATGTCCGTGAGCTCGAGAACGCTATGGAGCAAGCCGTCGTGCTCGGCGATGGCGACTTCGTGCTCCCCACGGACCTGCCCGAGTGCCTTTGGGAGTCGGCTTCGCGCGACGAACTCGGCGCCTTCCAGTCCACCGTCACCGATGCTAAACGCGAAAGCATCCTGCGCGCCTATCAGCAAGCCGGCGGCGATTACAAAGGCGCGGCCAAGTTACTCGGCTTACACCCCAATTACCTGCTGCGCTTAGTGCGGAACTTAGGCCTGCGCGAGGCACTGAAGAAGTAACATGGCTCTCGACTTTACGCTGACTTCGGCAACTGACCCCGTCTCCTTCCGCCTCAGCGGTCCCTTGACGCTGGGCCCGCGCCTGCTCGAGTTCGGGCGCCAGGTCACCGCGCTGCTCACGTCGCAGAAACCCGCGGGCGTCTTGCTCGATCTCGCCCAGGTGGACGACATCGATAGCGCCGGACTCGGCGAGTTGGTGATCCTTTACACCACGGCCGGTCAAGAGGGCTGCCGACTCGGGCTGGTCCGGCCGCCGGCGCGCGTCCTGCGCCTGCTCGAAGCCACACGACTTTCCGGCCTCCTGGTCACCTTCGAGAACGAGTCCGACGCCGTTGCATGGCTGCAAGCCTAGTTCAGTCGGTCTCCCCGTGGCCCGCCACCTAGTACTAATCCTAGTTTCTCCCGTTCGACTTAAGCAGTAGGCTGGGCTCATCAGGTTCCCCCACACCACGTCGCAACAACGAATGTGGAACGGGCAACGGGAGGCGCCAGTGGAGAGCAGGTCTGGCCGCATTCGCTCTTTTTCGGAGGAGGCGGATCGCCAGAAAGCCGGTCGGGCCCAGTCGGCTGTCAGCCGAACGGAGGCTGGCCGTTGCTCACCGCGCGTGCCTCCCGTCAGGCTCAACATTGGCCCCGCAACGCCCGCGGCTTCGGCCGCCGGTCGCCCCCTCGTGAGACAAAACGCAAAGGAGTAGAGACATGTCCGACGTGAAAGTCAGCAACAAGCAGGCCGTCACCCCGCGCGCCATCGACCCCCATCCCACCCTGGTCCCCTTCGGCCGGATGCTCGCGCTGAGCCCGTTCGCCTTGATGCGTGAGTTTGCCGGCGAACTGGACCGGCTCGCCAGCGGCGTCGGCGCCGCCGGCTCGGAGACCATGCTCGGGAAGTGGTCGCCGGCCATCGACGTCCAGCGCGTCGACGGCAACCTCCTCGTCACCGCAGAACTGCCCGGCGTGAAGAAGGACGACGTGAAAGTCGAAGTGACCGACAACACGCTCTTCATTCATGGCGAGCGCAAGTTGGAGCATACCGAAGACCAGCAAGGCTATCGTCGCGTGGAGCGCAGCTATGGCGACTTCTATCGCGCGGTCACTTTGCCGGAAGGCGCGAATACGGACCAGGTGAAAGCCGAACTGCAGGATGGGTTGTTGAAGGTCACCGTGCCGGTGGCCGCTGCCGAACCGAAGAGTCGCCAGATTCCGATCCAGTCCCAGCCGGCGGCCACCGCCGCGAAAGCCTAAGGCGGCCGTCGAGCCGTCTCAAGGATGCCCCATGCCGAACGAGCAACGTCAGTCCTCCCATTTCTGTCTCGGCTCCTTCGGTGGGCCCGGGGCGGGAAGGCGGCGGCCCCCATCCCCCCGCCAGCCAGCCCGCCACCGGGCCGCTGGGGCGTGATCCTCGCCGGGGGTGATGGCACCCGCCTGCAGGCTCTCACCCGCCTCATCTCCGGTGATGACCGGCCGAAACAATTCTGCCCGCTTCGTCACCCCGCGACACTTTGCCTCGAACAGACCCGCCCGGCGCGCGCGCGCGCACCATTCCGGACCACCATTTGCTCTTCTACCTCAGCCGGCATCACGAACCGTTCTACCGTCAGGAGGCCTCACTACAGCCTTCGCAACGTGTGGTGCAGCCCTCGAACAAGGGCACCACGCCGCCGATCCTCCATAGTCTGCTGAGCATCGCGCGGCTGGACCGCGAGGCCCTGGTCGCCATCATGCCTTGCGACCATCACTACGCGGACGACAACGCCTTCACGGCGGCTCTCGA